>NZ_JBGSLK010000021.1:0-95855 GCF_041740695.1 Haliscomenobacter sp. | reverse complement strand
TCGGCGCTTCGACTACGCTCAGCGACCGATCACTCAACGCCTCAACTTTTATTAGCACATTTGATATTCCGGCAGCGTCATCAGGCGCATGGTCATTTGGCGAATGATGCTTTCGCGGTCGGTAGCTGGCAATTCCTTGGTATAGGTTTCAATCGGCTGACCTGTAGGCGTCAGCAACAGGTATTTGGCCAGTTCGGTGGCAATTTCGCTGCTGTTGTTGCCTTTGATGCTGGCGCTTAAGGGTTGCAGATTGAGGGTGTTGCTCAGTCGGCGATTGCCTTTCTCCCGCGCTGCATCTTCAAATTCGCCTTTGGTACGCAGGCTGAACTCAGTTGAATTGAACAAATACCCAGGCAAGTTCAAGCGCAACATCAGCGTAGAATTGTCGATCCAGGTTTTGCCACCTGGCCAACCCGCCACGTTGGGTGGATTGAAAAGAATTTGGCCCAGGGCCCGTTGGATGAACAACATCCCCATTGGTTGCTCAAACTTCAACTCCACGCTGCGCATCAACCCTGCCGTGAATTCAATCGGCGATTTGATGCGATTGCCCATGTTTTTAGCAGCATAAAACCAATCGCTGCTGAAGATGCCTTGCATCAACTTGCCAATGTCGTAACCCGACTGATAAAACTGCTTGCTGAGGGCACCGACCAGAGTTTCATCCACTTGATCGTTGACAAAATGCTGGTAGATTTTGCGGACAATGAACTGGGCAGTCTGAGGCTTTTCCAGGATGATGTTGATGATGTCTTTGCCGTCAAAAGTACCTGTTTTGCCAAAAAAAGTCTTGCTGCCGTAATCGTGCCACATGGGGCGAAAAATGTAGTCGCCTCGCAAATCGCTGGACCAGCCCGTAAAGGCGCGAGCAGCTTCCTTGATGTCCTTTTCGGTATAATTGCCCCGCCCCAGGGTGAAGAGTTCCATCAATTCACGGGCGAAGTTTTCATTGGGTTTTTCCTTGCGATTTTGTTGGTTATTCAGGTAACGAATCATCGCAGGGTCTTGGGCAATGGCCAGCACCATATCACGGAAATTGCCCAGTGCGTGTTTGCGCAGGGTGTTGAGGTATTGGATGCCCAATTTGCCAAAGTCGGGTTTGCAGGCAAAGTGGCCATGCCAAAAGAAGGTCATCCGTTCCAGCAGGGCACTTTCTTTGGGGTTGGCCATACGGTTGACCCAATTGACGTTGTATTCAAAAATGCGGCGTTTTTCTTCGCGCAGCATTTGTTCGAACATTTCGCGGTTTTCCCGCTTTTTTTCCATGTCTTCGGGCAAACCCATTTCCACAACGGGCAGACTCACTTGCGCCTGACGAGCCTGTGTGAAAAGCTCATCGATGGCCTTGCTGATGGGCCAATCTTTTTTTTGTTGCCACTCTGTGGGGCTGAGGCCAAAACCCGCGCGCCAGTAGAGGTGTTTGATCTTTTCCATGTCCGCAATTTGTATTTGTGATGGCTTTGACGTTTGATAAGGTACAGGGTTTAATCCAAAAACCTTAAGGCGGTGTTAAAAATGATAAGTATAAAAAAATTCAACATTGCTTACAAAATCGCGTGTAATTTTGTAGCTGTTCCAAAGTAAATGACATGAAAGTATTGAGACGATCGGTTTTCTGCACTATACTGGGTGCTACGATGCTGCTATCGGCTTGCAGCTCCAAGCCAAAAGGAGTTGAAGCTGCCACCGAAGCACAACTCATCAGTACCCTGGGCCAATTGGAAAGCCAATTGCGCGAAAGCAGTGAAACTACCCTGGATACCACCAAAATCAATACCTTTGTACAAAATGCGGAGACTCTGGCCGAACGTTTCCCCCAGGATTCCCTCGCACCTATGTACCTGTTTAGAGCAGCTGAACTGCGCCATGCCGGCGGAAAATGGGCCGAAGCCATTGATTTGTGGGGTACGGTTGATGTGAAATTTAAAAACTACCAGCGCAGCCCTGAAGCTTTATTCATGCAGGGCTTTGTGTCCGAGAATGATTTACAAAATCGGAAACAAGCCATTAGATATTATGAGGTATTTTTGGCAAAGTATCCTCAACATCCCATGGCTGAAGATGCCGAAGTTTTGATCGAGAACCTGAAAAAAGGCATTACGGATCAGGAACTGATCGAACAATTTGAACAACAGCAACAATAGTTTTGTATACACCACAGATGAAGGGTTAAAACCCGACATCCGTGAAATTTAAAATCATTCCTATGAAGAAGATATGCTCCTCACTGGTCGTTTTTTTCGCCCTGATCGGTTTTGTCGCGGCGCAAGGCATTGAGTTTTTCCACGGCACCTGGGTAGAAGCCCTCGCTGAAGCCAAAAAGCAGGAAAAACCCATTTTTGTAGACGCTTACACCACCTGGTGCGGCCCCTGCCAAATGATGTCCAAAAACGTGTTTACCCATGCTGACGTTGGCGCTTTTTTTAATGAAAACTTCATTAGCATGAAGATTGACATGGAAAAGCCAGAGGGCGAAAAATTCCAAAAAACCTATCCCGTTTCGGCGTATCCTACCTTGCTGTTTATTGGCAACGATGGCAAAGTGATCAAAAAAGTGGTGGGTGCAAAACAGGTGGAAGATTTCATCAAAGAAGGCAAAAGTGCCCTCGGTCGGGTAGAAAATACCGAAGCTTACGTGGAAGCCTACGAAAAAGGGGATCGCAGCCCTGAATTGGTATACAAATATGTACGCTCCATGGCGCGGAATGGCAAGCCCAATCCCCGCGTGGTGAACGACTATTTGCGTACCCAAAAAGACCTGAACTCTGAATTGAGCCGCAAAATCATCTTCGAAGGCACCTCCGAAGCAGACAGCAAAGCCTTTGAATTGCTGGTACAACAACGTACCGAAATTGCTGCCCTCTTAGGCGGTAAGGATGCTGTAAATGCCAAAATTTACGGCGCCTGCAAAGCTACCGCGCAGAAGGCCATCACCATGCAAAATGATGACTTGCTGAAAGAGGCCAAGAAAAAAATGCAAACCAACCTTCCTGAACGCGCCGCTGCGTTTGCTGCCCGGATGGACATGGAAATGGCCAACAAACAGGAAAACGACAAGGATTACCTGAAAGCCGCCAAGGCCTACGCCAAAGCCGCCGACAGCGAACCAGTTACCGAAATGCGCACCGTTGCTTTTGATCTGAAAAAACGCAGTGCAGAACAAGCGGATGCCCTGGATGTTGCCATCGACTTGATGAAAACAGCCTCCGAAAAAAGTGAACAGTCCATTTACACCCTTAGCTATGCCGACCTGCTGCTGACCAAAGGTAAAATTGCCGAAGCCAAAGCTGCCGCTGCCAAAGCAGTGAAACTGGCGGAGAAAGAAGGTGAAGAAAGTATGCAACGGGCGAAAATGGTTTTTGATAAATTGTCAGCGCCATAGGGCAAACCCTTGAAAAGACAACTGGCGCTGGTACAAGTCTCCAGACTTGTACCATTATTGGCACGTCTCTGACGTGTATTTGCTCAACATTTTCGCGTTGCTCATGCGTCAGAGACGCGAAAATGTTGGTACAAGTCTGGAGACTTGTACCAGCTAAGCCCAGTTTTGAACCAGCTAATCAACTCAATGCAAGATCAACAAGTACCACGTACCGATATAGGCACTTTAGGCGAATTCGGTCTAATCGACCATTTGACCCGTCAATTCCCCTTAGAAAATGCCTCTTCCCTCAAAGGTGTAGGGGATGATGCCGCCGTGATTGACAACACGGGTTTTTTAACCGTGGTTTCTACCGACATGCTCGTCGAAGGCATCCACTTTGACCTGATGTATACCCCGCTCAAACACCTGGGCTACAAATCCATCACCGTCAACCTCTCGGACATTTACGCCATGAATGCCCAGCCCAAGCAGGTGACGGTGAGCATCGCCATGTCCAATCGTTTCTCGCTGGAAGCGGTGGAAGAGCTGTACGAAGGCATGCGCCTGGCCTGCAAGCACTACGGGGTAGACCTGGTGGGCGGCGATACGAGCTCCTCCAACAAAGGTTTGATTTTGTCCATTACGGCCATTGGCCAAGGCACCGCAGATAAAATAGCCTACCGCAATACCGCCAAAATAGGCGACCTCATCTGTATCACTGGAGACCTGGGAGCCGCTTATTTAGGCTTACAAATATTGGAGCGGGAAAAACAAATTTTTCTGGATACCCCTGGCGTTCAGCCCGATTTGGAAGCACAGGACTACATCATCGGACGCCAACTGAAGCCCGAAGCGCGTAAGGATGTGATCGAGATGTTTGAAAAAAACCAACTGGTGCCTACTGCGATGATTGACATTTCGGATGGCCTGGCTTCCGAGTTGTTCCACATCTGTACCCAATCTGGCGTAGGGGGTTACCTGGAAGAATCGGGCATTCCGATCCATCCTGATACCCAAATGCAGGCCATCAAGTTTGGGCTCGACCCAGCCACTTGTGCACTGAATGGTGGCGAGGACTATGAATTGCTCTTTACCATCGATCCAAAGGATGTGGATAAAATTCGCTTTTTACCGGACATCTATATTGCGGGTGAAATCGTGGAGGCGAAGGATGGCTTGAAGTTGCATACCAAGGGTGGGAATATTCATCCGTTGAAGGCGCAGGGTTGGCAGCATATGTAATTTTTAGTTTGGAATAGGGGTATTGCAAACGCTTTAGCATCTTACTTCCAAACAAGCAAGCAATGAAAAAAATACTGATCCTGACTTTGGGCCTTTTTGCCGCAGGAGCAATGTACGCCCAGCGTGAAGAAACCCTTTTCAATCAAACCCGTCTGGACTTGACTGGTTTTTGGTTTTCGGATAGCCACAACTTTACCTTCCTTGAAGACGATACCGAGTATTTTTCCGGTGGAAATTTCGCCTTTGAATTTGGCCGCTCGCTGATGGTGGGTTGGGCCTGGCAACGGATGAAGGACAGTTATGCCCTGCCTACCGAAAATGGCGTGTACGACCTACGGCATCGTGGAGTTTTACTTGGTTATGCCCCTGCTACGACCAAAGTCCTCCATCCTTACATGAGTGCCGTAATCGGCGGTGGCCGCATCGAATTTGACGACAACAATTCCTTCAGCCGCGATCGTGTATTTGTGCTACAACCCGCCGTGGGCCTGGAAGTGAATGTATTCCGCTGGTTCCGGGTTGGTGCCGAGGGTGGCTACCGCCTGGTGAGTGATGTCGACGGTGGTGGTCTACAGAGCAGTGATGTATCAAAACCTTTTGCGCAGTTGCAATTGCGGTTTGGGTACTCTTGGGGGAGCTCCTGGTGGTAAGATGGTTGAGGAAGGTTGAGAAAGTTGAGAAGGTTTAGGCTACCGCGAGCGACGTTGACAATGACGCTCGCGGTAGCCTAAACCTTCTCAACCTCCCTTAACTTTCCTAAACCGAACTCAACTATTTCGCCACAACCACCATCTTCTTCGTCTCCGTAAAATTGGTAGTTTCCAACGTATAATTCATCACACCGGATGTTTTGATGTCGCTTTGTTTGAGCACAAATTGCTGTTGGCCTTTGCCAAAATCTCCTTGGGTGCGAAACAGTACCTTTCCTTCCACATTGCGCACCACCAAAGTAGCCTTCGCTGCTGCGGGCAAATAAAAAGTAATCACCGTTTCTTCGCTGAATGGATTGGGGCTGTTTTGGAACAACAGCGCCTTATCTCCCTGTTTTGCTGCTGATTTGAAATTCAGGCTGATGCCCACCTGTTCATCATTCGTGGTGTAGGCTTCCATCGCGGTAGGACGGCTTTGCAGGCCCAGAATTTTGCTGAGTGGAATGTCTTTGCGGCTATTGATTTTCAGGGTGAACAACACCTCGTTCAATTTTTCTTTGGGCAGCGGAGAAGCTACATTCCAACTACTCGTGATGAGGCCATTTTTTGGAAAAAAACCAAAGTTATCTTCCTTCAGGATGCCGCCTTCAATGCCCGTCAATTCAGCTACCGTAGGATCAATAAAAATAGAAAACTGAAAGCCTTGCACCATGCCCAAATTGGCCGCGGTGACGGGGATCTCATAACTTTGACCAGCCTTTAGTTCTTGTTCGGGCGCGCTCAGTTCGAGGTCGCGTGCGGTACGTTTGTCGGCCAGTTTTTGGGCTTGTAGTCCCAGACCAAAGCTGCTCAGGAGGAGCAAAAGCAAGATGGATTTTTTCATGGTCGTATGATTTGTAGCTTTTACATTTTCAGTTAAGTGTCCGCAAATTTATGGCAAAAAAATTAAAGCTGTTGAAACTTAGTAGTGGGCAAAAATAAATGTTCATTTCTTTTGAGCCAAAGGATTAGATAAGACACTTTAAATGAACCGTTTACTTATCTAATCCTTTGGCGAAATGAATATTTATTTTTCTATTGCCCTAACAGTTACTGATGCGGTTTTTTCTGCGAATCACAAATCTTTTGTACTCTTGCCCAATGAATAATACCAACTCCCCTGCCAGCATGCCCATGTGGCAAGCTTATCTGACCCTTGGTATCCTCAGTTTGGTTTGGGGAACCTCTTTTATCTTAATCAAAAAAAGCCTGGAATCCTTCACGCCTGTACAGGTGGCCTGTTTGCGCATGTCGCTTTCGGCGCTGGCTTTTGTGCCCGTGTTGATCTACAACTACAAACGGATGGATTGGTCGCGTTTGCCGCTGCTGATGTTATTGGGACTTTGCAGCAGTGCCCTACCCGCCATTTTGTTTTCCACCGCGCAACAAAAAATCAGCAGTGCTACAGCCGGGGTACTCAATTCACTCACCCCTCTTTTTACCATGATTATCGGGGTTTTGATTTTTAAAGTGACGGTCAAAACACGGCAAGTATTAGGGATTTTATTGGGTTTGGTCGGAGCTGCTTGTCTGATTCTCTTGGGCAAAGGGGGGATCAGCAATAGCCCGGTGGGTTATGCTTTATTGATTGTGTTGGCTACGGTTTTTTACGCCATGGGCACCAATCTCATTGCAACCAAATTTCGGGACATGGATTCCTTGTTGGTTAGCGCGGGGTCTTTTGGAACGGTAGGGGTACCTTTGGGGATTTATTTGTTGCTCGGTACCGATTTTATTCCCCGCATGAGCACTTTGCCAAATCCCTGGCAATCGATCAGTTATGTACTACTTTTGTCTTGGGTAGGGACGGTATTGGCGACCATCATCTTTTTTAAAGTGATCCAACAGACCTCGGCCATCTTTGGGTCGACGGTGGCTTATTTGATGCCCATCATCGCCATGCTTTGGGGGGTAGCCGATGGAGAAAAAATTGGGCTGTTGCACATCGGCTGTATGGGGGTGATTTTGGTTGGGGTGTATTTGAGTCGGAGGCAATAAGAAGAAGGCCTCAAAGCGACAATTTATTTATCACAAAGGAAAAAACAAGGACACAGAGGACACAAAGTGAAGCGCTGTCAACGTCTAACTTTGTGTCCTTTGTGTCCTTGTTTTTTCCTTTGTGATTATAATATGTCGCTTTGGTTTGCCCCTTGTGATAAACTTCTTCGCGTTCTACCTTTCCAACACCTGCTGATCCTTCAACAACACCTCCCGTAACTTTTCGTAAGGCAATTTTTGAGGACTAATCTTGTTGTCAATCGACAGCACCGCTGCCGTAGCTGCCGATTGCCCCAAAATCATAAATACAGGTTCCATCCGAATAGAACCATAAGCGATGTGTGAACTCGACACACAAATCGGTACCAGCAGGTTTTGACAGTCTTTGGCTTTGGGTAAAATCGAGCCATAGGCAATCGAATAAGGCCGATCCGGGTGCACCCCAATATCGCCTTCATTTTGCACATAACCATCCGCTTTGACATAGCGCTGGGTGTTGTGCGAATCCAGGGCGTAGGAACCCATTCCTACCGGGTTTGGCACCTTGGTTTTGCCCAGCGCATCGGCTTCCGTCATCACAAATTCCCCCACCATACGCCGAGCTTCCCGGATGTAGAGCTGATGCGGCCAATTGCCATTGTCGGTAAACTCATCTTTGGGTAGGCCCCATTGCTGCATTTTGTCGCGTACATCGGCGGGCACCCGTGGGTCGTTTTGCAAGAAGTACATCAATCCCTTCTGGTACAACTCATGGTCTTTGATGATGGCTTTGCGCCGTTCGTAAGAAGCCTCGGGATAATCGTAGTTTTTGCCAAGGTAGTCGGTACTAAAGGGGCCGTGGTTGTTGGTATCGGTTTTGCGGTTGGGGATAGGGTCAAACTTATCGTATGTTTCGCGCCAGCCACTGGCGAATACCCGGGCGTAAAGCTCGTAGCGGGCGGGGTCGTAGCCCGCTGGTTTGGCAAAGGGGATGCGGTTATCTGGATGGTTGCTCAAACACATGCGGAAGCAATAGGCCTGGATGCGTTTGTCACCCGAACCATAAGCGCCCGCGGGTTCGGCAGATACCTCGGGCAGGAGTCCACTACTGGGATCATTTTCAATTTTGTAAGGACTGATTTTGGCTTTAAAATGGTGGCCGTGTTGAAAAACTTCGGTTTGTACTCCATTCCATTTTTCGTTGTACACCGAATTGGCTTCCCGCCCTACGTGGTAAGTAACGCCAGCTAAGGCCATGAGGTCACCTTCGTAAGTGGCGTCGATGAACATTTTGCCACTGTACAATTTGCCGCTGAGGGTGCGAAAAGAACGGATTTTTCCTCCTTTTTTGCTCACACCTTTGGCCGAGCGATCGAGCCATTCGTTGCGATGCACGGTAAGGGTGTACTCTTTGACAAAATCTTCAAATACCTTTTCCGCAGCATGGGGTTCAAAAATCCACATGGTGCGGTTGGTGCCATCGATGGCTGGCGTGCCCTGGCCTTTGTTGCCGTATTCAGCTTTTTTTTGCCAGACCCAGGAATTGTCCTGCTGGTAATGTTCATAAAGGCGGTGGTAAAATTCCCGTGAAAGCCCGCCAATGACTTCTTTGTTCCCAGTATCGGTAAAGCCCAAACCACCGGAAGACAAACCGCCCAAATGGCTATCTGGAGAAACAATGATGACGGATTTGCCCATTTTTTTCACCTGTACAGCTGCCGTGATGGCTGCGGAGGTACCGCCGTAGATGATCACATCGGCTGAATACCGAGATTGGGCAAATAAAAAGGATGGCAATAATGCAGAAAAGAGGAAATAGAATAAAGAATATGACTTCATTGATCGATGTTTTCGAATACGTTGGGGTAGCCCTCTGTGGGTACCCTCTTTGTGGCTACCCCAACGGGCGGGGCAACCACGTAGGGGCAACCACGTAGGGTTGCCCCTACTGGTCTTTCCAGCGCCACAGGTAGCGGCAGGCATAAGTGCGGTATGGCCGCCAGGCTTCCGCAATCTCTGTCAGCTGCTGGTATTGGGCCTTGCCTTCCGATTCCACCTTGTACAGACGGATCATTGCTTGTCGCACCCCTAAATCGTCGATGGGAAATACATCCGGGCGGCGCAGCACAAACATCAGGATCATTTCCACGGTCCATTTGCCAACTCCTTTGATGCTGCTCAGCGTTTGCACCACTTCGGCATCGCTGTAATCGGACCAGTCCTTCTCAAACAATTGATGTTCAAGAAAAAAGGCAGCGGTGTTGCGCATGTATTGGGCTTTTTGGTTGGAAAGACCGACGCCACGCAGGTTCTCATGGGGGGTATCAACCAACAATTCCGCTGTGGGGTAATCGTTGGGAAACAGGGCCAAAAATCGTTTAAAAATCGTATCAGCAGCTTTGACGGAAAGCTGTTGGGAGGTGATGGATTCCAACAAACCAAAATAAACATCGGTATTGTCGGCACCATAGTCCGGGAAAGCAATATCGGGAATGATGGATGCCAGTAGTGGATCGCGCGAAAGATGAGCGATAACTTGCTCTTGCATGAGTTGGGTGTTTTTGTTTAAAAACTCATGCAAAATAAAACTTTATTTTTGAAAATGAAAATTTGTTAAGTACTGATCCACCACTTAGACCCTTACTTTTGCTGCCAGCGGAGCTGCTTTTTGAAACTTGAGCTCTACGTATTGGTCTTTAAAACCCATCCGTTTGGCCATCATCAAGGCAGGGTGATTGGGTTTGGCGTAAATGGCGATATCGCCATCGGCATAATCCACTGCTTTGTTGATGAGGTCTTCCAATAAGGTAGTTTGGGCTTTAAAATCTTCGTGCAAGGCAGCAAGTACCAACAGGTTTTCCGACTTAAAACCCTGCATTCCTGTCTTATTGACGACTACACCAGCAACAATTCGGTTGTTGACCGTATAGGTGAGTACAAATCCTCCGAAAGAAGGTTTATTTTTGAGGGCATAATCCAATGCCTCTTGAATGGCTCGATATTCGGTATCGGGTGTATGTGCCCGAAAGAAGTTGAGTAGTGCGATGTTTTCTAGAGCGTTGGCTCCCGAAAAAGCGTTGTACATCTGAATGGAACGTTCCATGCCGTGAAAATGATTGAGTACGTAGATCTTGTTGCTCTCTGTTGATATGCACAAATGGGAATACTGTATCTCAATAGCTGGAAATGAAAAAGCAAAGTGAGGCTATTTTGTCATTTGCATGTAAAATAGCTCTTTTTCGAGAATTGCAAAAGATTTAACGCTTTTTATTTTGGTGATTGTCAAATATGTTGGTGCATTTGTTTCAAGGGCTTAATCAAGGCCATAACCATAATCCGATGAAACACATCTTTATTAACGCATTTTGCCTGTTTGGAATTGCCCTGGGTTTGTTTTCGCCAATCCAGGCACAAAAAATAGAGCGAGAGGTACAGGAAATGCTGCGTACCAAGGGGCATGCCGAAGCAATCGTCATGCTGGCAGAACAAGCTGATTTGAGCTTTGCCCGGCAACTCCCCAGCAAAGAGGCCAAAGGTGCCTACGTTTTTGAAAAACTAAAAGCGACTGCAGAACGCAGCCAGGCACCCTTGTGGAAGATTTTGCTCAATGCCAAACTCAGCGCCAGTCCACTGTGGATAGTTAATGCCATCTTTGTCCCTGAATTGGATCAGGCTACTGCCACGCTGCTGGCCGCTCAGCCTACAGTATTAGCTATTATCGGCAACCCACATACCTACCTATCTCCGCCGCGAATGGAAACGAGTAGCGCGAGCCTACGCTCCAGTGTGGAGTGGGGCATTGATAAAATTGGGGCTGCCGCGGTATGGAACAAGGGATTCACCGGGCAAGGGGTGGTGATTGCGGGACAAGACACTGGTTACGACTGGCAGCACCCCACGCTCATCAAAAAATATCGGGGAAGTGTAGAAGCTACTCCCAACCACAACTACAACTGGCACGACGGCATCAGCCAATACAATCCGCTCAACAACGATACCAACAACCCCTGTGGGCTTAATTCCCAAGTTCCTTGCGACGACGACAATCACGGTACTCACACGATGGGTACGATGGTAGGCGACGACGGAGCGGGCAATCAAATTGGGATAGCTCCCGGGGCGCGCTGGATCGGCTGCCGCAATATGGATCGGGGTTGGGGCAGTCCCGCCTCTTACCTGGATTGTTTTCAGTGGTTTTTGGCCCCCACCGATTTGAAAAATCAAAACCCTAACCCAAAACTGGCCCCTCACGTGATCAACAACTCCTGGAGCTGTCCCGATATCGAAGGTTGTGGGCCCAACAACTGGAAGCTGATGGAAAAGGCCATCATTAACCTGAGGGCAGCCGGGGTAGTAGTGGTGGTTTCTGCGGGCAATTCCGGTAGCCAGGGCTGTGGCTCGGTTGATGATGCACCCGCTTTTTTCCCTCAATCTTTCACTATTGGTGCTACAAACATCAGTGATGTGATCGCCCGCTTTAGCTCACGTGGGCCTGCAAGATGGCAAGACACCCTGGTGCTCAAGCCCAATGTATCGGCACCGGGCCAGGGCGTACGCTCTTCGGTGCCTGGAGGCGGGTTTGCCGTATTCAGCGGCACCAGTATGGCTGGCCCACATGTGGCAGGTGCTGTAGCGCTGATCATTTCCGCCAATCCTGCACTGGCTGGGCAAGTAGAAACGATTGAAACCTTGTTGGAAAAAACGGCGGTGTCCCTCACCGATACGATGACCTGTTCAGGGTTTCGCAGCGATCGTAGCCCCAATCCGGTATATGGCTACGGGCGCATCAACGTGCTGGCTGCGGTAGAAGAAGCGCTGCGCATTACTACGTCAGTGGATACACCTGCCCATCGAAAAATTGCCTTAAAAGCAACCCCAAATCCGGTTGTAGAAGGTACTGTGCTGATCGAACTAGGCACCCTACCTGATGTAGGCAAATTGGAGGTATTGGACCCTACCGGGCGTTTGTTGCAACGGCATGTACTGCCACAAGCCAATTTTCAAAGCAAAACCCTTAACTTGGACGCCTTACCTACGGGCACCTACTTCATTCGCATTGTGGCGGGAAGTGCTTATGGGTACCAGAAAATTGTGAAAATATAACTCATGTTCAGATCCCCCTTCCTCATTTTTTTAGGAACGGCCTTTTTGCTGCGCATTTTTTCGTTTTTTCCGTCGGTGATCAATCACGATGAATCAACTTACATTGTCATTGCGGATGCGTTGCTGCGTGGCCAGACTTATTGGGTGGATGTAATTGACATCAAGCCGCTGGGGATTTTTTTGATTTATGCAGCTTTGTTAAAAATCGGTGGGGGATCGATTTTTTTGTTGCGTTTGTTTACGGCAGTTTGGGTAGCGGGCACTGGCTATTTTTTGTATCGTGCGGCCAAAGCCTGGCAAGCCGACGAAAACGCCGCCCGAGCCAGTGGAGTGTTGTACATCTTCATGTGTTCCTTGTTTACTTTTTATGGGGTCTCGCCGAATACGGAATTGTACTACACCCTATTCAATGCCCTGGCACTTTGGCTAATTTTGGCCTTTCCTCAACGGATTTGGGGCGCTCTGGGCGCGGGATTGTGCTTGGGTGCAGGTTTTATGATCAAATATACCGTAGCGTTTGACGCCTTGGCTATGGGGTTGATGTTGATCTGGCTTTTTTGGCAGGCCAAAGCTTCCTTTTTTCGCTTGTTCTTGCAAGGAATGCTAATGATCGCCGCCTTTTTGGTGGTTCCACTGCTGGTGTATTGGACCTACCGCAATTGGGGACTGGAACAAGTATTTTTGCATTATACTTTTGGCGTGGGAGGAGCTTATCCAGCAGAACTGAGTGTAGGAAACCGGGCTTTGTTTTTGCTGGATTTTTTGCTGCGCTTTTTGCCCATCACCCTGGCTTTTGCCTGGGGTTTGTATTGGCGTGCCAAGCCCTGGATTTTGGCCTGTATTTGGGCGGTATGTGTGTTGGTGGCCATCAATGTGCAGGGCAAACCTTTTGGGCACTATTTTATTCAGATGATGTTGCCTGTAGCCTGGTTGGCAGGTACTTTTTATGCGCGTGACCTGCCTAAGCCGCGCTGGATTGCACCTTTGTTTCAGCTGCGCAATGGGGCGATAGTGTTGAGTTTGTTGTTTTTGGTCAATTTGTTTTTGCAGAAAAAAGACTACCTCGACAAGCCGGATCATGCCCGTGAAACGGCGAATTATTTGCGCCCTCTCTTGTTGCCAGATGACCGAATTTACCTGGGCAATTACCATCAGATTGTTTACCATTTGTTGAGCCAAGAAAGCCCTACGCCGTATGTGCACCGCTCCTTGATTTGGGAAAAACGGCACCGTGCGGTATTGCGCATTAGCTTGAGCCAGGAATTGGCGCGGATTCAAAAGATCAATCCACGTTTTGTAGTGTTTCAGCCCGAATTGCCGGATGAACCTGCGGCGAAGGCGTTTTTGTACCGTTATCGGGAGATAAAGAAGATAAGAGATAAGGCGGTGGTGTATGAGCGGCGGCCTTGGTAGTACAAAACCATAAACCCATACGTTCTACTCCGTAATCACATCAATTTCTGCATAACCAGAAGCAGTAGTTTGCACATTCTGTAGTGCTTTGAGTTTGATGTAACGTCCTTTTATGGGGTTAAAAGATTTGGTTTGCCAAAAAGGATTGTTTTTGATGTTGGCAAATTCCCCTTCACTGACCAGTTCCCACGCCTGATTGTCTTCCGCAACAAAAAACTGATACTGGGTGATGATGCTCCCGTCTGCCCACCAATTTTGATCGGGCAAATACCGGAAACCCGTCAAATTCTCTTGTTTACCTAAGTCAATTACGAGTTCGACTGGCATCTTGGCGTTTCTGCTCTGGTGCCAATTGGTATTCACATTTCCATCCAGCACCTTCGATACATTCTTGTCTTCGATGCCGAGCACTTTCCAGTTTTTCCGGGCTATATCAAATTTCTCTTCGGTGAGTGTACTGCTTTTTCCGGTAGTCTTGTTGTAGGCGATGGCTTTGACGTCTGCTTTGCCATCATTGGTTTTGATTGGACCAGTGTATTTGTTCGATTGTACTGTAGGCGTACTGCCATCCAGGGAGTAATACAGTTCAGACTCAGGATCGGCAGGCGTAATTCGGATGTCTCCCGATTGTTCGCGTACGATTGTGGGCGGGGTCAAAATTTGCGGGGCCTTGTACACCCCAATATTGGAAATAAGTGGACAACTCTTTGAATCGGTGATGGTAAACCGCAATTTGGTCGCCTCCACCGTAGGAAATCGAAGAATGCGCTTGTACCCGATTGTCGTTTCCTTGGCTAGCTCTTTCCAAACGCCATTCACCAGGGCTTCTACGGTAAAAGTTTTCACCCTTTGCCCCAAGCGGATGTATTCCTGCACCAAAAAACGATTGAAGGCAGTTGGCTTCGTAAAATTGATGGTCAGGGCAGCTTTATTGACGCCATCATCAGTGGCCCAATAACTCTCTTTGTCCCCATCAATGGCTTTCTTGGCATTGTATTTTGAGCGTTTGCCGCGAATGTTGGAAGCTTCTGCACCCGCCTTTTCCACCAGATTTACCGCAAAAGCCTCTTTGATGGCACTGGCAAATTCCAGGACTGCCTTTTCATCTTTTTCGTGGATTAAACCATTGGGCATAATCGGAAAATTAAGCAGCAGCGTGCCATTGCGACCAATCGAGTGGTGGTAAAGATCCATGAGCTGAGGCAGGGTTTTTACCTTTTTGTCCTCACGTTCGTGGTAAAACCATTCTGGCCGGATGGAAGTATTCACTTCTCCGGGAACCCAACTATCCCCATTTTCCACTCCGTGGCGCAACATTTCCTCGGGTACATCACCCGTGGCGTTCAATAAGCTCCAGTTGGTTTCCCCTACATAGCCAGCTTCGGTGCCCACCCATCTAAGGTCAGCTCGGTCACCTCCGTCATTCCAGATGACGATGTTGGGCTGTAGTTCGCGAACCAACTTATAGGTATTGGGCCAGTCGTAATAGGTTTTTGCATCAATTCTGCGGGTTTCATTGGCGCCACCATAATATCCCGAGCCACCATTGGCACCATCGTACCACACTTCAAAAATATCGCCGTAGTTGCTCAACAATTCTCGCAATTGATCACGGAAATAGGTGATGTAGGCTGGTTTGCCGTACTCAGCGTGGTTGCGATCCCAGGGGGAGAGGTATACGCCAAACTTCAATCCGTATTCCTTACAGGCATCGGCCAATTCTCGCACGATATCCGCCTGACCATTGCGCCAGGGAATGTTTTTTATGGAGTAGTCGGTATACTTGGATGGCCACAGACAAAAGCCACTGTGGTGTTTTGCGGTAAAAATAATTCCTTTCATCCCGGCTTCCTTACAAATGCGGGCCCACTGCCGACAATCCATATCGGTAGGGTTAAAGAGCTTGGGGTCTTCATCACCCTTGCCCCAGGCCATATCGGTGTAGGTATTGATGGAAAAATGGATGAAAGCGTAATACTCCATTTCTTGCCAACGCAATTGATTTTCGCTCGGAACTGGCCCATGTGCGCGAGGAGCTTTTACTTGGCCAAGAACAGGAATGATTACTCCCAGGCAAAAGAATGCCCCAATAAAAAAGCTTTTGGTGTGCATGTTTGTCGTGTTTATAGTTTCATGTTCTGGGTAGCAAAATAAAGAAACAAAATGGGAATGGGGAAAACAATTGCAGGTCTACGTTAGGGGGATTACTGCGTGAAACGACAGCCAACTTGCTTTTTGCCAAAAACAAACTTATTTTTGAATCAAAACTGAAAATGGGGTTACAGGTATCCGTTTCTGACATATTAAGTAGCGCAAAGCAATTAGATGTTCAACATCTTGATCAATTGCTACGTGAGTTGAATATTATCCGTGTCCAAAAAAGTGGCGTACCCATTCTTGATGAAGTAGAAGCCAGGCTTTTACAAAATATCAATCTTGGGTTTGATTCAGAAAAATGGGATAGGCTAAAATTTCTGGATTGGAAGTCAGAATTTGAAGATTTGAGCTCTGAGGAAGAAGTCGAGGCACTAAAACTCGCGGAAGCTTATGAGGAGTACAGTGTGGAGCGACTGAAAAGCATAGGGCAATTGGCAATTTTGCGGGGTACTACGATTGATGAAATTATTGAGCAATTGGGCTTAAATGGCTAAGTTATCCATCTCCCAAAGTACACGTGAAGCGGTGGCTCAACGAGCCAATTACTGTTGCGAATATTGTAAAAGCCAGGATAAATACGCTCCAAATTCATTTACCATTGATCACATCCTTCCTGAAAGTCTGAGTGGCAGCTCAGATATAGGTAATCTAGCTTATGCTTGTTTTTTATGTAATCGACTAAAATCCAATAAAGTGAAAGTTCTGGATCGGTCGTCGCATTTGTGGACACCCGTTTTTAATCCACGAATCAATCACTGGGAAGAACATTTTTCTTGGAATGAAGATGCGACCTTAATCATTGGTTTGACTTCGATTGGTCGGTGTACGGTAAATGAACTGCAATTGAACCGACAGAAGCTTGTTGAGTATCGGAGAAATTTGATTGTTTTTGGGGTGCATCCACCGACATGAGTGCTCTGCTAGTTTTGATAAAATAGCTACAAAATATATGCCGACCAAAGTACGTTTGCACGCTTTTATTATTAATCACGAAATAGTATTGTTAGGTAATGTTTCCATTATTACTCTTCTTGGGAGTTAATAGAGGAACTCTTGGGCTAGCCAGGTACTGCAATTGTTAATGTCGTTGATGCCCGTGAGCCAGGAGCGGATGTTTTTTCTTGCCATCGTGCATACTTGTGTGTCTGTAGACACAGGACAGCTCCAACGTTGACAATTGTCCCATGCTGCGTTTGCCTAAAAATCGCAGCAATAGGATGGTATATAGGTACACGATGATGGTGCGCACGACCACCTCTAACAAAAATCCGTAATGAAGGTCACCAAAAAACATCCGGTGAAAATCTAATATCTCCTTGGGTTCCATCTTAAATAAGATTGTTCTGGGAAAAAAACAATCCAGGGTGTATCTTACAACAATAAGCCGGGCAGTAGGAATACGACTGCCCGGCTCATGCAATATTGATACGACTGTGGTTATTGAAAAAAGGAAAATGATTAGCGTCCGCCGCCTTCATTACCAACATCATCGCTGATTGTCTCCTGGTCTCGGTCATAATCGTGTTCGTTGGTACGGCGTATGGGCATTTCATTGTCTCGGTGAATAGGCTTCTCGCCAGGGCGAGGATTGTCCTGTTCTTCATCCCCAGATCTATCAACCTGGTCGACAGATGGCTCATTCTGATCCCATTCATCGTGATCAGGATTGCGATTGATATCCTCCCGATCGCGATCGACGGCCGTAGAAGGATCGGTACGGGGATTTTTTTGTGGATCTGGCATAGCAATGCGTTTTTTTGAAGTGAACTGATCATTAAGGTCATGATGAAAAGGAAAAAATGATGCCAAGACTATTTTATTAAAAATTAGTCTTCCTTGTAGCGCATCTTACCCAATTTGGGGTATTTAGGACGTTAAGTGGGTATTCTACAAAATGGGTGATGACTCCTTCCTGAAATATTCCAATCCTCTCCAACAAAAAATCTATCTTGACTTGGGAAAACCCATAACAAGGGATATTCTTTATCCACAATTTTTGGTAATGAAACAGATTTTGATTGTTGTTACTTGTTTGTTGGGCATACCGCTGAGCCTTTGGGCACAGCATCGCCCTACCCTGCTCAATGAACCGCTCGACCTCAGCGGTGATTTTCGAGATTACACCAACACCTACTTTTTAGCCGATAGCCTGGCCGCTTTTGACCCAAGTACCGGGCAAGGGCAACTCAAATGGCGGCGCAACGAGTACTATCCTGCCCATGCCTTCAACAACACCCAGGCTGGGCTTCGCAGAGTGCGCGGCAATGAGTTTCCAGGTATTGAGTACGCTGTGGACCCGGTGCTGCCTTTTAGTGTGGAGTTTGTATCGCCTCGCGCTGTGCGGATTCGAGCTAGTACAGGGCACACTGCTCCAGCCACTGAACCATCCTTGATGCTGGTCAAAGAACCCGGCAAGGACAATTCATGGACATACAGCAAAACCAAAGAGGGACACCAGTACAAAAGCGCTTTTGGCAGCGTAACCATCACTCCAAACCCCTGGACGATTGAATTCCGGGATGCCCAAGGGAAATTGCTGACCAAAACCTGGCACCAGAGCAACAGCCGCTCTTTTACCCCCGTCCTGCCTTTTTCTTTTGTGCGTCGGGCGGGTGATTATTCGCGGAGTGTGGGTGCGGCATTTACCCTGTCGCCCGATGAAAAAATTTATGGCTGCGGCGAGTCCTTCACCAGCCTGAACAAATACGGCCAAAAGGTCAACTTGTTTACCACCGACCCCAACGGTGTGGAAAATGCGGGTATGTACAAGCCCATTCCCTTTTTCATGAGTAGCCGGGGTTATGGGATGTTTATGCATACCTCCTCGCCAGTCACTTGCGACTTTGGAGCGACTTATGGCGCGGTCACCAACTTGATGATTGGGGATGAAAACCTGGATCTGTTCGTGTTCCTCGGTGAGCCCAAAGACGTGCTGGACGAATACACCAACCTCACGGGCAAAGCGAGTATGCCGCCACTGTGGTCTTTTGGTTTGTGGATGAGCCGGATTACCTATTTCTCGGAAGCGGATGGTCGGAATGTGGCCAACTTGCTGCGGAAAAACGGTATTCCTTCGGATGTGATTCATTTTGATACGGGCTGGTTTGGCACCGATTGGCGCTGTGATTACCAGTTTGCGAAGGATCGTTTCCCAGACCCACAAAAAATGATCAGCGACCTCAAGGCCCAGGGCTTCCGCACCTGCCTCTGGCAATTGCCTTACTTTGTGCCCAAAAATGACCTCTTTCCCGAAATCATTGCCAAGGGACTTCATGTAAAAAACCCCAAAGGTGGGCTGCCTTACGAAGATGCGGTGCTCGATTTTACCAATCCCAATGCCGTACAATGGTACCAGGATAAAATTGCCAACTTGTTGAAACTGGGCGTTTCGGTCATCAAAGTTGACTTTGGCGAAGCGGCTCCTCTGAACGGCATTTACGCCAATGGCCGCAGCGGCTTCTACGAGCACAACCTCTACCCCTTGCGCTACAACAAAGTTGTATCAGACATCACCAAACAAATCACGGGCGACCAGATCATCTGGGCCCGCAGCACCTGGGCGGGCAGCCAGCGTTATCCGCTACACTGGGGCGGCGACGCCGAAACTTCGGATATGGGCATGGAAGCACAATTGCGCGGCGGCTTGTCTTTGGGTTTGTCGGGCTTTACCTTTTGGAGCCACGATGCGGGAGGCTTTACGACCCGTACCCCGGAGGAGTTGTACCGCCGTTGGGCGCCCTTTAGCCTGTTTAGCTCGCACTCGCGTTGTCATGGCCAAGCACCAAAAGAGCCCTGGGAGTTCAGCGAAAGTTTTTTGAACCACTTCCGCAATGCCACCGAAACGCGCTACCGACTGATGCCCTACATTTACGCCCAGGCGAAAGCTTCGACGGAAAAAGGCTTGCCGATGCTGCGCGCGCTTTTTGTAGAATTCCCTCAAGACCCCGGCGCTTGGCTCATCGAAAATGAATACCTGCTGGGTTCGGATATGTTGGTGGCACCAATTTTTGAAACCGGGGCTACTCAGCGCAAGGTGTATCTGCCCGAGGGCAAATGGATCGATTACCAAACGGGCAAAGTGTACAACGGTGGCTGGCATGTGATCGATGGCGGCAAACTGTCGCTGGTGGTGATGATTCGGGATGGGGCTGTGATTCCGCATGCGGAATTGGCGCAAAGTACGGATCAGATTGATTGGTCAAAAATCACGCTACAGGCTTATACTAGCACGGGAGCAGCAACAGGAAAAGTGTGTTTGCCTACGGAAAATGTGTTGCAAGAAGTGAATGTGACGCTGAAAGCAGGAAAAGGGACTTTGGTAAAAGACCCTTATGCGGGGAAGGTGAAGTGGGTAATCAAATAAGTCCCCTCTTCTTAGGTGACTCTTAGGTGTCTAAAGTTTCTTAGGTGGTGAAAAAACATTAATTCACCACCTAAGAAACCTAAGAATCACCTAAGGGATGGAATTAAAAATATAACTTTTGGCCAAATCCATTTCAACAGGCGACACTACATGTGGTCGACCAGGGTAAATCACGAGATTCACCTCAGCACCCAGGTTTTGCAACTCCACTTTACTCTCTTCACTACGGCTTTGGGGCACATGGGGATCATTGTCGCTGTTGGTCATCAAAATACGGGTTCCAGCAAACTTGGCCTGATAGGGACTCGTATCCAGGGTTTGCCCAATCAAGCCGCCCGTAAACGCGATCACGCCGCCAAATGGCCGGGCAAAACGGGCCGCACTCTCCAAGGTCAAACACGCACCTTGTGAAAACCCCAGCAGGTAAATTTGGGCAGCAGGCAATACCTTTTCGGTTTGTTCAATCAACTGTCGAGCATTCGCCAAGGCTGAATCCAACCAGGGCTGATTGTCTGCCACTGGTGCCATAAAACTATAGGGATACCAGGTGTTGTTGGTGGCTTGTAATGCAGCCAAATACGTACCTGCTGGTGCGAGCGCACGTCCGATTTCAAGGATCGCCTGAGCATTGCCGCCACGGCCATGAAACAGGAGCAAGGCGCGTTCGGCCTGGGCTAAGGGTACGCCCTCCTCGTATAAAGTAAAAGTATGCGACATGAAAAACAATTTTACCCCAAGACGGGCTTAAAATCTTAACAGCCTTACAAGAAAATAAGTTGGCAGGAGCTCCTTCAATTTTATTACACATTTCTCCCTCATTCCTGAATAAAAGCTTAATTTTCATGCCTATAAACTATAAACATGAAAAAACTGATCGCAAGCCTGCTGTGCTTCGGCTATGCCGCCCTGGCTTTTGCCCAAACACCTGCCGAATCCTATCCCGTTGACGCTGCCTCGGTCGAACAGGCGGGCGTGCCCAAGGGGGAAATCCTCAAGTTTACTTTTGAAAGTTCCAAAATATTTCCCGGCACCCGCCGCGAAGTATCCGTTTATGTACCTGCCCAATACCGCCCAGACAAACCCGCCTGCGTTTACGTCAATCAAGACGGCATCCAGTGGAAGGCACCCACCGTTTTTGACAACCTGATCCACCAAAAAGAAATACCGATCACCATCGGGGTATTCATTACCCCCGGCCAAGTGAAGGCGAGCAATGAAGAAACGGCTCTGGACCGTTACAACCGCAGCTTTGAATACGACGGACTGGGGGATGCTTACGCCCGTTTTGTGCTGGAGGAAATTTTGCCCGAGGTGGAAAAACGCAAAACCGCCGATGGTCGGGCCATCATGCTTTCTAAAAGTGGCAACGATCGTGCCATTGGGGGGTCAAGCAGTGGCGCGGTTTGTGCTTTCACTGCGGCCTGGGAGCGACCAGATGCCTTCTCACGCGTGTTCAGCGCCATTGGCACCTACGTCAACCTGCGGGGCGCCGATCGCTACCCTTCCTTGATCCGCAAGTACGAACCCAAAGCCATCCGCATTTTCCTGCAAGACGGCAGCAACGACCTCAACATCTACGCTGGCGACTGGTGGAAGGCCAATGAAATGATGGCCCGCGCTTTGAGTTTTTCGGGCTATGAGCTCAATTATGTATGGGGTGAAGGGGGGCACAACGGCCAACACGGCACCGCCATTTTCCCGCAAGCCATGCGCTGGTTGTGGAAAGATTACCCCAAACCTGTCGGCAAAGGGACCTCCAAAAACCAATTTCTCAACGACATTCTAGTAGAAAATACCGAATGGGAACTGGTGGGCGAAGGCTACAGCTTTACCGAAGGCACCGCCACCAATGCCGCCGGGGAGTTCTTTTTCCAGGATTTCCCGAATTCCAAAACCTACAAAGTAGGGTTGGATGGTAAACTCACTGCCCTGCCCATCGACTCCAAACGGGCCACGGGTACCGCCTTCGGCCCAGATGGCAAACGGTACACTGCCGCAGGTGGCAACAAACAAATCCTGAGTTATGACGCTCAGGGCAATGTAAAGGTGGTAGCCGATAGCGTCGCTAGCAGCAACGACATCACCGTGGCCACCAATGGCAATATCTATTTTACCTCGCCCGATGGCCGCGAACGGCCCAGCAAGTTGCACCTCATCCGGCCCAATGGTGAGAAGCTGGTGGTGGATGAGGGTTTAAAATTCGCCAATGGGCTGTGCTTGTCGCCCGATCAAACCCAATTGTACGTGACCGAATCGGCCTCGCATTGGGTGTGGGTGTATCAGATTCAAGCTGACGGCAAATTGGCCAACAAACAAAAATTCGGCTGGCTGCACGTTCGCGACGAGGATGAAAATGCCTGGTCAGATGGCCTGAAATGTGATCGGGATGGGCGCATCTACGTCACCTCGCTTACGGGGATTCAAGTGCTGGATCAGTTGGGCAGAGTGAATGCGATTTTGCCCGTGCCGCTAACGAAGGGGCAGGTATCGAACTTGTGTTTTGCTGGCCCCAATTTTGATACGCTGTACATTACTTGTCGGGATAAGGTGTATCGGCGGAAGGTGAAAGTGAAGGGTGTGAATGGATTTGAGGCAGGCGTGAAGCCAGGGAAGCCGCGATTGTGAGCAATTGAATTTTATTACAACTTTTTTTCACAACTTCTCTTGATTCTTGCTATAATACCCCCTAAATTTGAGAAATTGGAACGATTTTTGCTTAATGATGCAACCATCGGTTGATTTTTGCGTATTTAAGTACCAGATCACCATTAATTGACTCGATATTTAGCCAGTACTGTACCGTGAAAACAAGTTTAGGACAACGCCAGCTCTTACTCCAAAAGTTATCTCCACAGCAAATTCAGTTGATGAAATTGCTGCAGATACCCACAGTGCTGCTCGAACAGCGCATCAAGGAGGAAATGGAAACAAATCCAGCGCTGGAAGAAACCGACGACGAGTTTGCCGACGAGCAAGTAGACTACGAAGCAGGTGCCGATGCCGCTGGAGAAGAAGCCGCAGCTAGCAATGAAGCCGATTCCGAAGAGACCCAATACAGCGACGACAACTTCGACCTCGACGATTACCTCAACGGCTATATGGAAGACGATCCCGCTTCCTACAAAGAGCGGGGCGAAAGTTACCAGGCCGATGAAGAAGAAAAAACTGTTCCGGTAGCCATCGAGAATAGTTTCCACGAATACCTCGAACAGCAAATCAGCTTGCTCAACCTCAGCAACGAGCGGGAGCAAACCATTGCCGTACAAATCATCGGCAGCATTGACGAAGATGGCTACTTGCGTCGCGAACCTTACGCCATTGCTGATGACCTGCTTTTTTCTCAAAACCTGATGATTGAGGAAAAAGAAGTAGTCGATATCCTCAAAAAAATTCAACGCCTGGACCCACCGGGCATTGGTGCGCGCGACTTGCAGGAATGCCTGTACATCCAATTGTTGATCAGAATAGAACAAGGGGAAGACCTGGATGACGACGAATTGCAGGCGCTAAAAGTAGCTTGCAAAATCATCAATCGGCAGTTTGAAGCTTTTTCAAAAAAGCACTTCGAAAAACTGCAACGCCATTTCAACCTTACTGAAAAACAGTTGCGGGCTG
Source organism: Haliscomenobacter sp. (assembly GCF_041740695.1). Classification (GTDB taxonomy): domain Bacteria; phylum Bacteroidota; class Bacteroidia; order Chitinophagales; family Saprospiraceae; genus Haliscomenobacter. Next base: position 71,932 of record NZ_JBGSLK010000021.1, on the reverse strand, counting down.
CTATTCACGAAATCCTGAAACTCAATCCCAAACCCGCCAGTGGTTACATTGCGGGCTCGATGGAACGTTCGGCGCAGTACATCATCCCCGATTTTATTGTGCTCAACCGCGATGGTGAATTGGAATTGACACTCAATACCCGCAACGCGCCGGACTTGCGCATCAGCGATTCCTTCCGCGATATGTTGCGCAATTACAATGACCAGCGCAAGGTCAATAAACTGACGCGCAGCCAAAAAGAAACCCTGCAATTCATTCGCCAAAAAATAGAATCAGCCCGCTGGTTCATCGATGCCATCAGGCAACGCCATGAAACGATGTACAAATCGATGTATGCCATCATGGACTACCAAACGGAGTACTTTCTGAGTGGCGATGAAAAAAAGATTCGTCCGATGATTTTGCAGGACATTGCCGATCGTACGGGCCTCGATGTGTCGACCATCTCACGAGTGGCCAACAGCAAATATGTACAAACCGAATACGGTACCCGTCGCCTGAAAGAATTCTTCTCTGAATCCTTGCAGAACAGCGAAGGAGAGGAAGTCTCTACCCTGGAGGTCAAAAAAATCCTCACCGAAATCATCAGTGCCGAAGACAAACGCAAGCCACTTTCGGATGATAAACTCACCCAATTGCTGCAAGAAAAAGGCTATAATATTGCTCGGCGTACGGTAGCCAAATACCGCGAGCAATTGAATGTCCCCAAAGCCAGTTTGCGCAAAGAGCTATGATTCTTACTCGCCTGCGGCGAGATTTTTTTAGCCACAAATGACACAAATTCTCACAAATCAGACCACTCACTTCATTTCCGTCCCTTAGCGCAGCAACTGAATCAAACCTTCGGATTGATAGGTCGTATCATCATCCAAACTTTGAAAACGGTAACGAATGCGGTAGGCGTAGAGGCCGTTGGGTGAAAGTTGCCCCCGTTGCTGTCCATCCCAGGACGTACTGATTTGTTGACTGCGAAAGACCATGCCTCCCCAACGGTCAAAAATCAACAGTTCGTAATCGGCCAGTTCGCAGGGAGAAAGTGGTGCCCAGGTATCGTTGTGTTGATCCTGATTGGGTGAAAAAACGTTGGGGAAGTACAGTTTACAGTTGCAAAGCGCGGGTTTTTCCAGCAATTCAATGCTGTCGCGGAGGGTGCAGCCACCCAATTTGGTTTCCACCCAGTACAGCCCGGGGTCTTGTACCACAATGTCCGCCGTAGTTGTTCCGGTACTCCATTGGTAGCTGTCAAACAGTTGCGGTACCTTCAATGCCAGGTTTTTAATTTCACAATAGGTGGTATCCTTACCTAGTTTCAAAGTTGGGCAAACGAGCGAAAAATCATCCACAAAAACCCAGGCTTCCCCAGCACACTCAACAATCACCGTGAGGTACGCAGCCCGAATGGGTGGCTTGAATTGGAATTGCCGGCGGGTCCAATCATTATTGAGGTCAAATACGGTGTGCAACAACTCGCCATGTGAATTGGGGCTACTGGCTACCCCGATGGACAAACGCGCCGGGCCATTGACAAGTCGACCAAGCTTGAGGTGAAACTGTAAGGTGTACGTTTGCCCGGGTTCCAGTGGCTCCGATAATTGTAAACCCAGCGCGTCGGTAATCCCCGCAATCGCAGTCAGGGCCACAAAGGTATTTCCTCGGTACGCTGGCCCATAGTTGCAACTTGCATTCAGAATGTCCAGCTCGTTTTTTTCGCCAAAACCCACCACATTGGGCATCCGGGAGGTAAATGCCGAGTTGCTGAGGTTGTACCCACAGGTGTTACCTGCGCCTTCAAAACTGCCGTTGAGGATGCGCTGAGCCAGGCCGGAATGAGGCGAAGCCAGGGCAATGGCTAGGAGGATGTAGGCCAATCGCTTCATGGTGTGGTGCTTGTGATCTTGGGGGAAGGTACGGGAAGTTTGGGGAAATTATTTTGGGAAATATGCGGGCGACTTTATATCACTAATCCATGCTGTACGAATACCACTCAATAAGCGCTCTCAGGCGTTTGACCAACACATGGACGGTGGTGCTGGGATTGGAATCAATGGGCTCTTTTCCGTGCTGCTCAATCAAAAGTTTTTCAGCACGGTCAATTGCTTTGGCTTCATCTCCGGCTACGCTCAAAATGTCAATGATTTCTGTTTTGCCGTGATGGTACGTAAAGGAATGTCTTGTAGGCAGAGCTTGAATTGCGGCTTCTAAACGAGTATAAATTTCCGTTCTCGGCATTGGGCTGGTGGCATCAATTTCAACAAAGTGAAGCAATAGCCACAATTCAAAAACCTCATTACTAAAGGCGATATTGATGTTTTGCTGATGAGCAATAGCCCAGGCCGCCTTAAAATTCGCCAAGGTGGTTTCATTGTTCCCCTCATCATCTTTGTCAAAAACGACCCAAACCTCATTGATGCTTTTTTTAGCTTCAAGGGCAAATTTTTCTCGCTCGACCATCGCTTGTTCGACGATACCTTTGGGCTTTTTCCCCGTACCAATTGTGCGGATAAAAACGGTTTCCTGAGGAAATTCATGGGCAAATGTATCGAAGTAATAAGGCTCCGTTTTTTCGTCTTCACACACGATGAGAAAAAAATGGTCATACCTCCTAAACCGAACTGGTCGTAAGGTTTCCTCCTTAGACTTTTGCTTTTTTAACTTACCTCTTCGTGCCATTGAATCCTCCGGATGTATTTTTGGAAATCACCTAAGCCTGGAATTGCTCCATATCTGCCTTCGAAATAGCGCTTTTCTTTATCCGTATCCGGGCGCTCTTTTTCCGATTTAAATGTGCCGTTTTTTTCGCCGAAATACACAAAATCGGAGAGGGCATAAACTTCGGTACTCTCCCACTGGTTTTTTTCCGCAAAGCAAATTTGATCCCTTCTCAGATTGGAGTAGCTGAGCAGGTTGGTATCATGCGTGGCAAAAATCAGCTGGGCATTGTGGGGATTGCTTTTTTTGTCCAAAAAGGCATCAATGGTATTCAAAGTCATGATGGGATGCAACTGGGCTTCAATTTCATCAATGATCAGCACACCTCCATTGGCCAAAGTCCACAGGATTGGGCCACTCAATTGAAACGCCTTCTTGGCCCCTGAAGACTCCCGTTCTTCCCATGGCCAGGTATGGGTTTTATCCAGAGGTAAAGCATTGGCATCGTACATGCGGTGTTTGGCAAATACCGTATAACTCTGTTGACCTTTGAGCGATTTGGCCAATTGGGACTTGATTCGTCGGGGCAGCTCATCGGGTAGCTCGGATTCTTCAAACTCCTTGGTACTGATCTCTACGTCCACAATATTCAGGCTCAGGGAGGCCAGATAGGTTTTGATTTTTTCTCTAAACTCCTTGTCTTGCCAAAGTTCAACGGTTTGAATTTCTTCAAATTCGGTGTTCAACCCGTCGACCATGCTGAAATGCTGAAACCACTGCATGATGCTTTTAGCTTCTTCCACATTTAAAATATCACAGGTAGAAAGGAACAGCGCATTGGGGCGGGTAGCTTCAATGGCTGCATCGATGATGCGTTTGGAACCATTCAACCCGGAACTGACATCGATGACCTCACCCTCCCGTTCAAACAGGTTCACCTCACGCCCCGCCGACTTGCGAAACAACCATTCCTCCACAACCTGGCTTGCATTAAAGGCCAAACCATAACGGTAACGGCTTTCCTCAATAACAAAAGTGATTTCAAAACGGGTGGGTTTTTCTTCCCAGCCCTCCCGCAATAAAAAGGGATCGTAAGGCAAACGGCTGGTAGAGGCGGTGCGGGCCGAAGTATGCACCAACCTGTCCAGCAGGCTCATTGCCCGCAGGATATTGGACTTACCACTGCCATTGGGCCCGTACAGCGAAATGGCATTCAGGGCCTGGTAACGCCCCTGAGTAAAGATGTTCTGCAAATGGTCTTTTTGCTTCGGGGCAGGCACGAGACTGATGGTCTGTGTTTCCCCGATTGACCGATAGTTGGTGATTGAAAATTCAAGCAACATGGGTTATTTTGAATTTTTTCTGCAAAATAGGGGGAATTGGGGTAAAAAGCAAGAGGTAAAAGAGGCGGTTTTTAAATTCTTAGCATTTTTTATTAACTTTATGCCAAAATTTATATCAACGATGTGCGGGTTAGATAAAATGAGGTGGCTTCATGTCAATGGGAAAAAGAAAAGTGTGGAGTAAACAACTAGATCGATCATAATTACAAATGATAAAGTAATCAACTACAAATGGAAGAAAAATCATTGAGAATCGGGGACTTGCAAATGCTATTTGAGATTTGTAAAGAGGAGTACAATGAGTGGAAAAAGTATGATATTGAAATTCGAAGCCTTCAAAGTTTAGGTAAACACTACAAATTTGTCTCTACTGAAGAAGGCAAAATACCGGGGATTTTATTTGAAGAATATAAACAAGAAAAAAAAATTAATGAGGCAAAAGATAGATCCAAAAAATCATATACAAAGTGCATAATATTTTTAGCCATATATTTAGAAGCTTTTATTTATGATTATGGAGCAACAAGATTAGGGGATACCTACATGAAAAAATATTTAGAAAGACTAGATGTCGTCAGCAAATGGAAGATAATCCCAAAATTAGCAACAAATAATGAAATTAGATATGACAACCATAAATATGGATATTTAAAAGAAATTATTTCTCTTCGTAATAGCTTTGTACACAACAAGACTCAAGACATAAAAGTCATATTAGGAAAAAAAGATGAAAAAAAGAAAAGAGAAAATGAGCTAACTTTATCAACCTGCTTTGAATGCTTGGAATTTTTAATTTCTGAAATATTCCGGATAGATCAGGATTTCTCCCCATTAATCAACAATTTAGATGAGTTGAGAGAAATAATAGAAACGAAATAAAAACCAACTATTACCCTCTTTCATAAAAGCCAATTAAGCAGCAAATGGTACTTCTACTTCTTCTGACCTCCAAGCGGCATAAGTCAGCGCTTCTTTAATATCATCCTCTTCCAAATAAGGATAATAGTCCAAAATTTTAGCGAATGAATATCCGCAAGCTACTAGTCCAACAATTGTACCTACGGTAATTCGCATCCCTCTAACACAGGGTTTGCCACCCATAACATTTGGATCAAAAGTAATTCGTTTTAACTCAAGCATGGAAGGATCAATTTTTAAGCAATTTATTCAATTTTGGATAAGAAACCATGATTGAATAGGAAAAGTTTCTCTAATGCCTACTTGAATGATGTTCATGGCTCATCGCCTATAATTTGTCTATACCCTCACACCACAATCCCCTCCAACCTTTCCACCATTTCCTCCATTTTCTTCTTCGGCAACCTCGGATTACAACGCTCCAATCGCCTCAGTAGTGCAATCGCCAATTGAGGTGTACAAATCTGTTGTTCAACGAGTTGATTGATGACCCAGAGGGAGCCAAAAACGGTGAGGCCATTGTCCTGGGCTTCTTTGCGGAGGTCGCCATCGCCGCTGAGCAGGGGGCATTGGCGCTGGACGGCGAGAAAAAGAACCGACTTATCGGTGAGGCGCTTGAGGTTGCGGCGGGTGTGGAAGCGGAGGATGTTGAGCATTTCTTCGCCGCTGAATTCGATAATTTCGACCCGTTCGGGTGTCAGGCAGCGCTCCAATGTGGCTTTTTGATCTGGATGATTGATTTCGTTCACCACAAAGCCTGTTGTCAGGATGTGGTAGTCTAGTTGCATGAAGTACTCCAGCGCACCCGCTTTGATGAGGTCGATGAAGACGTTGGTGTCGGTGATGATGATGTCCTTCATGCCAGTTGTTCCAATTTGTCCCGAAATTCGCCCAAATTCATTTCAGCCAGATGGGCGGCATGATTGATCGAAATGACCTCTTGGCCAATGGCCCGATAGAGGAGTTGGATGAAACGCCGGGGGCGTTCACGGCCACTAAACTCACCCGGTTCGTCGCGGTGGTAGCCTTTGACGCGGTAATTGGTATTCAGTCGCCGGTACGTATTGGCGTTGATGATCCCCAGGTGTAGCGCGCGTGGGAAAAGGGCCGCAATGGAAATCCCCCAACGCTCTTTGATCAATTCGAGTTCCTGCAAGAAGAAATGAAAGCGCTCCTGGGCCATTTCACCCCGGGCCATTTCGGCAGGGTAGAGTACCGCTGAGGCAAAGGTATGGCAAAGCCGTTCTACGTCTTTTTCTTCCAGCCGCGTATCAAAAGTCAGGCTGTGGTGCGCCAGCTCGTGTAGAGCCGTGAAACGTTTGCGCACCGCGTTGTGCTTTTTGTTGAGCACAATGATGCGATGCCCTTGCACCAGGGCTTTGAGGCCGTCGAAGGCATCGTCGGCATCCACTTCGAGTACTTTGAAGCCCTTGTCTTCCAGCATTTCAATCACGCTGGGGATGGGGTCGTAGCCCAGGTTCCACTGCTTGCGCAGGGCTTCGGCGGCGGCTTCGGCATCCGTGCCATTGCGTACGGCTAGTTCGTAGTGGAAATCGTGGCTTTGGGCGGGCAATTGCAACAAGTGCTCCAACTCCAGGTATCTTTCCAAAAAAGCGCGGGCTTTTTCGATGACGGCAACTTCGGCAGTTTTACTCAAGCGGGATATTTTTTTGCGAAACTCAATGCCCTTCAGCTCAACTTTAACCTCCGGTTCCGAAAAAAAGAAATCAACCGTAACACTCAAGGCGTTGGCCAAACGAATCAGTACGGCACTACCCGGCATCATTTCCCCTTTTTCGTACTTGTTGAGGGCTTGCCGGGTTACGGCATTCTCCATCTTGTTCGCCAGGTCTTGTAGCGACAATCCCGCCATTTTTCGGGCGTTGGTAAGCCGTTGTCCAAATAAATTTTCCATTTTAATACTCCTTTCCCAGGTTGATGTAAAAATTTCGTAGTGGTTTTACAAACTGGGTTTTGGTTGACAAATTTACAAAATAATTTGTTTTTGTCAACCAATTTGAATGATTATTTTTACCCCTCGGATGAAATGCTCTATTTTTGATGTACAAACAAGCCTATCATTTGTCATGACAACTGAAACCATCTTAATACGCGAAGGAAGCATCACGGAAGCGGTAGCCCTGAGCATGAGTATTCCCGAATTTACGGCACCTCATCAAGCTGAAGAATACCAAAAACGTTTGGCAGAGGTACCAGCGCTTATTTTAGTTGCAGAAAGTGCGGGAAAAATAGTGGGCTTTAAAGTGGGGTATGCCAAGGGGGAACAAGTCTTTTATTCCTGGATGGGGGCGGTATTGCCCGAGTTTCGCCAGTTTGGAGTAGCCAAAGCATTGGCGGTTCGGCAGGAGGAGTGGGCAAGGGTGCAAGGTTTTACTTGCATCCAGTTCAAAACCCGCAACCGTTTGAAGGCCATGTTGCAGTTTGCATTGGGGAATGGTTTTGATATCATTGGGGTGGAACCACGGGAAACGCTGGGGGAATATCGAATTTTGTTGCAAAAAATGCTGTAGGGGCAACCCTTCGTGGTTGCCCTTCTATAATTGGCCGCACGTAGGGGCAACCACGTAGGGTTGCCCCTACAGCAACAACAACACCCGATCCCCCAAATACCGATCAATCACCTTCGGGAATGCGTATTTGTTTAATGTTTCACGTTTAATCCAAACCCAATTGGCGGGCACTGCTGCGGGTAAAGCCTGCAAATCAATCTCCCAAAAGCGCGCATTCACGACTTGGTGGGTAAGCAATTGCTGGAACACCTTGGAGCCACTGCGCAAGGTATGCGGTGTCAGGATAAGCCCGTTATTTTCCAACAGTTGAGTTTGCAAAAGCGCCCAGCTTTGCTCCAAACTTTCATTTTCCAACAAGGGAAATTGGTAAAGTTCCAACCAAATGTCTTTTGCTTCGCGTTTTTGAATCAAGACCTGACCTTCAAAATTGAACACGAGGTAATGGAAAAAACGCTCCGTTTTGACAATTTTTTTGCTTTTGACGGGCAGTTCTCCGATGCGTTGTTCCTTTAAGGCAACGCAGTGTATTTGTAGGGGGCATTTTTTGCAGAGTGGGTTGCGCGGCAAACAAAGCGTTGCCCCAAAATCCATGATGGCCTGGTTGTAACGACCTGCTTGAGTAGCATCCAGCAAGGCTTCGGCTAATTGACTGAATTGTTTTTTGCCTTCGGTGCTGTCTTGGGGAGTACTGATGCCGAAAAAACGGGCGAGCACCCGAAACACATTGCCGTCCACTACCGCATGGGGCAAATTGTACGCAAAAGAAGCAATCGCGGCTGCGGTGTAAGGCCCCACCCCTTTGAGCAACCGGATGCCGTCGTAAGTAGTCGGGAATACCCCGTCCAAATCACGGGCTACATACCGCGCTGCGGCCAGCAAGTTGCGTGCTCGGGAGTAATAGCCCAGGCCTTCCCAGAGTTTCATCACTTCATCGTCGGGGGCTGCGGCCAGATCCTGGATATTGGGATATGTTTCCACAAAACGCAGGTAATAGGACATACCTTGTTCCACGCGGGTTTGCTGTAGAATGATTTCTGAAAGCCAGATGTGGTAAGGGTTTTGAATGCCTTTCCAGGGCAATGGCCGGTCTTCGGGACGGTACCATGCCAGCAAACTTTCTTGAAAAAAGCGGTGATGCTCCATAAGTAGTGGGGCAAAAATAAGTGTTCATTTTCTCTGAGCCAAAGGATTAGATAAGAAACTTAAAATGAACCGTTTACTTATCTAATTCTTTGGCAAAATGAAACACTTATTTTTTTTCGCCCATAAGATCTTGCACAAAAAAAATTTGGCGATGAAGATAAGTCTCCATCGCCAAAACTGCTATCTAAAAAATAAAAAGGTCAATTGGGTGATTTCAAGGCGGCAGCCATGCCAGCTTTGAATAAGGTCAGCAAATGTAGTCAGTACCAGCTCTCGGGACTACTCTGCATCATCCAGCACCATATCGGTGTATCGTCTACCGATCATTTCTTTGAGTTCTTTGCGGGCAAAAAAGATGCGGCTCTTGACCGTCCCCAGAGGCAGATCCAGGTAATCGGCGATTTCCTGGTACTTGTAGCCTTGGTAGTGCATCAGGAAGGGAACCCGAATGCTGTCATCGAGTTTTTCGATCAGTTGCACGAGTTCTTTCATCATGATGCTTGATTCGGCCCGGTTGTCAATGGTGTTGGCAGTGGAGTTGATGTAGTATAAGTTATCAGTGGAATCAACGATGGTGTTGGCCTTGGCCTTTTTGCGGTAGTTGTTGATGAAAATGTTTTTCATGATCGTGAACAACCAGGCCTTAAAATTGGTGCCAGGGCGAAATTTGTCCATGTTGGTCATGGCGCGGTAGGCAGTCTCCTGGTAAAGGTCTTTGGCGTCTTCCGAGTTTTTGGTCAGATTGAACGCGAAAGAATGCAGAAGAACGGACATGCTATTGAGCTGGGTATGAAAATCTGATGGGTAAGACATCTTTGCTGGTTTTAATGGCTATGACTGTGACTAAACACAATTGCTGAATCAAAATTAGGCATTAGTTAAACAAAATGCAAGAATTTATACCTTTTTTTCAAAATCAGCAGGAAATTGTCTAACCAATGAATGTGTAAAAATATTTAACTTATTGATTATTATTTATTTAATTCTCTTTTCTTCATTTCTTTTCTTTCAGAAAAAAATGAAAAATAAAGTCTGAATTTCAGAATTTTCGATTTCATACTCACCAGTCTAAGGATTAATACGACAAAAAGCCAGCCTTGGATTTAAGACTAGCTTTTTGTTTAACTTTTTACTTCAACAAAATTGGCGGGTTATTTCTGCGCGGTCTGGATGAGTCGTAGGGCAACAAAAGCAAAAATGATATTCGGTAGCCAGGCACCCAGCCATACGGGGATGGTTTGGCCGAGGGCAAATACATTCGTAAATTTGGAGAGAAAAACAAAAATGGCTCCAACCCCAATCCCCAAGGCCAGGTGAAACCCAAATCCACCCCGCACTTTGCGCGAAGCTATGGCCATACCAATAAAGGTGAGGATAAATATGGTGACCGGATCAGCGGTTCGGCGGTACAATTCAAATTCGTATTTGCGGGTATTGCTAGCGCCGCGGGCGTTTTGCTGGTTGATGTAGCGCATCAGCCGAGGGGTGACCATCATGCTTTGTTGACTGGAGTAATCCACAAAATCTTCGGGGTAAAGACTCAAGGTAGTGTCTTTGGATTCGGACAGGTGCATCTCTAGTCTCTCTTTCAAGCCGTCAAAATGATGTGTACTGTAATCCCACAATCGCCATTTGCGGGTTTCGGGAATGAACTCGGCCCGATCAGCTTTGGTGTAGCTGATCAGTTGTTGGTTTTTAAATTGTTCGATGCGAAAATCGCGGGCGGTACTGTCGTCTTTGCGGTAAAACCCAATAAACACTTTGGTGCCCGGCGCTACAAACAAGTGAATATTGGTGGCCTTGCCTTTGTCGTCGTTTTTGTCGATGTATTTGTGGGTGATGTCCTGGCGGTATTTTTCCCCAATGGGCATAATGAGGTGGGTGCATAGCAAATACAGCAGGGTCAGAAAGGCAGCTCCAAAAAAATACGACCGCATCAAGCGATTGAAGCTAACCCCGGCATTAAAAATGGAAATGATCTCGGAGCTGTAAGCCATCCGCGAGGTAAAAAAAATCACGGAAATGAGGGTACAGACCGACCACAACTGACCACCAATCCACAACATAAAACTGGGATAGTATTGCAGTACGATCTCCTTGGTGGTAATGGGCTCTTCGATGAACTTTTCAACTTTTTCACTAAAATCCAGGATGACCGCGATCATCAAAAAGATCAGCACGGTAAAAAAGAAGGTGGACAAAAACTTTTTGATCACGTACCAGTCCAGGATTTTTATATAGTTGTTCATTCCACAAAATTGAAGTGCAAAAGTAGCTTTTTTTAAAGGAGTACCCAAGTCCTGGAGATGTGGATCATTTTTTTGGGAAAAACCTAAAAAAGTTGTAACATCGTCTTCTAAAACACGACATCATCGACAAGTAAACGCATCCTAGTGAAATCAACTTTTTTGCCATCTCGTTTTTTTATCGTCTGCGGCTTACTAATCCTGGTTTTGGCCCTGGGCTTTGCCATTCCCATCCTGTTCCCGATCGGGCAATTTTTACTTTTTATTTTCTTAGCCCTGGTTTTGACGGATTGGATGCTGCTGTTTCAGGCTGGGGTAAACCTAAGTGGTGTCCGTCGTTTGCCCCGCATGTTGAGTTTGGGAGACGAAAATCCAGTTTACCTGGATTTGAACAACGACTCCAATTTGACCCTACGCATCAACGTCATCGACGAGCTTCCTGAACAATTACAAACCCGCAATTTTATTCAAAGCCTTACCCTCCAAGGTGGTGAAATGGCCTCCATCCGCTACGATTTACGGCCACTAGAGCGGGGCGAATACAGTTTTGGGGTGACAAACTGTTACGCTACGGGTTTATTTGGCCTGGTGGAGCGGCGGATTCAGCTCAATCAAAGCCCCATGAAAGCGGCGGTTTATCCTTCCGTGATTCAGATGAAACAAATGGAGATGAGGGCTTTTGAACGCACCACTACCCGCGATGGCATCAAGCACATTCGGCGGATTGGGCACAGTTATGAGTTTGAACAAATCAAAAACTACGTGGCAGGAGATGATTTTCGCAGCATCAACTGGAAGGCCAGTAGCCGTAAGGAAGGTTTGATGGTCAATCAATTTGAAGATGAACGGGCCCAACAGGTGTATTGCATCATCGACAAAAGCCGGGTGATGCGCATGCCGTTTAAAGGGCTAAGCCTGATGGATTACGCCATCAATGCAACCCTGGCCATTTCCAACATCATCATCAAAAAATACGATAAAGCGGGCTTGATTACTTATTCGGACAAAATTGGCGCAACCATCAAAGCGGACAATCGGCCCACCCAGTTAAATTTTATCCTCAATGCCCTGTACAAAGAAAAAGAACGGCCACTGGAAGCCAATTACGAATTGCTTTTCCACATCAGCAGCAAACTCATCAATGGTCGCAGCCTGATTTTATTGTTTACCAATTTTGAAAGTGCTTTTGCCCTAGACCGGGCTTTGCCGATCCTCCGGCGCATCAATCGCCGACACCTCCTGGTCGTCGTCTTTTTTGACAATACCGAAATCCGCGAATTTGCCGAACAAGACGCTAAAGACATTGAAGGCATTTACCAGCAAACCATGGCCCGCAAATACCTCAGCGAAAAAGCCCAAATGGTACTTACCCTCCGGCAATACGGCATTCAATCAGTCCTTACCCGCCCCGAAGACCTTTCCATCAACACCATTAATAAATACTTGGAATTGAAGGCGAGAGGACTGATTTAATGAAAAATGAAAAGTGAAAAATGAAAAGCAATTACACCATTGGTTATCACCCTTAACTTCATTTTTCATTTTTCATTTTTCATTTTTCACTTTTAATTTAAAAAGATGCTTCCCCCGATCAAAGCGAGAGACAAGATAGCCAGCCAAAGGCGCAGATCTTTGGAGTAATGGTTTTGTTTAAGGTTCCCCACATTCGTTTTTGGTTTTATGAGTAAAATGGTGTCCCTTTACCTAAACCAAAAAGAGTGCCATATCGACAAATTACGAAAAAATAATTGTATTTTTATTTAATATACTTGTAACTAGCTGACAATTAAGTTTTATGAACCCTTATGGTGCCAGTTCGATTATCCGTCTTCCAAAGCAATAGATAGATACCCGCAGGCAGAGCAGCCAGACTCAATTGATTGCCTTGCCGCTGGATCGGCCAATTTTTGCCCCGCAAGTCCATCAACTTGAGCTGCGTTTGCTCCAAATCAATGGGAAGTACCAGGTGGAGTTTGTCGTTGGTAGGGTTTGGATATACTTTGGCATAAAATGAGTTGCTCTTTTGTAAACAGACCACCCGGATTTCAGACCAACTCGTAGTGCTATTCCGATCGACCATTTTTAAGCGGTAATAATTACAAGCTTCCAGAGGTTTTAAATCTTTAAATTGGTAAGCCCGTAGTTCAAAGCCGTCACCTTGTCCGGGTAGTCGGGTAATTTCCTGGAATACTTTTGCGTCTCCACTCCTTTCGATGGCCAAGTAGGCTACATTACTTTCCATCGCGGTTTGCCAATTGAGCAGCACCGTTTGGTCTGTTTCTTCTTTAGCTGTGAAAGATAAAAGGTCTATGGGTAAAAACTGGGCACCGGAGATTTCGACATTGTCAACGCGCAAGGTGGCGGCCATGGCACTGGGGTCTTGAGCAAATGGATGAATTTGGATGGCCACGCTCGCGCCCTGAGGCACCAAAATGCTACAAGCTGCTCCATAACTGGAACAACCTCCTGCACCAAATCCGCCATTGTTCAACAAACCCCAATCCCCCGTACTGGTGTAATACGAAAGCATGTACTGCTGAGGTCCACTGCCGGAAGATAAATTGGCTGAAAAACTAAAACCTGAAATGATCAAATCCACCGTGCGGGCGGTAAGTGTAAACCCCATACAATCCCCGTCAGAATGGGTATCGGAGGTAGGCCAAAAATTGGTTGCCCAGGCGTTTTCACCACTGCAAGCATTGGGCGTTCCAACATTGTTGCCACCAGAAAGATAGGCTACTGCATTACTGCAAGATGAAGCCGTGAATGAAGCTTGAATGGGTAGGGACGCAACTGCTGAGCTGACATTTTCAAAAGTCCATTTGGCCAAGGTTTGTCCGTACAAAGCACAACCCACCCCCAGCATGCCTAAGGCACACCAAATTTTTTTCATGGCACTCTTTTTTGAAATGAAAAATGTGGGTGAGCAACAAAACTGCTACGAATATACAGCATCGCCAGCCCTGAAACAAGTGCTGGGCTGGCGGTGCGGGATGATCAAGGTGTTACCTTACTATACTTTTTGTAAAATTTAATTTTTGATAATCAATGTATTGTGTGGATTCAAGTTCGATAGTATACAAAATCTGAGTGGGAACAGCTGGTGCGAATTTGTCCTCGATTACAGCTCCATTTCCTGGCCCAGTTCCGGTATTTCTACATCGGCAAAACCTGCGCCGAGTAAAAGTCCCCGGAAAGATTTTTGTACTTCGTAGTCGCCGTGGACCAAAAAGATTTTTTTTGCAGATTTCTTTTGATTGCGCAGATAATCCACCAATTCCAATTTGTCCGCATGCGCCGAAAAGGAGTCCATTATTTCAATATCCGCTTTTACATCTTTGAATTCGCCAAACAATTTGATCTCATTCGCCCCATCACGCAGGCGACCCGCCGGGGTGTACGGAGCGGCGTAGCCTACGATCAATACCGTATTTTTGGGGTCATCGATCCCGTGAAACAAATGGTGTTTGATGCGCCCGGCGTTGGCCATGCCCGATGAAGCAATGACAATGCTGGCTTCGGTAGAATAATTAAGCTTTTTGGAGTCTTCAGTTTTGCGGACGTAGTGCAAACCGTTAAAGCCAAAAGGGTTTTCATCGATGGTCAAGTATTCCGACAATTCTTTGTCAAAACACTCAGGATGAGAACCAAAAATGGTGGTGGCATTCACCGCCAAAGGGCTATCCACGTAGACCGGAATCCGGGGCAAAAGGTCTTGATTGGCCATTTGATCCAGGAGGTAAACAATTTCCTGGGTGCGCCCAACACTGAACGCAGGAATGAGCAATTTCCCCCCTTTTTCTACACAAGTATGCCGAATGATGTTGAGTAAATGAGTGGTTTCAGCTGGTAAGGCCTCGTGTACCCGGTCGCCATAAGTGGATTCGCAGATGATATAGTCCATCTCTGGCATGGGGAGTGGATCACGTAAGATAGGTCGATTGGGGCGCCCAACGTCTCCAGTGAATCCAAAATGGATCACTTTCCCCTTTTCTTCAATCTTCAGACTTATACTGGCGCTGCCTAAAATATGCCCTGCATCCCGAAATAGTACCTCCACCTTGGGATGCACCTGAAACCATTTTTCGTAAGCATAGGAGGTAAACAGCTCCATCGTAGTGTGCACATCCTCGCGGGTATAAATGGGTTCTTCGTAAGCGATGTCGTCAAAATTGTGGTTTTTGCTTTGGCGCTTGCGTTTGTACTCTACCTCGCGCTCCTGGATCATGGCACTGTCCAGCAGCATCAAACTACACAGGCTGCGGGTAGCGTGTGTGGAGTGAATGGTGCCCCGGAACCCATCCTTGATCAACTTGGGGATGCGCCCGGCGTGATCGATGTGGGCGTGGGAGAGTACCAGGCAATCAATGTCTGCTGGATCAAACAACCATTGGGCATTAAAGTCCTCCAGATTTTTGTCGGCACCCTGATACAAGCCACAGTCCAACAAAATTTTGAATCCATCCTCTAGGGTAATTAAATGGCAACTTCCGGTGACTTCCCGGGCCGCGCCGCAGAATTTTATCTTCATTTGACCTGATTTCGTGTTTGGGGCGATAAAAAATAAATTGTTCATTTTGCCAAAGGATTAGATGAGCAAACGTTTCATTTAAAGTGTCTTATCTAATCCTTTGGCTCAGGAAAAATGAACATTTATTTTTGCCCCACTATTATTGTTCGTTTTCCAGGTCTAATGTAAAATAAAAATGCCATTCCAGCGGAACTTACGTTCGCTAAAATGGCGGATGTGGAAATATAGATCAGTAAAATTGGAAACGAATTAAGTGAAAAGTGAAGAGTGAAAAGTGAAAAGCAGGTACACCAGCAGCCTTTCAACTGCTTTATACGATTTTTTGCTTAAAAATTTGGAATGAAAAGGGAAGTGCATTTTTTTCACTTTTCACTTTTCACTTTTCACTTTTCACTTTTCACTTTTCACTTTTCACTTTAGTTGCCCAGCACCTTGATCCCCCCATAATTCACACTAGCCTTGATCATCGGGGCGTCGCTATTGCCAACGTGGCCTTTGACGACGTGGGAAGTGGGCTTTTGTACCTCATAGGTGACATTCATGGCTTGAGGGTAACGCACGCCAGCATAATTGGCGGCGGCATCGAGCTGGTAGCAGCAGAGATCAGGCAGCACCTTCATGGTTACGTCGGTGTAATTGGCTCTGACGGAAGCATTGGTGAGGCCCTTGGAAAAGGATACATTGCAACTGCCGTAGTTGAGATCGAGGTCCAAACTTTTGGAAATCTCACCCATCGACACGGAATTGTACTGACCGCTGATGTTGACGCTGCCCGCATTGGTGGCGGCAAACTTGCTGTACATCCCCGTGGCCTTCAGGCTTTTTATGGTGCCCAAGCTGTAATTGTCGTATTTCGCGGTAGTGGTCAATGAATTGAGCTTGGGCGCGTTCAGGCCGGAGTAGGCACTGTTCACCGTTAGGTCATTGGCTTCCGTGACGGTGAGTTTTGAATAACTTAGGCCAACGTAAGCATTCTGCGCCTGAGCGATGGTGCCATTGCCATAAGCCAACTCAAAATTGGAGCCATCACCCACCGATTCGGTTTTGAAATTACCGTACTTGACCGATAGTTTTGCTTTGCCACTCACCGAAGCGAGGTATACATCGCCATAACGTTGGTCTACCTGGAGGTTGATGGTCGCAGGAACATACACTTCGTAATTGATCTTGTAATCGGCTTTGCCATCGTCCCAAAGCCAGGAACGACGAATTTGCTCGATAGCAGTTTCGGCTTTTACATAATCGGCACCGTTGGAAAAATTAACGGTGATGGCATTAAAGACTTTTTGGGCATCTTCTTCCGAGCCTTCCTTCACCACGATGGTGACGGCAATTTTAACTCGATTTTTGTCCCAGGTTTTGACTTCAATTTTTCCATACTTGTTGCTCAAGTAAGTGGTGCCATTGGCCGAAATGTCAAACTCTCTCTTGATGGTTTTGGTAAATTCCCCGAAAGTGGTAAAGCCACAAAGTGAACAGGCAATCATCGTACATACCAACAACATTGAAAGAGGTTTTTTCAAATCATAAGCTGACTTCCTCATTGCTTGTGGTTTTTTTGGGTTGCGGTTTGGACGTCCGCATCTGCTCAAGAACGCGCTCCAGAATAGCGACTTTGATTTGATAGGTCTGGATCATGGTGGCAATAATTTCCTCCTCTTGCCCTTTGGGGGCTACACAGAGTTCTTCCTTCAGCTCATCCATCACCTTGTCCATTTTTTTCATGTCGGACATGAAAGTGCCATTGGGCTCATAACGAGCCAATTGCTGGACTTTGGTGTTGATTTGCTGGCGGTAGTATTGCTCCATTTCCAGGTATTCGGGGTTGACTTTTTCAATGATGGCTGCCGAATCCGCTTGTTGCCAGCGGGTTAAAACGTTACCACCAAAACCACCAACTACCAGAATGGCTGCCACTGCGGCAGCTACTTTAAAAAAGCGCTGGAAAGTGAGGGGTTGACTAACGGAGGGCTTGTTAAGTGCCCGGTCAATGTCTGCCCACACCTTTAAACTGGGAATCGCGTCATCAAAAGCTTCGCGCTTGTCCAAAACAAAGTTTTCTAATTCATCTCGTTGCATAACAAAAAAAGATTTCAGAGATTCCAATAATTAGTCAAAGCCTAACTACTGATTGCTGACAGCTGATTGCTGACAGCTCCCTGTTAAGAACGTTTATACAATCCCAGACTCTGCTGGTTCAAAATGTCTCTCAGTCTTTGTTTTGCCCGGCTGTACTGCGATTTGGAGGTCGCCTCGCTGATGCCGAGGACTTCTCCAATTTCCTGATGGTCGTAGCCCTCCAACATGTAGAGGGAAAAAACCACCCGGTAGCCATCGGGCAATTCAAAAAGAGCTCGTTTTACTGCTTCTACACTTAATCCTTCTGCCGCTGTATCTGGGTGGCTATCATCCTGGATGTTGCCATGTTTATCTTCCAGTTCGCTAAACTGCAAACGCCTCTTTTTTAGGGCATTAATGCAGTTGTTGATTACGATGCGTTTGATCCAGGCCCCGATTGCTGACTCAAATTTGAAGGTATTCAATTTGGTAAACACGTCCAAAAATGCGTTTTGCAAAACGTCTTCTGCTTCAAATTCGTCTTTCACCATCCGCAAACAAACGTTGTACATCGACTTGGAATACAGTCGATACAGCTCGAACTGCGATTGTCGGTCGCCTCGTTTACACTTTTCTACCAGGTCGCGGTGTGTGTTAACGTAATCCAATTTTACGATCTTATGGGTTTCAAGAGCTAGGTTTCCTCTCATCTCTTTTGGCTTCCACGCCTATTTCCACTTGTTATAACGGGAAAGACAAGGAGTGTTAAAAAGGGTTGCATGTAAAATAAAAAAAAATTCACTGCCCGTCTATCTATAACAGCTCAAAGTCTAAAACTTGCTGCCGGCTGTCGGCAATACTTCTATTTTAGCGTAATAAAACACAAATTCACCAAAAATACCATCAATTATTATGAGCGCACACGACATCGATTACCACATCCACGGCGAAGAAATGCAGTTTGTGGAAATTGAACTCGACCCTATGGAAACCGTCATTGCCGAAGCGGGTAGCTTCATGATGATGGACGATGGGATTGAAATGGCCACCATTTTCGGCGATGGCAGCCAATCGGAGGGCTCAGGCCTTTTCGGAAAATTACTTTCAGCAGGAAAAAGGCTCATAACTGGCGAAAGCCTCTTTATGACGGCTTATACCCATGCTGGAGATGGCAAAAAACGGGCTTCTTTTGCGGCACCTTACCCCGGCAAAATCATTCCACTCGATTTGAGCCAACTGGATGGAAAAATCATTTGCCAAAAGGACGCTTTTCTTTGCGCGGCCAAGGGTGTTTCGGTCGGCATTGAGTTTTCCCAAAAACTGGGCCGAGGCTTTTTTGGTGGCGAAGGCTTCATCATGCAAAAACTGGAAGGTGATGGCATGGCCTTTGTGCACGCTGGAGGCAGCATCATTGAAAAAAAGCTAGAACTGGGCGAAGTGCTCAAAATTGATACAGGCTGCTTGGTGGCCTTCACCCGCGACGTGGATTACGACATCGAGATGGTGCGCGGCGTGCGCAACATGATCTTTGGCGGAGAGGGCATTTTCTTCGCCCGTCTGGAAGGCCCGGGTACGGTTTGGATTCAGTCTTTGCCCTTCAGTCGCTTAGCCGATCGGGTGCTGCAAGCTTCGCGGCATTATGGCAAAGGTGGCAAGGATGAAGGCAGTATTTTGGGAACTTTGGGGAATTTGCTGGATGGGAATTAAGCAAGATTTTCTAATCTGGTGCAAACACAACTGAGGTGCCTCTTAGGTGTCTAAGGTTTCTTAGGTGGTAAAAAAAAGAGCTCAGAGAAGCATATTTCACCACCTAAGAAACCTTAGACACTTAAGTAGCACCTTAGAATGGCACTCAACGGTATACCTAAAGCACCCCCGCCTGCTCCTGATGCTTCCACATCTCCTGAAATACCGCGCTATGCTCCCGCAAATACTCAAAGGTACCTTCATCCACTACTCGGCCATTCTCCATCACATAAACGTAGTCGAAGTGCACCAACAAGTGCAAGCGGTGCAGCGCCGATACAATTGCTTTGTCTGAAAAGTCCTGGAACATGCGCTCGTAAATCAGCAATTCGGTTTTGGGATCTACGCTGCTCGTGGGCTCGTCCAACAAAATGATGTCGCTGTCTCTGGCCGCCAGCACTCCACGCGCCAGCGCTAGGCGCTGTTTTTGCCCACCGGAAAGGTTTACCCCTTTTTCGCGGATGTTGGACTCCAGGCCCGAAGGCAACTGCTCTACGACCTCCAAAAAATGCGCCGTTTCACACACCCTCATTACTTCCTCTTTGCTAAAGGGTAAGCCTAAGGTGATGTTGTATTCGATGGTGTTTTCAAAAATTTCGGGCTCTTGCGGGAAGAGGGTGATGTAGTCGGAAAGCACGTCTAGCTTATCGTAATTGTTGCCATCTGCCATCAAATGCAAACCTGGTTTAGGTGGATACAAACCCCGCATCAGCGCCAGCAAGGTACTTTTACCACTGCCACTTTCACCAATTAGCGCGATCCGTTTGCCGCGCGCAATTTCGATGTTTAGATCGTGCAGCCCGGGGCGATACTGGCCTTCGACGGGTATGCCGTCCAGTTCATGAATGTAGTTGAGCTGCTTAATTTGAATTTTTTGCCAGCGTTGGGGCAAGGGTGCTGCGGATTCGGGCAGGTGTTGCTTTTCGTAAGCGTCAAAGATATTTTGTGCAGTTTGTACATCAGTGTGCTGATTGACAACCTGATTATACTGCCAGGCAATATCGTGAAAAACACTAGTGAAACGCTGAACATAACTCATCAAGGTGACGATGCCGCCAATGAGTAAGAGTTCGCCCGGAACATAAGTTTGATAGATGTACCCCACGATGATGGTACAATAAATAATGGCTACAATCCCGTCAACGGTAAACCATTTTAGCTCGTTGATCATAATTTTGCGCCGGAATGGAGGGAAAATCTCAGCAACCCTTTGCATCAAACCACTTTCCATCCGTTTTTCCAGCCGCAAGGTGATAACCGTAACAATATTAGAAAGGCTATCAAAAAGGTTTGCAGAAACGACATGCTCTCGCTCGTTTGTTTCACGCTGGTATTTAATCAAAGGTTTGTCGAATTTGAAAATGATATAAATGGCTATCACCCCTAACACGATGGCAATTGACCCAAACAAGGGCGAGAAATAGAGCATTGCTGCAAATGAAAAAATGAATTTGGTGAAAGCGTGAATGTACATGAAGCCGTTTTGGAAAAACTCTTTGAGCGCTTCATAAGCTTTGCGAACTCGGTTAATCGTAATCCCGCTGTGGTTATCCTGATGCCATTTTACGGTTAAGTGCAGCACTTTGTGGTACATTTCTTGCAGGAAATTTCGACTCAAATTAAAAGCAATGCTTCGCTCCATAATCCGGGCAAAAAAATGAAAGACCCAGCCACTGAAATGCAAGACCAGATAAGCCCCAACGTACAACCAAAGGGATTTGAACACGTCGACGCCTTTTTGCTGTATTTCATTGATGAACCAGCCCCAAGCAATGGGCAAACAGGCCTCAATTAAATTGTTGGCCATAAACATGCCATACACAACCAAATAACGCCAACGTTCTTCGCGGGCATATTTCCAGGCTGTAGTCAAAAGGGAAATATAGGGATTGCGGGCAATGGACTTGAACATAGCAGGTGTGATTTGGAGGCGGCAAAAATAGGTAGCTTTCGCCCGAATGAACCCTCATTTTTTGGAAAAAGTTTCCTTTCAACTGACATTCTACCTGCCAAAATGGCAAAGCAGTCGATTATTCCGCGCTTGGCACAACCTTTGACAACAGCAGGTGAGCCGCTGTAGCATTACAGCGCTTCAATTCGCTTATTTCTTCCAGAAAAATAAAATCAAAACCATTATGGCAGCAAAGGAAATTACCCTCAGCAATGCCGCTCAGGAAAAGCTCAAAAGAGGCATAGATAAACTGGCTAATGCAGTTAAAGTAACCCTCGGGCCCAAAGGCCGCAACGTGGTGATTGAAAAAAAATTCGGTGCACCCCAAGTCACTAAAGATGGGGTAACCGTAGCCAAAGAAATAGAGCTGGAAGACGCACTCGAAAACATGGGTGCCCAGATCATCAAAGAAGTAGCTTCCAAAACGGCCAATGCGGCAGGTGATGGGACCACTACTGCCACTGTTTTGGCACAAGCCCTGATCAATGCAGGTTTTAAATGTGTGACCTCCGGTGCCAACCCCATGGACCTCAAACGGGGCATCGACAAAGCCGTCAAGGCCGCAGTTGCCCACCTCAAGGAGCAAGCCGAACAAGTAGGCGACGACTACAGTAAAATCAAACAAGTAGCCACCATTTCAGCCAATAACGACGAAGAAATTGGTGAACTGATTGCCGACGCCATGAAGCGCGTAAGCAAAGACGGCGTCATCACCATTGAAGAGGCCAAAGGCACCGAAACCTTTGTGAAAGAAGTAAGCGGAATGCAATTCGACCGCGGCTACCTCTCGGCCTACTTCGTGACCGATACCGAGCACATGGTGGCCGAATACGACAATCCTTTCATCCTGATTCACGATAAAAAGATTTCCAACGTCAAGGACATCCTGCCGATTTTGGAAAAAACCTCTCAAATGAGCCGCCCATTGGTGATCATCGCCGAAGATGTGGATGGTTCAGCCCTGAGTACTCTAGTGGTTAACCGCCTGCGCTCGGTTCTGAATGTGGTAGCCGTAAAAGCCCCGGGCTTTGGCGACCGCCGCAAGGCCATGCTGGAAGACATCGCCATTCTGACCGGGGGTACCGTGATCAGCGAGGAGCAAGGTTACACCCTCGAAAATACCGACATCACCATGCTCGGCCAGGCCGAAAGGGTCACAGTAGATAAAGACAACACCACCATTGTAAACGGAAAGGGAGAGGAGGATGCAGTGAAAGGCCGCGTTGGTCAAATCCGCTCCCAAATTGAAATCACTACTTCCGACTACGATCGTGAAAAACTACAGGAGCGCCTGGCTAAATTGGCGGGTGGTGTAGCAGTACTGAACATCGGTGCGGCTACCGAGATGGAAATGAAGGAGAAAAAAGACCGGGCTGACGACGCCTTGCATGCTACCCGTGCCGCCATCGAGGAAGGCATTGTAGCAGGTGGAGGAGTAGCACTGGTACGCGCCATCAAAGCGCTGACCGACCTGAGAGGCGTAAACGAAGACGAAAACATCGGCATCGACATCGTGCGCAAAGCCCTGGAATCGCCCCTGCGCAACATCGCTGAAAACGCGGGTGTAGAAGGCTCCGTCGTACTCCAAAAAGTACTCAATGGCAAAAGTGGCTACGGCTACAATGCCCGCACCAACGTATACGAAGACCTGATGGGCGCTGGGGTAATTGACCCCGCCAAGGTTACCCGCGTAGCCCTGGAAAATGCCGCTTCGATCTCCGGTATGGTGTTGACTACCGAAGCTGCGATCAGCGACAAACCAGCGAAGCAGAGCGGAGGCGGTGGCGGACACCACCATCACCACGATGATTATGGAATGTAATTCATAGTTGAAATATTGAAGGGTTGAAATGCAGTCTGAAAGTTAGTTGGTATAAAAGACCATTTGTCTCGTCTACTTATAAACATTCAAATTTCATTTCAACCCTTCAACATTTATCGAGATTCAAAGGATGCCTCATCCCTCGAGCTTCCTAATTTTCCTAAAAAATAATCCCCAACTTCAGCACAATCGCGCTCCCCGTTGCCTTGGAATTGTCTCGTTTGTTGCCTGTGGGGTCAAAAATGGTGCCTTTGTCTTCGGTTAAGTCGGTAAACCCCGATTGAAAGCCGATGCCTGCCACCAGAGATGTAGTTTCAGCCAGGCTGTATTCAATCCCACCATTCATTCCCCAAAGCATACTGATGCCATTGATGTCCTTTTTGATGTTGATTTTTTCGGCGTCGGCGCCGACGCCACGCCCTTCGATGCTGCCGGTCGATTTGGATTTAAAGTTGAGGAACACCCCGGGTTCGAGGAAGTACCGCATCCGACCAAATTCCCGCGTCCGCATTTTCACCAACATGGGAATTTCGATAAACTGTAAGCTGTGTTTGAGTTTTACACCAGCGGGCAGGGTATCTAAACCTGGGCCCAAATCCGACTGCACCCAATATTTCCCGCCGTATTCATAAGTCAGCGATCCACCATGATTGAACGCAAAGCCAATTCCGGTAGAAATAGCGTAGTTTTGCCGAAAGTACAATTCTGTCATCATCCCCAGTTTGAGGCCCAGATTTGTACCATTTCGGTTGATGTTTTTGTTGTCAGTGTTCATACCGGTGAAAGCGGGGCTTAGTTGAAATCCAAACCTTACATCTTCAAACTGGGCAGACAACTGCGTTAGCGCGATGCATAAAAATGCTGCTACTGCAATAATTTTTTTCATATTTTGATTGTTTTGTGTTGGTTAGTTGAGGAGTTAAGCAATTGATGCTATCGCGAGCGACTTAGACGCAGCGATTAACTCAAATCCTCAACTTCTAAACCTCTCGACAACAAATTTAGGTTCTAAGCAATAAAAAAAAAGTCTAATCCGGTATGAGTTGGCAGAACGTTTTGGTTTTATTCTGTGTATTAACGTTTTTTGCAGGCTGTAAGTCTGACAAACGTGATGATTTACCTGATGTATCCGGCATTTCGCCTGTAAAATTGAAAGTTCGCCGCTTTGAGCAGGACTTATTCAAACTGGATACGAATAAACTGGCAGAAGAGTTGCCTTTTTTGAAGTCAAAATATGGCGCGTTTGCCAAAATCTATTTTGACAACATTTTAGGGTCTACCTCGAAAGACGTGGCACCTGAGGGCGAAGTGGCTTTCATCAAAGGCTTTATCACTCACCCCGCTGTACACCACCTGTACGACACCTGTCAGGTGCTTTATCCCGAGTTGCCAAAGGAAAGCATCCAGCAACTGGAGGAAGCATTCCGCTACTACAAGTACTATTTCCCCGAGCGAAAGGTCCCGACCCTGACCACTTTTATCTCTGAGTATTCCATCGGTAATTTTGTGTATGCCAACGACGACCTGGCCATTGGTCTCGATTTCTTTTTGGGCGAAAAATACCCTTATCTGGATTACAACCCCGACAATCCCAATTTTTCGCAGTACCTGACCCGTACTTTTAACCAAGAACACATTGCGGTCAAAACCCTCTGGCCACTGGTTACGGACATTGTGGGCGATGCCCCGGCGGGTGAAACGCTGCTCGATCACATGATCCACAATGGCAAAAAAATGTACCTGCTCGATCTTTTGTTGCCTTACGCCGCCGATACGGCCAAAATGGAAGTTTCGACCAGTCAGTGGAAATGGCTGAACGAAAACGAGAACAACATTTGGGCTTATTTTTTACAACAAAACCTGCTTTACAACACTGAATGGCAAAAGATTCGCAAATTTGTGGAGTATAGCCCCAATTCACCGGGGATGCCCGCCGAAGCGCCTGGTCGTACCGGCGATTGGTTGGGTTGGCAGATCATCAAAGCCTACATGGAGCAAAACCCCGACACCCCTTTGAAAGAACTATTCCGCCTGACCGATAGCCAAACGATTCTTAAACGGGCTCGTTACAAGCCCAAATTATAACAGACTTTCGGTAAAAGAGCTCATGCGCTCCCTTCACTGCAAGTCTAATAAAAACCAACATGAAACGCGCAATTCCATTAGTTGACCTTTCCGTGTTTGTCAATGGTTCTGCGGCAGAACGTACGGCTTTTGTACAAGAGCTGGGCGATGCCTTTCACAACATTGGCTTTGTGGGCGTTGTCAATCACGGTATCCCCAAAAGTTTGATTGACGATTTTTATGCCGCTTCCAAACGATTTTTTGCCTTACCAGAAGAGACCAAAAAAAAGTACGAAGTGCCCGGTATGGCCGGACAACGCGGGTATACTTCTTTTGGTAAAGAACACGCCAAACAGTCGCAAGTAGCCGACTTGAAAGAGTTTTTCCAAATTGGCCAGGAAGTGCCCGCGGGTCATCCGGCCAAAGCGAAATATCCTGATAACGTACAAACCACGGAAGAGCCTGCTTTTGCTTCTTTGGGTTTTCAACTGTACCGCGCTTTTGAAAGCACGGGGGCACAATTGTTGAAAGCCATCGCCATTCATCTGAATCTGGGCGAAGGCTATTTTGATTCCCAGATCACCTACGGCAATAGCATCCTACGCTCCATTTTTTATCCGCCCATTGCTCATGAGCCAGCATCCGCCATCCGCGCCGAACAACACGAAGACATCAACCTGATTACACTGCTGGTTGGGGCTTCCGCAGGCGGTTTGGAGCTACTGAGCAAGGAGGAAAAATGGATGGCCATCGTGCCCGAGGAAGACGAAATTGTGATCAACGTAGGTGACATGTTGCAACGTTTGACCAACAATTACCTGAAGTCAACTACGCACCGGGTAGTGAATCCTCCCCGAGAAGAGTGGCACTTGCCCCGTTTGTCGATTCCTTTCTTCCTACATCCGGTCAGTGACATGGATTTGAGCTGTTTGTCCTCCTGTGTAACCGCCGACAATCCGCTTCATTACGAGCCAATTACGGCAGGTGAATACCTGGATGAAAGATTGCGTGAAATCGGCTTGAAAAAGTAAGTACTTGAAAAAATGCCCGCTTTACGTCAAAGTTCTGCCCGTTTCAGCGTATTTTTTCTGGCGGCACTGCTTAAACCTTCGTACATTGCGGGCTGTCTAACATTAGAGCATCCCTTGTGGGTGCTTATCAAGGATTTTCGAAAGAGAATCCATAGATCATTCAAAAAAAAAGATCGTCATGACAACAATGATGTTATTGTTTGCACTTGGTGGATCGGAAGTCCTATTGATTTTCTTCGCGATCCTGCTTTTATTTGGTGGTAGAAAAATTCCAGAACTGATGCGTGGTATCGGCAAAGGGATCCGGGAATTCAACGCTGCCAAATCTACTATTGAGTCTGAATTGAAGGAAGGAATACGTGAAGCTGACAACAAAGCTCAGCAGCAACAGCCTGCTTCAAATATCGACGGACCAAGGTCTTAAGCGTTTAGGAGGTTGAGAAGGTTTAGGGAGGTTTAGGCTACCGCAGCGACTTAGACAAAGTCCTCGTTCAGGCCACTGCGGTAGCCTAAACTTTCTCAACTTCTCAACCATTTTTCAAAAGGTGCTGGTCACCGCAAAACGAAACCCACTAAATGCCGGCTCCAAACGGCATATCCCACCTGTACATACTACTCCTTCCACTTGTTTGATGTAACTCAGTGAAAAACGGTTTGACTTGATGGTGTAAAACACGTCGAAGCGCGGGTAGTAGAGGGCTTTACGTTTGCCATTCTCCACCGGACTTGCCACACCTGGCATGGCATTGAACATATTGGCGGCTGCAAAAGTCCAATGCGGGGCTAAGGTATATTCCGCTTGTATCCAGGCCCAGGAGCCAAAATCGGCACCCAATTCCACACTCGGATCTTCTTTCATAAACAGGTACTGTGCCTCAATCCGCAGCAGTTTACGCGGTGTAAATTTATATTGGTATTCAAAAAACGGCGTGATGGTTCTCACCAACGGCACATTGGGTTTTACTTCAAAAACTTCCTGGTTGTATTCCTGGCGTTGCACCCCGGCGATGATGGTGGTGTTGCGTTTGATCTTCAGTGTCATTTCTGCATAAATTTCCCGATACAGCAACTCGTCATCCAGATTTTGGATATTGGACACATTCACATTAAAGCTCAGTTTTTTGCTGGGCGCATAACGCAAATCTGCCTGAAAAGACAACTCCCCCAATTCCTGCGTAGCCGCATTGTACCGTGAGGTGAGGCGATAAGTGTTCGAACGTGCCATCGGAGGGATAAAATTCAGCGTACCCCGGTTTGCCTGCTCCTGCGGGCGGGTGCGCCAGGAGAAGTTTTGTGTACGTTTGCCCTCCAGGCTAAGGCCAAATTTTTCACCCGCATAACTCACATTGGAGTAAAAAACCGTTCCCGCTTTTTGGATAAAACGATCGCCTGTGATGGTGTCCTGCCTGATGATGGTTTCAGCAAAAGGGTCGTTTTGGGCGTCAGGGGTTTTATAGGCCCCTTCAAAATACCAGGAGAAAGCGCCTTTGCTCAAGGTATTGTAGCCGCTGAAAGCATAGGTATTGTATTTGGGCACAAAGACGTAGTCTGCGCCATAGGTATTCAATACCGACACCAGGGAGTTTATGGATTGATCGTCCAGAGTGCGGTTGACAATACCGAATCCGGGTGCTAAAGTCCAGGCATTTTCACCGTTTGAACTGACAAAACCTTCCAGGTTCACGCCCTTGATGATGGAGCGGTAACTGTCGAATTGCTGGCGTTGTTTGCCGGTAAAGCCCTTGATTTTCCAGTTTTCACCCAGGCTGTAGTCCAAACGCAGGCCGATCAGGGCATTGTCGATCAACAAGGGGCGTTCTTCAAAAGCTCTGAAAATGATGCCACTGCCAATCTGGTCGTAGATGTAACCCGCAGTAATACCCAGTTTGTCGACCTGTTTTTTGATGAACCACATTCCAATGCCCTGGCCGGAGTAAGAATCGGTCGGATTGAGTAGGTTCGAGTTGTTAAAAGCATCGAAGCGTAGACCAAAATCGAAGCCCCAGTTGTTGTAGTTCAGGTTGAGCCAAGCTTCGGCACCGTAGAGTTGGCGGTCGTACTGGGGCGTATTGGCGGCACCAATCAGGGAATCGCGGATGAAAAAATTGGCATTGGTCTGTAGGCTTCCGGAAATTTGTCCGCCATTGGAGGAAGGATTATCTTGCGCCACGATTTGTAGGGGCAAAAACGCGAGAAACAGCAATAGTACAGCGAACGGAATACTTAAGCGGTTCATTTGGAATTGTCTTAGTGGTGACTTAATCAGGGATGTAGCGTGCAGTATTGAATTAAAAGCCGCTATTTTTATGCATCAAACTTAACAAAATCAGCGATGATGAAAATGATGAAATACGGGATGTTCGCCGCCGCGACGCTTTTGACGATTGTGCTCTCGGCTCAAAGCAGCAAAACATTGCCCGATGCCTCGGTCAAAACCCTGGATGGAAAGAGTGTGCAGATCAAAAGTTATGTAGGCAACGGTAAGATCACCATCCTGAGTTTTTGGGCCACCTGGTGCGCACCTTGCAAGCGCGAAATGGACGCGATCACCGAGGTATACGGCGATTGGAAGGAGGATTACGACGTGCAGTTTTTGGCAGTCACCATCGATACCCAACGTGATTTGCCCAAAGTTAAACCCATGGTGACCACCAAAGGCTGGCCCTACATCTTCCTGAGTGATGCAGCCAACCAACTCAAAACTGCGCTCAATTTCCAAACCATACCGCAGACTTATTTGATCGATCAAAAAGGGAACATTGTGTATGAGCACACTGGCTACAATCCGGGCGACGAGTTGGATTTGGAGGAGAAGATCAAGGCTTTGGCGAAGAAGTAATTTATTGTGAATTTACTGACTTACTGATACTTTATGATACAAATGGGTTGTGAGTGAAAAAACTTGCAGCCCATTTGTGCATTTTATATCTTGGCTATATCCTGTTTTCCAAACACTGGTTTATGAAGCTACTCCTGCCCATTTTACTCTATTGCCTACTCCCCGTTTCAAGCATCGCTCAAGAATCAGGGGTAAATTTGTTACACCATTACCGTCAAATTTTGCCTTTTGAAAAAGTGTACCTGCACACCGACCAGCGAGTATATGAGCCAGGGGATATGATTTGGTTCAGGGCATATGTAACAGATGATCACAATCGCCCCAAGTATGGGCTCGAAAACAAACTTCGCGTTCAGCTACTCGACCCACAGGGCGAAATCCTGCTTGAATTGAATCTCAATGTATTGCCGGATGAACTGGCTAATTGTGCCCTTATTCCTAACGATGCGGAAGAAGGCATTTACACCTTGCGCGCCGCTACCCCCTGGCTCTTCAATTTTGGGCAGGATGCGTTTTTTGAGCAAAAAATATGGGTTCAAAAACCAAACGATGTTGCCGAATCTAATAAGTACAGCATTCCTCTGCCACCATCAAAAATCCAGGTGCAGTTTTTCCCGGAAGGAGGTGATCTGGTTGCAGATTTTAAGCAAAAAGTGGCCTTCAAAATAAGCGACAGCCAGGGCAAATCCCTGGCTGGGAGGGGCACTTTATTCAACAGCCAGCAGCAGCCTTTATTGACTTTTGAAAGTTTCCATCGAGGGATGGGCTCCTTCAGTTTTACCCCTCAAAAGGGAGAACCTTATGCCATTCAAGTGGAAGGATTCCCGGATACTTTTTTTCTACCCATTGCCCGTAACGATGAGCTGGCAATGCGGCTTGAGTTACCTACTTCGGATTCCCTTCCAGTCGTGGTTTGGAAACGCCATCCCGGTACGGCCCAGGTACTTTTGCGCTGCAAAGACAGCATCGTCTGGCAACAAAAATGGATGATCCCTGCTGGCGAAACCAAACTGAGCACACCCATTTCCCAATTACCAGTGGGTATTGCTCAGGTGCTTTTACTGGATGAAGCTGGGCGGCCTTTTGCTGAACGTTTGGTCTTTTTGCATCAAGCGCGCCAGGCGAGGGTGCAGCTCAAAACCCAGCAAACGTATGTATCACAAGACGAGGTAAAAATTGACATCAAAGCCAGCGATGACAACGGGGCTCCATTGGATGGACTATTTTCCCTGGCGGTAGTGAATGACGAATATTGGGCGATGACCGATCATCAGGCCGACAATATCCTGTCTCGATTATTGCTGAGTGCGGAGTTGAAAGGAAAAATTGAAGCCCCAGCCTTTTATTTTAACCCCGATGAGCCCAAAGCGCCCGCAGCACTGGATTTGGTGATGCTCACGCACGGCTGGCGTAAGTTTAGTTGGAAGGAAATACTCAATATTGATCCTCAAAAAAGTGGACACTTGGTTCCTTTTCCCAAGCTCCTGGAAATTCGAGGGCGGATAAATGTGTATCCACCCAAACTGCTTGCCCAAACCAAAATTAGGCTGGAGGGGCAAAAAAAAATCATTCGACCCGATTCACTGGGGTATTTCAAATTTGTATTGCCTGACACGCTGATCAATAGCCCGCCTTCCATCGTGGCAATACTACGGAACATGAAAAGAGTATACCCCAGTGCTCCGCTGCTGCTGCCCCAAACACAGTGGCCTTGGCCTTCAGTTGTTCACAATGATACGGCCAGATTGACCAACTTTACCCAGCCCTTTATTAGGCCCATTTCCAGTGTAGCCGAATTGGGGTACAGAGCAAGAAAGGTTCCAAAATCATTGTACGAGCCAAGATCCCGCTTGGCAAACCTTCTTCCAATACGTGGAGTTTCCATCTACAGATACAGTCCAGGTTTTTTGACCAGTTTCCCAGAACGGAATTTACCCAGGGCCTGGGAGTGGGGGGATGACTTGTACATTGGGGGCAATTTAAATTACCGATATCTTCATTTTCAACTCGAATTGGAAGTAGAGGAATCAATGCTGGAGGTAGACAATCAAAAACAAATGTTCTATACCCGCTTATTTGCCGATTTGTCGCCAACACCTGATCCAGATTACGAAGTACTGCGCAACAAAACCATTTATTGGGCACCCAAAGTAGTTTTAAAAAACGGCCTGGGCAGCGTCAATTTCCGTCATCCAACTAGCAACGGCACTTACCGGGTTATCCTTGAAGGCATTGGTAACCAGGGGGAGATTGCACGATCAGAAGCCATATTCACGGTGCACAAAAAGTAGCATTGAACAACAATTCTCATTCGCCAATTCATCGGGACATGAAAAAATACGCTTCCATTTGTTGTTTGATCTTTTGGGCTGTAACGATCAGTCAAGCACAGCACATTTTTCGGGCACCCATGCTGAGCTATTTGGGTCAAGGCTTGGAAGACCATAAAATTAGTTTGTTTCAGTTGCCTTACGATGGCATTGGAAAAAAAGTGCTGTTGGAACAATACCCTCAAGCCTGGGCACAGCATTCCTTTACCCGCTACAGTTTGCCTAGTAGTGCTTTTGTTGATGCTTTTGGGGCAATCGATATCCATTCTCCCTACACTGGGGAGAGTACAAAGCCATCTAAAGCTACATTAATGAGTGATCAATTTGGCAATGTTGAAGGGAGTTTTTTTAGTACTTATACGCCTAGTTATCGTTGGTTTCACTCTGTCCATCAATTTGATCAACAAATCCGAAGAAAATCAGACTCGAACAACAATCAACTCCTGGATTATGCTCCTGGCCAGCGTTTCACGGCTTCTAACGCACTAAGTAAAAACTTTGATCAGCTTGTGTTTAGTATCAATAGTTTTTACCTAAACGCAAAAGATTGGGGCGGCTCCAGTTCAATCGATCCCAATCAAAATCAGGATGCAAGCCTCATCCCTGGCCATATTCGGGATGCCCGGCATTGGCAGGGTAGCTTCGGCATAAAGTATCCTGATTACCAGGAATCTTATCAATTGAGTTTCAACGTCTCCCTAACTCAACATACTCAAAACCTGGATTGGCAAAGATACCGCTATCAAGGTCGAGAAAATCAACAGCTCTATATTTTTACCTATGCCCAAAAATTGAAAAAGGCTGATTTTAGACTCAGTTGGCAATACGTAAAAGACCATGCCACCGAAACCCTCGATTCCTTACAATTGCGGCTCCGGGATCAATACTGGCGCGTATCAAGTGAATGGCGCATTGGCATCAACAGCCGTCTGAACGCCAAGGGGCACCTGAATGTGGAACAGCGACCTCAGCAAAATCTGGCCTGGCGGCCCGCTGCACAGGTCAACTGGAGTTTTGGCTTCCAGCGACAATACTTGCTCAGCGCCTTTGGCAATTCCGGCCAACGCTTGAATAAACCGCTAAATTTCCACCTGGATCGTCTGCGAGATGGCTATGCCGTGCGTTGGGAAGCAAAGCCCTACGAGGTAGCCCACAAAATTGGACTAGCCTTTCAATACGGTGGATTGCTCAAATTGGTGTTGGATCGTACCTGGTTTCAGGACAAAATCATTACACAGCTAGATCGTACAAAGCGTCAGTTGGTTTTCCGGAGTTTTACACCCGAGCTGCGGCGCGACGCCCTTGAAGCCCTAGTGAATAGAACAATCGATCCGGCTAGAAAAATAGAAACCCAAATAATGTACCGCTGGGAACAATGGTCACCGGACCTTAACACACCCTGGCAAGCGAAACACGCCGCCCAGTTCCGTTTACAATGGAAGCGTGGCCTGGCCCAGCTCAATGCGCACTACCTAGTGCGTAGCCCACAAAACCTGGTCGATTTGAGTAGTTTTCCTACACCCGCACAGTCTTCAACTTATCAGCGATTTGATGTCACCTATACCCAACGGTTTAAGTACCTTTGGAGTAAGCGGCGCTGGAACAATCGTTTCAGTCTAAGTTTACAGTGCATCAATGTACTGGGCAAAGGGGGGCAAAATGAACAATTTGAGACGGGTTTGATGCTGCCGGGAGTGGAAGGGCCTTATTGGTCGGATCCACAGTTGCGGAATGTACAGATAAGTCTGCGGCAGGGCTTTTAATTGGGCTTATTTTTTCAAAAACGTCAACTCCACTCGTTCATTCGCCATCCGGCCCTCCATCATCTCCACATCGGCTACCGGGTATTCATCGCCGTAGCCAGTGGCTCTCATGCGCGATTTGGCAATGCCCATTTTGCTCAATGTCTCTACCACAGCGCTGGCGCGGTCTTGTGAAAGGGTGAGGTTCAAAATCAGATCACCTACCCCTTCGGTATGGGCCCCTATTTCAATTTTGAATTTCGGAAAGGCTTTTAAAATTTTCGCGACTTGTTGTAATTCTGGCTGCATACTGGGCAATACCTCAGCCTTATCCACATCGAAATTCAAGGTTTTGAACAAAAAAACTTCAATGGACAAGTCTTTACCCGCATCAATGGCTTGATACAATTTTTGGCCCGCGGTGCCCTCAGCAAAATGCTCCTGTCGTAAACTTTCCAGGGTTTTAAGGGTTTCTTCATCTACCTCCGCGGCTTCTTCTTTTGCAAGGGCTTTGGTTTCATCAAGCATGTCTTCAATGGCACCAATAGGGTCCTCCTCAGCGGAAACGGGCTCTTTTTCTACTTGATTTTTACAGGCAATACTGATAAAGAGCAGGACAAAGAAACAAAGTCTGGTAAAAAACAGTCGATGATGTGGTCTCATGTGTTCAAAACTTGAAGGGGTGAAAACGTGTTCCCAATACAGTACAAATTTCAAACGTTTTTCCGCTTGTTTTTGCACAAATTTTCTTCAAAAATATCTATTTAAGTTTTTTCTTTTTGAAAAAAATTGATTTAAGTTTTATTTTTACGATTCCGTAGGGGCAACCCTACGTGGTTGCCTCTCGCAGGTTGCCCAACCCAAACAATCAAACCATGTCAAGCCAACCCAAAGGAACCGATAGTCTGGATTTTATCGAAGTAATCGGAGCCCGCGAGCACAACCTCAAGGACATCAGCGTGCGGATTCCCCGCAACAAGTTGGTGGTCATCACGGGCCTCAGTGGCAGTGGTAAGTCTTCATTGGCTTTTGACACCATCTATGCCGAAGGTCAACGGCGTTACATGGAGACCTTTTCTGCTTACGCCCGTCAGTTCATTGGGGAAATGGAACGCCCGGATGTAGAGCGCATCAATGGTTTGAGCCCGGTTATTTCGATTGAGCAAAAAACTACGGGCCGCAACCCTCGCTCTACGGTAGGCACCATTACCGAAATCTACGACTTTTTGCGCCTGCTTTATGCCCGCGTTGGTGAAGCGTATTCCTATGCCACGGGCAAAAAAATGGAACGTTTCAGTGAGGAGCAGATGCGGGAAAGGTTATTGCTGGATTTGAAGGGTAAAAAAATCTCCTTGCTCGCGCCAATGGTTCGTGGCCGCAAGGGGCATTATCGCGAACTGTTTGAGCAGGTGCGCAAACAAGGTTTCACCAAAATTCGGGTCGACAACGAAGTGCTGGATGTGGTGCCCGACATGCAGGTAGACCGCTACAAAGTGCACGACATTGAAGTGGTCGTGGATCGCCTGACCATCAATCCAGACAACCCTGGGCGTTTGTTTGAATCCCTGGCTTCCGCGCTCAAAATTGGCAACGGAGTGGTGATGATCCTGAACATGGACAACCAGCAAATCACAACTTACAGCAAACACCTCTTTGATTTTGATTCGGGCATTTCCTACGAAGAGCCTTCTCCCAATACTTTTTCCTTCAACTCGCCCTACGGGGCTTGTCCTACTTGTAATGGCTTGGGTTTCGTCAACCAGGTGGACCTGGCCAAGGTCATTCCTGACCCCAACAAAAACATCAGCGAAGGTGGTTTTGCACCCTTGGGTGAATTGCGCGAAAACATGGCCTTTAAACAACTCAAGGTCATTGCCAAAGAATACAAGTTTTCGCTCACTACCCCGATCAAAGACATTCCAGCCGAAGCCATGGAAATGATCCTGCGCGGTGGAGCACAAAAATTGGCCATCAAATACGATGGAGCGGAAGATGCCATCTACAATATGGCGCAGGAAGGTTTGTTAAAAATGCTGGAGCGTTGGTACGAAGAAACGACCTCTGAAAAAATCCGCATTTGGGCCGAGGAGTTTATGACCATCACCGAATGCCCGGAATGCCATGGATTTCGTTTGCGCCAGGAATCCTTGCACTACCGTGTACACGATCGGCACATCGGCGAGTTGTCGAACATGGACATTTCGGAATTGGTGGAATGGATGGAAAATCTGCACATTTTCCTCAACGATCGCCAACAACTCATTGCCAAAGACGTGCTCAAGGAAATTCGCCTGCGTTTGGGGTTCCTGATGCACGTGGGATTGGAATACCTGACCTTGCATCGGCCTTCGCGCACCCTATCGGGCGGCGAGTCTCAACGCATCCGTTTGGCTACTCAAATTGGTTCGCAGCTCACTGGCATTACCTATATTCTGGATGAACCCAGCATCGGCCTGCACCAGCGCGACAACCAAAAACTCATCGAAGCCCTGCGCCAATTGAGCTACATTGGCAATACTGTCCTGGTTGTCGAGCACGACAAAGACATCATGATGGCCTCCGACTACCTCATCGACCTGGGCCCCGGAGCGGGCAAACACGGCGGTGAATTGGTGGCTGAGGGGGTTCCACATACTTTTTTGGAAAAACATACCATCACTTCTGAATACCTGAGTGCCCGCCGCAAGATCGAAGTGCCCAAAGTAAGGCGCAAGGGCAATGGGCAAGTATTGGAACTGATCGGGGCCAAAGGCAACAACCTCAAAAATGTCTCGATTTCGATTCCATTGGCCACTTTTTGCTGCGTGACAGGGGTTTCCGGTAGTGGCAAATCCACCCTCATCAACGAGACTTTGTACCCCATTTTGCGCCAGTTTTTTTATAAAAGCCTAAAACCACCGATGCCTTACACCGAAATTCGGGGTTTGGAGCACTTGGACAAGGTCATTGAAATTGACCAGTCTCCGATCGGGCGTACACCTCGTTCCAATCCGGCTACCTATACTGGAGTGTTTACTGATATCCGCAACATTTTTGCAGAATTGCCCGAAGCCAAAATTCGGGGCTACAAACCAGGCCGTTTTTCCTTCAATGTCAAAGGAGGGCGCTGCGATGTGTGTGAAGGTTCGGGTATGCGGGTGATTGAAATGAATTTTTTACCGGATGTATACGTACACTGCGAAAATTGCCTTGGCCGTCGTTACAATCGTGAGACCCTGGAAGTATTGTACAAAGGCAAATCCATCAACGATGTGCTGGACATGCCCGTGAGTGATGGGGTGGAGTTTTTCAAAAACATCCCCAAAATTTACCGCAAGCTCAAAACCCTGGAAGAGGTGGGTTTGGGCTACATCACCCTGGGTCAGCAGGCCACAACCCTTTCTGGTGGTGAAGCCCAACGGGTAAAACTGGCCGAAGAATTGTCCAAACGGGATACGGGCCGCACCATTTACATTCTGGATGAACCCACCACCGGACTACATTTTGAAGACATTCGCCATCTCTTGGAGGTCTTGAACAAACTAGTAGAGCGGGGCAATAGTGTACTCGTCATCGAGCATAACATGGACGTGATTAAAGTGGCCGATTACGTCATCGATATGGGACTGGAAGGCGGTCAAAGGGGTGGGGACATCGTTTGTACGGGTACACCGGAGAAGATTGCGAAGCATAAGGAGAGTCACACGGGGCGGTTTTTGAAGTTGGAGCTGTAGTCCATCTCTATGAAACTTTGAATTATGGGCATTTGTTTTTACCTTAAAAAAACCTTATTTTTGTTGTATGCCAACAACTGATGCTATGCTAAATTTGAATTATATTACTGATGCCGCGGGAAAGCAAATTGCCGTCCAAATTTCAATGGATGATTGGTTGCTTTTTCAACAAGAATATCAGGAGATCAAGCGGAAGCTCGAAATACTAGGAGGCATCAAAGAAGCGCTAATTGAGGTGCATCAAGCCCGAAAAGAAAATCGAAAATTGCAAACACTAACCGAGTTTTTGAATGAATGTTGAAGATTAGAATTTGAGGTCTGAATCACTCCCTTTCTCCACCTTCCACTGCCAAATCGTCCCATCCTCTGCATCAAACATCTCCTCCACAAAACTCATCCCACATTTTTTCAATACATGCGTAGAGGCATTCGGCTCCGCCAAAGTATGCGCTTGTACCGTTTTGACTGCTTCGTGTTGAAAAGCACGATCGACTAAACCCTGTGCAAATTCCGTGGCATAGCCTTGATTGCGGTATTCCGGGCGGATTTCATAACCTATTTCCACCACACCAAAACGAGTAGGGCCACCTTTGTAGCCTCCAGCTCCGATCAATCGATTGTCCGTTTTGTGTACAGCGAGGTATTGCCACCAGGCTTCTTCTGCTGGATTAACCCGCACCCTTTCCATGGAATACACACTGGGTTCATCGCCAAACTCCGTCCAGCCAGCCGTAACCTCCACCTCCAAATAACTCGCCAATTCGCGGTCATGACGCAAAATCGCTTCATACAATGAAATGGAGCAGACCACCAGGTAAAGGCGCGGAGTTTCGAGAATGTGTTCGGTAAGATTGGGTTTCATGTGTCTATTTTAGTAAAAAGTGATGAGTGAAAAGTGAAAAGCAGGTACACCATTCGGATTTCAGTGCCTAATTTGCTTTTCACTTTTCACTCATCACTCATCACTCTTCACTCATCACTCTTCACTTACTCTTCTCCCATAAACGGGTACTTATAATCCACAGGAGGATTAAAATTTTCTTTCATTGCGCGTGGGGACACCCAGCGCAGCAAGTTCCAAACCGAACCAGCCTTGTCGTTGGTTCCCGAAGCGCGGGCACCACCAAATGGTTGTTGGCCAACTACCGCTCCGGTTGGTTTGTCGTTGATGTAAAAGTTACCTGCAGCGTTGCGCAGGGCATTGGACATCGCGTGAATGACACCACGATCTTGGGCAAAAATTGCTCCAGTCAAAGCGTATGGTGAAGTGGAGTCCACAATCGCGGTCATTTGATCGAACTCCGCGTCTTCATACACGAAGATGGTCAGGACAGGCCCAAAAATTTCCTCCTGCATCAGGCGGTGTTTGGCATCGCTTACTTCCACCAGCGTGGGCTCAATGAAGTAGCCTTTACTTTTGTCGTATTTGCCCCCAGCGATGATCTCGGCGTCTTTGGCGTCGCGAGCTAGTACAATGTAACTGGTAATTTTATCAAAAGCCCGCTCGTCGATCACGGCATTGACGAAATTGCGGAAATCTTCTGGGGAGCCCAATTTCATGTCTTTCACCATGGCTACCGCCTTTTCTTTCACTTCTGGCCAGATGCTCCGAGGCACATAAGCGCGTGAAGCCGCCGAACATTTCTGCCCCTGGTATTCAAAAGCGCCGCGTACCATCGCCACAGCGAGAGCCGTAGGATTGGCAGAAGGGTGCGCCAGGATGAAGTCTTTGCCCCCCGTTTCACCGACGATCCGTGGGTAAGATTTGTACTTGGTGATGTTTTTACCGATGGTAGTCCACATACCCTGGAACACCTTGGTGCTACCCGTGAAGTGCAAACCTGCAAAATCCGCATGGCTAAAAATGATATCGCCAGCAATCGGACCATCTACGAGCAAGAGATTGATCACGCCTGGAGGAAGACCCGCCGCTTCAAAAATCTCCATGATCACCGCTGCCGAATAAATCTGGGTTTCAGCAGGTTTCCAAATTACAGTATTGCCCATCAGAGCTGGTGCTGCCGGTAAGTTGCCCGCAATGGAGGTGAAATTAAACGGCGTGATGGCAAATACAAAACCTTCCAGGGCCCGGTACTCCATGCGGTTCCAGGTCAAGGCTGGGCTTTGGGGTTGCTCACAGTAAATCTGCACCATGTATTCCGCGTTGAAGCGAAGGAAGTCACAAAATTCAGCTACAGCGTCAATTTCAGACTGGTAGGCGTTTTTGGACTGGCCCAGCATGGTGGCTGCATTCATTTTGGCACGGTAAGGCCCAGCCAACAAATCGGCAGCTTTGAGGAAAATGGCAGCCCGCTCTTCCCAGGGCATGGCTTCCCAACTGGGCTTTGCGGCCATTGCCGCCTCAATGGCCATGTGCACGTGCTGGGTACCACCTTTATAGTAATAACCCAGGATGTGTTTGTGCTCATGGGGGGGGCGAATGGCAATTTTTTCTCCCTCCAGTATTTTTTTTCCACCAAGGGTTTGTGGAATTTCGACGACTTGGCCCTTCATTTCAGCCATTTTGGCCTTGAGGGCGGCTTTCTCTGGCGAGCCGGGAGCATAACTCCAGACCGGTTCGTTTTTAGCTTTGGGTAGTTGAAAAAAAGCGTCAGACATATTTGGTAATTTGGTTGTACTAGATTTTTACCTGGGGCGGAATAAAGGGTGAAGCATCACCACCACCCTTGATGATTTCCCGCACGATGGTTGAACTGATGTGGGAGTAGGCGGGTTGGCTGATCAAAAAGATCGTCTCCAAACCATCTCCAATGATGGCGTTGAGCTGGGAGATCGTTTTTTCGTAGTCAAAATCAGAAGCATTGCGCAAGCCGCGTAGCAAATATTTCGCCCCGATTTTTCGGCAAAAATCCGCCGTCAGGTTTTCAAAATAGTCTACTTCTACGCGGGGTTCATCGGCAAAAACAGCCTTGATCCAATCCAGACGTTGATCCAGGGTAAAGAGGGAATTCTTTTGGGTATTTACACCCACCGCTATTATCACTTTATCAAAAAGAGGGAGGGCGCGATGCACCAAATCGACATGACCAACGGTGATGGGGTCGAATGATCCCGGGAATACTGCAATCTGAGCCATAAGGTGCAGGGATTTCCCGTCAAAGATAAACCATAGATGATGCAATGGAACGGAAATAAAATAAAATTTCAATCTGGCTGCCTCTTTTTTATTTTGTTTATTTGTCAGACCAAATTAACCACATCAAATTTCTGGATCGTATGAAAAACCTACTCTGCTATAGTTTGTTAAGTTTATCCGCCCTTTTTAACCACCTGAATCTAGCTGGCCAAACCAAATTGGCCAAACTCAGTCCAGTCAAATTTTCAGAAGTACAAATCACCGATGCCTTTTGGAAACCTCGCATTGATAAAATAGCCAGTGTGACCGTTCCGGTTTGTATCCAACAAACGGAGGTGAAAACCGGACGCATCCGCAACTTTGAGCGGGTAGCCGGCACCCGTGATGGCAAATTCGAAGGCATTTTTTACGACGATTCCGACGTGTACAAGGCCTTGGAAGCCATGGCTTATGCCCTAAAAAACAAACCCGATCCTCAGCTCGAAGCCAAATGTGATGAATGGATCGACAAAATTGCCGCCGCCCAACAAAAGGACGGCTACATCAACACTTATTATACCCTGACTGGCATCGACAAACGTTGGACCGATATGTCGATGCATGAGGATTACAACACCGGGCATTTGTTGGAAGCCGCCGTGGCCTATTACAATTCCACGGGCAAGCGCAAGTTGCTCGACGTAGGCATTCGGATGGTGGAGCACATGATAGGCCTTTTTGGTCCCGGCAAACGCCATTGGGTGACGGGGCATCAGGAACTGGAATTGGCCTTGGTAAAAGTGTAT
Source organism: Haliscomenobacter sp. (assembly GCF_041740695.1). Taxonomy (GTDB): domain Bacteria; phylum Bacteroidota; class Bacteroidia; order Chitinophagales; family Saprospiraceae; genus Haliscomenobacter. The sequence continues at coordinate 31,393 of NZ_JBGSLK010000021.1, read as the reverse complement.
CAAGTTAGCAAAGACCAACGTTTCCTCGATTTTTCACATTGGTTATTGGAAGAACGAGGCCACGGTTACGCACATGGCTACACCTGGTCAGAATGGAAGGATACCGCCTATGCCCAGGATGTAAAACCCGTGAGCCAAACCACCCAAATCACAGGTCACGCCGTACGCGCCATGTACCTGTATACTGGTGCCGCCGACGTGGCAACCTACACCGGCGATGAAACTTACCTAAAGGCCATGAGCACCGTGTGGGACGACGTCGTGGAGCGCAACATGTACATTACTGGGGGCATTGGTTCTTCGGGTTCAAATGAAGGTTTTTCCAATGATTATGACTTGCCCAACGAAAAAGCTTATTGTGAAACCTGTGCCTCGGTAGGTATGGTGTTTTGGAACCAGCGGATGAACCGCTTGACGGGTCAAAGCAAATTCATCGATGTGTTGGAAAAAAGCCTGTACAATGGGGCGCTCGATGGCTTGTCGCTAAGTGGCGATCGGTTCTTTTACGGCAATCCACTGGCTTCCAGCGGCACCCATTCCCGGCGGGAGTGGTTTGGTACGGCGTGTTGCCCCTCCAATATCGCGCGATTGATTGCCTCGCTGGGGGATTACATCTACGCTGCCGATGCGCAGAGCATTTATGTCAACTTGTTTGTGGGCAGCAACACCAAAATTGGCCTGAGCACTGGAGCAGTAAACATTAAACAAGAAACGGAGTACCCCTGGAAAGGTTTGATCAAAATCCAGGTTGATCCCCAAACTACGGGTCAACAATTCGCCCTAAAAATTCGCCTGCCGGGCTGGGCCAAAGGCAACCCTGGAGCAGGTTCCCTCTACAAATTTTTGGATGCGACACCCGTTAACTTTGCCACCCTACGCGTCAATGGCCAAAACCAAAACCTGCGCCTGGAGGAAGGTTATTTGATTGTAGAACGTACGTGGAAACCTGGCGATGTGGTAGAACTCGATCTGGCCATGCCCATCCGCAGAGTCATTGCGCGAGATGAAGTCAAGGAAAACCTCAACCGGGTAGCCTTTCAGCGTGGACCATTGGTGTATTGCGTTGAGGGGGTAGACCACAAAGGTTCAGCCTGGAATTTGATTGTGCCCGATCAGGTGAAATTCACCCCGGAATGGCGGCCCGAACTATTAGGTGGTGTGATGACGCTGACGGGTACAGGAATGGCCATTGTGCCTACCGCCGACGGGGTTGGCGCACAAACCATCAAACAAAAAATCACGGCAGTACCTTATTTCTCCTGGTGCAATCGGGGGTCGAACCAAATGCTGGTTTGGTTGCCGAGAAAGGTGAAAGAGGTGAAAATTCCGTGATGGGTTGAGAAGGTTTAGGGAGGTTGAGAAAGGTTTAGGCTACCGCGAGCGATCCTTGCACTTCGGCTACGCTCAGTGACCGGATCGTTGCGGTAGCCTAAACCTCCCTCAACTTTCTCAACCTTTATCTCAGTCTCTCAAAACCCGATAAGCGCCATACCCCAGCAATCCCAGCACCACGATGATGCCAATCAAGGAAAAAGCGTTGCTGGAAATAATGGCCAAATCGGATTGAAATTGGACAAACCCGAATCCAAGCATGGCTAAGATGAGGAAGCCAACCAGAATTTGCTTGACGTTCATTACGCAAATGATTTATGAATGAATGATGCTGCAAAACTGCAATTTTTTAGGGAGAGATGCAGGGGCACTTGCAGATTAGTCTTGCTTATTGGTCTAGATTAATCCTATCCAACCCTCTTTCCCCATTCCCCCTTCTCCTCTTCCGACCACAATCCCGGAAAAAACGACACCAACTGGAACCTCGGAGGCAAATACTTCTGCCAATTCGTCCCACCCGTTGCCTCGATGATCTGCGGTTTGTTGTCCAGGTAGCGTACGGCGGAGCGGAAGTGGGAGAGTCGCCATTTTATGTTCACTTTTTGGTCAAACTCGCGCAATTCCTGGCGAATTTGTTCAGCTTCTTCAGCATCAAGGTGCAGTTGTTGGTAGCGTTGCCAGCTATTTTTGTAGCGGTAATCTTCACCGAGTTGGATCAAATCCTGGCGGTATTTCTGTTCAAATTGCTGGAGGGTAAGCGTTTTTTTGCCAGTAGCCAATTCCGTTGCCCCCGATTGCCAATACAGGTAGGGGTACAAATCGGCGCAGTGGGCCGCTGCACTAACCTTATCGCGGTGTTCGTGGTGGAGCAAGTTTACAAAGTCGGTACACATGATTTCGATCATGCGGAATTGAGCCGATTGGAAGCCACTGGAAGGCAAAAGGCTCATCCGAAATTTGAGGAATTCATCCCGGTCCATACCTTCCACCATGATGTTGAAGGACTGTACCAATTGTTCAAAATAACGATTGACCCGCCGCATTTGGCGCAGGAAGAATGCAGGTGTAGGTTGTTCCTCTGTCAACAATTGCTGCAAAGCCAACAAGCTCAGTTTAAAATACAGCTCGGTGATTTGGTGGTAAATGATGAAGATGTTCTCATCCGGGAATTGAGTTTGTGGTTTTTGTAAACTCAACAAGGTATCCAGGTGGATGTAATCCCAATAGGTCAAATAATCCGCGTACAACAGCCCATCCAGGTACGACAACATATCCTGGCCCAAGTGGCCATATTTGGCTTCCAGTTGGTCCAGGCGGTCCAACATTTCGTGAGTCAAGCGCATAACCCGCACATTTTTATACCATCATTACGGCTTTAATGCCGCAAAAAATCATCAAAACGCCTAAAACAACACTCAGCAGCAAGTACAGCAAAGCCAAAGTCAAATGTTGCTGTTCCAACAAACTCCAAGCCTCCAAACTTAAGGTAGAAAAGGTGCTAAATCCACCACAGAACCCAGTCATAAGCAAGTATTGGGCATTGGGTTGCAAAATTCCTTTGAGGCGCAAACCCGCCAGCACCCCAAGTACAGCACAGCTAATCAAGTTGGTCCAAAACGTGGCCCAAGGAAAATGTGGCCCGGGCTGAGCCAGCCAACGCGCCATCGCAAAGCGTACCAAACTACCTAAACCTCCCCCTAAAAAAACCAGCCACCATTGCGTCATAAAAATTCTTTGAATTGTAGCTTAGCCTGATTCAGCGCCCGTACCCGCTTGTGCAGGTAATACGTGAGTGCACCCGCCACCAAGCCCATGATGAGGATGATCCAATGCATGTTGAGCAGGGCATGAAAACTAAACACAAACAAGATAAAACAGCTATTGACAAAAACCAAAATAGCCGTTGCTTCCATATGGCTGAAACCTGCATCAACCAACAAATGGTGGATGTGACGGCGATCCGGTTTGAATGGCGAAGTGCCCCGCACAATCCGGGTGATGAATACCCGCAAGGTGTCAAAAATGGGAATAATCATCACACCTATGGCAACCGCAGGTCCGCCCTGAAAGCGATAGGTGTGACCAACAGGGAGATTATAGTTGGAATCTAAGAATTTAACGATCAAAATGGCACAAATCATGCCGATGAGCAAAGAGCCCGTATCGCCCATAAAAATCTGCGCTGGACTGATATTGTAGCGTAAAAAAGCCAAAATACCACCCACAGTTGCAAAGGCAACCACGGTAAATTCCATTTGACCTGTGAGGTAAAACCAGCAACCCAGCACCGTACAAATCAAGGCACCAATACAAGCAGCCAGGCCATCAATGCCATCAATCAGGTTAAAGGCATTGATCAAAACCAAAATGGTGAAAATGGAAACAAAGAGATAAAACCAGGGATGTAAGGAATTGTGTATCCCCAGTAAGCCATAAAAACTATGCAACTCCACATTAGAACAGAATACAATAATGGTCGCGGCACCTACCTGGGCCAGCATTTTTTTAGTGGGCGACACGGGGGCGATATCGTCTTTGGCCCCAATCAAAAAGATAATGATAAAAGCGCCAAGCAGGTATTGTACTTGAGAAAAAACTGGGGTAGGTGCCCACATGATAATGGCAAAAATTACCCCTGCAAAAATAGCGATGCCTCCTAATGAAGGGGTGCTAACTTCATGTGAACTTCTTTCGCCCGGGTTGTCCATCAGGTTCTTATCCAAGGCAATTTTAACAATCGACGGAATGGAGAGGTATGTCAATGTGAATGCCGTAGCAAAGCATTGTAAAATCAGTTCCATGGGCTTAGATATTAGTTATACAAAAATCGGTTTATCACCGGAGGTTACGCTACAAAAATCAAAAACGGGAATCATCAATATTTTCCAGCCAATTGGCAATGTCTTCGGCTACAGCTTGTACACAACCTTTCTGAAAAGGGGATTTGAGACCAGCCAAATCTACCAATTCTAAAAAGGGCTTGCTGCCACCTGCTTTGCACAAACGCACGTAACTTTCCCAGGCAGCTACATGGTTTTGTTGATCCCATTTCCAATACTGGAAAGCACAAATTTGAGCCAATACGTAATCGATGTAATAAAATGGGGAGGTAAATACGTGCCCTTGTTTGTGCCAAAATCCGCCGTGCTTTAAAAAAGTATTGTCGCCATAATTGCGGTGAGGCAAATACTTTTGCTCCATTTCTGACCACACTTGATTGCGTTCCTCGGGACTCATCTCAGGATTGGCATAAATCCGGTGCTGAAACTCATCAATTGCTGCGCCGTAAGGCAAAAAGTAAATGGAATTCGACAAATGCATGAATTTGTATTTGTCAGATGCTGGGCCAAAGAACAAATGCATCCAGGGCCAGGCAAAAAATTCCATGCTCATGGAATGGATTTCGCAGGCTTCGAAAGTTGGCCATTTGTATTCACTCAAGCCAATGTTTCGACTACTGAACACCTGAAAAGCGTGCCCACACTCGTGTGTAAGCACATCAACGTCGGCGCTAGTCCCATTGAAGTTGGAAAAAATATAAGGTGTTCGATATCCTTCAATAAAGGTACAATACCCCCCCGTGGCTTTACCCGCTTTGTTTTCGAGATCCATCAGATGAGCTTCCTGCATGAGGGTAAAAAACTCATCTGTCTCTGTCGACATTTCGCTGTACATCTGCTTGGCCTGCTCTACAATCCAGAAGGGCTCACCTTGAGGTTTGGGATTACCTGAAGCAAATCGAAATTCTTCGTCGTAATAATAGAGCTGATCCAGTCCGAGGCGTTTCTGTTGGCGCTCATACAAGCGACTAGCCAAGGGTACGATGTATTTGACAATTTCTTCTCGAAAACCAACCAGATCTGCAGCGTTGTAATCGGAGCGAGAAAGGCGGTCATATGCCAAATCAGTGAAGTGCGAATAGCCCAGTTTTTGGGCAATATTGTGTCGAATCTGCACCAATTGGTCATAAAAGCCTTCTATTTGTCCAGCGTGTTCGGCAAAAAAAGACCATTTGGCTTCACTAGCAGCTTGGCGCACAGCGCGATCTTCTGACAATTCTAAGGGCAAGAGGGCAGACAAGTTGTAGGTTTCCCCCTGGAATTCAATTTGAGCTCCCGCCTTGGTGCGGACGTATTCACTAGTTAGGCGGTTCTCCTCCTGCAAATCAGTCAAAATTTCAGGCGCGAAAGTCCGGCGATTGAGTTCAGCAATGCGAAAAAATTGCTCCCCCCAAAGCTGCTCGAATGACTCGCGAAAGCGCGAATTCAACAATATATTGTGTAAAGTGGTATTAAAAGATTGAAAGGTGGGCATTTCTTGGTTAAAAAAAGTATTCTCAGTATCGTAGAAAGTATCCCTTGTATCAATAGTATGCCGAATGTGGCAAATATTGTACATGGTACTGAAGGTAGTGCGTAGTGTATTGATTTCTTCGAAAACAACTAGTTGTTCTTCAAAAGAATCTGCCTGGTTAAAAGCAGCAAAAAGCCGCTCAAAATCAGCAGACAATTGAGCCATATCCGGGCGTTTGTAATCAAACTCCTCAAATTTTAGTACCTCTGTTTCGACGCTTTCAATAATCATGGTTGATCAGGGTTATTACGACGTTTAATTCCAAAACTTCTGCAACTAAACGGCTCTGATGATAAAAAATTGGAGCGGGTTTCTAATTAGCTTATTTTTGGGCAAGATAAGGAAATGCGGCATCATATGAATTTAAAAACCAAGCATTTCTTTTTACTTTTGCAAGATGGACTTGAAACAACTGATTGATACTGATCGCTTGCCACAACACATCGCGATCATCATGGATGGAAATGGGCGTTGGGCCAAGCAACATGGACAAGCGAGGGTTTTTGGGCACCGAAATGGGGTAAAAGCAGTTCGCGAAACGACGGAAGCCGCCGCAGAATTGGGTGTAAAATATCTGACACTCTATGCTTTTTCGACCGAAAATTGGGGTCGCCCCAAGTTCGAGGTAGATGCCTTAATGACCTTGCTGGTCGATACCTTACACAAAGAAATAGCGACCCTCAATAAAAACAACATCCGCCTGGAAGCCATTGGCGACCTGAGCAAATTGCCCAGCAGGACATATCGGGCCTTGTTGGATGGTATTGCCAATACGAGCAACAACACCCGCATGACCTTGGTTTTGGCATTGAACTACAGTGCCAAATGGGAAATCCTTGAAGCGACCCGTCAAATGGCTGCACTCGTCAAGGATGGAAAAATGGAACTGGAAGACATCAATGAAACCAGTTTCGCCAACGCTTTGTCCACCCGAGGCATTCCCGATCCCGAGCTGCTGATTCGTACCAGTGGAGAAAACCGCCTCAGTAATTTCTTGCTGTGGCAGCTGGCTTATGCCGAGTTTTATTTCACTACCACCATGTGGCCCGATTTTCACAAAGAACAGTTTTTTCAAGCCATCATTGATTTTCAAAATCGGGAGCGCAGATTCGGAAAAATTGGTGAACAAGTAGGTTAAAACTAGTTTAAAGAGGCAACGATTTTGTGCCATCCCGAATCTAAAAAGGCGATGAATACCCGTAATGCTACAAAAATTGGGCTTTTTTTCGGATCCTTTAATCCCATTCACGTTGGCCATTTGATCATTGCCAACCATATGGCGACCCAAACGGATTTGAAAGAAGTGTGGCTGGTGGTTTCACCCCAGAACCCACTCAAGCTCAAACAATCCCTAGCCCGGGATCAAGATCGCCTGCATCTGGTGCGCCTTGCCATCGACGATAACCTCCGGTTGAGAGCCAGCGACATCGAGTTTTCGCTGCCCCAACCCTCCTACACCATCGACACCCTAGCTTATTTGCGCGAACGGCACCCGGATAAACAGTTTGTGCTCATCATGGGCGGTGACAATTTGCCTACTTTGCCCAAATGGAAAAATTACGACTTGATTTTGCGCGATTTTGAAATCTACGTCTACTACCGTCCTGGTTATGAGTTGGGGGAACTGGCCAACCATCCTCAAATCAAAGTGTTTGATAAAGTACCACAAATGCAAATCTCGGCCAGCTACATTCGCGAATGCCTCGTTGCTGATTTGCCGATTGAATATTTGGTGACTGAACCCGTGCTGAAATACCTGGAAAGTAGTGGGCTGTACAAAAAAAATCGGGTCAAAGAATAATGTAAAGTTGGTTGAGAAAGTTGAGGAGGTTGAGGCTACCGCAGTTACTTAGACAAGGACATTGTCAAAATCGCTCGCGGTAGCCTCAACCTCCTCAACCTTCTCAACCTCTCAACTACAATTATGCGCCATACCACCTTACTCTTCTTATTTCTTTTTTCGCTCTTGGGGCTCCGTGCCCAAATCGATACCAGCACCCTGGCCATTGGTCAATGGCGATCGATGTTGCCTCTGCGTACAGGGCGTTTTGTCACCCAAAGCAGTGATAAGGTTTATTACGCCGCCGAACAATCCATTCTGGCCATCGACAAGGCCGATTTTTCCCTGCAAGAAATCAGTCGGGTGCACGGCCTAAGCAATACCAAAGCTAAAATTTTGACTTATGTCGCTGGCAGTAAATCATTGTTGGTACTCTACGACAACAGTGTGATCGATGTGGTGCCAGAAACAGGCCCCGTTTTTACCCTCAATCAAATCACCAACTTCAGCAATTTTGTTGGGGATAAAATTATACATGCCATCAATGTCGAAAATACCGACAACGTATTTGTTTGTGGCAATTATGGCCTGTCTCGGCTCAACCTCAACAAGCGGGAGTTCTCCTTTTCTACTTTTACTGGTTTGGATGTGTATGGTGCCGTATCTTTTGAAGGCTATATTTATGCTGCCACCGAGGGAGGGATTTATCGGGTAGCACTGTCCGAACCCAACTTGCAAAACTTCAGCAATTGGAATTTTTTGGGTCCCGAATCTGGCTTCCCAGCTTCCTATGAGTCTAAAGCCATTTCCGTCTTCAACAATAATTTGTATTTTGACATCAACCGCAGTTTGTACCGCATGGATGCTACCCGCCCGGAATTGTTGTACACCCGTGCGGGTTTTTCCATCCAATATTTGAGCGCTGAAGGTAAAAATTTGCTGGTTGGTTATCGCTGTCAAAGCAATTGTGACCGGGGGGCTCTGGTAGCTTTTGATGCCAATGGCACGCGCCAAGAGGCCAGTAGCTCTTGTATGGGAATCCCCAATTATGCCGTAGAAGATCAAACTGGCCGCATCTGGATGGGAGATGAATGGATGGAGTTTCGGGTGCTCAACAGTTTAAAAGATGCCAATTGTCGCACTTACGTGTTCAACTCCCCTTTTTCAGACAAGGTGTGGGAGATGGCCGTGCGTGACCAGGAGCTTTGGCTCGCAACGGGGGGCGTAAACCGTACCTTTAGTTACCTCAACCGTTCGGATGGCTTTGCTTCTTATATTGATGGTCAATGGGATGTATTCACCCGCTTCAATGCGCCCTACTTACGGGGCGAAAATGCCAATGACTTACAGGATGACCTCACCGATGTGATGACCATTGCCCCTCATCCTAGCAACAATAAAGTGTATGTGGGATCTTTTTATGAAGGGCTGGTAGAGCTGGATGGTGATCAATTTACTTTGTTTAACGAAAAAAATTCTACCCTCAACAATACCGTGGGTGATGCTGCCCGCACCCGCATCAGTGGCCTGGCTTTTGATGCCGAAGAAAACCTCTGGGTGGCCAATCACCTGGCAGCCAACCCTATTTCGGTGCTTAGCAAGGATGGAAAATGGAAAAGTTTTCGGCCTTCATGCGGGGTTACGTCCCTGCACCAGGTGGCGGTGGATCAGAATGGGTACAAGTGGTTTTGTTCCAGTTCGAACGCTGCGGGTTTGATCGTATTTGATTCGGGCAAACTGGACGACGATGCCGATAATCGCTGTCGGGTATTCACCACAGCCAACAGTGAATTACAAACCAACCAAGTCAATTGCCTGGCAGTAGACCTGGACGGCGATGTGTGGGTAGGTACGGGTGAAGGTGTGGTTATTTTTGAGTGTGGTTCCAATGCTTTTGATGAAAACTGTCGAGGGACTCGCCGAGTAGTAGAAATCATCAATGGCTTAGGGGCATATTTGCTCGAAACCGAAGTGGTAACCACCATCGCTGTAGATGGTGCCAACCGCAAGTGGGTAGGTACGCGCAATGGTGTTTTTGTACTTTCCCCCAGCGGGCGCGATCAATTGTCCCATTTCACCACCCTAAATTCTCCATTGCTGAACAATGCCATTTTAGACATAGTGATCAACCCCAAAACGGGTGAAGCGTTTATTGGCACTGAAAGTGGCATCATCGTGCTTCAAAGCGATGCGGTAGAAGGTGGAAAAGTCCACAACGTTGAGCTAAAAGTATACCCCAATCCAGTACGACCTGACTACAGTGGCCCCATTGCCATTCGGGGTTTGGCCCGAGATGCAGCGGTGAAGATTACTGATGTAGCCGGAAATTTGGTATACGAAACCCGTGCCCTCGGTGGACAGGCCATCTGGGATGGCCGCGACTACCGAGGGCGCAGGGTGCAATCGGGCATCTACCTGGTATTTAGCTCCAGTAATCCTCGGGAGGCGGGATTTGGAAAACCAAGTACGGCTACGGGCAAAATCGTTGTTTTACACGACAACTAATCAGTGCTTGTTTCAGAGATGCTCTAAAACAAGAGCTAAGCTTTTTTCAAAACCTCCAGAAACTCCTTTTGTGTGCTGTAGGTTTTGTCCTTGGCATACCAACGTTGAACTTTGGTCAAAAACTCGGCAGTACGCGTTTTATGCTCCTGTTCATCTTTGATTTTATTCAAGTCTTGCAAGTTGTCCAGCACAAACGCCTGCAATTCTTGTGGTCGTGGCCCCCAATGACCCAGCACTTTTAAGGATTTTTTTTCGAGAATAATGGTGAGTGGGATAGAGCGGGTTCCGTGCGTGAGAAAAGCATCCATCAACTCGGGATGTTGGTCTCTAAATACCAAACGGTGCTCAATTTTGTCGTTTAAAGCCGCCATTTTTTGAATGGTAGGCACAATTTGAGCTGCATCGCAGCACCAAACTTCCGTCAAGGTAAGCCAAATCTGGGGAGTGTGGATAACGGCTATTTGCAAACGAGTTTGGGCGGTCATGCGGGCAGTTTTGTCCAGCCGCTCCATCCTGATGAGGTTTAAACGAGTGTCATGTGTATCGTTTTCAATACTTTTGAGTGACAAATAATGACTTTGTGACAATAGTTGTTCAATCAAAGCATGGTATTCCTGGTAGCCAATTGACTTTTTCAGTATAGCGTGATCGACGTGTTGCATAGGTGTTTCTGCTTACATTTGGTGAATAGGTGTTCGTTTTATTCCAAGATGGGGCAGGTTCTACCGCAAAGTAACGCAATATTTCGAGTGGTTAGCTTTCCTAACCAATGATAATTTTGTTAACAAAGTTTTTGTCAGATATGAGGCAATCGTTTTTGACTTTTTGAGTTTAGTGAAAAAAAGGATGCGGTATAAGCTGTATTTTTGCATATAAAACTAAAAAAAATGAATTTAGCTGTAATTGGTACTGGTTATGTTGGTTTGGTTACGGGCACCTGTTTTGCGGAAACGGGAAATAATGTCATCTGTGTTGACATTGATGTAAAGAAAGTTGAAAAACTACGCAAAGGTGAAATAACCATTTTTGAACCCGGGTTAGAGCTTTTGTTTGAGCGCAATACCAAACAGGGGCGTCTAAAATTCACCACCGATTTAAAAGAGGCGGTTGATGCGGCACAAATCATCTTTTTGGCCCTGCCAACCCCTCCGGGCGAAGATGGGTCAGCCGATTTGTCCTACATCATGGGTGTTGCAAAGCAATTGTCCCACTTGATCAAAGATTATAAAATCATCATTGATAAAAGTACAGTTCCAGTTGGTACAGCTGAAAAAGTTCACGCCCTCATCGCCGAAAACACCAGCGAAACCCTGTTCGATGTAGTTTCTAATCCTGAATTTTTACGGGAAGGCGTCGCTGTTGAAGACTTTATGAAGCCCGATCGGGTGGTCATTGGCACCAATGCTGAAAGAGCCCGTAAAGTAATGAAACAACTGTACGAGCCTTTTGTGCGGCAGGGTAACCCAATTTATTTTATGGATGAGCGTTCGGCTGAAATGACTAAATATGCCGCCAACTCCTACCTGGCTACCCGCATTTCTTTCATGAATGAAATCGCGAATTTGTGTGAAAAGGTCGGAGCGAATGTCGACATGGTACGCATGGGCATGGGAAGTGATTCGCGCATTGGCAAACGTTTTTTGTTTCCAGGTGTGGGTTATGGAGGCAGTTGTTTCCCGAAAGATGTACAAGCGTTGGCCAAAACTGCCACCGATTTTACCTACGATTTCAGGATTCTCAGTGCCGTAATGGGCGTAAACGACCGACAACGCTACACCCTAGCGGACAAAATCAAAGCTTATTTTGGTGAGGACCTTAGCGGCCGTACCATCGGCATTTGGGGTCTGGCGTTTAAACCCAATACGGATGACATCCGGGAGGCCCCTGCCTTATATACCATTGAATCCTTGTTAGAGGCTGGAGCGACCATCAAAGCCTTTGACCCCGAGGCGATGGAAAACATTCATCGGTACTTTGGTGACCGCATCGAGCTGTGTAAAGACCAATACGAAGTGCTCATCAACGCTGATGCACTGGCCATCATTACTGAGTGGAGTGTATTCCGCACCCCCAGTTTTCAGGTGATGAAAGAGATTATGAAACACGATGTCATTTTTGATGGCCGCAATTTGTACGACCTGGAAGCTATGGTTGATCATGGGTTTCATTACCACAGCATTGGTCGAGAATCCGTAGGAAAAAAACCGGCGTAGTATGGATAAATCAACTAAATATGGGTTGTGGCTTGGAGTGCTTGGTATGTTGATACTGGGCTGCCCCAACAACAATTCCGATCAAAATGCTGATCAGAAAAAATTGGCTCCGAATCCCGAATCCTCAGAATCCAATGCTGCTTTTTCTCTCGAAGCCGTAGAAGAGACTGATCCCGATGGAAATTTGCTCCAATTTACTCGCCGAGACAGCGATGGATTGAAAGAGGGGGTCTTTAGTAAAATGACTACCAAAGGAGCGAAACTGGAAGAAGCCATCTACAAAAATGGTAAACTTGATGGCCAACGGGTTTTGTTTTATCCTGATGGGGATACTTTGATTGTGGAAACATACCAGGAAGATTTGTTTGATGGGCCGTACAAGTCCTTTTACCCGAGTGGGCAACTTAAACTTGCTTGTACCTATCAAAGCAACAATATTGAAGGCAAATGGCTTCAATATTATGAATCTGGACAGCTCAAAGAAGAAGTACTCTTTGAAGGCAATACCGAAAACGGGCCATTCAAAGAATACCACCCCAATGGCCAGTTGAGTGTGGAGGGCAGTTACAAAGAGGGCGACAATGAACACGGGCCGCTTAAGTTTTATGACGAACAAGGGCAGCATTACAAAACCATGGAATGCAACATGGGCATCTGTCGGACGGTGTGGTCGCAAGAAAAAAGTAAAGGTAGTAAAGCAAAAAGTAAAAAATCAAAAGGTTGAAAAACAATTCCTGCATGAGGACGCGTCTATACTTGATTTTGCTGGGCATGGGTAGCCTGATCTCTATTCAGGCTCAAATTACTGGGGGGCAGCGCACCTACGCCTTTCTGGACATCCCAAGCTCAGCAAGAGTATCCGGTTTAGCCGGACATCTAATTACGGTAATCGACGATGATGTGAGTCTGGCCTGGAGCAATCCAGCTGCGCTCAATCCCTTAATGCACCAGCAATTGGCTTTTAATCATGGTTTTATTGGCAAACAAATGCAGCATGGTGCCTTCAACTTCGGCCATCGACTGGGTCAGAAAGGCACCACGTTGCATGCGGGTGTTCAATATGCCCGTTATGGCGAAATTGAGCACACCGACGAGTTTTTTCAAACCCTGGGTACTTTTAACGCCGCGGAATACGCCATTGTAGCCGGTGTAGCCCACCCCGTGTATGATCGGCTCAACGTGGGTGCCAATTTGCGTGTGATCAGCTCCCAGTTTGGCCAATACAGTTCCACAGGTTTAGCTACTGATTTAGCCGCTACTTATCGGGATACGGCCAAACGGACTGCTGTCACCCTGGTGTTTCGCAACCTTGGTCAACAATTGTCTACTTACGATCCCAACATTGGAAAAGAACCACTGCCTTTTGACCTGCAACTCGGTTTTTCCAAACAACTCAAGTATTTACCCTTTCGGTTTTCCATCATTTATACCTCACTCAACCGTTGGAATCTGCTCTACGACGATCCGAACCTGGAAACAGGAACGATCTTTTTGGGGGAAGAACCCAGCGAGCCTTCTGATTTCAACCTTTGGCTGGACAATTTTTTTCGCCACCTGGTTTTCAATGGTGAGCTTTTAATCGGTGCGCGGGAAAATTTTCGCATCCGCTTTGGTTACAATTACCGCATGCACCGTGAAATGACGGTGCAAGGTTATAGTAGTTTGGCGGGCTTCACTTTTGGTGTTGGCCTGAAAGTAAATCGTTTCCGGATTGATTTTGGCCGGGGCGTTTACCACTTAGCTGGAGGACAAACGCAGTTGGGAATAGCTACTAATTTTAAAGAGTTTAAAAAGTAAGTGTTTTTTTAAAGAATCCAAATAAGCATGCCACTTTTTACGGTATTCTTTTTTTTAGCCTTGTTGCTGGCAATCGTGTACACTGGAATACACTTGAGTCCACGCCGGCTCTCCATCTTTTTTTTGTACAATGCCTTGGCTGTTTTAACACTGGGCCTGGCACCAAGTTTAGCCTATCTGTTACAAACTACCCTGCCTGCCGAAAAAGTATTACAACCTATGCCCATACCCGCCGCCTGGTATTTTTCCTATCTTCTACCCGTATTGTTGGCCATTGGTTTGGGTACTATTCGATGGAGTAGGAAAAAACATCCAGCGGATCAGGAGTTAATCCATACAATAGCGCGCTACCTACAACAACAGCCCTATCTCCCTTTTTTACTATTGACTTATGGTGGGGTAATGTATTTTTGTACCCCATTTTTGCCCACTACTTTACGCCAAGTAGGTGTTTTTAGTAGCCTGGTGTTATGGGTTGGGCTGCTCCATTTGTTTTTTTCGGGCTGGTCTTGGCGGATAAAGGTGGGAGTTCTTCTGTTTGTGTTCATTTTTATGGTTGTTAAAGCCTTGCAAAGCACTTTTTTTGGGGATCTATTTGTATGGCCATTGTGGATGATGCTTTATTTACAAACACAGCATCGCTGGACGAAAAAAACCTTGCTGATCATTGGTGGAGTTGCCGTACTGTTCCTGGCACTTGTTCTAGTTTGGAAATATGATTACCGGGAGCGGGTTGTACGAGGAGGGCGCGCGCAACATGAACGTATTTTTTTCAACACCGTCGTAGATTGGGCTAAAAACCCCTGGAATAATCAACGCTGGCAACAAGCCCTGGATCGTTTTAATCAAGGAAACCATTTGGCACAAGTATATCGTTGGGTACCCGCGGAAGAGCCTTATGCCCGAGGAGAAACCGTTGTCTTAGCCATCAAAGCTTCATTGGTACCACGCATTTTTTGGCCGGATAAACCGCAGGCTGGTGGTGTTGGCATCTGGTACCGATTTACAGGCAATCTACTTAGCCCCAATGTATCGATGAACATTGGCATACCGGGTGAAGCTTACGCCAATTTTGGTCCTTGGTTGGCCCCTTTGTTGGTTTTGATTTGGGTTCGTTTCTTGTATTGGCTCTATCATGGATTGCGGCAATTGGCTTTTCGGCATTATCCACTGCTCTGGTTGTGGATACCCCTGATCTTTTATCCGCTCATGGATCAAGAACATGACCTGGTCACCATGTTGAATCATGCCGTCAAGGGAACCGCTTTCACCTTAGTGTTTTGCTGGTGTTTGTATAAAACGAGCAGATATTTGTCCACACATTCCTCAGCAAATCAGTAATCAATTCGTTTATTGGAGTAAAATAAAACATACTTAAAACATTGATATTCAAAACAAAAAGGATTTGTCAAAAAATATCCAAAATCAACACCCTGAACTCTGTATTTATAAGCCCCTGTGAATTAACTTTGTGCCTGCAAAATCTTCGAGAAACCCGTAACGTTATCTTTCAGTCCGGCCAAACAGTCTACTTATTCCCAAACATAATAAAGGGATTTAGCCCTTTTAATCCCACGAACGAAAAACCGAAGAATGAAGATTTCAATCGTTACCCCTGCGTTCAATAGCGCAAAAACCATTCGACACACTATTGAAAGTGTGGCCCGTCAGACTTACCCGAATGTTGAGTACATCATTGTAGATGGAGGCTCACATGACGCTACCGCAAAAATTGTCGCCCATTATGCCGATGTTGTTGATGTATTTATCTCCGAACCTGATCGTGGTGTCTACGACGCAATGAACAAGGGCATTCGGGCCGCAAGTGGAGACATCGTCGCCATTCTCAACTCCGATGATTTTTATACTCACTCCCACGTATTGGAACAAATTGCTACTGCTTTTCAAGAGTCGGGTACTGATTCGGTATACGGTGACCTTCAATACGTAGACCAACACAATCCACAGAAGGTGATTCGCCACTGGGAATCAGGAATTTTTCAACGCCGCAGCTTTTTAGCGGGATGGATGCCTCCGCATCCGGCATTTTTTGTAAAAAGAGCTGTATATCAACGGCATGGGCTGTTCAATTTAAGCCTTAAAAATTCTGCTGATTACGAGCTGATGCTGCGTTTTTTGTACAAGCATCAGGTTAGTGTAACCTATGTATCTGATGTACTTGTGCGCATGCGTGTAGGAGGTTTGAGCAACGCCACTTGGCGCAGTCGCTTGCGCGCCAACAAAGAGGATCGGGTTGCTTGGAAAATTAATGGCATAAAACCAAGATTTTATACTACTATATTAAAACCTTTGCGTAAATTGCAACAGTTCTATTATCACCCATATCAACGTTTTATTACGGATTCTCAAAATCATCCCAAAAATTTCACTTTGGAAAAAAAAGAATCTGCACATTTGCAAGATTCGAACCTGCACTAGATCACTCGCCAAAAACATCAAATTTAATCGGTCTGAACGCGTACAGTCGTCAGATTCTCAGATTTTTGTATGTTAAGAACGAAACATTATCACTTATTGAAATATTAAACACCCTATAAATAAACTATGCTAATGAAAGTCTCCATTATTACTGTTTGCTTTAATAGTGCAAGCACTATTCGTGATGCTATCTGTAGTGTCATTAGCCAAAGCTACCCAGATATCGAGTACATTATTGTTGATGGAGGGTCAACGGATGGTACGTTAGATGTCATTCGAGCTCATTCTTCCTTCGTGAGTCACTGGATATCAGAGCCTGACAATGGAACCTACGACGCCATGAATAAAGGAGTCCATTTAGCTTCAGGTGACATTATAGCTATTTTAAACTCAGATGATTTTTATGTGCATTCGGAGGTCATAGCTCAGGTTGCATCACACTTTCAACAAACCAAGGTCGACTCCGTTTATGGTGATTTACAGTATGTTGGTAAAGATAATACAGATAAAGTGATTCGCTATTGGGTGTCGGGGATCTACCAGCGTCGAAATTTTTTGTATGGATGGATGCCCCCTCATCCGGCATTTTTTATTAGACGAACAGTTTATAAATCCTTGGGCTGTTTTGATACCCGACTTCGCACATCAGCAGATTATGAGTTGATGTTGCGCTTTTTATACAAGCATAAAATATCTACTCACTATTTACCCGAACTACTGGTGCGCATGCGTGTAGGAGGAGCGAGCAATAGCTCTTGGAAAAAACGAATTGAGGCCAATTTGGAAGATCGTCAAGCCTGGAAAATGAATGGTCTTCGTCCTTATTTTTTTACTGCACTATTTAAGCCGCTCCGCAAGATTAAGCAGTATTTCATACTTAAACAAGAAAGAATTAGTAAGCCTCAGGTGCCAAAAAGAAAAAGTCATTATGTTTAAAACAGAAGCAGGGTGGATTGAATCAATCCACCCTGTTTGTTTAGTAAAAATTAAATCATCCTGTTGATTGTGTTTTTGCAAATTAAACGGGTCATTTAATACGAACACTCATCGATACTTCATTGTAGTTAGCGCTACGATTGTCCCCTACAGCCCAATTTGTATGGCCATGAAGCATTCTTAAATGCAGCGCCTGCCATTGAATACCACTCACCACTTGCCAGCTATCAAAGGGGTAGTCCGGGCAACGGAGTACATAACCCTTGCTATGGTTGGAGTAACCATAAAAACTTATTTTACCCGCATTGACAGCAAAACCCAGTCTTACCTCTGGCCCAAACCCTGTAGTTTTACCCTGATTGTTAAAAGAAGCTGGTTTATCGGGGTTGATGCGTGCAGGCATATAAGCACCTACATTTGCACCTACTCCCGTAATGAGCCGCATCACTCCTTTTGTGAAGGGAATCTCTGGCCGGTACTGGAAAGATACATTACCCCCAGCCAACAACGACTGGAAGCCATCGGTATTTTGCGAAAGGTTTTCGCTGTTCTGGCTCGTACTACTTCCTTTAAAAGATACCCATGCATTCCACTCAGCACCCCAAAGTTGGTTGTAGTCAGGAGCAGAACCAAATCGAACCAACATTGCTGTCGTGCTGTCAGGCGCTTCATCATAATAGGTTGCAAATACCGATTGCAATCCTGCTCCTATTTCCAGTGCCCCAAAGTCGTTGAGCAATTTGTTGACAATTACATCCCAAGGTCGCTCGTTTGATTGATTAGACGTGCTCAAAAAAATGTTTGTAAAATCTTGGTACTGTTGATCAAGATTTGTTTGCATGGTATTGGAAGCAGCTTCATAAGTTGCCTCCGCCTCGGCAAGTGTGTTGGGATCAACTTGCAAGCTGTCTTTAAAATCTGTAAATCCACCTTGGATTGCCTTTAAATTCTGAAGCCAGGATGAATTAGCTTGATCATATCCGCCCATGATTGCCGCAATTTCTAAAGAATCAAACTCACTCTGATTCCTGAGGAGTATTGCCGACAACTCAGTTCTGCCAACAGACCAGGCTTGTAAAATTGAATCAATCCCTTCGGTTGGATTGGTAACTGGCAAACCGTTTCGGAGATCTTTAAATACATCTTCCTGCAGTTGATCTGCTAAGTGAACTTTGTTGGTCAAATCCTTTAAATTAGCCAGGAACTGTACCCGCTCGCCTTTATTTAATGATTTAAACAAAGGTAAATGCGTCTTTAGGTCTTGTGCATGCAAAGAATTAACCAGGAAAAATGCCCCCAAGGAGAGCAAGGTCGTCAATAGTTTTTTCATGATTTTACTTTTAAATGAGACTACCGGAAAATTGAAAATTTGGGTTCACATAAATAATTATCCTTCTTGTAGTTAGGGATTAGCCCACTCAAGTAAATAATTATTCCGCAAGGCAGTGCAACAATACAATTTGCGCACACCTTACCACTAATCAAGCTAAATAGACGCGGGAGGTAGTATATAAAAATGTAGGTGCAACCTTGCACGACGTGCGAAATTGCCATTGCATTTTACATACTAAAAAAACGAGTGATGAAAGGGTAATGAAACACTACAACCTAAAGATGAACTAAATCATACAAGAATAACTCTTGATGACACATTCATGAATATGTTGTTAAAGCAGAGCATGTGTAGATGAATGGATAAGCATTTCAATAGGAAGCTAAATTGATATTCAGTAAGTTAATTTTGGAAAGTGATTATTAATTACATGAAGTGAAACCTTTTTAAACAGCCTCTTGCGAAAGATGTTTGATAATATCCTGATATATCGAAGGCAAACCTACTAAGTGTTTTCATCAAATGCAAATATTATTTTATTTTTCTATGAAATTTAACATTGTTGTCATCTACTTGTAAAATAAATGGCCTTTGCCCCTATTTTAAAGACAAATCAGGGCTGTCGCGATGGAACCAGCCCTGATTTATCAAGTAAAAATCAAATCATGTTTGTTGATTGAAAAAATCAATTGATGCGCACGCTAATGGATACTTCATTGTACAATGCGTGCCGATTTTCCCCTTTGGCCCAACTGGTACTGCCATGTGCATAGCGCAAATGCAAGGCCTCCCACTGAATGCCACTCACCACTTGCCAGCTGTCGTAAGGAAAGTCGGGGCAGCGCAGCACATACCCTTTGCTACGATTAGAGTAGCCATAAAAGCTTAATTTGTCCAAATCGACTGCAAAGCCCAGCCTTACCTCTGGGCCGAAGCCTGTGGTTTTACCTTGATTATCAAGAGAGGCGGGCTTATTAGGATTGATCCGGGTAGGCATATAAGCGCCCACATTTGCTCCGACTCCAGTAATGAGTCGCATCACTCCATGGGTAAAAGGCACCTCTGGTCGGAATTGAAAGGACACGTTTCCTCCGGCCAATAAAGATTGAAAACCATTGGTATTTTGAACCAGGCTTTCATTGGACTGATTCGTACTATTCCCTTTAAAAGATGCCCAAACGTTCCATTCGGCACCCCACAGATTATTGTAATTGGGTGCCGAACCAAATCGGACCAACATGGCGGTAGTGCTATCAGGAGCTTCCTCGTAGTAACTGGCAAACAAAGACTGGAACCCAGCTCCTATTTCCAAGGCTCCAAAATCATTGAGTAAATTGTCTACAATCTTGTCCCAGGAGCGCTCGTTGGATTGGCTGGAAGTGCCCAAGAAAGCGCTTGCAAAGATTTGATACTGTAAGTCAAGAGAAATTTCCATCGTGGTCGAGGCGTCTTTATACTTTGCCTCTGCCTCCGAAATGATGGCGGGATCAACTTGCATGCTGTCTTTAAACTCCGTGAATCCGGTTTGGATTGACTGCAAGTTTTGAAGCCAGGCTGAATTGGCCAGATCGTACCCACCTAGGATAGCCGCAACTTCTAAGGAATCAAATTCACTTGGATTACCTCCGAGGATGGCCGACAATTCCGTTCTGCCCGCTGACCAAGCTTGTAAAAGAGAGTCAATACCCGCCGTTGGATTAGTCAGAGGCAAACCATTGCGGAGGTCTTTAAATAGGTCCTCCTGGAGTTGGTCCGCTACTTCTACTTTGCTGGTCAGGTTTCTTAAGGTGGCCAGAAATTGAACACGCTCATTTTTGTTTAGTGACTCAAACAAAGGTGTGTACACTTTTAAATCCTGGGCCTGCAAAGCGTTAACTAGGAAAACTCCTCCCAGGAGGAGCATAGTCGTAAATAGTTTGTTCATGATTTTGTATATTTAAATTAGACTACCGGAAAAAATTGAATCCTTGTTTTCATCCAAATAATTGCCCTTATCGTAGTAGCTATTACTCTACTACAAGTCATTTGGTTTTCATTAGGGCGATGCAACTTGCATACACCTTACCCTAAGCAAGTTAAATGGACGCGGGAGGTATCGAACAGCTACTAGAAACTCTATTTTTGCATACTAATGCAAAATTTGTCATTTCCAGTAAATGCGCTAAAGAACTGAATAACAATCTATAACATAAAGATGTAAACAAAACAAAATAAGATACTCATTTTGATTGAACATCAAGACGTTGTTGATTGGTGGCATGCATGTTGAATGGAGTGCTCTATTAGTAGGAAGTTCAAATTAAACATCAGTAAATTAATGTTTACAAATACTAAATAATTGATTGAAGTAAATCTTCTTATAGCCTCTTGAGAAAAATGATGGATAGCGTTCTGATATTTTCAACACAAAGCTAATAGCTATTTTTTATAAATGCAATATTATTTTAATTTTCTATAAAAAATTAACATGACTTGAAATCGAATGCCCGTGATATTTTAGGGGACCGCCGACGGTCTTTTAAAATATCACGGACATTTGATATGAGCAAATTGAAAAAATCATTTAATGCGGACACTCATCGATATTTCATTGTAATAAGCATTACGATTTTCACCCTCGGCCCAGCTGGTGTACCCACGGAGCATGCGCAAATGCAAGGCCTCCCACTGAATGCCACTCACCACTTGCCAGCTGTCGAAAGGAAAGTCGGGGCAGCGCAGCACATACCCTTTGCTACGATTGGAGTAGCCATAAAAACTTAATTTGCCCAAATCCACAGCAAAACCTAACCTTACCTCTGGGCCGAAACCTGTGGTTTTGCCTTGATTGTCAAAAGAGGCGGGTTTATTGGGGTTGATGCGCGCGGGCATATATGTGCCTACATTTGCCCCGACTCCCGTAATGAGCCGCATAACTCCTTTGGTAAAAGGCACCTCAGGTCGGAATTGAAAGGATACGTTTCCTCCAGCCAGTAGAGATTGAAACCCATTGGTACGTTGGGTCAGGTTTTCATTGGACTGATTCGTACTGTTCCCTTTAAAAGATGCCCACACACTCCATTCAGCACCCCAAAGTTGGGTGTAATTGGGTGCCGAACCAAATCGGACCAACATAGCAGTAGTACTATCGGGAGCTTCTTCATAATAGCGGGCGAACAAAGACTGGAACCCGGCACCTATTTCCAAGGCGCCAAAATCGTTGAGTAAATTGTCTACAATCTTGTCCCACGAGCGCTCGTTGGAATGGTTGGAAGTGCTCAAGAACGTGTTTGTAAAGGCTTGATATTGTAGGTCAAGAGAAGTTTCCATCGTGATCGTGGCATCCTTATACGTTGCCTCTGCCTCCGAAATGATGTCGGGATCAACTTGCATACTGTCTTTAAACTCGGTGAATCCGGTTTGGATTGACTGCAAGTTTTGAAGCCAGGCTGCATTGGCCTGATCGTACCCACCTAGGATAGCTGCGATTTCTAAAGAATCAAATTCACTTGGGTTCCCGCTCAGGATTGCCGACAATTCCATTCTACCTGCTGACCAAGCTTGTAAAAGAGAGTCAATGCCAGCCGTTGGATTAGTCAGAGGCAAACCATTGCGGAGGTCTTTAAATAGGTCCTCCTGGAGTTGGTCTGCTACCTGTACTTTGCTGGTCAGGTTTCTTAAGGTGGCCAGAAATTGTATACGTTCGCTTTTATTGAACGATTTAAATAGAGGCGCGTACACTTTTAAATCCTGGGCGTGCAAGACGTTGACAAGGAAAAGTGCTCCAATGAAGAGCAAAATTGTAAATAGTTTGTTCATGATTTTATATTTAAATTAGACTGCTGGAAAAAATTAAATCCTTGTTTTCATCCAAATAATTATCGTTCTCGTAGTAGTGGTTACTCTACTACAAGTCATTTGTTGTTCATTAGGGCGATGCAACTTGCATACACCTTACCCTAATTAGTGTAAATGGATGGGGGGGACCCGAGTAATTACTGGAAGCTCCATTTTGCAATTGTCAGCAAAATTTAACATTCCAATACGTACTCTAAAAAATTAAATAACAAACTATAAAAGCAATGATGTGAACAAAACAAAATTGGCTGCACATTTTGATTGGACATCAAGATGTAAGAGATTGGTGACGTGTCTGTTGAATAGAGTGTTTTTTAATAGAAAAAATGAATGTCAGTAAGTTGATTTTTACAAATAATCAACAATTAACCCAAGTAAATATTCTAGTGTCTTTTGCGACAGATATCGCTGATATGCAAATACTTCTGCCCCAAAGCTAAAGGGTATTCCTAACAAATGCAATATTATTTTAATTTTCTATGAAAAATTAACATAGATGAAAATATTTTTATTCGTTTCAAACTTTGTACTGCACATAGTTAAAAACTTTTTTCGGATGCATGTAACCATCAAAAATGACTATTTTTGCCTTTCAAACAAGAAACTTCCCTCCATGAAAAAACGTGCATTGTTGACAGGAGTGACCGGGCAAGACGGCGCCTATTTATCCGAAATACTCCTCGCGAAAGGGTATGAAGTACATGGTATCAAACGTCGTTCTTCCTTATTTAATACCGCGCGCATCGACCATTTGTATCAGGATCCGCATGACGAAGACCAGCGTTTTATCCTGCATTATGGCGACCTTACAGATAGCACCAGCATCATTCGCTTACTGCAAGAAGTACAACCCGATGAAATTTATAACCTTGGGGCCCAGTCTCACGTCCAGGTAAGTTTTGAAGCACCAGAATATACCGCAAATTCTGATGCCATTGGACCTCTGCGGATTCTGGAAGCCATTCGGCTCTTGGGATTAAAAGACAAAACGCGTTTTTACCAAGCCTCTACTTCTGAGTTGTACGGCAAGGTACAGGCCATTCCGCAAACCGAAACCACGCCATTTTACCCACGCTCACCCTATGCAGTAGCTAAATTATATGGGTACTGGATCACGGTCAACTACCGCGAATCGTACGATATGTATGCTTGCAATGGCATCTTGTTCAACCACGAATCACCACTGCGGGGCGAAACCTTTGTAACCCGTAAAATCACCCGCGCAGTAGCAAAAATCGGGCTGGGTTTGCAGGACAAACTCTGGTTGGGCAACCTGGATGCTCAACGCGATTGGGGCCATGCCAAAGATTATTGCGAAGCCATGTGGCTTATGCTCCAACAAACTACACCAGATGATTATGTAGTCGCTACGGGAGTAACCACCAGTGTACGCGATTTTGTCCACCTGGCTTTTGCTGAAATTGGAGTGCGTCTGGAATTTCAGGGTGCAGGTATAGGCGAGCGTGCCATCGTCACAGCCTGTGAAGACGAGCGTTACCAATTGCTTCTGGGCAAGGAAGTAGTAGCCGTGGATCCCAGGTATTTCCGCCCAGCAGAGGTGGATTTGCTGGTGGGGGATCCCAGTAAAGCCAAAGAAAAGCTGGGCTGGACACCCACCTATGACTTGCCCGCCCTGGTACAGGAAATGGTGCAGGCCGACATGCATTTGTTCGAGCGGGATGCGGTACTGCTCAATAGTGGTTTTGAGATAAAACGTGAATTCGAGTAAGCAACGCAGAAAAATTAACTTCCCGATTTGGGTTTTGAATAGGAAGTCGAACGGTTCATTTCAAGTGAACTTCCTATTCAAAACCCAAATCGGGAAGTAATTTTTTGCGTCAGACTAATCATTTATGGAGACTAACGCCAAAATATTCATTGCTGGGCATCGGGGCATGGTGGGTTCGGCCATTCAACGCAAACTGGTCCAGGAGGGGTTTCAACACTTGATTGTGCGGAGTTCCCGGGAATTGGACTTGCGGAATTCGATCGAAGTAGAAGCCTTTTTTAGACAGGAACAACCCGAGTATGTGTTTTTGGCTGCCGCCAAAGTAGGGGGCATCATGGCCAACAATACTTATCGAGCCGAGTTTTTGTACGAAAACCTGATGATTCAAAACAACGTCATCCACTGTGCTTGGAAATATGGGGTGAAAAAATTACTGTTCCTGGGCTCGTCCTGCATTTATCCTAAGCTGGCCCCCCAACCCCTCAAAGAAGAATACTTGCTCACCGGGCTATTGGAACCCACCAATGAGCCTTATGCCATTGCCAAAATCGCGGGCATCAAAATGTGCGATGCCTACCGTGCACAATATGATTGTAACTTCATTTCGGCCATGCCTACCAATCTTTATGGCCCGAACGACAATTACGACCTGGAAAAATCACATGTATTGCCCGCTTTGATCCGTAAATTTCATGAAGCCAAACGCCAACAATTGCCCGAAGTAGTCCTGTGGGGCTCGGGCACTCCTTTGCGTGAGTTTTTGCACGTAGATGACCTGGCGGATGCTTGTCACTACCTGATGCAAAACTACAATGAAGCTGGTTTGGTCAACATCGGAGTGGGTCACGATTTGAGCATCAAAGACCTGGCATTGTTGATTAGCAACATTGTTGGCTACCGTGGCAACATCGTCCAAGACCTGTCCAAACCCGATGGTACACCCCGCAAACTAATGGATGTAAGCAAACTTAAAGCAGTAGGCTGGCAAGCCAAAATTGGTTTGGAAGAAGGAATCCGGCGGGTATATGCGGACCTCAGCACCGCAGCATGGTATTAATGAGAGATGAGAGATGAAAGATGCTACCACAGCGTTTTTGACGATGACCTTGTCTAAGTCTCTGCGGTAGCATCTCTCATCTTTCATCTTTCATCTCTCATCTTTCATCTCTAATCTCTCATCTTTCATGTTTCATCTCTCCTAAATTCCTATCTTTGCCAAATAACTCGTAGATTGAACCAAAATTTGTTACAGTGGGTAGTTTACAACTAAAAGTCCAGTTGGAGGACATCAATCCGGCCATCTGGCGTACCTTTCAAATAGATCAAACCGAAACTTTTTTTGATCTACATGAGATCTTGCAAATCGTCATGGGCTGGGAGAATGCACATTTATTTGAGTTTCAAATCAAAGATCGGAAAATTGGTTTGTTGCCAGATGAAGACGAAATGTGGGACACTGATGCAAGTTTGGAAGACAGTGAGGCGATCATGATGCTCGACATGAATTTACAGGAAGGAGACTCTTTCCGCTATATTTATGATTTTGGCGACCATTGGAAGCATTTGCTAACGGTGGAAAAAGTACTGGTTGACGACGAAACCGATTGCCCGCTTTGCCGGGGAGGTGCCCGCAACTGCCCACCCGAAGATAGTGGTGGCGCCCCAGGATACGCCGACTTTTTGGATGCCCTCAAAAACCCCAATCACCCCCAACACGAAGAAATCATCGACTGGATCGAAGAATTTGATCCCGAAGATTTTGATCTGGAGGAAACCAATGAGATCCTTCAGGAGTTTAATGATTGGCGGCAAGATCTATTCCTCGAAGAGGACGAATAAATCATTCCAAGCTTATACTTTTGTTCACTATAATGCCGATGGATCATGCTATTTTCATCGGCTTTTTTATTTTTTTCAAAAAAAAGTGCGCCCAAGGCTTGCGCAAACTGAAACGAGCACGTATATTTGCGCACGCTTTTGAGCAAAAGGTTCAAAAAATCAAATACAAGGGTGATTAGCTCAGCTGGTTTAGAGCATCTGCCTTACAAGCAGAGGGTCGGCGGTTCGAACCCGTCATTACCCACACTGATTATCAAGGGGTTACGAAATGATTGTTTCGTAACCCCTTTTCATTTGCAAGCAATTTGCAAACATTCGAAGGTTCTATCTGGAATCAAATGGTCTTATTTGAAGGCAAAAAAATTCTTTCCGTTCGTCGAAAAACTTCTGAAGGTCTCTTTTTCTACCATTTTTCTCCTCTCTTTTCGCAGGTATTCTCCATTTTTTGCGATATTGGCTATCGTTTAAACCTATTCTGATGGCTGAATTTGGTTCCCGCTTAGAAGTCATTTGTCTTGAGTCCGATGCATTCTATGCCCTGGTAGACGAAGTCGTTGCACGACTCAAAGACAAGCACAATGCCCCACTGGATAAATGGATTGATGATGAAGAGGCCATGAGGCTCCTCCGGGTTAGCTCCAAAACCACCATGCAGAAATACCGAGACGAGGGAATGATCAGATTCACCCAGCCCAGCAGGAAGATTATACTGTACGATAGAGAGTCAATTATGGAATTCCTGGAGCAAAATTCAAAAGATACTTTCTGATGGAAGACAAAACTTTTCAAAAGGCCTTTAATGCCGGGTACATGCTGGAGAAGTATGTTCCCGCCTTGTCGCAACTGCTGGCCAAAAGTCTCAAAAATTCAACGACTACTTTTTCTGAAGGTTTTCTGGCTGGTAGCCAGCAATACACGGAGGAAAAGAACCATAAGGATATGATTGTTTCTCTGTTCAAAAATCCGGGATTTCAAACGCCGGGTAAAAGCATCGAAGAACCGGAGAAGGATGAACCGGATATGGATAGGTAAATTAGGTTAGTCTCTTCCTCACAAAATTCACAAAAGCCCCATCCACATTCCCCGGCTTAAAACCCGTCTTTTCAGCATGTGTCTTGAACTCCTGCTCCAACTGGTAAACATCCAAACGTTTCCCAGCATCCGCAATGGCCTTTTTGGCCGCTTCAATGCTAGAAGGAGAAACCAATAATTTTGGCTGCTCTAGGTTCAGGTTCGGCAGAAAATTGCCAATGTGGCTTGTGCCGAGTGAACTATCACTTTTTTGGGCTGAAGTGATCGTGAGCACATTTTCAACCTTACCCTCCATTCGTTCTTGTCGCCCGGTTTTGGTTCTTTGTAATTCCTCCACTGCGGCAATCTGTGCTCCGATGTCCGTTTTCTTTTGCCAGGAAAACTTGATGTGGGTGATTGCCCTGCCCGTTCGGATCGGTTCGGCCTTGATCTCAAACTCAGTCAGAAAAGACACTTCCTTGATCGCGGGTTTCAGTGCCTTGTCATTGAGGTGGCCAAAAGACTTGAGCTTGTGCTTACCCACTCCTATCAGCCCCCTCGTTTCTTCCACCGTCAAGGTTTCGTGGTTGATGTATTGCAGATTTTTCCTTTTCTGCAAAAACTCGTATAAAGCCAAACTATACTTGCTCGAAAGTTCAAACATCACTTTGGTATGAAGCCGGGCAAAAATCTGGGTATCCTTGATGATTTTGACCAAATCATCCGGGAAGGAGTATTCAATGAACCCACCATAGTCTTCCGTCTCATTGGCTCCTAATAGTTGGATTTGCCGCGTGGCCGGATTGCCATTTTGGTTGTTCCGAATCTTGATCACCACAATGGCCGACATCAATCTTCTAAACGAAGCCTTAATGTCCTGGTTGTTGCTATCGATGTATTTGGTGAGTTCCTGCCGGGTGATGGCGTGTCGTTTTTTGTGGGTGATTTCATTCCAGGCATTCCCAATCAGGAGATTGTAAATCCGCCTGTCTTGCAGGGTGAGCGGAGTCATCTCAATAATGTCAATCAGCTCTTCCGGTTTGACGATCGAAGATAAGTCGTCCGGCACCGTTGGGAAAGCAATTTTTGAGTTGAATTCATTCATGACTTTTATAATCTCACAAAATCACCCCTTGTAAAGTGATTTTGTGATTGTATCCTTTCTGAACTATCACCCTATCCCCAAAAAGTGATTTTTAGCACTAAACTGAAAGCTTAGTTCAGCCCAATAAAGTGATAGTTGCTCCCAAAGAAGTGATTTTGATAGCCCAAAGAGGTGATCGTTACGCCCAAGGAAGTGATTGTTCATCCCAAAGAGGTGATTTAAAGCTCAAAAAATCCAGCATTTCCAAGCCTTTCCCGCTTACGAACACAGAACAAGTGAACAAAGGAAAGAACACAGAAGCAGTATTGCTGTGATAAAAGCCCTACCCTCCGCGAACTATCGTTCGCTTCGCCCAATGCCTAGATCGGCATTGCCTTAAACTGCATTCGCTGCGCTCATCAGCTATTTGTTTTTTTGCTTTTGAAAAGAATAAAAGAGGTAAAGGTTTTAGATGTTGCCAGATTGCCACCTTCTCTAAAAACCTTTTCAGGCTTTGCTGAAAAACTGAAACAAGGCTTCGCGTAAATCAGCATTTCAGTATATACTGATGCTGTAACTAAACCCTTTTTTTATGATCATTGCTGTAACCAATCTGAAAGGTGGCGTCGGAAAATCTACCCTTTCCCGCAACCTCGCCGTTTACTTTGCCATGCAGGGTGAAAAAACCTGCATCATCGATACTGACATTGAACAAAGAACAACTTGCGACTGGCGAACCCGTCGCGAAGCAGATGCAAAAATCAAGGTTGATGTTTTCCCCATGTCGAGTACCGATGGTCTGGTCAATGACATTAAAACCCACCGGAATAATGGCTACCGGGTCATCATCATTGATGGTGTTCCGCAACTGGAGAAAGTGACGACCAAACTTATCCTCTTGGCTAACTTCCTGATCATCCCCATCACCCCTTCTATTGATGACCTCAAGAGTTTTGAAAGGTTTTTGAAACGTTACGAGGATGCCAAAATGGTCAAGCCTGAAATTCCGGCTTTTTTGGTGCTCAATCGCTATTGCCGCACCAGTGAGGGGGAAGAAGTAAAGCTGGCTATTGCCATGTTTGAGGAGTTTGGCATAAGCCCTTTGGAAAACGTAATCAGCGAACGGGTAGCCCATAAACGCAGCAGTAAATACGGACTTACTGCCCTGGAGTGGGAGGATGCCAAAGCCAGGGAAGAAGTAGAAACATTTTGCGCGGAGATTGAACAAAAATTGATCAAAAAAATGAAGGTAGCCTAATATGAAAAGAGAAAAACGCAGCATTGTAGACCTGATGAACCAATCCACTCCTGAAAATGATCAAGTGGAAGCGGCAGTTGAAAAAGTACATTTATTGGCCAGTTTGCCCCAGCTTAAAAAACAGGAAAAAACCGTTCGGGTGACGATTGATACTCCTGAAAGTCTGCACAAGGCTTTGAAAAAATTGATCATTGATGAGTCGGTAAACCTCAAAACCTTTTTCCTACAAGCCGTGACAGAAAAATTGGATAAAATTGGAAACAAGGTAATTGGATGAAATACGGAGATACTGAAAAACTGAAATCAGTCTTTACGGAGATACTGAAATGAACAGCGCCCAGGCCAAAAACATCAATTTGCCCGATCTATTGGCCAAGCTTGGTTTTCAACCTACTGAAATCAGTAAAGCCGGAAATGAGTATTGGTATACTTCGCCTTTCCGGAGCGAAAAGACCGCCAGCTTTCATACCTCGTTTTTGGGTGGCAAATGGATTTGGAAAGACTTTGGCGACATAGGTGGCACGGTGATAGATTTTGTGCTGCGGTACAAAGGGTTTTACCGGGTTAATGATGCACTACAGTTTTTGGACGAAATCTACCAGGGGAGAGCCAAACCTATCCACGTCAATCCCAATCAAAACAGCATTTTTGGCAAATCGCCAAGGGATGAAAAACCCGTTTTGGAACTTAAAAACGTTTCACCACTACATAAATCATGGCCGTATGTGCAGGGCAGGGGCATCAATGAAGCCGTTGCCAAAGCATACTTGAATGACGTTGAATTCATCAACCGCAATACTGGCAAAACCTATTTTGCGGCAGGTATCAAAAACCTTTCAGAAGGGTTTGAGATTCGTAATCCGTTTTTTAAATCGTCGATTGGGAAAAAGGATATGACACTTATCAGAGGGGAAGAGGGGACAAAGGTCATTTCGGTTTTTGAAGGGTTTATGGATTTTTTGACTTATTTGACGGAGGAGGGTGTTGTGAAGGCGAGGGAGGATATTTTGGTTTTGAATTCTCTTTCTTTTCAACAGCGGGCGAGGGATTTTATTGAAAATGAGCAGTATGAGGAAGTGCTAACTTTTTTTGATAATGACGAAACCGGGAATAAGGCTACGGAGAATTTCAAAAAGCAATTTGCCGAAAAGGTAAATCCCCAAAATTATCGGTATCAAAATTTTAGAGACTATAATGATAAAATTAAATCGTAAATCAGTAGTAAAGTTAATCATAAGACCAGTAACACTTGTAAACATTAGATCAAGTAAGCCGTAAAGCCTGAAAGCCTCTTTTGCTGAAATATTTAAATCCTTCTACCAAAAAAGCCTGAAACTAAAAGCCCAAATGATTCTTGTCAAATTTAATTCATCACGTACTTGGACAATTAAAGGTTTGTGTTTATATTACAGCCTGATTTTCACCATGTATCAAGCTAAAAAAGCAACTCAAATTGTTGTAAAGCTAGGGTTCAGTTTAAGCAATAATACACGCACCTTGAGGTGACTAAGTAAAAGATGAAGTGCGGTAGTGCAAATGTTCGGTGCAAGAACAAGAGGAGAAATATTTGATGGGGCGCTGCTTTTGGTGAATCTCGGCTCCTGTTTGGCATCGGTGACGCTCGCAGGGCAGTCGGAAAGGAAAGTGCAACTGCTTGGCCACGTAAAGATGGCCTTTGCTTGGTGAATGGGAAAGTGCGTTGCTTTTGGCTTATAACGGTCGGTTTGGCAGGCACACACAAATAAGGTCAAATTATTTATTCAAACCATAAATTACTGTGCAATGACGTCTAATAAAAACGAAATCACTAAGAGCCTGTAAAAATTTAAGATTTTACAGATGTGAGGAATGAGAAAAAAGGAATCAGCGGTAATTTGGTTGGAGAAAATTTGCAAATATGTACCCAACCAACATCACTGATTCCCAATGGGAAGTTATAAGTTCTTT
>NZ_JBGSLK010000020.1:0-203070 GCF_041740695.1 Haliscomenobacter sp. | reverse complement strand
ATAATCAACAGCAGTTGATTGATCACAACGTGGCAGCCTTCGACTGTTTTTGGTAGCTCCAACTCAATGTTTTTGATGCCCTAAGATACTTTTTATTTTCATATTTAGCAGCCGCCGAAGGCGGCTGCTAAATAGTTACTTCAGGATTTGTAAAACACAAGCCTTCATCATAAACCAAACCCCAAAGTATACCATCACGATCCAAAACCAATTCGGTGAATTTTTGATGAGAGATGGTATTCGAATTTAGACTGCCAGACCAATCGTTTGCTTTGCTGTGTTTACCAGTCGTCAAATCGAAGTAATACAGGGCTTCATAGGTACTGCACAACAACAAATGTGGTTTGATAAAAATGGCGTAGGTGAAATGGGGGGCAGTGGGTAAGGAGAATAAATCCTGGAGTTGTTTTTTTGCGGTATCGAATACCTTTAATCCTACGGAAGTACACAAGATGTACTTGTTTTTTTGACTCGGATAAGGGAGTACCTGTCGAATATCGTAAGCTGCCTGATTGGTTTCGGTATTGGAAAAATACAAACGACTTGAGAAGTTTTTTTTATCACCCAAGGTCCAAATTTTCATGCCGGGACCATAGAAACGATATTCAAAAAAACCATTGAATTTCTTTTGAGCATCCAAAATCGGGGAAAATCTTTTTCCACTAATTTGATCATTCCCTGTGGAGTAGGGTTGAAAAACCAATTGTTTTTTTTGGATGGTTTTTTGTAGATCAATGGAATAAAGTCCATTTCCTGCAGTTAACCAGAGCTGATCTTGAGCATCTAGATGGATGAGGCTGTAATCACTTAAGGTTTCTTCACCATTGACCAATTTAAACCCTCCGAAATTCAGACAAGTATCCCGAAGCCGATCATAACAGTATAATTTTTTTAGGGAGCAGAACCACAAGTTTCCTTTTTGGTCTTCCACCATTGAGCTTTGTAAATAAGGATCATTGATGCCTTTTTCAAGCCCGTATTTAACGACCTCTGCACCATCGTAGCGGTAAAGGCCACCCAGTGTTCCTATCCAGTTGAAATGACGAGAATCTTTAAAAACGAATACGACTTTGGTGTTTTCCAAGCCATTTTGGCTGGTCAATTCGTGAAAGAATAAATCATTTTGGCTAAATAAAGGAGGGAACAGCCAAGAGAAAAATAAGCTGAAGAAGAAGATTGAAGAAAATTTGAGCAATTTAATCACGGCTTGTCGGTGTTCTGAATTTCACCAGTAAGGTATATCAGTAAGGTGAAAATCCAGCAGATAACTACTGAATTTTCGCCTTAACTGCATTTTTAATCGATCAATCATTAGATTCTCCACCATGGTGGACAAGGCCAGGCGAGAAAAAATTGGGCCCCATCGGCGAATCCCTTACCTGGGATGTCATTTACGATGTTAAGATTGTAATAAACTGCCGTTGTTGCAGGAGGAACGATCATCCCGTAATCAACCTTCACCTGGTACGCTTTAAGTCCGACCACACCGGAAGCAGCTACTAAAAGCTGCACTTGACTTTCGAGCAAAACGGCAAAAGTATAAGCCTGAGCTGCACCATTCGCCAATGCTGGGTCTTTTTTAAAGGTCTTTAAAAAAGTCTCATCAAAATAATCCTCTCCGGTTAATGCTCCTGGAAAATGATTGCCCGGCAAATTCAGCGGTACAGCTTCATAAGGAAAAATAACACAAGCTTTGGCAACTAAGCGCAATTGATTGGTGGATGGATCGGTTTCAGGAAAAAACATCACCCCATACTCCAAAAAAGCATTGGATGGTTTAAAATTACGGTGGGTTTCAATCAGTTGTAACATGAAGTCTACATCGTCGTACGAGAAGTCATAGTGTGCGGGATCAGTCGCCACTACTGTCGGAAGTACAGGGGTAGTAGGTAAAGTCGGGGGACTAGCGTGGCCAAAAACAACACAAGTCCACAAGGTTAAGAGGATCATGATCCTCTTTTTGGTTTGGTTCACAGTGTTAAACATTTTCATCAATTTAGGATGAGGGGAAAAATAATTCTTGTCTCTTTGTTATGGGATTGTATTTTTGGTTCGAATAGGAAAGAAAATTTCACAAGTATTGAGTATGTCGAACACCAACAACACCAAACAACTGGCTGCGGCCATTACGTTGCCCACAGCAATAGCGCTGATTATCAGTTCTATGATCGGATCAGGAGTGTACAAAAAAGTGGCTCCAATGTCCGATACACTTCAATCGCCTTGGTTGGTTATGATTTGTTGGTTGCTCGGCGGATTAATCAGCTTGGCTGGAGCGATTAGCAACGCCGAGGTAGCAAGTTTGTTGGCTGGAACAGGCGGTGAATACCGCTATTATCGCACAATCTACGGCAAGTTTTTTGCATTTGTATTCGGCTGGGCAAATTTTGCGGTAATCAAAACTGCTGCCATTGCTTCGATTGCGTATGTATTCACCCAATCGTTCAATTCTCTTTTTCCACTGCCGGAATTATTGCCGCAATGGGCAGGAGTAAACATAGGTGGTTGGTTTTACCCTTTCGACAACCTGAGTGTTAAACTCTTTACGGTTCTTGTCATCGTTTTGCTTACGTTTGTCAACATTCGGGGCGTGAAACTCGGAGGGCAGATCAGTAAATTGTTGATCATCTTGGTACTTCTAGGCATCACCACCATTATCGTCTTTGGTTTGAGCAGCGGTCAGGCCGATTGGAGTCGATTGAGCCAGAATGCTACTGGCTATGTGAGCCCGGGCTGGGGCGGGCTGGTTTCGGCCATGTTTACCGCGATGTTGGCTGCTTTTTGGGCTTACGAGGGTTGGAATACCATTGGCTACATTGGTGGAGAAATTCAAAATCCCAACCGCAACTTACCGATCATTTTATTTTGGGGGGTAATGACTGTGATTACGGTATATCTATTGGCCAATCTCACTTATTTGGTGTTGCTCCCTGTTGATCAACTCATTGAGATCAGAAAATCAACCAATAGTATTGCTGCAGTTGAAGCCATCAAGTCCTTTTGGGGTGCAGGTGGGGGATATTTTATTTCGATCCTGATTTTGGTGACAACGCTGGCTTCTACACATACGACCATTTTGCTGGCCGCTCGCACCTATTTTGCGATGGCGGGTGAAGGGGTGTTTTTTAAAGGCGCCGATGAAATCCATCCTAAATACCAAACGCCGAGCAAAGCTTTGATTTACCAATGTATTTGGACTTGTGGCTTGGTATTCTCCGGTAGTTTTGACCAATTGACCGATATGCTCATTTTTGCGTCCTTCCTGTTTTACGGGGCTACTACCATGGGTGTGTTTATTCTGCGCCGCAAAATGCCAGATGCCCATCGCCCTTATCGCGTTTGGGGGTACCCTGTTGTGCCCGTTGTATTTATCTTCTTTTGTATCGTTTTGATTGGCAACACCTTGATCAACCAACCGCGCGAAGCCTTGTTGGGTATCGGACTGATTGCTACCGGATTGCCGTTTTATTACTTTTGGAACAAAAAACTTCAGGATTAAGCAATTTTATTGAGCAATTCCAGCCCATCCTTGTAACCAATTTCCAACTGCAGCTCGCGTGCTTCGGCTGAAAAATTAGCGGGATTGGGCAAGGTGCGCGATGGACGCAAGTACAGGAGTTTTTCGCCGTATTTGCGTTTCATCCCCCACAACAAGGGCAAAAACTTGGAGGCCTCGGCGACGTCAATGCCAATGAGTAGATCAATATTGGGTTTTTGAAAGGTCAGATCAACAGGCATGATTTTGTAAAGCCCGCCGTCGATGTACTTGTTTTTGCCAATTTGATGCGATTGGAAAGCAGGAAAACTGGCGCTGCCGATGATGTATTCCACCAGAAGTTCTTTGGGGATGTCTTCTTGAAAAAAAGATTCTCCTCGCCGTTGCGTCAGGTTGTAGATGACCAGTCCGAAATCGATCTTAGAGTCGCGGATTTCTTGTTCATTCAGCGCAGTACGCAATAGCTTTTTCAAACCATTGATGCGGATGCCTCGATTGAGGATGCCGTCTTTGACCAAGCCCAAATATCCCTCTTCGGGTTTTTCGCGCAATTGATCAAACGCTTCTTCGGGTTGGCTGTTGCGCCACAAATCCAAGGCTTTGGACAAATCACCCTGAGCGATTAGGGCCGCATTGATGGCACCTACCGAAGCACCGGTAGCTACCTTGATGTTGTTTTGAAAACCATTCTCGTACAAGGCTTGCCAAACGCCAATTTGATAGGCACCCCGTGCGGCACCGCCAGATAGCGATAAGGCTAGATTTAAATTGGTCTTCATGGGAATTTTATTTACAACTATAAGGCAGGAATCGGTGAAAATGTTTTCAACAAGTAAAGTATCTTAGCATAAATTTCACTAGACTACCCATGAAAAAGGAAAAAATTGTGGTGCTCTCCGGTGCCGGGATGAGTGCCGAAAGTGGCATCAGTACCTTTCGTGACGCCAATGGACTATGGGAGCAACACGACATTATGGAAGTAGCCTCGATTGAGGGCTGGCGTAAAAACCCTGGTTTGGTCCTCAACTTTTACAACCAACGTCGCCAACAACTCAAAACAGTGCAACCCAATGTGGCACACCATGCTCTGGTCGAATTGGAGCAAAAATACAAGGTGCACATCGTCACCCAAAATGTGGACGACTTGCACGAACGAGCGGGCAGTAGCTCCATCATCCACCTGCATGGTGAATTGCGCAAAGTACGGAGTTCCGTGCACGAAAACCTGGTGTACCACTGGGAGGACGATCTCAATTTTGGCGACCTTTGTGAAAAAGGGACGCAACTGCGGCCTCACATCGTCTGGTTTGGGGAGATGGTTCCCAAAATTACCGAAGGAGCCCGGCTGGTTGGGGAATGTGACCATTTGATCATCATCGGTACTTCCATGCAGGTTTATCCAGCAGCGGGTTTGGTGGATTATGCACCGGGCCATGCGCCGATTTATTACGTTGATCCAAAGCCTAGTTTAGATACTCGGCATTATCCCGAAGTAAAAATTATTGCTGAAAAAGCAAGTACTGGCGTGCGCAAGCTGGTGGATCAGCTCCTGGCTTAAACATGCTCCTTAATAGTTGATCGCATGACTTACGACTACATCATCATTGGCGCTGGTTCGGCGGGCTGTGTATTGGCCAATCGCCTCTC
Source organism: Haliscomenobacter sp. (assembly GCF_041740695.1). GTDB lineage: Bacteria > Bacteroidota > Bacteroidia > Chitinophagales > Saprospiraceae > Haliscomenobacter. The sequence goes on along the minus strand of NZ_JBGSLK010000020.1, from coordinate 197,927 downwards.
GGCCAATCCCGACAATCAGGTTTTATTGCTCGAAGCGGGTGGACCGGATCGCAAACTGGAAATCCACATCCCGGCGGGTTATGCCAAATTGCACCGCTCAGAAGTGGACTGGGGCTTTGAAACCGAGCCTCAGGCGCAGCTTTATGATCGCCGCGTATACTTGCCCCGGGGCAAAACCTTAGGGGGATCCAGCTCGACCAATGCGATGGCTTATATTCGTGGAAACCACGAAGACTACAACGATTGGGCCAAATTGGGCAATCCATCCTGGACTTTTGATCAGGTTTTGCCCTACTTCAAACGTTCCGAACACAATGAGCAATTGGATCAATTGAATCCAAACTATCACGGCCAGGGTGGTTTGCTCAATGTGACCTACAACCAAAAGTACCGCTCGGCGGCGGCAGAAGCATTCGTTGCATCTTGTAAAGCTATGGGCATACCCGAAAATCAAGACGTGAATGGCGCCGAACAGGAAGGTGCAGGCTATTTTCAGTTCAACATCAAAGACCAAAAAAGGCACAGCACAGCGACGGCCTTTTTAAAACCAGTTTTGTCTCGGTCAAACTTGAAAGTCATTACCCAGGCCCAAACCCAGCGTTTGTTGATTGAAAATGATCGGGCAGTGGGAGTGGAATTTCTGCTGGCAGGCAAAACCCAACAAACCGCCAAGGCCAATCGTGAGGTGATTTTGTGCGCAGGTGCTTTTCAAAGTCCCCAATTGTTGATGCTCTCTGGCATTGGGCCTGAAGTGGAATTGAAAAAATGGGGAATTGAGGTCAAAAAAGCCTTGCCTGGAGTAGGTCAAAACTTACAAGACCACTTGTTTGTCAATGCTTCGGCCATTACCCATACCAAGGGACTCAATCATGCGCTGAAGCCACTGAGTCAACTGCAGTACTTGTTGCAGTATGCGATTTCCAAATCTGGCCCCATGACCATTGGCCCATTGGAAGCGGTCGCCTTTACGAAGGTATTTAAAGACAATGACCGCCCGGATCTGCAATTGCATTTTGCACCCATTCAGGCCGATTACAATACCGATTTGCACAATTGGAAAACCTTGCCAACGGTGGATGGCTTTAGCATTTTGCCCACTTTACTCAAGCCGAAGAGCCGTGGCTATCTGGGTTTACGCTCAACTGACCCAACAGCAGCAGCACTGATTCAGCCCAATTTCCTTAGCGAGGAGCATGACCTGAAGATATTGGTAGAAGGCATCAAATTGGCCTTGGAACTGATGGAGCAAAGTCCATTGCAGGCAATTACAAAGTCAAGGGTGACCCCGCCAACGAAAGGAGCTTCAGAAGAGGCCATCATCGAGCACATCAAACGCCGGGTAGAAACAGTTTACCACCCCGTAGGAACCTGTAAAATGGGCTCCGACGAAATGGCGGTGGTAGACGAACAGCTCCGGGTGTGGGGTATTGAAGGCTTGCGGGTGGTGGATGCCTCCATTATGCCCACCATTGTTTCGGGGAATACCAATGCTCCGGTAATTATGATTGCGGAAAAAGCTGCCGATTTGATTTTGGGCAATTGAAAATTTTACTTTACTGCTCCGTCTTCTTCGCCCAATACCGCAACAAGCCCGCCACACTCATGTGCGCAGGATTGGCTGCGGCATATTTTTCCAAATCAGCAGGCGTAGCACCACCGTCTAACAGTTGCTGTTGTACGTATTGCTCAAATATTGGAATGATGGTTTCCGTAGGTGTTTGATCATCAAAATAAGGCTTGATCCAATTGGCCCAATCCAATAGATGCCGTTCCAGGTCCAGCAAATGATTGGGAATATCTGCGGTGACCCGCCCAAAATGGGTAAGGTACAATTCAGTTGGTTTCAAGCTGGACAACAAACGGATGGACTGCAACCAGTCTTCAACATTGATATCGGGTGGTGGACAAGGGGGAACCACAACCCCGGTTCCTATTTTAACACCCGCCACATCGCCAGTGAAAACTTTATCTCCGATTTGCCAAACCAGGTGATGCACGGCATGCCCCGGAGTATGCCAAGCTTTTACACTTACCCCTTCCAAATAGATGGTTTCGCCATGCGCTACAACGCGCAACTGAGCCTGCGGGATGGGTTTCATCTCTCCCCAAAGCACATCCATTTGATCCAAATAAATCCTTCGGGCTGAACTGACCAATTTTTCAGGATTGTTCAGGTGCCTTTCGCCAAAGGGATGCAGGTAAATTGTGGCACCGTGTTGCGCAAAAGCCCAGGCTGCGCCAGCGTGATCAAAATGGATGTGGGTGATAAAAACGTGTTTGATGTCGGCAGGAGTATAGCCGTATTGAGCCAAACCTGCTTCCAGAATTGGAAAGGTGGAGTAGGGTCCAGTTTCGATCAAAATCGGGCCACTGTCGGTTTCAACCAAAAAAACGGCGATTGCTTCCGAAGCACCCAAAAATTGAAGGTCGAGGATATTGATCATAAGTTGATTTTGATAGGCTAAAGATAAGGTGCTAATTTGCTAATTTGCTAATATGCTGATGGGTTAATGCGCCAATAGATGAATGGGACAATGTGTTAAAGTGTTAATGTGTTGATCGTACATTCATTAGCACATCAGCACATTAACCCATCAGCAAATTAAATAAGTGTTGCCAACCCATTTGACGTTGGAGTAGTAAAATCGCTTCTTTGCTGCGTGCTCCACTTTGACAATGGATGACTACGGGGTGCTGACGGTCAATTTTGTGTAAATTGTCCAAGAGTTCCCCCAAAGGGATCAATAAGCCACCCAGATTTTGCCGGGCGTATTCTTCGGGCTGGCGGACATCAATGAGCTGGAAACGATGCCCTATCGAGCGCCATTTTTCTAGTGTTTCCACAGAAATACTCGGCACTTCCAACTGTGATGGGGTACAATAGTAGCTCGTTTCGCGTAGGCTGGTAATGGGATAAGCTTCCTGGGCCATTAATTTGATGCTGCGGGTACTCATGCTGGCAGCATCAAAAAGGAAGAGTTTTCCGACCAAAGGTTCCCCGATGCCAGTAATGACTTTGATGACTTCGTTTGCCTGCATGCTGCCAATGATTCCCGGCAGAACCCCCAATACCCCACCTTCGGCGCAAGAAGGAATGGTACCTGGTGGGGGTGGTTCTGGATATAAATTGCGGTAGTTGAGTCCACGTTTGCCATCCGGCAGGGGGAAGTTAAAAACCGAAACTTGCCCTTCGTACCGAAAAATGGAGGCATAAACGTTGATCTTCCCGGTGAGTACACAAGCGTCGTTGACCAAATAGCGGGTAGGAAAATTGTCGGTTCCATCCGCAACTAGGTCGTATTCGGCAATGATGGCCAAGGCATTGTCGGCATTGAGCGCCGTTTCGTAAACCTGAACCTCCACATGTGGATTCAGTGCCCGGATGCGTTGTGCCGCAGTTTGGGCTTTGGATTTCCCTAAATCCTCGGGTGTATAGAGGATCTGACGTTGTAAATTGCTGAGATCGATGGTGTCAAAATCCACAATGCCTATCTTGCCCACCCCCGCGGCGGCCAGATAGAGTAGGAGGGGAGAGCCTAGCCCGCCTGCACCTACCACCAGCACTTTAGCGGCCTTGAGTTTTTGCTGCGCGACCACATCAAAATCAGGTAGCGCCAAATGGCGGGCATATCTTTGCTCCTCACTTGCCGTTAACCGTGGTAAAGCCTCCGATCCGTAAATCATAGTGCATCTTTAGGCGAAAAAGAAATTATTTTTTTATATAACAAAAACTTTGATTAATTTTACGTCAGCGCAAAGAATTGACCAGGGTTTGACGATGTCATCGAGGTTTTTTGAGGTCTGATTCCACGCGCTAGCATAACCATTGTAACGTATAATCGGTTTTTGGGATAGCCTCTTTCCGCATTCGGGGGAGGCCTTTTTTTTTGTTTAGGGGTTTAGGAAAGTTTAGGGAGGTTGAGGAGGTTTAGGCTACCGCAGCGACTTAGAAAAGGACAATGTCAACATCGCTGCGGTAGCCTAAACCTTCTCAACCTCCCTAAACCTTCTCAACTACCGATGGTATTTCTGCGTCAACAAATTGATGTTGCTCACCACAATTTGTCCCATCGTAAAACACTTGTCAAAAATGTCATTCTTGTGGTGGTAAATCAGCTCTTCCCGGAGTTGTTGGATTTTTTCAGAAGGAGCAATGTCATCCGCCATCATGGTTTGGAAAAAAAGCGCGGTGCGATTGGGCTGGGTCTTCATGCGTACGGCCATCAAACTACGTTCTTCCAACTGATACTGTAAAACAGATTCGGGTGCCATGTTGTTGATGCCCAAAAAGATAATCGGGTTGTTTTCCCTGAAGTATTGGGGGAGATAAAAACTCTTACGCCCCTCATAAGATTGTTGATCAAAATCAATGGCCCGCATCCGGTATTGGTTGCCTTCAATATCTGGGGTGATGTCTACTACGTAATTGTACGAACGCATGTCCCCCAGAAGCCGGGCAAAACAACGTTCGTTGAATTTGACAAACTCTTTGGCGATCCTGGTTTTGTTAAAAACCGATTCCTTTAGGTGGCGCTTCATAAAATCATCACCCGGCACCCCGGCAATGTGCTCTTCGATCAAGGTGCTACCACTCACCATGTAAATCATCGTATTGGGCGAAAGGATATCTTCCAATTCCAGACCATACACCCGTGATGCATCCGCTTGTTTGACGTAAAAGTGATCGTAGTTGTCGTTGATGCGGTTGATGATGCGAACACGGAAAGGTTTGGAGTTGCCAAAATTGCAGTAGTCAATTCGTGCGATGGTGAGGTGATCCAACAGTTCTACGTTTCCATCCACCTTGAGTAGCGAATAGATGTACTTAAGCGCCTGGTAAATTTCTTTTTGATCATACTCGGGGTAATACACCGTTTCCCAAAGGGTATCTTTGCCTTCCTGGTCAATCAGGGGTATCGCGGTATTGTAACGCAATAAATCGCTGTATTGCAGAGGGAGGTCAGCTGCGCGATTGTACTTTTTCAAATACTCCAACAAGTGTTCCTGAATGGGGTACACCCGTTTTTTTTGAGAAGGCACGTTTCCTTTCATGATTTTTTTGATAAGTCGCTTCCCAACCAACAGCGTTCCAAGGTTCCAGCATTCAACCAGCACTTCGACTTCGCTCAGTGACCAGTTGAATGCTGGAACCTTGGAACCTGGAACCCTTTTTTAAAGCTCCGCCGCCCCACTCTTGATTTCCTCCACTACCTCCGGATTGAGCAGGGTAGAAATGTCGCCAAGATTGGATGTATCTCCCTCGGCAACCTTGCGCAAAATCCGGCGCATGATTTTGCCCGAGCGGGTTTTGGGCAAACCACTGACGATTTGTATTTTATCAGGTTTGGCGATGGGACCAATTTCTTTGCTGACCACGTCCATAACCTCTTTGCGGAACTGGTCTTCATCACTGACCGGGTCAGTCGTTATCACATAGGCATAAATGCCCTGTCCTTTGATGTCGTGTGGGTAACCCACTACAGCGGATTCAACTACACCGGGATGTTGATTGATCGCGTTTTCAACTTCCGCTGTCCCCAGTCGGTGGCCGGATACATTGATCACATCATCTACCCGACCAATGATGCGGTAGTAACCATCTTGGTCCCGGCGTGCACCGTCGCCCGTGAAGTACATGCCTTTGATGGGGCTAAAGTAGGTTTGGCGACAACGTTCGTGATCGCCATAAGTCGTACGCAAGATGGAAGGCCAGGGGAATTTGATACACAGCAAACCCTCTACGTTATTTCCTTCAATTTCTTTCCCTTCGGTGGTCGTTAAACAAGGTTGTACTCCCGGCAAGGGCAGGGTAGCGTAGCAGGGTTTGAGCGGAGTGATGCCTGCGAGGGGGGAAATCAAGATGCCCCCCGTTTCGGTTTGCCACCAGGTATCTACAATTGGCGCATGTCCTTTTCCAATTTTGTCAAAATACCAGCGCCAAGCTTCCTCATTGATGGGTTCACCCACACTGCCCAGTACTTTGATGCTGGACAGATTGTGCTTTTCTACCCAGGAATCTCCCTGGGCTTGTAAGGCTCGGATGGCAGTAGGGGCTGTATAAAAATGGGTCACCTGGTGTTTGTCGCAGATTTCCCAAAATCGCCCGGCGTCGGGGTAAGTGGGTACACCTTCAAACATGATGGACGTTGCTCCGCTCAACAAGGGCCCATATACAATGTAAGAATGCCCGGTAATCCACCCAATATCAGCAGTACACCAATAAATGTCGCCATCCTCAATCTGAAAAACATTGCGGAAACTGTAAGCCGTGTACACCATATACCCGCCACAGGTATGTACTACCCCCTTCGGTTTGCCCGTGGAACCGGAAGTATACAGGATGAAGAGCATGTCTTCGGAGTCCATTGCTGTAGCAGGACAATCACTGGATTGGGGATTGACTTCCTCGTGCCACCATTTGTCGCGCCCAGCTTGCATCGCTACCGGAACGTCCACACATTGATAAACCAGTACGGTTTCAATGGAATCACAACCCATGGTTAAAGCTTCATCGACCACTTTTTTGACCGGAATATGTTTTGCTCCACGGTTGTTGTAATCCGAAGTGATGACCATTTTGCAGGTGGCGTCTTTGATGCGATCGGCCAGCGAATGCGCCGAAAACCCTGCAAATACAACCGAGTGAATGGCCCCAATCCGTGCACAGGCCAAGATTCCAATCGCCAATTCGGGCACCATTGGCATGTAAAAACATACGCGGTCTCCCTTTTGAATGCCATTGGCTTTGAGTGCGTTGGCCGCTTTGCATACTTCGGTATGGAGTTGGCTGTAAGTGAAGCTGCGGTTGGGCGCTTCGGGGTCGTTGGCTTCCCACAGTAGGGCAACTTGGTCACCCCGGGTGCTCAAATGACGGTCCAGGCAGTTTTCGGTGATGTTGAGCTGCCCGCCCAGGAACCATTTGATATCAGGCTCCTCAAAATTCCAGTCTAGCACCTTATCCCAGGGCTTGCGCCACTGAAAGGTTTCAGCTTGTTCTGCCCAAAATGCTTCGGGGTTTTCAACTGCGCGTTGGTAGGCCGCGTGGTATTCTTCAAGGGTACGGATTTGCAGAGTCATGATGCAGGAACTATGGTTTGATGGGTAAATTTAAGCGCTGTGCCTGAACAAGCAAAAGAATTAGGAGAAAAACAATAAAGATTAATCAATGGTATTTTATCTGTAAATAACCATATGTCTTAATCTAAAAACAACAAAGGGATTGATGTTTCCACCAATCCCTTCGGATATATTTATGATCTTATCGATAGTCGATTACATCATTCCAGGCATACCGCCGCCGCCATGCATATTCGGCATTGGAGCATCTTTTTCTGGCTTGTCGCTCACTACACAATCGGTAGTCAGCACCATTCCGGCAATGGAAGAAGCATTTTCCAAAGCGATGCGGGTAACCTTGGTTGGGTCAATTACACCAGCTTTTTTCAAATCTTCGTATTTGTCGGTACGGGCGTTGTAACCCATGGCATCTTTGGAGTTGGAAACCCTTTGCAATACCACCGAGCCTTCTACGCCTGCGTTTTCAGCAATGATGCGCAAAGGAGCTTCCAGTGCTTTTTTCACGATGGCCATCCCGATGGTTTCGTCTTCGTTGGTGCCTTTGGCATTGGTCAACACTTTAATAGCGCGAACCAGGGCTACACCACCACCAGCTACAATACCTTCTTCAATAGCAGCACGGGTTGCGTGCAGGGCATCGTCAACACGGTCTTTTTTCTCCTTCATTTCTACTTCGGTAGGTGCACCTACGTAAAGTACTGCCACCCCGCCTGACAATTTTGCCAAACGCTCTTGCAGTTTTTCACGGTCGTAGTCAGAAGTAGTAGCCACAATTTGCTGCTTGATCTGCGCAATGCGAGAATTGATCAGCTCTTCGTCGCCTTTGCCATTGATGATCGTCGTGTTGTCTTTGTCTACTTCGATTTTTTCCGCAAGCCCCAAGTGCTCCAAACCAGCGTTTTCTAGTTTGTAGCCTTTTTCTTCGGAGATTACTGTACCTCCTGTCAATACGGCGATGTCTTCCAACATCGCTTTGCGACGGTCGCCAAAACCAGGAGCTTTAACAGCAACGATCTTCAGGTTGGCACGCAGGCGGTTAACCACCAATACGCCCAAAGCCTGGCTTTCGATGTCTTCAGCAATGATCAACAAAGAACGACCACTACCTACTACTTTTTCCAATACTGGCACGATGTCGGCCATGTTGGAAATTTTGCGGTCGGTGATCAGGATATATGGACTTTCGTACTCTGCAGTCATGTCCTCCGTGTTGGTCACGAAGTAGGGAGAAAGGTATCCGCGGTCGAATTGCATACCCAATACTTCATCTACATAAGTATCGGTACCTTTGGCTTCTTCTACGGTGATGACGCCGTCTTTGGTTACGCGCTTCATCGCATCAGCGATCAGGGCACCAATTTCTTCGTCATTGTTGGCAGAGATTGCGGCAACTTGTTTGATTTTTTCAAAATCGTCGCCAATTTGTTCAGACTGTTCTTTGAGGTTTTCTACCACTTTGCGAACAGCTTTATCCATCCCACGCTTGAGGTCCATGGGGTTGGCACCTGCTGCGACGTTTTTCAAACCTGCGTTGATCATGGCTTGAGCCAAAACGGTTGCAGTAGTCGTACCATCACCTGCGATGTCAGCAGTTTTGGAAGCTACTTCTTTGACCATTTGAGCGCCCATGTTTTCAACGGCGTCTTCCAGTTCAATTTCTTTGGCTACGGTAACCCCATCCTTGGTAATTTGAGGTGCGCCGAAGCTTTTTTGGATAACCACGTTGCGGCCTTTAGGTCCGAGGGTTACTTTCACTGCATTAGCCAGAGCATCTACACCAGCGCGCAATTTCTCTCTTGCGTCGCGGTTGAAGCTAATTTCCTTAGCCATATTGCTTTTAAATTTAAATGTCGAAAAAGGTAATTTGGAAAGAGGACGCTATGTCATGCGCCCGAAGTCAGTAAGACGAAGTGGCAGGCTACTTAAATCACCACCAAAATGTCGTCTTCACGCATGATCAGGTAATCTTGACCTTCGAAGTTCAGCTCTTGACCGGCATATTTGCCATAAAGAACGATGTCGCCAACCTGTACGGTCATCAAATTACCGTCTTTACCTGGGCCAATGGCAACAACTTCACCGCGCTGTGGTTTTTCCTTAGCAGTGTCAGGGATGATGATACCACCTTTGGTTTTCTCTTCAGCCGGAGCGGGTTTAACAACAACTCGATCGTTGATAGGCTTCATAATCAGAATATTAGTAAAGAAATTAGAAATTCTAGGTTCAATTAACGCCTAACCTTTAGCATATGTCGTGCCAATGTACGGCAGTGTGTCAAAATGGCAGAGCTGAAGGTTTTGGGTTTCCAATTGTTTTTTCACCATCTAAGGCAAGCTCGGGAAAGTGGTTCCAAGATTCAGGGAAGTGGCACACTAAAAACTTGGAAAGCCAGGCAAGGTTTCATTTCTTGTCGAAAATTTGTTTTATGAAATTGTTCAGATCGCTAGCAGGAACTTTACTTTGTTTGGGATTGCTGGGGCATCCGCTGCTCATGGCCCAAACCATTTACGACAATGACCCCATGCAACGCTTGCCCATCGGCATGCAGCTTTCGGAGTACCAACAACATTTGCCAACGGGCGGCAAAGTGGATAAAGCTCGAATTTGCCCGCCTAACTGGTGGGTAGGCATGAAAAATGCCAATCTTCAATTGATGATTTACGACCAGAATATCCACAAATGTTCCGTAAAAATCAAATATCCCGGCGTAAAGGTATTGAAGGTGCATGCTGCCGAAAACCCCAATTATTTGTTCATCGACCTACAAATCAGCCCTTCGGCCAAACCCGGCCAAATGCTCATTTCCTTGTGCGACGCGCAAAAAACCTACCCCTACGAGTTGCGTGCCCGAGAGCGTAGCCCATTGCGCAATCAGGCCTTAAGCCCTGCCGATAACATGTACCTGATCATGCCCGATCGTTTCGCCAATGGTGACCCCAGCAACGATAGTTTTAAGGACATGAGTTCAGATCTGGTGAATCGGGATAAAATTTACTTTCGCCACGGTGGAGACATCCAAGGCATCATTGATCGGCTGGATTACCTGCAAGACTTGGGCATCACCGCCATTTGGGTTATGCCTGTGCTGGAATCCGATCAGCCCTATGAGTCTTACCACGGCTACGCGCCTACCGATCCCTACAACGTGGACAAGCGTTATGGCAGCAATGAATTGTACAAACAACTGGTTGAAAAGGCCCACGCAAAAGGCATCAAAGTGGTGATGGACATCATCCACAACCACGTGGGCGATCGGCACTGGACCATCCGGGATATCCCCTTTAAAGATTGGATCAACCAGGAATGGCCCACCTACACGAAATCCAATTACCGCGATGCGGTTTGGATTGATCCTTACGTTTCGGAAGCAGATCGGCGGCGACTGGCGAATGGTTGGTTCGATAGCCATATGCCCGACCTCAACCAACGCAACCCATTTCTGGCCAATTTCCTGCTCTACAGCAACCTGTGGTGGATGGAATACTCGGGTCAGGACGCCTTCCGCATCGATACCTATTTTTATCCCGAACAGGACTTTATGATCAATTGGGGCAAACGGATCCAGCAAGAATATCCCGGCTTCACCTTCTTTGCCGAAACCTGGGTGCAGAGCACGCTTTCTCAGGCGCAGTTCACAGCCGGGAACCGACTGACTGAAGGGCAGCGTTTCTTGCCTTCTGTGACAGATTTTCAGTTGAACTACGCTCTCCTTGAAGCTGCGGCAGGCCGACAGGGCTGGACCGACGGTGCCAACCGGATTTACCTCACCCTAAGCAACGACTTTTTGTACCAAGATGCCCGCCGCAATGTTACCTTTTTGGACAATCACGATGTGAGTCGTTTTTTATCGGTACTGAACAATGACTGGCAGAAGTACCACGCTGGATTGACGGCTCTCCTGACCATCCGGGGTTTGCCTTGCCTGTATTACGGCACTGAAATTGGCATTACGGGCGCTGGTGGCTCTTTCGGTGAAGCTGGGCGGAAAGATTTTTTGGGTGGTTGGAAGGAAGACAAGCTGAATAAATTCACTGCGGCAGGGCGTCAGGGTATGGAAGAAACCACCTATCAGCTGCTGCGTAAGTTGTTGCGATACCGGAAAATCACCCCCGCACTTCAAACGGGCAAAACCCGGCATTTTATTCCCGAAGATGGGGTTTATGTGTACTTCCGCTATGACGACTCCAAGCGGGTGATGATGCTCTGGAATACTACCGATAAGCCCCAGGAACACAAGCTGGAGCGTTATGCCGAAATGTTGAAGGGCTATCGAAGTGGGCGAGATGTAATTAAAGAGGAAACTGTGAATTTAGATGTTATTCGGATTGAACCTTTTTCTTTAAGAGTCATTGAGTTGCAGTAGGCAAAAGCGACTGAGGTGTTTCTTAGGTGTCTTAGGTTTCTTAGGTGGTGAAAATATGCTTTGTTTTGTTTTTCTTTTTTCACCACCTAAGAAACCTAAGGCACTAAAGAAACACCTCAGTTAGATATGTGTGTATTTTGCACAGAAAAAACATGCGCAATCCTTACCACTATGTTCTCCTTTTTTGTCTTCTGCTCACCGGAGCTTTTACACAGGCTCAAAACAAGTCAAGCAAAGGCAAATTCACCATTGACCAAAAACTGCAGGAACTGGGCATTGTGCTCCCCGCAGTATCTGCCCCTATTGCCAATTACGTCAACGCTGTGCAAACCGGAAAACTCATCTTTTTGGCTGGCAAAGGCCCACGAAAAGAAGATGGCACCAACATCACTGGCAAAGTAGGCGTTGATTTGACGATTGAACAAGGCTACGAAGCCGCTCAACTCACCGCCATCAATCAATTGGCAGCGCTGAAAGCAGAAATTGGCAGCCTGGATCGCGTCAAACGGATTGTGAAAGTATTGGGGATGGTCAATTGTGGGCCCGATTTTGGAGATCAACCCAAAGTCATCAATGGTTTTTCCGACTTGATGGTCAAAGTATTTGGCGAGAAAGGCAAACATGCCCGTTCGGCAGTGGGCGTAGGTTCGTTGCCGGGGAAAATGGCCGTGGAAGTGGAAATGATTGTGGAAATCTGGTAGGGGCAACCCTACGTGGTTGCCCTTTATTGGGGCGACCCGTAGGGTTGCATACCGTGTGACCCGAGTGGGGTCATCAGGGCACCCACGAAGGGGCACACATATCAGGGAGCCCACGAAGGGGCTCCACTACTTGAGTATCAATTTTTTCGCCACAACCCCCTTATCAAAGCGGACTTGCAGCACATATGTCCCAGGAGGGATATTCCCTCGCTGTAGCTCAAAGTCAGTTTCATCCACATTTGCATAACCACGCACCATACGGCCGTCCAAGCTATACAGGGCAATGTCGCGCATTTTAAACTCCGTGGCGCTTTCCAGATAGATCCGATCAGCAACTGGGTTTGGCCCGATTTTCAGTTTTACTACATCCGCAGAAATCACTTCCTCGGTTGAAGTAGCCAGATTGAGCTGGAGGTAAGCACGAGGCGTGAATACCTGCATCATGGTATCGATGTAAGCCATTGCTTTGGCTTTGCTCATGTTCGGGTTGGTTAGCAAACCATTGGAGTGCAATACCTTCCAGTCATCTTTACGTCCGGTTGCCGCATTGAAACCAGCTACGACCAATTTCAACGTAGTAGTATCCCACCATTCCCATGGGCCCGCTTCAAAACGGTTGCCTGGGGTCACGAAAGGGTACATGTTATCCGCTGACAGTGTAGTCGCCATGCCCCCGATATTGGTATTAGGGCCATTGGGTATGGGGATAGTTTTAAGCACCTGATTTTTCAAGTTGACGAAAGATTGCTCTGCATTGGCAGGAGCCAGATTCGCATTCAACCCGGTGGTGTTCGCTTTCTCCACAATCGAACGTGTCCCTGATACACTCACCACGAATTCGCGGGTAGTGGGTACAATTACGGCTCCGTCTGCAAAAGGTGCAAATGGGTCGGACAATACGTGGAAACCGATCATGGCAGGTTCTCCTGCTTTGCCTTCAAGCCAGCTGATGTCGCCCATAGCTCCGCCCATGTTTACTGCCAATTGAAAATCAGAGCTGTAAGTTGGATTGTTAAGAAGGTTCAGCGGCTTTAGAGTTGAACCGAACGGATTGCTACTCAATGTAGTATCAACATAGGCGGTCAACGTCTCTGTATTGATGAACTTGGTAATTTCAATTTCTTCTTTGAAACGATCCAGGTAAGCCGCACCCATACTGATGTAACCACCAGTACCCTGGCCCCACAACACCATCCGATTTGGGTCGATACCATATGGGTTACTGTTCTCTGCAACTGTTTTGCGCAAGAAACGAACGCAACTCCGCGCATCCTGAACCCCACGGTAAGCTGCACCCAGCAAGGTACCCGTACGAGTGTTTTGTCCAGCAGGCCCAGTTGCAGCTGGGTTCCAGCCCAAGCGGTAAGTAGGAACAAATACGACATAGCCCAAACGAGTGAAGCGACGAGCGAATTCTACAACCGAAGAATCACTGCGTGCTCCAGTAATGCCACCATTGATGATGGGAGGCAGGAAGCTGCCCGTATGGAAGTACACCACTACGGCACGATTGGTGGCATTGTCGCCAGCTGGGGTATACACATCCATGACCAGGTCCTGAGCAGCAGGAGCACCTGTCAAAACGGATATATTTTTGGCATACACCACATTTCTTTGAACCGAAAAACTGCTGAACACATCCGTACGATATCTACCAGTTTGGGCAGACAGACCTATTGTTCCCAGCATAGTAATCAACAACAGCAGCAAAGTGTTGAGTTGTTTCATTTGAAATTGTTTTGAATGAATTAAGATGAAATGACCATGAGCAAATTCAAGCGTGTATCCACACTGGCGGATTTACGATTGAAGTTACTTTATTTTATTTTTTGTTCCAATCGTATAGGAGCGACAAGTAAGCCAAACGACCAATTCTAGGCCCTCCATAAGTTTGGAACGTCAGGTTATTCAAGATGTTCGATGCACCGAGTTTAAAGGTGGTATTGATCTTTTTGACCTGCCAGTTCATTTGGGCATCGAGCATGCTGTAACTTGGAATGATACCCGTAAACTGGGGTGAACCTTCGAACACAAATCCTTCAATCCACTTGTAATTGATGTTGAAGCCAAAATCAGGGAAATTCAGGCCAAGGAATTTTACAGCTAAGTCCCGCCCCGAAAACCCTAAATTGTATTTGTGCTTTGGTGTATTGAAAGCCGGAATGATGGGGTCATCGCTGACACTGTTTAGCTGGTTGAAGGAGTAATTGCCATTCAAGACATAGTTTTGACCAAAATAATAGCTACTGCCAATAGAAAACCCTTGGGTAGTCACCCGATCCTTTGCATTGGCCGCTACTCGGTAAGCTTGTACCCGACTGGGCAATCCCGTCAATTGATCAAAAGCAGCATCTACCCCGATGTTGTAGCCAATGAAATCTTGATAAAAGCTGTAATAATAGGTAGCATCCACATAAATTTTGTCAAAGAAAGTATTGCGGTATCCAGCTTCAATGGTGCGTACTTGCTCAGGCCGAATGGGGGCTACATCGAAATAGCTCAATTTGGTCTGGTCCCTTGTGTTGAGGTACTCCCGCAATGATTCGATGGTCAACAAGTCATTGAACCCATTCAAATTACCGATGAGAATGGCGCGACCAACGTTGTAAAAAAGGTATTGATCCGCTAGAGTAGGGTTGCGAATGGCCGAGGAAAAGGAAAAGCGCAAAACCTGATCACGGGTGGGACTATACACCAGCGAGGCAGCAGGAGAGAGCAGGTAATTGAAATTCTGGTTTTTATCCAAACGAATCGAGCCACTGATTTTTAGTCTTTTGTCCAATTCTAGGGTACCACCACCATAGATGCCATACTCATAGGTATTGATGTTGACATCGCCGGTATCCAACAAGAGCGAACCCTTGGAATTGGGCGTATACAGGCGGAAGTTTGCACCAACCAAAAGATCAAGGTCGGTAATTGAACCACCCTTTTCGGGCTTAACGAGGTCGTTAAATTTGTACTCACCGTGGGTATGGTACAGGGCTGAACGGTCAAAAAAACGAGTTCCCCCTTCACTGTAGCCCAAACGGGAGGTGATGCTATTGAATTCCTGCTGAAAACGTGCAGTACCAGGCTCGAAAAAATCAACTGACTGGAACAAAGGATTGCCCTTCACTACCTGAAGCTGTGCCAAAGAATGGTACAAAGCGAGCGAATCTTGTACTCGGCTATTGCCTAAAAATGCATTTTGTTCCGTTCGAAACTCATTTGGCCGGCCAATGTAGTCAATCGGATTGGGATAACCTTCAATTTTGCGCACCCTTGGATTGATGTTGGTTTGCCAAAAATTGATGTAATCTGAAGCCCATTTGATGTCTTCCTTGGCATTGTTTTGCAATTGCAGGGCAGTGAAATATGGGTCATAAGAATTCCCCGCATCTTCATGGGTTACATAAAAGCGCAAGAAGTATTTCTCATTTTGTTTCAATTCAATTTTGTGTTGAAAGAACTGAATGTCCCGCAAGCTGTAGCGGTTGTCACCTTGATACACGGTAGTTCCGGTACTGTAGTTAGTGCCTAAGACCAATTCAGGTGAGTTAAAATCTTTGGCCGGATTCAAGCGCAGGTGAAAAGCAGTGGCCGCCTTGAGGTTCTCCGAATCATAATCCACCAAATCACTTTCTTTGTACCCTTGGCGGTGAATGATGCCCATCCCGATCAGGTTGAAGTTGCCAGTAAAGTCGTTGGAAATCAGGTATTCATCTCCATAAGTATTCACCGCATCATAACCACCAGGGTTGCTGGCTTTACTGGGGGTATCAAAAACCGGATCGTAATTGTCGGCTACCCAGTCATTGGCACGGAAACCGGAAAGGTTGAATTTATAAGCAAAAACATCTTTACCAGCTTTGTTTTTGACTGCATCCGCCCACCGTAAGCCTGCTTCGAACAAACTTCTTTCCCCTCCTTTCACCACAGCTTCCAAACCCTTGTGCAAAAACGGATTTTTGGTTTGCATGCTAACTACGCCATTAAAGGCATTGGGGCCATAAAAAGCCGAAGAAGCACCTACAATCAGGGTTACTCCATTTACGTCCAGCTCTGAAGCACCTAAAAAGTTGCCTAGGGAGAAGTTCAAACCCGGTGATTGGTTGTCAACGCCATCAATGATTTGTAGCGAACGCACCGGGCTGGTACTGTTGAACCCCCGGGTATTGATGATTTTGAAGCCCAAACTGGCCGCAGTAAGGTCTACATCTTTTAAGGAACCCAAACCATCGTAAAAGTTGGCAGCTGGTGTTTCAGCGATCGCGATGGCGTCCATGGTTTCCATGGTCAAAGGAGATTGCACCTTTTTTTCTGAAATCCTTCGTCCCTTTATTTCGACTTGGTCGATGGTAACCGCGTCTTCACTCAATTCGATGACCAATTTGGGTTGGACACTGTTGAGGATGACTTCCTTATCGGTGTAGCCTACATACGAAATGACCAGGGTAATGGGAAATTTTTGGGCCGTTGATAGTTCAAAATTCCCTTCCAAATCAGCCACTGTCCCCTCGGTAGTCCCTTTAATTACTACTGTCGCATTGGTCAGGCCCTCTTTATTTGCCGCATCTTTAATTTCTCCCCGTATGGTCGTCTGAGCATAAATGATGCATGAAGAAGAGAAAATCAAAATGATGCTAAGCATCAATGACTTGTATAGATATTTCATGCTGAAAACCGAAATAGTGAGCGAATAATATTCTTAAGGAGGGCAAATTAGTGAAAATTCGCTAACAAGTGAATCTTTACAAACCGAATTTTATCCAATTGCAGGCATAAGCACCATTTTTTATTCGGAACATTCCACATGTCAAGAAATTAACGTGTGTATGACGCTTGTAAAAAAGGAACTTCCAAAATAATTGACTAGTGGAAGTGAATCGCAGCTAAAGCAAAGCCCAATAAAAGGGCCAACCATTTGCCCCAGGAAAAATGATGACTGGTATGGGTATCGTTTTCAAAAAGGATAGTCGAGCCAATTTGTAACAGGTTACCAGTGACAACCGACAGCAAAATGTGCAATACTTTGGGATCTTGAAAAAAGAATTGGGCAAAAAATGCCGCCAATGGAGACATCGCTGCAAAAACCAACAACAGCAATGAGGTGGAAACTTTTTTGATCCCACTCATCAACAAAAAAGAAGTGAGGGCAAAGGCCGCCGGGATATTGTGGACAGTAATGCTCATTAGGAGGTGATAAAATTGATCGTCGCCGTTTTGTTCATTAAAGGTCTGCATAAAAGTGCGGTAGCCACCCAAGGGCAAACCTTCAATCAAGGCGTGTAAGCATAGGCCCAGCATAATTGAAAAAGCCAACCACCCTGTTTTTTTGCCATGGGTATGCACATGCCCGTGTTCTACGCCCCCTGACCACTCCTCCAGCAACAGTTGAATCGCAAAACCAAGCAACATCCACAGGCCAGTGTAATGGTCTCCTTTGGCAAACAAATCGGGCAAGAGCTGCACCAAAACCACCCCTAGAATAAATGCACCATTGAACAACATGATGAACCGCACGAGTTTGGGCTTTCGATCGCCTAAATAGAACGCGGGTATGCCTCCAATGAAGGGGGTTAGAAAAAGGAGCAGGTATTCCCAAATGTGCATTCGTGTTAAACTTGAGTCTGTAGAAATGGGCTTTTCAGCATGCGAAGATACGTTTTTGCAACAATGTTGCCAATAATAATTCCTAAAATCGCACCAATAAAAATGTCCAGTGGAAAATGTACCCCCACATACACCTGTCCAAGCGCAATACTCGCCGCCCAAAGGTACAATGGCCAGCGGATCCGCCGATAATGCAAACCCAGGGTCAAACTCAAAAAAGCCGCCACCGCAAAATGATTGGAGGCATGGGAGGAGGTGAAACTGTAGCCACTGCCACAATCCACTAGCAGCTGTACATCGTCTTTTAACGCAGGATCATTGCAGGGGCGCAGGCGATGAACGGATGGTTTGATGATTTTACTACTTACCGTATCGGCCAGGCCCACGGCTAAGGCCAAGGCTAGGATAAGGTACAAACCCTGCCAGCGGTACTTGTACCCCACAAAAGCAGCTAGTGCTATATATAATGGTATCCAGGTGGATTTTTCGCGCCAAATGGGCATCAACCAATCCAACACCGCATTGTGGGCGTGACCATTGATGAGTTCAAATAAAAATTGATCAGCGGCAATGACTTGTTCCATGCTGTAGAATTAAAATGATAATTTTGCCCCAAATCTAATCCAAACCAATGGCATTAATCAAGTCAATTTCCGGTATTCGTGGCACCATCGGTGGCGTACCCGGACAAAACCTGACCCCACAAGACATCGTAGAATGTACCGCCGCTTTTGGCACCTGGCTGCTGCAAAAAGGCAATGCCCCCAAAGTAGTGATTGGCCGCGATGCCCGAATTTCCGGGCAAATGGTGCGTGATTTGGTGCTTAGCACCCTTACCGCGCTGGGAATTGACGTGATCGATCTGGGTTTGTCCACTACCCCCACCGTAGAAATGGCCGTCGGTTTTGAAGGCGCTGGAGCGGGCATCATCATCACTGCTAGCCACAACCCCAAAGAATGGAACGCCTTGAAATTCCTGAACGAAAAAGGAGAATTCATCTCTGCCGCTGATGGCGCTGCGGTTTTGGACTTGATTTCAAATGGCGGCATTCATTACCAGTCTGTAGATGCCTTAGGAAAAGTGGTAGCAGGCGGCGATTTTTTACAAAAACACATCCAAGCCATTATCGACCTACCCGAAGTAGAAGTGGATTTGGTGCGGGCGCGCTGCTTCAAAGTAGTGCTTGATCCCGTCAATTCATCTGGGGCGATTACCGTTCCCGATTTATTGGAATACCTGGGCTGTGAGGTCATTGTCATCAATGGTGAAACCAATGGCCAGTTTGCCCACAATCCTGAACCATTACCTGAACATTTACGCGATTTGTCAGCCGCCATCCTGGAACACCACGCCGATTTGGGCATTGCAGTTGACCCGGATGTTGACCGTCTGGCGCTGGTTTGTGAAAATGGCAAAGCCTTTGGTGAAGAATATACCTTGGTAGCCGTGGCTGATTACATGCTGCAACAGCGCCCCGGCAACACTGTCTCCAATCTTTCTTCTTCCCGCGCCCTACGCGACGTCACCCTCAAACACGGCGGCCAATACTTTGCGGCAGCGGTAGGCGAAGTGAATGTGGTGGAAAAAATGAAAGCGGTCAATGCGGTAATTGGTGGAGAAGGCAATGGGGGCATCATTGTGCCTGAATTGCATTATGGTCGTGATGCGCTGGTGGGTATTGCGCTGTTTTTATCCTGGTTGGCCAAATTCGGGGGCACTACTTCCGCATTGCGGGCTACTTACCCCAATTACCAAATGGTGAAAGACAAAATTTCGCTACCAGAAGGGCTGGATATGGAAGCCATCTTGCACCAATTGGAGCAAAAATACCAGCACGAGGAACACAGTACCATTGATGGGCTAAAAATCGACTTCCCACAAAGTTGGTTGCACTTGCGCAAGTCGAATACGGAGCCGATCATTCGGATTTATGCGGAGGCGCCGAGCTTGGCGGAGGCGGAGGCTTTGGTCGGGAAAATCAAAGTTGAGGTGCTGGAATTGATTGCTTAGTAGATTTTCGGGGATGTTCAAGGAGAAAAACCTTGTAAAGCAGAGATTAATTTTTGCACAAATCTGCGCAGGAATAACCCAGTTCAGGCCGAATTGTGCATTTTGTGCTTCAAATTACCTGCAATGTCAATTTCCCGTCGCGATCTTCAATTTACCATCCTGGCTGCCGTTGCTGCATTTGGAACTTATACCTGTATGTACGCCTTTCGCAAAGGCATCACGGCTGCCACCTTTGAGGGCATGGAATACTGGGGGCTGAGTTACAAAATCTGGTTGGTCAACCTGCAGGTTTTGGGGTATGCTTTGTCGAAACTGATTGGCATCAAGGTTGTTTCTGAGGCGGCCAGGCAGATGCGGGGTTGGTACATTTTGGGCTTGGTGAGTTTTGCAGGGTTAACCTTGGTGGGTTTTGCCCTAGTGCCGCCGCCTTACAACATGTTCTTTTTCTTTCTAAATGGTTTACCCCTGGGGATGATTTACGGCCTGGTACTGGGTTTTTTGGAGGGACGAAAGCAAACCGATATTTTGGTGGCAGCCTTGACCGCTTCTTTTATTTTTGCCTCGGGTTTTGTCAAAACGATTGGCCTGTACGTCATGCAAAACTGGGGGGTATCCGAGTTTTACATGCCCATGGTCACTGCGGGTTTGTTCATCCCGGCCATTGCGGTGTTTTTGACCATGCTGATGCGTTTACCTGCTCCGAATGCAGAAGATGAAGCCCTACGCACAGCGCGAGTTCCGATGAATCGGGAAGATCGCCGCAAGTTTGTACAAACTTTTTATCAGGGGGTGGTTTTGTTCATCATTGGTTATGTATTGCTCACTATACTGCGTGATTTTCGGGATAATTTTGGGCGGGAAATTTTTCAGGAACAAGGCATCAATAATCCCGTAGTGTTCTCCCGTGTGGAAACACCTATCGCTTTGGGTATCTTGATTCTGTTGGGTTTATTGATCCGTGTCAAGGATAATTTTCGGGCCTTTACCATTGTGAATGTCATCACTTTTCTGGGGGTTCTCCTGGCCGTTGGGGCCACCCTTTTGTTTCAAGCAAAATTGATCCAGGTGGAATTTTGGATGTTGTGTGTAGGAGCTGGCATGTACTTGGGCTACGTACCCGCGAATGGCATTTATTTCGACCGGATCATTGCGGCTTTCCGCTACCCGGGCACGGTGGGTTTTATTGTGACTTTGGCCGATACCTGGGGTTACATGGGCAGTTTTGGGCTGCAATTGTACAAGAATTTTGGACAGGCCGATATATCCTATACTACCTTTTTGATTTACGCGGTGTACGTCATGCTGGGTGGCTATGGGATCTTGGTTTTGTTTACTTATCGCTATTTTCAAAAACGTTTTATGGAGTTGATAAAGGTTTAACTTCCTTCAGGATGCGTTTCATTTGTTTGTTGTGCCGATCAAAGTGCACCTGAAAAAAGCGCAACATGCCCCCAATGCTCAACATCCCGCTGCGCGGATGGCGGTAAACTTCTTTGTCAAAAATTTCCAAGGGCAACTCACTGAGAAACTGGCGCAATTCCTCGCGTTGTTTTTGCCATTGTCCACTCAGCGCGGCAAAACTTTCCACCGGTACAAAAACTTCTACTCCGGCACCTTTCGGTGCTTTGAATTTGATGGGGGAACGCATGATCAGTTCGAGTAGCCAGGTACGAAATCTCGCTCGGACACCCGCTGGTTTGAGCTCGGCTAAACCCAGGGATTTTTTGCGCAGATACTTGAGTGAATTGCCTTCCGACAACATCAAGTGTTGCATCACTTCGTACACCGACCAGCGTTCAGGTGAAAGTTTTTGGTCTAAATAGTTGGGGTCTTCTTGAAGCAGCCACTCAAACAAGGTATTTAGGCTTGCGTCCAATCGATCGAGGTGTTGGAGGATTTGAGGTGTCATTGGTTCTATTGATTTTGGATGCAATATCCAAAATATAAAAGGTTTTTTCGCAAACCTTTTTTCTAGTAGTGGGGCAAAAATAAATGTTCATTTTTTTTGAGCCAAAGGATTAGATAAGCCACTTAAAGTGAAACGTTTACTTATCTAATCCTTTGGCAAAATGAACATTTATTTTTTTATCGCCCCCTATCGAATCAAACTCACTTCACCCTGCACCAATTTATTTCCCGGCCCTCTGTCGTCGATGTATTCAATTCTGAACCAATAACGGTACACTCCTTGGGGTGCTATTTGTCCACGAATGGAGCCATCCCACCCAGTATTGAGGTCGACGGAGCGAAACACCCGTCCGCCCCAGCGGTCGTACACTTGCAATTCATAACTTTTTACTTGCACCAATTCATTGATGTACGGGCGAAAAGCCTCATTGGCATTGTTGCCATTGGGTGAAAAGGCGTTGGGGGTGAATGCTTTAAAAAATATACATTGCTGGAAAGTCAATTCTAGGGTGTCGATGCTGAAACAGTTGTCCTTGAAAGCTTTGACCCAATAAGTACCTGGTATAGAGGTGAGCAAGGCAGTTTTGGTGCTTCCGTCCTGCCAAAGCAATTGTGCCTCCTTACTGGCCATTGCGCGCAGCAGGAAGGGTTTATTATCACAGACCGTTGTATCCTGGCCCAGTGAAACCAACCGCAAAGCGGGACATCCTTGGACCACAATGGTATCCCGGGCACTACACCCGCCATCATTGACCTCCACCCAATAGGTACCGGAGGTGTGCACGAGCAGGGTTGGGGCTGAACTATTGTCACTCCATAAATAATTTCGGCTACCCGTTTTGGAGGCATCCAATAGCAAAGGCTTTGTCTCATTTATGGAGGTGTCTCGCCCCAAATTAAGGGCGCCTAAATTGATTAGGCGTACGGTAGTGGAATCGGTTATAGTGCAGCCTAAAAGTTCTACAATAACTTTGTATTTCCCCGCTTGATTAACCACGATTTGTGCATTGCTGGAGCCATCTTGCCAGCGGTAGCTTGCGCCGCTCAGCTTGAGGTCGGCGTCAAGCACCAAATCTTGCTTGCTGCAAAGTGTAGTATCATTGATCAGACTGAGTTTAAATTCGTCTGGGGATATAATTTTAACGGTATCGTACAGCACGCAGCCAGCCCGATACGTTATGGCCACATGGTAAGTGCCCGCCTGGCCGACCTGCAGGGTGGCTTGGGTACTGCCATTGCTCCAGAGGTATTTTTCGTTGAAATTGAATGTGTTGGCATCAAGGGTGATGGAATTCTGGTTGCACAAGACCGCGTCTTTACCTAAAACACCAACATCGATGTACTCTGGCGAGGAGGCAAATACCCAATTTTCATTGCTGTTGTTGAGGTTGGCACTGTTGCCACCAGCCAAAAACTGGGTTGACCCTACTCCGCTTTGATCGCGCATTTGAACAAAATCAGCCCGTATTACGCCACCATTCATCTGCACAACGGCCTTACGCCCCAAGAGCGTGGAGCGCAGTTTAATGGAATCACAGGGGTTGCCCACCAACTGGAAGTACTCATTGATGGTTTGAGCATGAGCAGCGTCTAAATCATAACTTTTACCAGTGGTGAAGATGAGGGAATCGATCACATTTTCACCCAGAATAACCCCATTGTTGCGCATTTCAATTCGATTGAAAGTACTCACTTTGGGAATCTTGTCGACCGCTGTTTCGTAATCGCTAAGGAGGGAAGCAGTGCCTTCTGGATTAGAGAACAAAACATTGTGAAATTTGACATCAGTATACGTGATATAAGTGGGTAGCGTATTGGTAAATTCCAAAAGTGAAGTACCCGCATCAACGGTTGCTGTTGGACCAATAGAAAAAGAATAAAGCGAGGAAGACAAAGAGCCATTCCTGGTGATGCGCCAATGGCTATTGCCCATTTTAAGCCTTGGAGAATCATCGTTTAACATAAAAAATGTTTCCGTTGTAACCGGTTTGCCATTGGAATTGAATTCACCAGCACGTTGGTACACATTCGTAGCGCTTAAGGTGTCCAGCAAAATCCAGTACCCAGTACCATTCAAGAGGAGATTGTAAATGTGGAATCCACGGGTGAGTAAGGTTTGGTTTTGATCGGGCGAGAGCAACCTCAATTCGGAGATTCCTCCAACTTTATTTTCAGGTAGCTCAACCGACCCATAGGCATTCAAAACCCACATACCAAAATTGATGGGATTGTTGGTAACTCCAGTCCAACTCATGTTTTTACAATACGCATATTGGTCTCTGCTGATTACGCTTTGATTAGGGCCATCAAAGGAGTTGGCATCAAAAAAAACATTGTCCATGGCGGTGGGAATAAATTCTCCGCCCGCTCCACCACTGGTTGCAGCCCAATTGGCTGGGTCGTACCAACTGCCCATACCTCCTTTTCCCACCCAATAGAGATCACGTCCACCCTGTTTATTGGTGAGGCTGTCGATATGGTCACCTTCTACGCAGTAATAATCAGTGGCTTGTGCCACCTGGCCAATCAACAGGATGATTGTTGATAAAAGTAGGGGTCTAAACATGGGTTACACGCTTTGTGGTGAACCCAGAATTGCTAGTCATTGAGTTCATCGTTGTTTGACAAACCCCCTTCGAACTTGTTTTGCTCTGCTTTGTGTCAGTTCAATTTAGTGAAATTCTTCAACTATTCAAAAGAATGCGCTATGTTTTTTAGTTTATAGATTTTTCCGCAAGCCATCTACACTGATCCGATGGTGCGAAGTATGAAAAGCAACTTTTCCATCTTTGACCAACAATACTTGTGGAGACTGGTGGGTAACCTGAAAATCTTGCGCAATGCGATTGGAGATCGGGCGGTATTTGAGCAAATCCAGGTAATAAAAATCCAGCTCGTGTCCCTCGAAATCCCAATTTTCCATCAAGGTGTATTTGGCCCCTTCACTGACCCCACAGCTGGTACTGTGTTTAAAAATCACCACGGGTTTTTCTTTGGAGGTGGCGATAATTTCATCCAGCTGTGCTTCGTCTTCCAACACTTTCCAGGCGTCAAAATTCAGGCCTTGTTGTGCCAGCTTTAAGTTTTCTAAGTAGCTCATGCTTGCTTTAATGGTTTAATGGCATCTGTTGTGCACAAAGAACCGCCGAATTATGCAAAAAGTTTTCGGAGAATTCTGAAATTCATGGCAAAAATAAGCAACATGAGAATCATCCTGTTATTTTTTTTACTCAGTTATAATTTTCTCTCAGGTCAAAATGTAGAAATACAACTTAAAAACCTGGAAGCCAAGCTGGAAAATCTGCGCCAGCAGCAAAAAGAGGTGGAACTGGCCATCGAAGACCTAAAAATGCAAAAGGTGATGGTCGATTTGCAGCCCATGTTGCCCGCTTTGGGGGTGGGAGAGGAGGTAGTGAGCCATTCGCTGATGGCTTTGGTTTATGCTGAAGCCTACGAGCAAGCCCGCTGGGTAGGGCACATCATCACCCCGGATGTGGTGAATGGGGTAGTGGGCCGCACCAACGATTTTCGACCCGACCCCAAAATCAAAACGGGCTCAGCGGTAGAACAGGATTATTTCATCAAAGTTTTGCAGCCCGACAGTGCTTATGTATACGATGGTTTTGGCTACGACCGTGGGCACCTGGCACCCTCTGCCGATTTTCGTTGGTCGGAAAAAGCGCTCTCCGAGTCTTATTACTACTCCAACATGTCGCCCCAACTGGCCGAGTTCAACCGGGGCATTTGGGCGGATTTGGAAAGTTTGCTGCGCGCCTATCTGTTTCGCAATACCACCACGCAGTTGTTTGTGTTCACCGGGCCAGTGTTGAAACCGGGCTTGCCCACTATCCCTCGCGCCAAAAACAAAGTGGCCATCCCTGAGCAGTATTGGAAAATCGCCCTGGACTTCAAAAACCGCAAGGCAATTGCCTTTTTGGTACCCCAAAACACCAAAGGTTATCCGCTGACCAGTTTTGCCACCTCCATTGATGAGATTGAAAAAATCACCGGAATTGATTTTTTTGCTGGCCTGGATAATACTTTGGAGGAAACTCTGGAAAAACAAATCGATAAAAGTTCATTTTTGACAACCATTGCTTCCGGTGATGTAGAACCGCTCAGTGCGGTAACATTACCTCCAGCACATTTCAACTCCGTACAGGCCCGCTTGTACATGGGGCGGAATGAAGAAATTAAAGTGTGTGGAAAAGTGGTCGGTGCCCGCGCGAGCCGCAAAGGCAACATCCTGCTCAACCTGGATCAACAATACCCCAATGAGCTGTTCACCATTTTTATCAACAAAGAGCAACTAGTCAATTTTTCTTATGACCCTCTGACCAATTGGAAGGACAAATACATCGTGGTAAGGGGAAAGGTGAACAACCTGGGGAATGTGCCCGTGATTTATGTGGAAAAAGAAAATCAGCTCAGCGAATTCCGGGAAAAATAATTTTTCATTTTTTTTAGCATCGAAAATGAAAACCCCAAAAAATATTTGACTTAATATCTTGGCTTATAAGTTTTTATTGGTTTTTTTTGACGCGTTTTTTCCAAAAAACACCAGAACGAGTACAAGACACCAGCTTTAAACGCCCCTATCTTTGTAGTGCAAAGACTGATTACCGGGCTAGATTAGTAGTTCAGAAGGCTGCCAAGAGCAGCCTTTCTTTTTTTGACCAAGTTACATCGAAATATATTAGGCAGCCACTTTTCCGGAGGGAAAAGTGGCTGTTGTGTTTAGGGTATTTGGAGTTTAGATGAAGTACTCGCCATTTCGATTCGTACATTACTTTATTGACACAATGAAGATGTACAAATTCAATCCCATTAAAAACAAAGCCGGCAATGAAACGAACAGGCTGTCTTTTGATTTTATCCGCACCAGCACGCCAAAAAACATCAATAACGCTAGTCCTCCGGAAGAAAGCACCAATATAGGGTTGTAGACTAAACCGAAAAGCAGGCCAGCAGCCCCCAGTAATTCCAAAACTATCGTGAGTATTCCTATTCGCTCCAGACCAAAGCGTTTGAATTCGCTTTGCATGTGAGGGGAAAAAAAATACGATATGCCGTAAGCAAAAAAAGAGAGACTTGAAATGAAAACACAAAAATTGAGTAGACTCACAATTTGAGGATGTTTGATGAAACCAAAGCAATGAAAATGCACAGCAGTAAAAGGAATAAAGAAGGCAAATGTTTCACCAAAGGGTTACTTATTTTGAAGTGAAAAAATTGTGCAGCTACCATCAGTAAACCCATCAGCAGCGACGGGACAAGAACCAAAGAGGGATACCAGATGCCTGCAACAAGTAAGGTCGCCAAAGCTATTTTGGTGGCACCAACTGCGCTGCGGGTTAAATCACTTAGTCCGAATTGTTTGAATTCTAGGATGATGTTGTGAAATCTAAAGATCCAAACATAGGCCACTGAGAATGCTACAATGATTTGACAAGCTGTTGTGAAGTTGATCATTTTGTTTTTTTGTTTTTGTTCTATTCATCTGGCCTTTCGGAGATTGTCCCATGTTGAGAGAAGCGTTAGATCCGCGATTTAGGATAGCTGATACTCAAATGTAGTGAAAAATAGGCGCAATAATGGCATTTCGTGCGTAAGCTAATTTATAACAACAAAAAAAACCGCCACTTCTCCAAACGGAAAAGTGGCGGCTCTATTTTACAAACCGTTTCTCCCTTAGAACCGGAAGTTATAAGACAAATTAAAGATCGTTCCCAACTGGCTAAAGTGAGAACCATCGTAAGTGGTAATCGAATACCGTTGGTTGAAGGTAATCAAGTTGGAATTCACCTTCAGCGCAGCAGCATCTTTCAGCAAGGTTTCACCCGCTGGGTTTTCGGCTTTAAATTCCCATTCTGGCAATACATTGAACAAGTTGTTGATGTTCAACGCAATCGTTGATTTTTTGCTCGTTTGGAAAGTAATGCCTAAGTCAGTAACCAATTTGGTTTTAAACTCGGTGTACAGGTTAGCATCCAAACCCTGTTGTTTGAATTTGGTTGGCCCAAACAGCGTATTGCCAAGCGTGAAGATGAAGCGACCAACTTCGTAATCCAAACCTAAAATGGTTTTGAACTTGGGACGAGAAGTGAAAAACAAGGCTTCTTGAGTAGCGTTAGCCACGGATTGACCAGCATCAGAGATCAATTTTGGGTTTTTGACTGCACCGTCCCGCTCGTTTTGCAGCATGACGTTTCCGGCAAGGCTCACGCCCAATTTTCCTGCCCCAAATTTAATGGCACGGTAGTTGGCTACAAAGTCAAGACCGGAAGTTCTGGTGTCCAACGCATTGACGAAGAAGCTGAGGTCGGACAGGTTGTTGGAGGACAAAATTTGATCCAAGGCGGTATTGCCACCCGTAGATTTGATTTCGGTGCTCAAGATGATCCGATCGGTCAAATTGATGCTGAAATAGTCGAGGGTAATGTTGAAGTTAGGCGCAGGCTTGATGCCAACACCCAAGGTGAAGTTGGTTGATTTTTCTGGATCAAGGTTCGGAATACCCAACAAACGAGCTTCGCGCGAAACGTTGCTCACCAAACCACCTACCTGAATGCCCTGGCCGGGTACAAAGCTGTACTGCGCCTTTTGAGTATAAATCTGGTGCAGCGTTGGTGCTTTAAAACCCGTAGAAATAGATCCACGGAGTACAACATTGTCATCCGCCAATTTGTAGCGAGAACTGATTTTCCAGACAAAAGCATCCCCAAAGTCGCTGTAATTCTCCAAACGTGCAGTGGCATTGATCAGGAAATTGTCCGTCAAATCAAAGGCTAGGTCGGCATAGGCCCCCACGTTGTAGCGATTGAAATGGCCAGAGTTGCGAGGGTCGTTGCCCGCAAAGGAGTCGGCGCCACCGTCTTCATATGAGGCTTCATCGCCTACAATAATGGTGAAGTCTTCGGTACGGAATTCCGAGCCAAACGCAAAGCTAAACACATTGGAAACGCGCTTATTCACGTCAATGTTCCCCACTGCATGGGTAAAGCGGGTACCCCCTGGTCGGAAATTGATTGGGCTGTTCTCCCGGTACTTGAAGGTACCATCTGGGTTGAGGGTACCATTGCGGTTGTGCGAATTGCGGACGGTGTAGGTCTGCTGGTTGCCGCCAACGGTAAAGCTTACATCGGTGTTCCAACCATTTCTGCTCGATTTAAAACCAGCAGTGGCGTGGTAATCAACCAGGTCGCCGTCAAAAGTGGGGACATAACCTACATACTTCCCATTGACGCCAAAGAAATCAGTGAGATACGGAAAATCATCCAACGTACGCCAGTAAGGAGTACGGTAGTTGGCGTAGCTGTTGACTTTTTTGAAAATGTACGCCGCATTGCCGTACACTTCGCTGTTTTCGCTCACCTTACCACCGGTGTTGATCGCAAATTTCATGGCGGTAGTAGCTGGCGAACCATTGATGTTGCCTGCATCGGGAAAATCCCTCAAAAAGTTGTTGACATCAGCGAGGCTAGCCCCAAAGTCGGCAGATTCTCCCTCTGCATCCACCGTACCCGGCCGATTGGCCAAACCAATTTTGGAAAGATCTAGGGTGTAATTGAGGAAGCCTCTGGCGCCCAATCGAGCCCCATTGTTGACGGAGACGCCAAACATTTCACCATCGCCTTCACTGGTCATGCCGGTACGGAGGGTTACACCACCTTTGTCTACATCCTTTTTCAGGATGATGTTCATTACCCCGGCGATGGCATCCGAACCATACTGCGCAGAAGCCCCATCGCGCAAGATTTCAACCCTTTCGATCGCATCCTGGGGAATGGACGAGATATCCGCACCCGTTTCCCCCCGGCCTGGCGAGGTCTGGGTATACAACAAGGAACTCATGTTTTTCCGTTTCCCGTTGATCAAAATCAGGGTACGGCTTGGGCCCATGTTGCGGATTTCATAGGGGTCGAGCAGAGAGGTTGCATCGTTGACCGGCGTTTGTACACTATTAAAAGATGGAACCCGATAAGTCAATGCTTTGTCAAAAGTAGTCTGGCCGCTCGCAACCAAATCTTTTGCCCCCAGAATGTCGATGGGCAATGGCGTGTCGGTAGAGGTACGCAAGGTATTGCGGCTACCTACACTGATGACCACTTCATTTAAGTTGGTAATGGCGGATTTGACGATAAAATCCAGTACTACGTCTTGGGTGCCAATGGTTACCGATTGGGAAGTGGATTCGTAACCAGTATACGATACATTGATGATGTGGGTTCCCGCAGGAAGTGGCAATTCATAAGTGCCATCAATTTTGGTAATGGTTCCTATTGTAGAACCAACTACTCCAACTGATGCAGCAATTAAGGCTTCGCCGCTTTGGTCTTTTACCGAACCCTTCAAAGTAGCCTGTGCCAGCATGGCACTACTAGTGAGCAGCAGTACGAACACTGCTGAAAAAAAACGTACTCGTTTTTGCATAATTTGGACATTTATTTAGAAAAAAACAGTTACCACATTGGAGGTTTGCCCATAGTTGCCAGTGTCGATCATGGAACCGATGCAGAGATGGAAAGGAAGACCAATGGTGTTCAAAAGTCGCTTAATAACGTGAATCTGACTCTGAAATGCGTTTTGTTACTTATAGTTTGTACGGGCTAAAATAACATAGAAGTTTGAAACCACCATGTATTTCAGCAAAAAATTAGTATTTCGCAAAATAGCAAGTACTGGCAAAAGAGTACTAAGCGCAAAAAAGGAATTGATAGCACAAAAAGAGATGATTGTTTTGAGCTATA
The DNA here is from genome assembly GCF_041740695.1 of Haliscomenobacter sp. Taxonomy (GTDB): domain Bacteria; phylum Bacteroidota; class Bacteroidia; order Chitinophagales; family Saprospiraceae; genus Haliscomenobacter. The sequence continues at coordinate 167,522 of NZ_JBGSLK010000020.1, read as the reverse complement.
AATGGAATTTGTTCATAAAGGTTTGATTCTGGTCAATCATTTCGAGGCGCATCTTTAAGCCCGTTGAGGCATCTATTTGATTTTGAGGCGTATTGACCACATAATCCAGCAGGCGATCCAGTGGGATGCTGACCACCTTGACCCGATTGTCTAAATTGGTGTAGTACAAATAAACCTTGTTTTTGAACATGGCCCAACCATTGGAGTGCAACATTCGCAAGGCGGGACTCGACTTGTCTTTTTCATTTAATTCCAAAAAATGGCCACCGGGTTGGGCAAGAATTTTAGAAGGTTCATGTAAATCGGTCAAAAAAACATGCAAGATGTGCCGCCAACCATAGGAACTCCGCCGCAAACCCGAGCACAAATGAATCCAACCCAACTCGGTTTTAATCGGGCAAGGCCCTAGGACATAGGCTGGCGTTTCGATTTCAGGAAAAGCGATGCCTTTGAGCGTACTTTCCTCTGTACAGGAGGCATGCGCCCAATCTTCAAAACTATTGAGCGTTATGGGGTGCCTTCCGATTCCACTTTGCAATTGGTCGATTTGTTGGCTGTACACCATGTATTTGCCATCGACCAGGGCAGGGTGCAATAAACACAGCCGTTGTGCTGGGGCGCTAAAAACCAAATCGGGTAAACTTTCCCAGTTTTGTAAGTCTTTGGTCCGAGCCACCGCGTGGTGGTAAGTAGCTGCAGCACTGTTTTGATCTTTTTGTCGGAGGTTGTACAAGGCGTAAATCCAACCATCTTCATGCGGAGTTAGCCGCAAATTGAAAATGTTGGTGCGCACCGTGGTCATGATCGGGATTATGGTAGGATAGGTACGAAAACGAAAACGTTCCACACCCGTACTGCTTTCCGCCAAAGCGAAAAAGAATTGCCCATCAAAACTTTGCAAGCGGGTCATCAGCACAATTTTATCGCCCACGGTCACTGCACCTGCATTGGCGATGGAGAGCACGCCTTGGCGCAACATCAAATTCGGGTTGCGCTCCGGATCAAGGTCGTATTGCCAGGTGAGGGGCAAATGCCCGGTAGTGAGTACAGGATGCGCATAACGATCTAAAATGCCATTACTCAGCCCTTTGTAGTCATTGGAGCGACGCATCATGTGCTCGTATTCGGAAGCGAGTTGGAAAAGTCTGGTTTCGTAGATCGTTTGCATGAATAAGGCAGAATTTATTGGACTTTAAAAGCAAAACCTTGCTCGGACAAAAGTGTTTAGTAACGCAGAAAAATTAACCTCCCGATTTTGGGTTTTGAATAGGAAGTCGAACGCTTCATTTCAAGTGAGCTTCCTATTCAAAAGCCTCTCAAAAAATCGGGAAGTAATTTTTTGCGTCATACTTAGGCGCAAAATTATTATTTTTTAGGTCGAATCAAACCTTCTTGTACGACCGAAGCGACCAGCATGCCATCCTGGGTGAAGATATTCCCTCGGGTAAATCCACGCGCATTGGATGCACTTGGACTATCAATAGCGTACAGCAGCCACTCATCCATGCGGAAGGGGCGATGAAACCACATGGCATGGTCCAAACTGGCAATTTTTACATTGCCAAAAGAAGCCTCGCTGCCGTGGGGCAGCAGTGCAGTGGTGAGCAAGTTGTAGTCGGAAGTATAGGCCAAAACACACTGATGGGTTTGGGCATCTACAGGCATTTCCCCTTTGGCTTTCATCCAGATGTGCCGAAAGGGTTGACTTTTGGTAGGTAAGGCTGGATTAACCAGCTCAACCGGACGAAACTCAATCGGGCGCTCCAAATTCAAAAAATTGCGGATGTTTTCAGGCAGCATTTCTCCAAATTTTTGAACCAAATCCTCCCAACTCACTAGCCAATCCGGCGGAGAGACATTGGGCATTGCAATTTGATGATCAAAACCTTCCTGTACCAACTGAAAGGAAGCCGACATAAAAAAAATCGGCTCACCTCTTTGAATGGCTTTTACCCGGCGGGTGGTAAAACTGCCTCCATCGCGGATGCGTTCAACCTGAAAAACGATGGGAATTTCCAGATCACCTGGCAGAATAAAATAAGAATGTAGGGAATGAACTTGACGATCGGCGGGTACAGTTTTCATCGCGGCGTAGAGGGACTGAGCCAATACCTGGCCTCCAAAAACGGTACTGCTCCCCACGCTTTTACTGGTACCTCGGAAAAGATCTTCTTCCAATTGTTCCAATTCCAACAAAGAAAGCAATTCATGGATGTGTCTCATGGATGTTGTTTGGGTTTATACAAGCTCGTAAACTATACCGTGCAAGTATAGCGCTGCGGCAAAAATAAGACTATTCAGCTACAAATGATCTACTCTTCTTTTTTACACTTGATTGTAAAGAAAATATGACAAATCGGGAACTTAATTGGGCGTTTTGTTCATTTTAATTTAGGAATCGGTTGCTTTTATGAGGAAACGGTTTTAAATTGTCACAAAATTGTAAAACGAACTAATCCCTATGCCTTGCTGTCCTCGGCAAATAGAGGATGGTTTTTTAACTAAACCCTAAATGGAATTCCTGAGATTTCATTCACCAAAAGGAATCATTATGGTATTCAAAGATTATTCCCGAGCTCCAGTGTGGCTCAAATCGATTAAACGTTTCGGCTTACCCAAAGACCGAGAATCCGAAATTTCCGCCCTCGAAAATGGAGGTGTAGTCTATGTGGGATGGGATGGCAAAGTTTTTGCCCTGGATGCCGAAGATGGCAGCCGCAGATGGTCGCGGACCTTGCGCTGCTTTGGACTTGGTGATGCCAAATCACACCAGGTAGACATGACTATTCAATCTGGATATTTGTATGCCATCTGGGGCAACCGGGTTTTTAGACTTAACCCCAACAATGGCCAGGTTATGGAAACCCGCCGAACCCATGCTCATTTAATAGGACTGTGGGACGTATGATAATTCATGTTAATTTTATTTTTTTTTGTCGAATCCTTTTTTAGTTTTACGAGACTAGGCAAAATTGCCAAATATCGTAAACCTAACTTATGTTTTCTGCCAATACTTTCGCCCGCCGTAGGGAGCAATTGATGCACCAGGTGGGAAGAGGCATCATTCTGCTGATGGGTAATGAATACAGCCCAAAGAATTATCTGGACAATACTTTTCCTTTTCGGCAAGACAGTAATTTCCTTTACTACATTGGTTTGGACCATGCCCATTTGGCCGCAATTTTGGATACTGAAACTGGCGAAACCATCCTGTTTGGCAATGAATTGAGCATCGAGGACATCGTATGGATGGGTGCCCAGCCTTCCTTAAAAGACCAGGCGCAACAAGTAGGTATCCAGAAAGTCCAGAATTATGATCTTTTGGTTGAAGGACTACAGGCCGCAAATAAACAAAACCGAGCCATTCATTTTTTACCACCCTATCGGGCAGAAAACAAAATCAATCTGGCCTTTTGGCTGCATTTGCCCTTGTTGGACTTACAAAAGGAAGCCTCGGCTACCTTGATCAAAGCCATTGTCGCGCAACGATCCGTCAAAACAGGGGAAGAAATAGCCGAAATGGAAAAAGCCCTGGTGACCACCAAAGCCATGTATCTGGCTGCCATGAAACAAACCAAACCCGGCGTCAAAGAGGCCCAATTGGCCGGGATTGCCCAAGGTATTGCGGTGGCTGGCGGTGGTGACTTGGCTTATCCCATCATTTTGACCATCAATGGTCAAGTCCTACACAACCATGATCACCACAATATCCTGAAACCAGGCCAATTGCTACTAGCCGACATGGGTGCTGAATCCAGCATGCACTACGCCGCTGATATTACCCGTACCTGGCCGGTGGATGTAACTTTCACCCAACAACAAAAAGAAATTTATCAAATTGTGCTGGATGCCCAACTTGCGGGTATTGCTGCCAGCCGTCCGGGGGTGCGCAATCTGGATGTACATTTTGCCGCAGCCAAAGTAATTACCAATGGTCTCAAATCGCTGGGTTTGTTGTTAGGTGATACCGACGAAATTGTCCAGGCTGGTGCGCATGCGCTCTTTTTCCCACATGGCTTGGGACACATGATTGGTTTGGACGTACACGATATGGAAGATTTGGGTGAAAGCTATGTAGGATATACAGAGGGATTGGAACGCAGTACCCAGTTTGGGTTAAAATCCCTGCGGATGGCTCGTGAATTACAGGCCGGTTTTGTGATGACCATTGAGCCTGGTATCTACTTTATTCCACAATTGATCGACATGTGGCAGGCAGAAGGCCGCTTTAGCCAATTCATTAATTATCCAGCTTTACAAGCTTACCGGGATTTTTCAGGTGTGCGCATCGAAGACGATGTGTTGGTTACCTACGATGAGCCAAGGGTTTTGGGACCGGCTATCCCCAAGGAAATTGGGGAAATAGAAGCTTTAAGAGGTTGACACTTCGGCTACGCTCAGTGACCATGCCTCGGCTGAAATTTGGTGCTGTAGAGACGCACGGCCGTGCGTCTCTACGTTAAGGCATCAACTCGCTGTCTCCAGCTCATCTTCGTATTTTTTAATCAGCACAGCCTGTTGCTGCGCAATTTTATTGAGCAGTTTTAAATCCTGCTCAATCTCTTTTTCTTTGGCTTCACGATTTTGGAAAAATGGAAGCTGCTTGCGGGTCCGATTGATCTCCAGAATTTGACGAATGGCCTGATTCAGAACCACTCTCGCACGGAGCAATCGCCGTTTGAGTTTGTATGTGACCATAATTGATACGGTACAGTATTCGGTTAAGGTTAGTGCAATTCAAGCGGGGTAAAGTTATTACTTAAACGTAGATTTGAGAGAAAAAGATCGACGTTAACAAAAAAAAATATCATTTTTATAAAAAATCTGATAGTTTACTTTTGTGTTTGTTAGCTATTAACTCTTAAAATTTTGTTAAAGTCGTTTTAACGCCTTGACAAAAAAATGCGGAAAAAAGCCATTAGAGCCCTTCTCCGCACATTGAAAACACTGAAATTTACGAAATTAGAATTTCAACTTTTTCAAACCTTTATAAGCTTCGCCAATGCCTTGCATCGGGCTAGTCTTGTAGTGTTCCAATTCTACCACATAATATTTGACTCCGGCTGCTGGAGTGTATTTGAATATTTCCTGGAAGTTGATGCTGCCTTGCCCTACCTCAACGGTTTCTTGTTTTTCGGTTTTGGCCATGTCTTTGACGTGAACAAGGGGCACCCGGCCCGCATTTTTCTTCAACAACTCGATGGTATTGGCTTTGCCCTTTTCTGTCCAGTACAAGTCCATTTGTAATAGTACAAGATTGGGGTCGGTGTCTTGGAGGATGGCGTCGTAAATGAGGCGGCCATCCTCCATTTCAAATTCAAATGCGTGGTTGTGGTAGGCAAATTTCACCCCAGCTTGTTTTGCATATTCCCCGGCTTTGTTCAACCCAAGGATGTATTGCTTCAGTTTGTCCCCTTTCCGGTCGGGGTCAATCATGTACGGCGCAATCACGTATTCATGTCCAATAGACGCGGCATCGTCAATCGCTCTTTTGTAGGCATCGTTGATTGCCTTCTTTTGAGGATCGTAGTTGGCACTACCGAAGCCGAAGTAGCCACTTGGCATTTTTAAGCCCAGATCAGCCAGAAGCATTTTGAACTCTTGTGGGGTTTTGCCATAAAATTTACCATCGCTGTATCCTGCGCCCTCTACCAGGCGATAACCCATTTTGCGTACGGCTTTGAGGGTGCCAACCAAGTCTTTTTGCATGTCATCTCTAACGCTGTACAATTGTACACTGATGATGCGTTTGTCACCAAGTACAAACTCAGGCAAAAATGCAGCCATACTGCCACTGATTGCCAATTGGTTGAATGTACGTCTATCCATAGTTCTGAAAATTGAACGTGATTTGTTTGATTAAAAAACGGTCTGAAAGATAGTGTATTTCTTACACCTAGCTAAATCTTGAAGAATAAAAAAAGGAAAATGACGCGATTGCAGGTTTTTTTTTAGGAAAATAAAATATATGGTAAAATAAAAACTGGAATATACATTGGATTGCTTAGTTTTATTCACAGAAAAATACAATTGTCTCCCATGTTGAACTATACCGAATACCGTCAATACGACGCCACTGGACTGGCCGAACTGGTTCAAAAAAAAGAAGTAACTGCGAGCGAATTGCTGGAAACAGCCATCCAAAGGGCTGAAGCGGTCAATCCCAAAGTCAATGCCATCATCTATCCATTATTCGATTCAGCGAGGACTACTGCTGCCTTAGAAGGAGCCGGACCATTTGCAGGCGTTCCCTTTTTGGTCAAAGACCTGGGCCTGGAAATAAAAAACACCCCAATTCGCACCGGCTGTCGAGGGTACGAAGGGTACATTTCCAAACAAGATAGTTATGCGATTCAAAAGATCCGCGAAGCTGGATTGGTGATCATGGGCAAAACCAATACCCCCGAATTTGGCCTGACTCCTTACACCGAACCGGAATTGTTTGGCCCCAGCCGCAACCCCTGGAATTTGGAGCATTCGCCCGGAGGCAGTAGTGGTGGTTCCGGAGCAGCAGTCGCAGCGGGGATTGTACCGATGGCTACGGCAAGTGATGGTGGTGGTTCTATTCGGATTCCGGCTTCTTGTTGTGGTTTGTTTGGGCTAAAACCTACCCGTGGCCGCATCTCACTGGGCCCTACGTGCGGGGAAATGTGGAGTGGGGCAGTGGTAGAAGGTTGTGTCAGCCGTTCGGTGCGGGATTCTGCGGCGTACCTCGATGCGATAGGTGGTACTCAACCAGGAGATCCTTACCTAACTACTCCATTGGAAGGCACTTATGTTTCACAATTGGGGCAAAACCCAGGGAAATTGCGCATTGCTTTTAGTACCGTCCACCCGCTTGGGCTTGCAGTGGATCAAGCCTGCAAAGATGCCGTGGCCAAAATGGCGAAACAACTGAGCGATTTGGGGCATGAGGTCAGCGAAGCCACTCCTTTACCGTATTTCAAAGAAGATTTGCTGGAACGCTTTTTAGTGGTCGTATCTGGCGAAGCTGAAGGCGAACTACAACAATTGGGTAAATTCCTAAAACGCCGTCCGACCACCACGGATGTTGAAACGAATACCTACGCCCTGGCCTTGTTGGGCCGTACCTTCAAAGCTGGAGATTTTGCCCAGGCCAAAAAAGAATGGAACGAGATTGCCCAACGGGTGGCCCGTTTTCATCAGCAGTACGATTTGTTACTCACGCCCACTCTTGCCAGCCGTCCGATCAAAATTGGGGCGCTGCAAAACAGCCCCGCCGAACAAACTTTGCTCAAATTTGTCAACGCTTTCAATTTGGGTTTTATGGTCAAAGCGAGCATTGGCCAATTGGCGGACAAAGCTTTTGGTTACATTCCCTGGACACCCTTTGCCAACATGACCGGGCAACCTTCCATGACGATCCCCACCTTGTGGACGGAGGAGAACCTGCCCGTTGGCACCATGTTTACTGCCATGCAGGGGCGGGAGGATTTGTTGTTGCGTTTGGCGACGCAGTTGGAAGGGGCGATGCCTTGGGGCGGGAGGATGGCGGAGCTGTGATCTAGTCTAAGTCGTGGCCGTGCACCCTGAAATCGAAAGGGCTACACCCTCTCTTAAGCGATATCGCCCCTTCGGGGCTGATCTACGTTGCCTCAACAAAATACTACGTAAACTAAAGCCAAGTTTACGTTTATACATTGCTGTGGTTGTTCCATCCGCAAGCAGCTTACCTTTGGATTTGCACGCCTGAATAACTTGTTACAGGCATTTCCCAAAAACTGCAAATAAACCCTGGTGTTGGCGAGCTAATCTCGCGGCGGCACCTATCTGTGGAGCACCGGCGTTGACTCTATTTTGCATTTATCCTCACTTGAAAAATCGCAGATATGTCCATACCTTGTAGCGCAAATCAGTTCACCAGCGCTTGACTTAAAAATGGGACAATACCAAGTAAACTCTAGCAATTCAAGAAATTTCGATCTTACCAAAGATAATATTCATTTGGGTGAATTATCCTATCCCAAATGGTATACATTCAATGCGGAAATAATTTTAGCCGATCTTTCCCGGTATCAACTCGTACCGGAGGGTCGTTGGGATGCAACCATTCAATTGAAACAAGACCATAAGACGCTGATGGACTTTAAATTGGGTTGGAAGGGAATTATATTGAGCAACTTTACGGACGGAAACAGGGAAGAATATTTGCTGACGTTGAAAAGCCTGTTAAGCAGTAAATATATTTTAATGGATGCAAATGAAAAAGAACTATTTGGGATTGAATTAGAGCTTAAATGGAATCAATCTCATTTTGACTACCATATTTTAACTGTGGATGAATTTGACAATTTTTATCATCCAGAGCTGTTTTTACTGACTACTATTCATGCTGTCAATTACCATTTGACGGTTGTGATAGCGTCATAAAGCAACACGCATGTGGTCAATCATAGCACGTATCATCGAGGGCAAGTCGTGAATTATTTGCGGCAGCTTGGCGTTACAGATCTGGAGTCTACGGATATGTTTAATTTTTACTTGATTTAAGTACCACCCCCAAACTCCCCAACTTTTATTATCTTTCGCCCCACTACAATGTATGAAACATGACGATTACTTTTCAAATCCACTACCTGACCAATTGGGGACAACAAATTGCCATTGTGGGCAATGTACCCGAACTGGGCAGCGGCAACGAACAACAAGCGCAGGTGATGCAATACATCGGTGGCGGCTATTGGCGGATTTCAATCCCCTTCAAAAAAGCCCCCAGCAACCTGGAGTACAAATACCTGATCAAGGATGACAGTACCCTTTCTGCTTTCAGTGCGGAATGGGGCAATCGCCGCAAATTGCGCATTTCCCGTGCTGCGGGCGAGCACCTGTTCCTCAAAGACAGTTGGCGGGCAATCGACCATCCCGAAAATGCCTTTTACACCGCTGCGTTTGAAAAAGTAATTTTTAAACCACAAGCCACTTATAAAGGCACTACCGTTGCGTCGGATGAACTGCGTTTGGGCATTCGTTTCCAATTGCGGGCGGTGCAGGTTCAGGCGGGGCTGCAACTGGCTGTGTTGGGTAGTTTGCCTGAGCTGGGTGCCTGGGATTATGGCCATCCGGTGCTACTGGGCAATGCCGATTTTCCCAACTGGACGGGTGAAATCAGCATCAGCTACCGTCAGGGATTTGAATACAAATACGGCCTGTACGATCCCAAACTCAAACGGATCGTAGAACTGGAAGCTGGCCCCAATCGCAAACTGGATGGCGCTCCCTTGGATGCACTGGTGAATTCATGCATCGTTTGTGACGAGTACTACACCCAGTCAGGAGGCAATTGGAAAGGTGCCGGAGTGGCAGTTCCGGTTTTTTCACTGCGTACCGAAGATAGCCTCGGGGTAGGGGAGTTCAATGACTTGAAAAAAATGATTGACTGGGCGCAAAAAGCGGGTTTGCGCATGGTGCAAATCCTGCCCGTCAACGATACTTCGGCTACGCATACCTGGACAGATTCTTACCCATATGCGGCCATCACCGTGTTTGGTTTGCATCCACAGTTTTTGCATCTGGACGGTTTGGAAGGCATCAATGCCAAAAAAGTAGCGACTGAACGCAAAAAGCTGAATGTCCACTCAGCGGTGGATTACGAGGCCGTCAACAAGTCCAAATTGAGCCTGGCTCGCGAAGCTTTCAACAAAACCCAAAAGGCCTTTTTGGCAAACGCCGAATTTCAGGCCTTTTTTGCAGAAAGTAAACATTGGTTGGAACCTTACGCAGTGTTTTGCTACCTGCGCGATAAATTCAAATCGGTAGAATTTGCGGAAAATTGGGGACCCTATGCCCAATATTCTCCCGCAGTTTTGGCCGAATTGGCTTCGCCAGAGGCAGCTGATTATGCCGATGTCGCTTTCCATTATTATTTGCAATTCCATTTGGACAAACAATTGCGCGAAGCCTCCGATTACGCCCGTTCCAAAGGTTTGATCCTCAAAGGTGATTTGCCCATCGGCATTTACCGCAACAGTGTAGATGCCTGGGTTGCGCCAGAGTTGTACAACATGGACGGCCAGGCTGGCGCGCCCCCCGATCCTTTTTCCGACAATGGCCAAAACTGGGGTTTCCCGACTTACAATTGGGCCGAAATGGCCAAAGATGGCTACCTCTGGTGGCGGCAACGCATGTCGCAACTGTCCCGTTATTTCGACGCTTACCGCATCGACCATATCCTGGGCTTTTTCCGCATCTGGCAAATTCCCCTGGATCAGGTAGAAGGCACCCTGGGCTTTTTTAACCCAGCCTTGCCCATCGTGCGGGAGGAACTGGATGCCCGGGGCATTTATTTTGACCAAGAGCGGTATTGCAAACCTTTCATCACCAAACAATTGCTAGACGAGCGTTTTGGAGATGAAGTAGCGTACGTACACACCCAATTCCTGGACGAAATCCGCTTCAATTATTTTGCATTCAAACCCGAATTTGATACCCAGCGTAAAATTGAAGCCTTTTTTAAAGCACCGGAAAATCAGGATAAAATCCAACTGCAAACGGGTCTGTTCAAACTGATCAGCAATGTCTTGTTGCTGGAAATTCCGGGCAGCAATGGCCGGGCCTTCCACCCGCGCATTGACCTGAACAAAACCTACTCGTTCCAGCAACTGGATTATGGTCAGCAAAACAAGTTGCAAGACTTGTACCTCGATTACTTCTACCGCCGTCAGGAAGAATTCTGGCGGGCCCAGGCCATGCAAAAACTGCCTGCGCTCAAGGCGGCTACCGATATGTTGATTTGTGGCGAAGACCTGGGCATGGTACCCGCCTGTGTGCCTGGTGTGATGCGCGAACTGGGGATTTTGACCCTCGAAATCCAGCGCATGTCCAAAAATCCGGCGACTGAATTTTTGCAGGAAGCGGACATTCCTTATCTCTCCGTAGCGAGCCCTTCCACCCACGACATGGCCCCGATCCGGGCCTGGTGGGAAGAAGAAGACCCCGCGCTGATCAACCGCTTTTTCCACAACGAATTGCAATTCATGGGGCAGGAGCCTTACACTTGTGAGCCATTCATTGCCAAGGCCGTAGTGGAAAAACACCTCCGCTGGCCGAGCATGTGGACGGTATTCCCCTTGCAAGATTTATTGGCCATGGATCTGGAGTTGCGCCGTGAAAACCCCATGGAAGAGCGAATTAACGTTCCGGCAATTATGCCTTATTATTGGCGCTACCGCATGCATTTGACGCTCGAAAACTTGCTGGGTCAGGATGCGTTCAATGGCATGATGTATGATTTATTGCACCGGAACGGGCGAGCCTAATTTGAATGAAATCAAAAGAAAAAGGGTGAACCTCCAGCGAGATTCACCCTTTTTCTTTATAAAAAAAACACCACACAAGCAACTGAAGGGATATTTTGAGACCCTCGATAGCACACGAATAAGGTAGTCAGCGTGGTTCGGTAATCCTCTTGTCCCCGAAAAGAACTGCGACAAGTCAAACAGTTGAGGCCCGCCCTAGTTACACTGAATCTCCCCCTAATTTAGTTCAATTGTTAGAGTCAAAATAGAATATTCGCCACCTGTGTGGATGCCACAAATGTAAGTATGTGGAAGGAATGATGCAAGGGGAAAAAACAAATATTTCCACAATGACCAATTGGCGACTTATCGGATTTATGTCCGTGTTAAAATGGCCACATTAATGAACAAGTACCTATGCTTACCTGACCAATACCAGGATTAAAATCGCCAAAGCAATAAAAAACATAAGCTGATAACCTCTACGGCGATCCGAAGCCCAGATTTTTTGGATGTTTTCGCGCTGGTTTGCGTCGGTCAAGAGATTTGAACCGCGAATGATCCGCATCATGATGATGGCGATCAGTACATAAGCCACCAAATATATCCGGTCCATCAACACCATGTACCCCACATCTGGCAGCGCACTGCTGTACGATTGTTGCAAAAATACACAGCTCAACAAGCCGCCAATCGGCAGTGAAATGCGCGCGTCGATGTAATCCGGGTGGATGAACAAGCCCAACAAACTCGCCATCAGCATGACCAAAAGCGGCAACAACAACTTGAGTAAAAAATAACTCAAAGGCCGACCAATGGTCAATTTAAAGGTGAAATTGGAAAAGGTGGGTGGGCCAGTGGGCTCTCCAAAATTGGTTTTGTAACTATTGTCGTGGGTATCAATTTCTGCACTTTTGATTTTCCAGCCGGGAATGTTGAAGCCTTCCCGCAAAAGCACTTTGCTGGTATCACGTACATAAACCAGCGAATCCTTGGGGTATTCAACACTCTCGATGCGAATGTCCAGTGGGTGGCGATCCATCGGGAAATCTTTCAACTCAAAGGAATGGTAAAACCTGCCTTCAAAACGCATGCCATTGTAAAAAGAACCATCGGGAAGGACTTTGGTGGAGTCGTGAAAAACGACCTGAGTAGAGCCCCATTTTTCAATCGAATTGACAAATTCAATTTTGGTAGGATCCAGTTTTCCTTTCCAGCGAAACCACAGGTAAAAATCGGCGTAGTAGGAATACCCATTGATGTCGAGGTCGTACACATTCATTAGGTAAATGCCCGTGTAGACCTTTTGCGGTTCCTTTTTGGGTTTTTCGTCTGCTGCCCAGGAACTGGTCCAGGTCAACAGCAGCAACAACAAAGTAAATAGGGTAAGGTAGAATGACTTTTTTGGCATAGGTGTAAGTGCTTAAGCTGCCAAAAATAAGGAAAAATAGATCAAAAATGCCCTTATTTTTAGCCTATCATTTATCCACTAATGAAATATAAACTATTGTTTTTTTTTGCCACTTTGTTTTTGTGTTGCCCATTGCTTGATGCGGAGGGCAATCAGGAGAAACCTGTTCCCTCCATTTTCGCCCTTAACCAGACACCTATGCAGCAATGCCTTTCCGCCGAAAACTACACACTTACGTTACGTTATGCCCAATGGAAGTTAAAAACCGCCAAAAGACTGAGCAAGAACCAGCGGTTATTGTTTGGAAAGGGTTTTGAATACACGGTTCAGGAAGAAGGCAACGGAGAAAAAAGCATTGTCTTTTACAAAAAGAACGTGGAAGCTTTTGCTGTGAATACACAAGAACTGCTGCCATTGGACAAAACTAGTGATTTGACAAAGTATCACCAGTTATTCTGTGACCTATTGGCCAGCGCTAAATTTGCCAATCTCCCTCATAATTTGGTTTACCGCTATCACGATGGCAGCAACAATGTATGGAGTATTGGCAATCAAAAAATTGTATACCAACCCGTCACTCCTGCCATGAGTTCATCAGGTATTTATAGCGGAGGTGAGCCTTTTGAAAAAAATATCACAGCGGCACAATTCACTGAAATTGAGGCCTTGCTAAAGGCGGGAGTGGTCAATAAAACGATCCATGAGGATTCAAGACTGAAAGGCTCCGGCATGATCGTTGAACTCCTCACCGACGCGTTGGTAGGGGGCACTTATCTTTTGCCGATGCGATCCGCAGAAAAAATGGCAATTGAAATCTGGCTTGGGAAATTAAAAGAATAATGGCGGAATTATTTACACTCGTTATGCAACAACCTTCAACAAAATTGGCCGAACTCATCCTGGGGTGGATAGAGGAATTGCCAAGTTCAGAACTTTCCAATTGGCTTAATAAAGTGTGCAAGGAACATCAAATGTTACCCTTACACGCCACAACCATTTACCTGTGGACTTTAAAATTAGATGGCCAGGTTTATTGTATGGACCATGAGGCATTTGGCCATCCGCTGGAGCTGGAACAAGACCAGCTAACCCGTTACGCCGTATTGTTTCAAGGAGCCAAAACCTATCCGGCACTTGCTGAATTGCTTCCGCTCATTCCGGATGGCGCACATGTATGTACAAGCTGTGCAGGTAAGGGTTGGGTCGAATCCCAATCGTCCTACCCAGACTCATGTTTTTCTTGCTATGGCCTCGGCTGGGCCAAATAACACGCTAACCCAATCCAGATCAATATGCTCAGCTATCAAATCGAAAATGACCTCTCTGTCACTGAATTTCGCGCTGTCCTAATCGCTTCCACCCTCGGCGAACGCCGACCAATAGATGAACCCGAACGCCTGCAAAAAATGCTGGAAAACGCCAACCTGATTGTAACGGCCCGGGATGAGGGCAAATTGATTGCGGTTTCCCGCTCCTTGAGTGATTTTGCTTTTTGCACCTATTTGTCTGATTTGGCGGTGGATGTGGCGTACCAGCACCAGGGCATTGGTACGGAATTGATTCGACAAACCAAATTGGCGAGCCCGCAAGCGAAATTGATCCTTTTGTCAGCGCCCAAGGCGATTGGGTATTACCCGAAGATTGGGATGACTCGGCATGAGTATTGTTTTTTTGTGGATCGGGTGGAGGAGTTGGTAGGGTGAATATAGCAGTTGCCGAGTACCAAAAATGAATCTTAATTTAACGTGAGTTTTGATTTATTCGTGTTGAATATCAATAAATTATCGTATTTTTTGACAAAAAAGCTAATCATCCACCACATTTTTTACCGCAGAGTTTCGCAGAGTAAACACAGAGTTTCTCAGAGTTTAGGCCACCTTCGGTGGCTAAGCGTACTCAGAGGCACATTGAATGAACACTAAATGGCTAACAATCAGATTTTAATCGTACTCGACCTCCAGCCACCAGAGGTGGCAAAACTCCTAAAAACAAATAAAACTCTGAGAAACTCTGTGTTTACTCTGCGAAACTCTGCGGTAAAAAAATTAATAAATTCAAAACTCACGTTAATTTAGAAAAAAAAGTACCCATGCCACCCATCCCTTTCCAATCCATCGACTGGTCCCTCATCCCCAAAACCGAGCACCCTGGCGAATCCGGCACCGCCTACTGGCAAACCCTCCAACTGCCCGGCTTGCGCATTCGCATCGTGGAATATTCAGCGGGCTATATCGCGGATCACTGGTGCCAAAAAGGACATTTGGTGCATTGCCTCGAAGGTGAATTTGTCAGCGAAATGGAGGATGGGGAGCAATTTGTGCTGAATAAGGGGATGAGTTATATTGTATCCGATGAGTTGAGTTCCCATCGCTCTGTCACGGAGAAGGGGGTGAAATTGTTGATTGTCGATGGGGATTTTTTGAAATAACGTAGAAAGGAACAATTCTCTGAGTTTTAAAAAAGAAATACCAAAGCGACATTATTGTAGCACAAAGAAAAAAAAAGAGGACACAAAGTGCACAAAGCGAAGCGTCGTCAACGCCTAACTTTGTGCACTTTGTGTCCTCTCTTTTTTTCTTTGTGGTAACAAAAATGTCGCTTTGGCAAAACCTTGTGGTAAAACGACTACCTCACTCCACGGGATTCCCCAACGAATCCACCCTCAGCGACGCTGGCGTCGGCAAAGTCATCATCGAAATAGCTTTGGCCATTCCTGGTTCAGCATTCGCGGAGTTGGCAGTCATTTTCACCCAGGACATGTAGCCCCCATCTTCCGACATCCCCTGAATTTGCCATTCTACGTCCCGATTGTCGTCGATAGCCGAGTCCAGGTAAACGTTTTGCATGATGCGGCCCATGTAGGGGTTTTTTTCTTCGTGTACAAAGTAAGTGCCTTCGTCCAGCGTTTTGCCCCATTGTCCGGAGATGTAAGTACCATCCGAAAGGAACTGAAACCAAACCCCTTTGTTGGTCCGTTGCCGGACGTAACTCTCCTGGCCGGTGGGCACCAGGTAGTGTTCAAAAACCCAATAATTCATTTGTAGTCTTTGAATGACCGGATGATTGGGTGGAGCTACAGGTGCAGCCGCGCTACCTTTTTTTGCCAAACCAGTTATTGGGCTCAAGTCCTCGGAGCCGCTGGAATTGTTCTTTTCTGGTTTGCAGGCGGATACCGCCATCAGTGCGGTAAATCCAATCAGCAGTACACTTTTGATCATGAAGGATTATTTTTTGTCGTAGAAAAAGCTATTTAATAGAAAAAAACTAATCAGTGCCCAATGCAGTAATGATTTTGCGAAACCGCACGCTGTCAAAATCTGGAATCACCAAATCAGATTCGTCTTGTAAATCATCGGCTTTACCTACCCCCACTACAAAAAAATCGGCATCTCCGGCTGCAGCGGCACCATCTTTGGTGTGTTCAAACACGATGATTTCATCGGGAGCCATGCCCAATTCTTTGGCTACTTTAAGGTACACCTCAGACGAAATCGAAGAAAACCCAGTACCTTCAATTTCAACGATGGAATAAAAAAGGTGGGTAATCTTTAATCGATTGAGGACTTTGGTTGTATTGGGATAGGTAGAAACGATGCCTAAACTGAGGCCCTTGTTTTTGAGTTCTTTGATAAAAACAAAAACGTCGTCTTCAATGTCATCGGGCGTAATGCCAGCAATATGCGCAGCAATTTCCGCATCGATGGCTTCCATAATGTCGGAACGTTGCTCGGCATCAATTATTTTGCCGCTCCGCTGGATTAACTCCTCCAGAGCTATTTTCCGAGCTTCGCCGTAGGTGACCTCGTTTTCAGCAGGGTGAGCCACTGAATCTAAGCCCCATCGCAGCGCCAAATCGTCCAAAGCTTCATAAAAGATACGCTGCGTATCTACGATGACCCCTTCCAGGTTAAAAATACAGGCTTTGATCATAAAACATCTGGTGCTTTGGTGATGCTGCAAAAGTAAGTCATAAATCTATCATCATTAGTTCAGTTGTAATCTTTTTTCAAGCCCATTAAACTTTTATTAACTTGTGTCGTCAAATCTAGCACGGTCATTTTCCACCTCACAACCAAACGCTTAACCTATGGATAGAAGAGCTACGCTTTCTACTCTATTGGGACGATCCCATGCTGCGAAAGCAATTTCCCCCCTCGAAACCCCCAAGCCACCCGTATTAGGGCTCGCTCCTTATGCTGGTACTTTTGGGTTTGAACAAGCCGCTCACCTTTTGCGCCGCACTACATTTGGACCCAAATACGCCCAAATTAAAGATGCTGCAAGCAAGGGTTTGAATGCCACCCTGATTGAATTGTTCAAGGACAATCCACTGCCGAATCCCCCGCTCAACTACGATTATACCACGGATCCCAACGTACCAGTAGGCTCTAGCTGGATCGATGCACCTTATGTGCGCGACACCTCAAACGGCGGTCTTCTGCACCAAGGTTATCGCAACACATCGCTGCGCACCTGGACTTACGAGACCATCCTCAACGAGGCCACCTCGATCCGCGAGCAGTTGACCTTATTTTGGCACAACCATTTCGGGGTTGGCGACAATCAGGACCCTAAATTTTGGTACCGCCACATCAGCCTCCTTCGCACCTATGCCTGGGGGAATTTTAAAGATTTGATCAAAAAAATCAACGTTGATCCCCTGATGTTGCGCTTTTTGAACAGCAACCAAAATACGGTCAACGCGCCCAATGAAAACTACGCCCGGGAAGTGCTGGAATTGTTTACCATTGGCAAAGGGCCTTTGGTCGGTCCTGGCGATTATACCAATTACACTGAGCAAGACATTCGGGAGATTGCCCGTGCGCTCACGGGCTGGCGCGACCAAGGCTACAACGTGACAGATGCCACCACCAAAGTAGGCTCTTTTTTCCGCATTTCTTCCCACGATGCCAAGTCCAAAAAGCTGTCGCATCGCTTTGACGAAACCGTGATCAACAATGGTTTTGACAAGGAGCATGAAACCGTGGTAGACATCATTTTTACCAAAAAAGAAGTAGCGCGATTCATATGCCGCAAGTTGTACCGCTGGTTTGTGTATTACGAGATCAGTACAGACGTAGAGCAAAATGTTATTGCGCCTATGGCAGATATTTTGGTGCAAAACAACTACGAAATCAAGCCTGCTTTGACGGCTCTGCTCAAAAGTGAACACTTTTTTGACGTACTCAACATGGGGCCGATGATCAAAAATCCCCTCGTTTTTAGCCTGAATTTGCTCAAACAAATCGGCTGGAGCGCGATGGAAGCTGCGGATTTGGCTACCCGACACAGGGCTTTGTCTACTTTAATCAGAGAGGTGAACAACCAGCAAATGGTCTACTTTGACCCACCCGATGTGGCGGGTTGGAAACCTTATTACCAGGAGCCAGCCTTTTACCGCATTTGGGTCAATGCGACCACGCTACAGGCCCGGATGCGACTGACCGACCGCATGGCTACCAATAATTATACAGCAGGGGTACGGACTGGCCTGAATGTATTGAATTTTGCCAACACAATGCCTAACCCCAATGATCCATATTTATTGGTCGAAGACATGGTTAGTGTACTGCTGCCACAATCTTTGACCGAGCCACAGATGACCGATTTGATGAATGCTTTTCTGGCGGGAACACCGGACTACGAATGGAATACCATTTGGACGAACTACACCAAAAATCCTGGCAACAACACCGCACGTTCGAGTGCGGAAACGAAGTTGCGGAATTTGGTGAAAGCCATCTTGAGTTTGCCTGAATTTTTCCTAAGCTAGAACAAACCTTCAAAACCATGAAAAGAAGAAATTTCATCAAAACGGCGGGGGTAGCTGCAACGGTTCCAATGGTATTGAACGGGATGAAAATTTCCGCTTCACCCATGAGCCCGCTTTTTAGTAGCGTTGATCCCTATTCTGATAAAGTGTTGGTCATTATTCGATTGAGTGGTGGCTATGATGGACTAAACGTGGTGCTGCCAGTGGATCAATACAGCAATTTGTCCAAACTGCGGGCGAACATCCTGATTCCTGAAGCCAAAGCACTAAAAATCTCGACTGAAACCGGCTTACATCCGTCCATGACGGGGTTTCAGCAATTGTTTCAGGACGGAAAATTGAGCGTGGTGCACAGTGTAGGTTATCCCAATCAAAACCGCTCGCATTTTCGCTCTACCGACATCTGGCAATCGGCTTCAAGTGCCAATGAATACGTGAATACTGGTTGGGTAGGGCGTTATTTTCAGGATGATCATGCCACGTATCCCGAGGGCTACCCCAATGGTGAGTACCCGGATCCTTTTGCCATTACCCTGGGCAGTACCGTATCCGAAACATGCCAGGGCACAGTGGGCAACTTTAGTTTGACCCTGACCGATCCTTTCAACTTTGGTAAATTGACCGAAGGAAAAGAAACCCTGTTTCCAGGTACGCCCTATGGTCAGGAGCTGTCCTTTTTGCGCACCTCAATTTCGCAGACCAACCAGTATGCGGATGTAATCGGCGTTGCCTCAAAAAAAGGTAAAAATCAAGCTACCTACCCAACTTCCAACTTGGCTACCCAACTGAAAAACGTAGCATTGTTGCTTTCAGGTGGGATCAAAACCAGGGTATTTGTAGCCAATCTGGGCGGATTTGACACCCACGCCAACCAAGTAGACGCCAGCGATACCACCCGGGGAACCCAACGCGAATTGCTCCTGATTTTGTCTGAAGCGATCAAGGCCTTCCAGGAAGATCTGCGCTTGATGCAGTTAGAAGAAAGGGTGCTGGGTTTGACTTTTTCCGAGTTTGGCCGCCAGATCAAGTCCAACTTCAGTATGGGCACTGACCACGGAACTGCTGCTCCGCTCTTCGTATTTGGTTCCTGTGTAGGCAAACAAATTGTGGGCAAAAACCCGGAAATTCCAGCTACTGTGCCCGACCAGACGGGTGTACCCATGCAAATCGACTTCCGCGACATCTATGGCTCAATTTTGCAAGATTGGTTTGGCGTTAGCGAGGCAGAGATCAAAGACTACTTGTTTGCGAATTATACCCGTTTGCCCATTGTCAAAAATTGCGCAGTGGCTACGGATACGGAAGACCTGAGCTTCGAAGCGACTTCGGTGAAGGCTTATCCAAACCCATTCCGGGACATTTCCCGCATCAGCTTCCGACTCAACGCCTCAGCCTGGACGCGCATCAGCGTGTTCGACAACATCGGCAGCGAGTTGAAGGTGTTGATGAGTCAACAATTGGGAGCGGGTGATCATCAAGTAGAATTTCTTGGTGAACAATGGCCCGCAGGTATTTACTTTTGCCGCATCCAGGTCGGCCGTGAGGTGCAGACACTGAGGATGGTCAAGATATAAAATTATTCGAATGCGATTTTTTTGTTGGTTTTTATCATTGATTCCTGTCTTGGCCTATGGGCAAAGGCAGGAATTTTTTCATCCCCAAATGGGGACTTTGTTCCAGGTCATTTTGTATGCCAAAGATACTGTGCAGGGTAAGCAGATAGCGCAACAGCTATTCGATCGCATCGATACCCTCAATGCCATTTTTAGCGACTACCTGGAAACCAGTGAAATCAACCGACTTTCGGCCTCGGCGGGAACTGGGCAAAAAATAAATGTCAGCCCTGAAATGTGGCGCTTGATTGCAGTTTCCCAAAAAATTGCTCGGCAAAGTGATGGAGCCTTTGACCTCAGCATTGGCCCCTTGAGCAAGTTGTGGCGCCGGGCTTTTCGACAAACTCAATTTCCGGCTTTGGCAGAAATAGGATCAGCCAAGGAAAAAGTCAACTACCGCTTCATCCAACGCTATCCTTTGACTAAAAAAATTCGCCTGACTGAACCCGGAATGCGCCTGGATGCGGGTGGTATAGCCAAAGGTTTTGCGGTAGATGAATGTTTCAAAATCCTGCGCAAAGCTGGAATAAATACCGCCTTAGTGGCTGCGGGAGGCGACATCAGGGTAGGGGCTGCACCGCCCGATAAAGCAGCCTGGATCATTGCCAGCAAAGGGCTGAATGAGAAGGGAGAAACGATAGATGTGGAACTGTCATTGGAGCGCGAAGCGGTGTCTACCTCGGGGGATACTTATCGCTTTTTGGATTGGGAAGGCCAGCGGTATTCGCACATCATCGATCCTCGTACAGGCATTGGGATTCAGCATCGGCAGTTCAGTCGATTGGCTGGACAAAAGTCAACCTTGACCGATGCACTGGCCACCGCCATAAACATCTTGAACGCTGAAGACAGAAAAATCTTGATGAAAAAATTTTCTCGCTATACGCTAGAAGTATATGAATCAAAAGATTAAGTATTTAGATTCCGAAAATCTGCAAATAACATTTTATCCCTCAAAGTCTTTTCCTTATTTTGTACCGAACAAACAAAAGTACAAATGCTTAGAAGGAAATTCGTTCAATCTGCTTTTGCTGCCTCCGCAGCCATCGCCTCCGGTGCCACTTTAAATGCCGCCACTCCAAATAGTCCAGTTTCGTCGAAGCGTCAATTCAAGATGAAATATGCGCCACATTTTGGGATGTTCAAAAACAGCGCAGGAGAGGACCACATTGACCAGTTGAAATTTATGGTAGACCAGGGTTTTATGGCGTTGGAAGACAATGGCATGAAAGACCGCACCGTAGAATTGCAAAGCAAAATTGCCGATACCATGGGCAAATTGGGCATGGAAATGGGGGTTTTTGTGGCACACAAAATTTATTGGACAGAGCCTAGCCTGACTAGCGGCAAACAAGACAAACGGGATGAATTCCTCAAACACATCAAAGAATCGGTCGAAGTCGCCAAACGGGTGAACGCCAAGTGGATGACGGTTGTGCCTGGTTTTGTGGATTTACGCCAGGAGATGGGCTACCAAACCGCTAATGTGGTGGAATCCCTCAAACAGGCATGTGACATTCTTGAGCCGCATGGCATCATCATGGTACTGGAGCCACTCAATTTCCGGGATCACCCCGGTTTGTTCCTCACCAAAGCGGCCCAAGGGTACGAGGTTTGTAAAGCGGTAGATAGTCCTTCTTGCAAAGTCCTCTTCGACATCTACCACCAACAAATCACCGAAGGCAACCTCATCCCGAACATCGAACGCGCCTGGGATGAAATCGCCTATTTTCAAATTGGTGACAACCCCGGCCGTAAAGAGCCTACTACCGGAGAAATCAACTACAAAAACGTCTTTAAATACATCAACGACAAAGGTTTTAAAGGTGTAATGGGGATGGAGCACGGCAACGCCAAGCCCGGTAAAGACGGTGAACTGGCGCTTATTAAGGCGTATGAAGAAAGTGATAATTTTTAAAAATGGTTGAGAAGGTTGAG
This sequence comes from Haliscomenobacter sp., assembly GCF_041740695.1. GTDB lineage: Bacteria > Bacteroidota > Bacteroidia > Chitinophagales > Saprospiraceae > Haliscomenobacter. The sequence continues at coordinate 145,532 of NZ_JBGSLK010000020.1, read as the reverse complement.
GAAGTTGAGAAGGTTTAGGCTGCCGCTAGCGACTTAGACAAGGATGCGCTTAAGCAGCTCGCGGCAGCCTCAACCTCCCTCAACCTACTCAACCTCCCTCAACTCAAAATAGTAATGATGTTCAAATCTAGTACCTTATTGTTTACCCTGGCCTTGAGTTTGCTCTCCTTGGCCGTGACCAAAGACGAAGTAGTGAAAGTCGTATTTTTTGGCGATTCGATCACCCAGGCGGGCGTGCAACCCGGAGGGTACATTACCAAAATGAAAGATGCACTGATCAAACAGGGCATCAAGGACAAGTACCAACTCATTGGAGCAGGTATCGGCGGCAATAAAGTTTACGACTTGTACCTCCGCCTGGAAGAGGATGTATTGGCCCAAAAACCCAATATCGTAGTGATTTACGTTGGGGTCAACGACGTGTGGCACAAAACCAGCCATCAGACTGGCACCGATCCAGACAAGTTCGAAAAATTCTATGTCGCTTTGATCAAAAAATTTCAGTCCAGCGGCATGAAGGTAATTTGTTGTACTCCTGCTGTCATTGGTGAACGCACTGATCACAGCAACCAACAGGACGGCGATCTCAACCATTACTCCAACATGATTCGGAACATTGCTGCCAAGTTTGATTGCCCACTGGCCGACCTACGCAAAGAGTTCCTGGCTTACAACCTGAAGAGCAATCCAAAAAACCAGGAATCGGGTATTTTGACCACCGACCGGGTGCATCTCAACGATGCAGGCAATCAATTGGTGGCTGATTTGTTGTTAAAAATGATTGTTAAATAATGTATAAAATGCGCAAAGATCACATCATCCTACTGTTTCTCTGTCTTATTTCTTTGAGCGCTTTTTCCCAAAAGCGGGTTTTGGTTTTTTCCAAAACCATGGGTTGGCGTCATAACTCCATTCAGCGCGGCATCCAATTCTTTCAGGAGTGGGGCAAAACTGCTGGAGTGGCGGTGGACACCACCGAAGACAGCAACAAATTTACCGAAGAAAACCTCAAGCGTTACAACGCTGTGGTATGGCTAAATACCACAGGCGATGTACTGAGCCCGGCGCAACAAGTCAACTTTGAGCGCTACATTCAGGCCGGAGGCTCTTATGTGGGCATCCACGCTGCGTCCGACACGGAATACGGCTGGCCTTGGTACAACAAACTGATGGGCGGGTATTTTGCCAGTCACCCTGGCAATCCCAACGTACAAAAGGGGACGATGACCGTAATGGATCGGAACCACCCTTCCACCCAGCACCTCGAGGCCACGTTTGACCACACGGACGAGTTTTACGACTTCAAATCCCTGCGTACTGATTTGATCAAACCGCTGATTAAAGTGGATGAAAAATCGTACAAGGATGGCAAAATGGGCGATTTCCACCCCATGGCCTGGTACCATGAATTTGATGGTGGCAAGTCTTTTTATTCCAACTACGGCCATACCTGGGAGTGCTTTTCTGACCCTAGAATTGCCAAACACTTTATCGGTGGGTTGACCTGGGCAATGTCCGAAAAACTGGACTACAGCAAAGCCAAAAGTGAACAAGTACCCGATCCAGCCCGTTTCACCAAAACGGTGTTGGTCAACAACCTCGACGAGCCAACTGAGTTGGCCGTTTTGCCCAATGGCAAGGTGTTGTTCACCGAGCGCAAGGGCAAACTGAAAATGTGGAACCCGGCTACAGGCAATGTAAAAGTAGTGGCCAATGTGCCCGTCTTTTCCACTAATGAGTACGGCTTGATGGGTTTGGGTGCTGACCCCAACTACGCCCAGAACAAACGCCTGTTTTTGTATTATACGCCCAACGACAACTCAAAGGAAAATCGCCTCTCGCAATTTACTTATGACGATGCCAAGGACACGCTGGTTTTTGCTTCTGAAAAAGTCGTCTTGCGCGTTCAAGTTAAAAAAGACGGCTGCTGTCACACGGGCGGCTCCATCGATTTTGATGGTAAAGGCAATCTCTTTTTGAGCACAGGAGACGACACCAATCCTTTTGAGTCGGACGGCTACGGCCCGATGGATGGTCGTCCTGGCCGAAGCGGTTTTGACGCCCGATATACTTCCTCCAACACCAACGATTTGCGGGGTAAAATTCTGCGGATCAAAGTACAACCCGACGGCACTTATACCATTCCTGAGGGCAATATGTATCTGGCAAGTACTGCCAAAACCCGTCCGGAAATTTTTGTGATGGGCTGCCGCAATCCTTATCGCATTTCGGTAGACAAACACACTGGCTTTGTGTATTGGGGCGATGTAGGCCCTGATGCAGGCGAAGACAATGCCGAGCGTGGCCCCCGTGGTCATTGTGAATTCAATCAGGCGCAGAAAGCGGGTTACTTTGGCTGGCCACTTTTTGTAGCAAATAATAAACCTTATCGCCGCTGGGATTTTGACACCAAAACTGCGGGTACCGCCTACGACCCCAAAGCGCCAGTCAACGAAAGTGCACACAATACGGGTTTGATTGAATTGCCCGCTGCACAGCCGCCGCTGGTATGGTATCCCTATACAGTATCTCCAGAGTTTCCACAAATGGGCAAAGGAGGCCGTAACCCCATGGCTGGCCCCGTGTATTACGCCGACGATTTCAAAAACGCTCCCAACCGTTTCCCCAACTATTACAACGGCAAGTTTTTCGCCTACGAATGGATGCGCGATTGGATCATGGTGTTTACTTTGGATGAAAATGGCAAATACGCCGACATGGAGCGTTTTGCGCCCAATGTTCCCTTGTCCAACCCAATGGACATGGCTTTCCACACGGATGGAACCTTGTACATGTTGGAGTATGGCAAAAAATGGTTTTCAGCCAACGAGGACGCTACCTTGTTCAAAATTGAATACAATCCGGGAAATTTGCCTCCGATGGCAAAATTGGAAGCCAGCACTACAGCGGGTAAAAAACCACTTAGTGTAAATTTGAGCGCGGCAGCTTCCAAAGATCCCGAAGGTCAGGCTTTGACCTATGACTGGGATTTTGGCAATGGTAAAGGCAGTAAGAGCCCCAATGCAGTTGCCAAGTACAAAAAGCCTGGGTTTTATGAAACCGAATTGACCGTAACCGACGCCCAGGGCAAAACGTCCAGTTCAAAAGTGGGCATCCGGGTAGGCAATGAAATGCCAAAACTGGATTTGACCGTAAAAGGCAATCAAACGTTCTTCTTCCCCGGCAAACCACTGGATTATGCCATCAAGGTGAGTGACAAGGAAGATGGCGAAGTAGGCAAAGGCATCAGCAGCGAAGATGTGGCGGTGAGTTTGAACTACATCGAAGGCTTCGACCGTACGGGCGTGGCTCAAGGGCACCAAACCAACTCCGGTTTTGTGGCTGGCAAACGCTTGATTGAACTCTCCGATTGTAAGTCTTGCCACCAAATGAATGACAAATCGGTGGGGCCAAGCTGGATGGATGTTTCCAATAAATACAAAACCAGTTGGGAGCCCGTTGCCGGAATTTTGGCCAACAAAATCCTCAAAGGTGGCAAAGGGGTGTGGGGCGAACAAGCCATGAATGCCCACCCACAATTGACCAAGTCGGAGGCCGAATCGATGGCTGAATACATTTTGTCCCTGGCAAAGGATAAAAAGCCTGAAAACCGTCCACTCGCCGCCACTGTCAACCTGACGGAGCATGAGAAAAAGCAGCCGGGGATGTACATCCTGAGTGCCAGCTATACGGACAAAGGGATTCCAATGGTGGGCGCTTTGATCGCCAGCCAAACAGTCGCGTTGCGTTCGCCTTTTTTGTATGCGACCGAAGCGGATGCCAATCGGGAAATGATGCGCGCACGGGGCAACAACCCCATGCAAGTGGCCAACGACAACGCTTACCTGCGTTACAATGGCATTGACCTGACGGGTGTTTCCGAAATCACGGTGTACACCAAAGGTTATGGAGTAGGTGGGAAAATTGAACTGCGCACTGGTTCGCCAGAAGGGGCACTGTTGGCTGAAACCAGTTTCCCCAAAGGAGACAAAAAGGATGTGCCCTTAAAATTGATTGCTACTGCTCCCGCTGGAAAGCAGGATATTTTCATCGTATTCCGAAATCCGGATGCGAAGGGGAATTTCCTGGGTGGAGTGGAGAAGTTTGAGTTTAAATAAAAGACGATTAGCGGTCAACATTGTGTTTAAAATCGTGTTGACCGCTATTCTTTATTCAGTTTAGGCTCCTGTTCAGGTGGATTATTTAATGTTTTTTTGACTGCTTTATCAAAGTCTGATTCAAATAGCTGATCTTGAATCTTCCGATACACCTCATACTCGGATTCAGCTTTCAATTTTGCTTCAAGTTGTGATATTTTTCCTTTATGCGTCAGAATCGGATAATTTGATAGCATCAGAAAACCGTCCAAAAATTTGATCCAATCTTCCATCCGCATAAGTTGCTGCCGATTTGCGTTGTTTTCGGCCAAGTCCAGGTATGCAGACACAATCCGATTGAGCTCAGCGATGTGTTGTTCATTCAAGTAATTTTTGGCAATACTTACATCCGATTTTAAAATTTTGCCAGCTGGTGCATTTTTCCAGGTTTTTAAACCCATGTATAACTTTGTCGCATCAGTCTCAGAATAAATGATTTCAGCTGCGGTTTTACCACTTATAGCCCAGTGTAGCTTGTTTTGAACCGTTGTGAAGAACTCGTGCGTGATGTTGGCATCTTTATCATAGTCGGCGGAAAGGGCATAGATGTCGGTGATTTTTTGATAAAATCTGCGTTCACTTGCTCGGATTTCGCGAATACGTTCGAGCAACTCATCAAAGTAATCCTTCCCGAATAGCGTTTTTCCTTGTTTTAAACGAGCATCATCGATGACAAAACCTTTGATGATAAATTCTTTTAGGGTTTGGGTGGCCCAAATGCGAAACTGCGTCGCTTGTAGAGAATTGACTCGATACCCAACTGAGATGATAGCGTCTAGATTATAAAATTGTGTTTCGTATACCTTACCATCTTCTGCAGTATGTTCCATTTTGGAACATACTGAATCTTCATTCAATTCGTTGCTTTCAAATATATTTTTTAGATGTTTTGTAATGGCTGGCCTCTGCACACCAAATAAAGCTGCAATGGCTTTTTGTGTCAACCAAACTGTCTCTTGGCCAATATACACTTCCAATCTTACCTCACCGTTCGGAGTAGTATAAAGAATAATTTCTGAAGGGGACTTTAGTTTGTCCATTTTGATTATTTTTTTACAAAAAAACACAAATAATTGTTGAAAATCGCAATTGGAGCGAATAATTTCCAGAAGATTTTTTTAATACTTTTGTACTTCCTGAATTCGATCCATTCGCTAATTACTGTACTGTTCAATGACCCAAGCCAACCACGTCTTCATCATCACCCTCAGCATTATTGCTTTAGGTTTTTTGTTGAAAAAATACGGTTTCATCAAAGAAGAAGAGGGCAAAACCATCTCCAAGTTTTTGATGCACACCACCTTTCCTGCCTTGATGCTGGTCTCTATGATTCGGGTGGAGTTGACTCCTTCTCTGTTTTTATTGCCTCTATTTTGTATTGGTTTTTGTGGACTGATGCTTACGGTTGCCTGGTTTTGGTTTGGGACTTATTCCAACGAGCTGCGTGGAGTGCTCACCATGGGTGCTGGCACGGCGAATGTGGGTTTGTTTGGGTTTCCAATCATCGAAGGGCTGTTTGGTAAGGAAGCCCTGGTTTACGCGGTGATGTACGACATTGGAAATACCATCATTGCTTTTGGGATCGTCTATCCACTGGGGAGCTACATCGCATCAAGTGGAGCCAAGGCGGTCGATTGGCGGATGATCCTCAAACGGGTGTTTAGTTTGCCACCCTTTTTGGCCATGTTTGTAGGGCTGACGATCAACCTTTTGAACATTCCAATACCCAAATTGGCGATGGATGGCTTGGATATTCTGGCTACTGCCAACAAGTCACTGGTGCTATTGCTAATGGGGCTTTATTTGAGTTTTGCCCTGGATAAAAACAAATTGAAAGCCATTTCCAAAGTATTGGCCATTCGGTATGGCGTGGGTTTTGTAGCCGTTACAGCTTTGTATTTTTTGTTGCCTGCTGATTCGCAGATGCGCAGCGTGTTGATCGTCTGTGTGTTGCTGCCCATTGGTATGACTATTCTGCCTTTTTCAGATGAAATGAATTTTGACTCTCGGATTGCGGGAACGCTACTGAATATTTCCTTGTTGATCAGTTTTGCGTTGATGTGGGGCGTGGTGGTGTTGCTGGGCTTGCGGTGATTGAGCTAAAAACCTTCCCGAAAGGGTGGACCTTTCAGGAAGGTTTTCCAAATGAGTGACTATTTTTTATTTTATTCAAGGATTTTTAAATTCATTCTTTTCAAGGCAGTATTGATATCTGGCAGCGTACCCTTAATCGCTTCCATTTTTTTATTGATCCCCTCCAAACTGGATTGAGCCGCTGAAACCGCTTCAATAGCCTGCACAGTTGGCGGCATGTCCGCGTCCTGCAATACCCCGAAAACCCCGGCAAAAGTGCGACTTGCTGGCCCAAATTCTTTTTCTAAAGCAACCAATGCTTCGTTCAAGTCGTGCAGTTTTGGGGCCAATATCCCATTTTTAAGCAAGCCCAAATTTGTTTTGATTTGCGCACGCAAACCAATAGTCTGGTTTAGCATATTGGCTAATTTCTTTTGCCCATCATAACAAGTCATCGACAAGTCAAACTGTTGCCGCAATTGAGCAGTACTAGTTTGCACCCGAGGATCCATCTTGATGACCAAAGGCTGAGTAAAACTTTGACCATTCACCGTCAGGCGCACCGTATAATTGCCTGGCATAACCCAAGTACCCGTAGGCCGTGGGGCGGTATTGCGAAAAGTGGCTGCTATCGGGAAATTGACTGGCCCGGGCAGCGGCGCGTAGTGCAAATCCCACACGAAGCGATGTGAACCGGCTGCTCCCGACAAAATCTGCTGGGGACGAATCCAGTAGGGCGGGACGTTGTTCGCTGGGACGTTGTCTGGGGCGTCATTGGGTGTGAATTTGCGCACCAGATTCCCGGCCGCATCCAGAATTTCCAAACTCACTGTTCCAGCTTCTTTTAGGTAATAATTGATCACCGCCCCATCCGGTGGATTGTCGCCCGAAGGTTCTTCCTGCGGAATGGGTGTATCGGTATTCATGTTCCAGCGCACCCGGTAAGTCAATTGAGGTTTGTACAAAATCGAGTTTTGAGTGGCCAGTGCTGGGGTCAATTGCCGCAATGGAGTGATGTCGTCAAGAATCCAGAATGAACGCCCGTGGGTGCCCACCACGATGTCGTCATCCTTGATCACCAAATCGCGGATCGAAGTGGCGGGCATGTTCACCCGCAAGGATTGCCAGTGTTCGCCATCATCAAAAGACACCGAAACCATTCGTTCTGAACCTGCAAAAAGTAACCCTTTTTTGAGCGGATCTTCTTTAACTGCATTGATGGGGTCATCCGGCAAACCTGTGACAATTTCCTGCCAGGTTTTGCCCCCGTCGCGGGTACGATAGATATGTGGGCGTAAGTCGTCGCAACGGATGCGATTGACGGCAGCATAAGCGGTGTTTTTGTCAAAATGGCTAGCCTCCATGATCGATACCTTACTCCAGGAAGTAACCGCAGGCGGGGTGACGTTACTCCAATTTTTGCCACCATCCCGCGTGACCTGGATGAGGCCATCATCGGTACCTACCCAAATGAGGTTGGAATCAAGAGGGGATGGCGCAATGGTGTAAATGACGCCTCGGCGGGGCATGGTTTTCATGTCTGCGCTGGTGTAAACGCCCACACTCTCTGGTACATCATAAGTCTCTCGGGTTAGATCAGGACTGATGATTTCCCAGGAGTTGCCACCATTTTGGGTTTTAAACAACACATTTCCTGCATAGTACAAAGTCTTCGGGTTGATGGGTGAAAACAGGATGGGTGCAGTACGGATAAAACGGTACTTGCCCGATCGTACTGCTTCCGGGGCGATGTTTTGGTTTTGGCCCGTCCGTTTGTCAAAACGGGTGACTTTGCCGCCGTAAATGATGTTAGGATCAATTGGGTCGGGGGCTACGTAGCCATATTCTTCTACACCCACGGGATGCCATTCCCGAAACGTGATGCGGCCATCATTGCCACGCGAGGTAATTCCCACCGAGCCACTTTCCTGCTGCCCACCGTAAACGTTGTATGGGAAAGCATTATCCGTACTCACGTGGTAAAACTGTGCGGTGGGTTGATTGTACCAGGAACTAAAAGTTTCTCCACCATTGACGGTAATGATTGCCCCCTGATCGCTGGCCAGCAAGATGATATCCGGGTTGTTGGGATTGATCCAGATGCGGTGGTAATCGTCGCCGCCTGGAGCGCCGCGGAAGGCAGTCCAATTTTTGCCACCGTCACTTGATTTCCAGGCTACAACATTGGCGGAATAAACGATGTCTGGGTTTTTTGGATCCACTTTTACCTCCGCAAAATCGCTGCCGCGACCCCAGAGCCGGGCATCGGGATTCATCAAGGTCCAGGATTCCCCGCCATCGTCGCTGCGGTAGATGCCACCTTTGCTTGGAGCGTCGACCGTGGCGTAGAGCCGCTTGGTTTGACTCGGAGCGATACAAAAGCCAATGCGGCCCAAACCCTCCGCAAAAGAGGGGAAACCACTGACCTTTTTTTGCCAGGTAGTCCCGCCGTCGGTGGATTTGTAAAAACCCGTTTCCGGCCCCTGCCAGGCCCCGTTTTCCCAAGGCCCTTGGCGGGCTGCCCACAAGCTAGCGTAGACGATATTGGAGTTGGTAGGATCGATCGTGACCTGAATCGCACCAGTGTTTTCATCTTTGTACAACACCCGTTCCCAGTTTTTGCCCCCATTGGTAGTTCTGTAGACCCCGCGTTCGGTGTTGGGGCCGTAGGGATGGCCCAGGACGGCTGCAAATACCCGGTTTTCATCCCGCGGATCAATGTCAATGCCTCCGATTTGTTGCCCTTCGCGCAAGCCGATGTGTTGCCAGCTTTTGCCCGCATCTACCGATTTGTACATGCCATCACCTACGGATAAATCGGGCCGTTGGAGGCCTTCGCCACTGGCGACATAGAGCACGTTTGGATTGGAAGGTGCAACGCCCACATCGCCGATAGACCCAGTAGGCTGATCGTCAAAAATGGGCACCCAGGTGCGGCCATAGTCGGTCGTTTTCCAAACGCCCCCGTGGTTGACCCCGATGTAAAACACATTGGGCTGTTGGGGCACACCGACTGCACCCACGGTACGACCTCCCCGGTGTGGGCCAATCATGCGCCAACGCATGGCATTGAACAGCTTGGTGTCGTAGGGTTGCGCCTGTACCTGGAAAAACACCAGGAGGGAAAAGAGTAGAAGTTGAATGGTTTTATTGGTTTTCATACGGAATCCGTGATTGTTTGAGGGAAAGTTAGCCGATTTTGGGTGGATATCAGCACTGATTCGACAAGGATTTTTATTTTGGCAGCTCATTTATGATTATTTCAACGCAGCATGTCACTACCCATTTTCAACTACGCCAAATCGCATCCAGATCAGATTGCCATTCAGGAGGAGGATCAATCGTATACCTACGGCAATCTGTTCAACGCAGCCGAAATTTTTGCCCATACTCTACTACAAGGCAATTCCGATCTCGCCGAACGTCGGGTCGCCTTCATGGTTAAACCCGGCTTCGACTACGTGCATACTCAATGGGGAATCTGGTTGGCTGGGGGCATAGTCGTGCCGTTGTGTATCACCTACCCTTTGCCATCTTTGCAATACGTATTGGAGGATACCCAAGCGGATATCGTGGTGGTTTCTCCTGAATTTGAGGCTGTTTTAGGCGATTATTGCCATGAAAAAGGCCTTCGTTTGGTGGTGCTGGGCAAAGAAGAACCAGAGGCAAAAGGAGTTTTGCCCCAGATTGAATTAAGCCGCCGAGCCATGATTTTATACACCAGCGGCACGACCAATTTGCCCAAAGGAGTAGTGACTACCCACCGCAATATCGCTGCGCAAATTGAATCCCTAATCGAAGCCTGGTCTTATGCCGATACCGATCACACCTTGTGCATTTTGCCCCTTCACCACGTGCATGGCATCATCAACGTGGTATCCTGCACCTTGTGGGCTGGGGGAAAAGTGCAGTTTTTGCCCCATTTTGACGCTCAAAAAGTGTTGGATATTTTTTTGCAGGGTGATTTGAACGTCTTTATGGCCGTGCCCACTATTTATTTCAAGTTAATCGAAGCAGTGGAGGGAATGTCAATCGAGGCACAAGAGCAGTTGAGGAATCGACTGAAGACTTTTCGACTGATGATTTCGGGGTCGGCGGCTCTGCCTGTTTCCGTGATGGAAAAATGGGAAGGCATCAGCGGCCATCGTTTGCTGGAGCGTTACGGTATGACCGAAATTGGTATGGCCATCAGCAACCCTTACGTTGGGGAGCGTAGGGCTGGACACATCGGAATGCCCTTGCCAGGGGTGAAGGTGCGATTGGTAGATGACCAGCAGCAAGAAATCGGCCCAGGCGAAGTTGGCGAAATTCAAATCAAAGGCGACAATGTCTTTCTGGAATACTGGCAACGCCCCGAGGCTACCGCGCAAAGTTTTACCGCCGATGGCTGGTTCATGACGGGTGATACTGCCGTAGTGGAGGAAGACTATTACCGCATCTTGGGTCGCACTTCGATGGACATCATCAAATCGGGGGGCTATAAACTGTCAGCACTGGAAATAGAAGAAGTGCTGCGCACCCACCCGGCCATTGTTGATTGTGCCGTAGTGGGATTGCCGAGTGAAGAATGGGGGGAGACGGTTGCGGCAGCGTTGGTGACCAAAGCAGAGATTGACCTGAAAGCACTCAACCTTTGGATGCGGGAACGAATGCCTGCTTATCGGGTGCCTCGGCAGTACCTTTTGGTGCCTGAACTGCCGCGCAATGCGATGGGGAAGGTGACGAAAAAGGATGTGAAGGTGTTGTTTTGAGGTTGACTACACCCCATATCCCGATAATCCCCTCACGTGCTCCGGCAACAATGCCAACACAATATCCTTTTTATCGACCCCCAAATCGACCAAAATTTCTGCGATCTCGTCCTCAGTCCGATTTTCCATGATCCAGATTTTACCATCAGGTTTAATGTGTAGGTGGATTCGTACCCTCAAAAAGTAGTGGTTCAAATTATCCCAGCCTGCGCGCATGATCCGGTAATGATGGTGGATCGTATCGGTTAGGACATAAGTTTCTCCATCTTTGTTTTCACTATAAACCATTCACTCTCAACATTTTTTACCGCAGAGTTTCACAGAGTACCCGCGGAGTTTCACGGAGTTTAGGCCACCTTCGGTGGCATAAGATTACTCAGAGGTGCCCTGAATGAACACTAATTCAAAACAATCAAATTTTAAAAGTAGCCGACCTCTAGCCACCGGAGGTGGCAAAACTCCTAAAAACTAAAAGCTCTGTGAAACTCTGCGGGTACTCTGTGAAACTCTGCGGTAAAAAAAAAATTTACTCAGAACTCAAATTAATCGAGCAATCGTGGTTTATTGCTCCGCGTGCTTTTTGAAGTTATCCAATATCGCCTGCCACCCTGCTTCTTGCATTTCATGGCTATGGATCGTTTCCGCTTCAAAAGCTTCAATGACTTCAGTACTTTTACCATTTCCCTTGAAAGTAACCTCCACCTTACGGCCATCATCAATGGTATAATTCAGGCGTTCATTGGTAACCACTTCATCAAAAATACCGCCAAAGTCGAAACTCATGCTGCCATCCCTGGCCGCCATGGTGTATACAAAACGGCCACCTGGGCGCAGGTCGTTTTCCGCTTTGGGCGTATGCCAATCGTCGGAAGCATTGTTCCATTGCACGATGTGTTCCGGGGTAGTCCAGTATTCCCAGGCTTTTTCAACAGGCACATTGACTGTGCTTTTTACGGTAATGACAGTGGGTGGTTTGAGTTTGGCGATCTCGATTTTCCGCATTTGAAACAGGGCGTTCATGGAGAATTGTGCAGCGTCGGGATCGGGATCACTCAATGCATGCATCAATTCGCGGGGTACAATTTGCCAGGATACCCCAAACTCATCCTTCAACCAGGCGCACATACTTTCTTCACCTTTTGCGGTGAAGCCATTCCAATAATGGTCAACTTCTTCCTGTCCCTGGCAATCCACTACTAAAGACAAACCTTCATTAAAATTGAAGGCGTGGGTGCCCGGAGCGTCCATGACCATGAAGACCTGATTGTGGAGCTTGAACTGGGCGTGTTTGATTAAACCGGGAGTGGGTTCTCCTTCTTCAAAACGGGCGATTCCTACAAGAGAAGATTCAGGAAACAAACTGGAATATAAATCAATCGCTGCTTCTGCGTTGCCATTCTGTTCATTGGCAAACATGATCAGCGGGGAGAATTTTTGACCCACGTCCTCCATTTTACCCCAGTCCAATTGCCAGGACACGCCAAATTGGTCTTGCAACCAACCGTATTTTTGACTCCAGGCGTATTTCCCCAGGGGCATCATCACGCTGCCTCCAGAGCTGAGCTGGGCCCAGGCTGCATCAATTTCAGCTTCGCTTTGGCAAACCACATAAAAGGAAATGGAAGGATTGATTTTGAACTGGGGCCCACCGTTGAGGCCCATGAATTTTTGGCCACTTAGTTCAAAGTTGACCACCATGGCAGTGTCAGTTGTAATTTTACCCTCTCCAAAAACGGAGCAGTAAAACTCGGCTGCTGCTTTGGCCTGGCCATCAAACCAAAGGCAGGGATAGATTTTATTTTGCATCAGGATTCTCTTTTTAGGTGTGAATTAAGCAGCTTCTACACAATCAAACATCCACTGTACACCGAATTGATCGGTAAAACTACCAAATAAGCTGCCCCAAAACATCTCCTGCAACTCCATCTCGACTTTACCACCCACGGAAAGCGCTTCAAACAGGCGTTTGGTTTCTGCTTTGGTATCAGGGGCTAGGCAGATGTAGGAATTATTGCCAAATTGCACATTGAAGCCCATCGATTCAGTCGCATCGGTGCCCATGATGCTGTGTCCGCCAATGATGGGCAGGGCAACGTGCATCACCAGATTGAGGTCTGCTTCCGCCATTGGAGGTGTACCGTCTTGTGGTGGGACGCTGCTGAAACGCACGATGCCGTCGCTACTGAACTCCGTACCAAATATCGACTTGTAAAAATTGAACGCTACTTCAGTGTTGCCAGGGAAATTGAGATAGGTGCTTACGCTTGCCATAGTTTTAATTTTTATGGGTGATATGTTTAAAAAAGTTTGACAATGCAAAGGTAATTTATTTTAGAAACAAAATGTGGTGTGAATGCGACAGCTTGTGGGGCAATTGCGACATAATTTTGCTGGATATTCATTTGACCTTTTCATCTTGATTATCTTTACCCAAACTTGAACAAACATGCGCATTGGTCTTCTTTTCCTCAACATCCTGTGCCTCAGTGGGTTTGCCACGGCCCAAAACTGGCAGATTTTACCTACCCAAAACGAATGTAGCACTCGCCACGAAAACGCGATGGCTGCCATTGGCAATCGCTTGTATTTGTTGGGGGGTAGGGGCATGCGGCCCGTGGATGAACTCAATTTGTCAACCAAAACCTGGAAGGCTTTGCAACAAACGCCGATGGAAATGAGCCACTTTCAGGCACTGAGTTACAAAGGAGAAATCTATGTAATGGGGGCTTTTACTGGCAGCTATCCACACGAGAAGCCCATTGAAAACATTTACATTTTTAACCCCGTGCAAAATGCCTGGCGCAAAGGGCCGGAAATCCCGAAAGACCGCCTGCGCGGTGCAGCGGGCACCTTCATTCGCAACGACAAATTTTACATCGTTTGTGGCATTCAGGATGGGCATTGGGATGGCTTTGTGGGCTGGTTTGACGAATATGACCCGGCTACCAACACCTGGAGTAAACTGCCCGATGCGCCACATGCCCGCGACCACATTTCCGTAGCAGTAGTCAAAGACAAACTGGTGGTGGCTGGAGGCCGCACGTCCTGGGCCAAAACGAACCAGGTGCTTCAACTTACTTTGCATGAGGTAGACATTTACGATTTTAAAACCAATACCTGGACGACCCTGGATGCCAGTAAAAACATCCCCACGCCACGGGCTGGTGCTACAGCTATCGCTTATAAGGGCAAGGTATTGATCATCGGCGGGGAATCGACAACTCATGTGGAGGCGCACAACGAAGTGGAAGCTTATGATGTGAAAAAGAATGTGTGGGAAAAATGGGCTAAACTCACCACCACTCGCCACGGTACCCAAGTGGTGAAGGTCAAAGGGAAATTGTACATCGGCGCTGGTTCAAAAAATCGGGGTGGTGGGCCGGAGTTGAATACGGTGGAGGTGCTGCAAAAATAACCCCTTTTGTAATTCTTTAGTTTTATTGGCAACTAATCGGCGCATGTACTACTATTTTGTCCTTCAACAACGAATCCTGAGCCGGAAAATGGAAGAACTAGGACTGCACCCTGTTTTAGGTTACATCCTTGGCGTACTGATTTTCCTTGGCTTATCCTTCTACCTATTTTACAAAACGACCTATGCCGGATACATTTATGTTGCTACTGGCCTTAGCGTGGTGTTTGGTTTTGGCGAAAAGGAACGCAATGATTTTTTGAAAACGACCTTCCCATTGTCGACTTATCGGCGTGTTCGGGCTGCTGAAAATGGCCTGCTCGTATTGCCCTTTGTCGTTTTTTTATGTTTTAAAACCGAGTTTTTACTGGCACTTGGTTTATTGCCGGCAGCTTTGACCCTTAGCTTGTTCAACTCAGGCACTCGCTTGAGTCTGACCATTCCGACCCCTTTTTCCCGCTTTCCATTTGAGTTTACAACGGGGTTTCGCAAATACTGGCTGCTCTATTTGCTGGCCTATTTTGTAGCATGGAAGGCCATTGAAGTTACCAATTTCAACCTTGGTGTGGGGAGCCTGGCATTTATATGTTTATTGGCCATGAGCCATTATGCCCTGCCGGAAAACGACTATTACGTGTGGATGTACAACTGCACGCCACGACATTTTTTGCTCAAAAAAATGGCTACTGCTTGGCTATATCTAAGCATGCTGACGCTACCTTTGATTGTGGTGCTAAGCATTTTTTTCTGGGATAAGAGCTGGATTTTATTTCTGGTTTTAGCTTTAGGCTTGTTCTTGATTGGGGCAATGATTTTGGCCAAATACTCCGCTTACCCTCAGGAAATGAGTTTGCCTCAGGCGCTTTTTTTTGGCCTTAGCATGTGGTTTCCGCCCTTATTGTTGATGGTGCTACCCCTGTTTTACAAACGAGCTGTTCAACGGCTAAATACTTATCTGCAATGATCCAGATTGAAAATTTGAGTAAAAATTACGGCTCAAAAACGGTATTGAAACAAATCAACTTCGAGCTGGAGCCAGGAAAAGTATACGGCATGGTGGGCGAAAATGGTGCGGGCAAAACCACTTTGTTCAAGTGTATTGCAGGTTTGGAGGATTGTTCTGGCAGCATCAGTAGTCCCTATTCAATTTTGAAAAACCACCTGGGTTTTTTACCCACCAATCCTTATTTTTTGCCCAAAATTACTGGATCGGAATACCTGCAATTGTTGTGCAATGCCCGGAATATCCCGCTGAACAATTTTGCCGAAAAAAACATCTTCGATTTACCCTTGGCGCAGTACGCTGAAACCTATTCAACGGGTATGAAAAAGAAGTTGGCACTCACGGGCATTCTGCTGCAAAAGAACGATTTTTTTATCCTGGATGAACCCTTCAATGGCGTGGACATCCAAAGCAATATGCTCATTACGGCAATCATTGAACGTTTAAAAGCTGCACAGAAAACCATCCTGATTTCCTCACATATTTTTTCCACCCTAAACGATACCTGCGACCAAATCTTTGTTTTACGGGGTGGCGAAATTGTCCAAAGGGTGGAAAAACCAGACTTTCAACAACTGGATGAAGAAATGCGGCAATTTGTACTGGGGGATAAAATTGAATCGTTTCATTTTTGATCCAAGTACTGTAATTTTACATGGAATGAATAAGGTTGTACAACCAAGGCTCCATGCAAATTCGCTCCACCGTTCAGGGCTTTTTTTACGGAAATTATTTTTATGGACTGTGTGCAGTTGCCCTCTCCATCGAAGCGGCATTGCAGCAAGCATACCCGCTGGCAGATTGGGCCTATTACCTCGCAGTTTTTGCCCTGACTACCTGGTTTTATACCTTACCTTACCTTTTGGACAAAATGCAAACCGTACCAGATTTAAGGGCAAGGTGGTACAGCAATCACAAGCCTTTCGTGCGATTTAGCCAGGCCATTTTGCTGCTGATTTGTTGCGGATATGCCCTTTATTTTGTATTTACTTATGGCCGGGCCATGCTGCAAATGAGTGCCGTGCAATGGGCTTTGAGCTTATCAATCCCCTTCCTCGGCATTTGTTATTACGGCATCAGCTTCAATGAGCAGTACAACCTGCGCAAAATTGGAGTGCTCAAACCCTTCATCATTGGCTTTTGTTGGGCGGGCATTTGCACTTTGTATCCCATTTTGTGGCACAAGATTACCCACGGGCAGCCGGGTGGATTGGATGGGGTAGGTTATCGTTTGTTCCTCAAAAACCTGATGTTCATTGCTTTGATCGGCATCATGTTCGACATCAAGGACTATGCCAACGATGCCCGCCAGCGACTGAATACCTTTGTGGTGCAGCGAGGGTTGCGGAATACCCTTTTTACGATTTTACTCCCTTTGAGCATCATTGGCCTCGCTACTTTTTGGTTGTACGGCTTTACCCACAATTTTTCGATAATGAAAATAAGCTTGAATACCCTGCCCTTCATAGCCATGCTGTTTGCGGTGCAAGCCCTCAAAAAAAGGCGGTCCACTATGTACTATCTCATCGTAATTGACGGTTTATTGTTGGTCAAAGCAGTCTGTGGCTCCATTGCCATGCTTTATTTTTAAAGGGGTTGAGGAGGTTGAGAAGGTTTAGGAAGGTTTAGGCTACCGCGAGCAACTTAGACAAGGACTTTGTCAAAATCGCTCGCGGTAGCCTCAACTTTCTCAACCTTCCTAAACCTCCTAAACCATTTATTCTCTACTTTTGCGTCCTTATGAAAAAATTCCTACTCATTACCTATTACTGGCCCCCCGCTGGCGGCGGCGGCGTAATGCGTTGGGTCAAAATGACCAAATACATCCGGCAGTTCGGCTGGGAACCCGTGGTGTACACGCCTGAAAATGGAGAAACGGCTGCCTTTGATGAAAGCCTGGCCAAGGAAGTTGCACCAGACTTGCAGGTGGTCAAAACGCCGATTTGGGAGCCTTATCAATTGTACAAGCAATTTTTGGGCCGCAAAAAAGAGGAAAAAATCTACTCTGGCTTCATCAACGAAGGCAAAAAAGAAAGCCTGGCTCAAAAGGTATCCGTCTTCATTCGGGGCAACTTTTTTATCCCCGATGCCCGGATGTTTTGGATCAAACCCTCGATCAAATACCTGACGAAATACCTGCAAGAACATCCAGTAGATGCCATCGTATCCACCGGCCCGCCGCACAGCATGCACCTGATTGCGGAAGGGGTACACAAGGCCACGGGTATTCCCTGGGTGGCTGATTTCCGGGATCCTTGGACCAATATTGATTTTTACAAAGACCTGCGCCTCACTTCCTGGGCGGATGCACGCCACAAAGCTTTGGAGCAAAAGGTATTGCGTACAGCTTCCCGAGTAGTGGCGGTTACCTGGCGTTCGCGGGATGAGTTTGTAGAACTCTGCGGCAGAAAAGACATCGCGGTCATCCCGAATGGTTTTGACGATGCCGATTTTGCGCAAGCGGAAACAGCCAAACTGGATGCTGAATTTTCGATTGCCCACATCGGTTCGATGAACAAAGATCGCAACCCTGAGGTGTTTTGGCAGGCGGTACAAGCTGCCCTGGCCGCCGCACCAGCATTGCAGCAAAAGTTAAAAATTCGCCTGATTGGCCCAACCGATTTTTCGGTGCGCGAATCGGTGCAGAGATATGGATTGGAAGCCAACACTGAGTTTATTGACTTTGTACCACACTCAGAGGCGGTTTTGTACCAACAACAATCCCAAGTGTTGCTCCTCTTGATCAATAACTCACCAAATGCCCGCACGATCATACCGGGCAAATTGTACGAGTACCTCGGATCGGGCCGCCCCTTGCTGGCCATCGGCCCCGTGGATAGCGACTCGGCGAAAGTAGTAGAGCTGACCAAAGGTGGGGCGCTGCACAATTACGAAGATGTTGAGGGGCTGAAAAACAGCATTTTGGCGTTTTTTGCAGCGTACCAGAATGGAGATTTAAAAGGGAGTGCGGAAGGGATTCAGCAGTTTACGAGAAGGCATTTGGCGGGGGAGTTTGCTGGCTTGCTGGGTGAGTTGACGAAATAGTCGATAACTATGCTCTTAAGACGCAAAACCCCTTAGGTGAAATCTTAGGTGCCTTAAGTTTCTTAGGTGGTGAAAAAAGAAGTTCTTTCACCACCTAAGAATCCTGAGACACCATAGTACCACCTAAGGGATGCTGCCGCTTACAATTCCACTGCATAAATTTGACTCATACCCTCAAAATTCGCCCGAAAAATCACCCATTTCCCATCCGGCGAAAAATGCACATTCGGCTCCAGGCGATAATCGTGCAGCTTCATGTTGACCAGTTTTTCGGACCTCAAATGGTCTTTTTCGGGGTGAAAAAGGTAAATCCACATGCCGTCCTGGGCTTTTGCAACCTGGCCAGGATTCCCGCCATCCCCGCAGAACAGTTTTTGATCCCGGGAAATGTTGAAATGGATCGACCACTCATTGCGGATCATTTGGTAGCGGGTTTGTTGGCCATCCGCCACGCGGTACCCGGCCAGGAAGAAGGTTTCCCCACGCGGCATTTGCAAGTCGTACCAGATGGTTTTGCCGTCCCAACTCCAGAATTCGTGCCCCGCAATTTCGCGCGCTACCGTGCGGGTGTGGATTTTTTGGATCACTTTGGTTTTGAGGTTGATGTTCCAGATGCGATCCACTTTATGCCAGGGTCCTTCGTGGCAAAACATCAGAATGTTGGGATCGGTGACCGAAAACTGGATGTGTCCCAACCAAGTGTTCTCGCTGTGGATTTTTTCTAAAGCTCCGGTTTTTAGGTTGATGGTGAACAAGGTATGGAGGATTTTGGCGTCAAAAATCCGGTCGAAATATTCCCCTTTGGCGGGGTGAAGCTTGTAAATGGAATCTTTGGCAGGCGCGGCCCAACTACCCGCCAGCAAGGTTTCATTAGCGTTCAGGGTCGTAATTGACCCTTTAAAATCGGGCGGAAAAACACAAACCAGGCGGGTGCTGGCCCGGTCAATATGCGTGGCAAATACGCTGTCTTTGACTTGATAAAAAACTTCCCGGTGGATTTTTCCTATAATTTCCCCGGCTTTTCGAGTCAACTTATGGGTAAGCTGGGTATGCACCATCGTTTTTAAATTGAGCACATACAACTGAGGGCCGCGATAATAAATCATCAGATCCGCTTTGCCGTCAGGCGTTTTGATGAAGGGATTGTTGTGGAAATAAAAACTCTCGTTGGGTTGGTCGATCGGGCTGAGTCGTTTGATGTGGTGCCCAGTGCTGCGATCGATCCATTCGGCGGGCATGGGTTTTTGGGCGCCGGTTTCCAGAGTGGGAGCTTGGGCTGGAAGTGGCAAGATGGTTGACCATGCGATTAAGGTTAAAGCTATAAAATGGCTTGTTTTCATGTGATCGTAGGTTTTGAATGGGGAGGTTTAAAAGTAACACAATGTCTGGATATAACTATCTTGGGCTCTACTGTTGCACAGTCTATATTGTCCAAGGGCTTCCCCTTTTTTCAAAATCCCACCAAAATTTTTGCCACTTTCCCTTTAAAAGTTATTTTTACAATTATTCTTAAGGGCGATAAAAAAATAAGTGTTCATTTTGCCAAAGGATTAGATGAGTAAACGGTTCATTTCAAGTGTCTTATCTAATCCTTTGGCTCAGAGAAAATGAATGCTTATTTTTGCCCCACTTCTTACGTAAACGTAAACAATGAAAAACCTACATCTGACACTGCTGCTGACTTTGTGCAGCCTTTTTGTGTACGCCCAAAACCAGGCTGTACTCAATGCCGACCTCGGCAAACACACCATTAGCAAGCACATTTACGGCCATTTCTCCGAACACCTGGGCCGGTGCATCTACGATGGGATTTACGTAGGGACAAACAATCCCAAAATCCCTACGGTAGATGGGGTGCGCAAAGACGTGATCGACGCTTTGATCAAACTCAAAATACCCAACCTGCGCTGGCCGGGTGGTTGTTTTGCCGATACCTACCACTGGAAAGACGGCATTGGCCCCCTTGCCAATCGCCCCACGATTGTCAATACCTGGTGGGGAAATGTAACCGAGAACAACAGTTTTGGTACCCACGACTTTTTGAACTTGTGCGAAAAACTGGGCACCGAACCCTATCTGTCTGGAAACGTAGGCAGTGGCACGGTTCAGGAATTGTCCGATTGGGTGCAGTACACCAACTTCGACGGAGTCAGCCCCATGTCCAAACTGCGCAAGGAAAATGGCCGTGAAAAGCCTTGGAAAGTCCGCTTTTGGGGCTTGGGCAACGAAGCCTGGGGCTGTGGCGGCAACATGAAACCCGAGTACTACGCCAATATTTACCGCCAATATGCCACCTTCATGACTTCAACGGGCAATGACCGCCTGTACAAGATTGCCTCCGGTGCCAGCGATGCGGATTACAACTGGACGGAGGTGTTGATGCGCGACATTCCCCACAACATGCTAGATGCCGTGGCCCTGCACCACTATTCCGTCATCGATTGGAATAAAAAAGGACCCTCTACCACCTTTTCTGAAGACCAGTACTTCACCACCATGCAACGGGCTTATCAAATGGAAGAACTGGTGACCCGCCACAGCAACATCATGGACAAGTACGATCCCAACAAACGGGTCGACCTTATCGTGGATGAATGGGGTGGCTGGTACGACGTAGAACCAGGTACCAATGGCGCGTTTTTGTACCAACAAAATACCATGCGCGATGCCGTGCTGGCGGGCATGACCTTGAACATTTTTCAAAACCATTGCGAACGGGTGAAAATGGCCAATCTGGCTCAAATCGTCAACGTACTGCAAGCAGTGATCCTCACCAAGGAAGAAAAAATGATCCTGACGCCGACTTACCACGTGATGGAAATGTACAATGTGCATCAAGAGGCTACGATGTTGCCTTTGACGATTCAGACGAACCAGTACAAACTGGACAATCGCCAATTGCCTGCCTTGACTTGTTCTGCTTCCAAAAACAAGGAGGGTGTCACGCACATTTCACTGACCAATATCCACGCCCGGGAAGCCCAGGAAATCACCATTGATTTGCGTGGTGCCAAGTACGCCAGCGTGAATGGCCGGGTGTTGACAGCGCCTACTTTGCAGGATCACAATACTTTTGAAAATCCTGAAAAAATCAAACCTGCCGTGTACAATGGTGCAACCTTGAGTGGTAGTCAGTTGAAGGTGAAGGTGCCGCCATTTTCTGTGGTGGTGTTGGCCCTGAAATAAAAACTACTGAGGTGCCCCTTGGTGTCTTAGGTTTCTTAGGTGGTGAAATAATGATTCTTTTCACCACCTAAGAAACCTAAGACACGAAGATTCACCTCAGGGTAGTACGTTTTAACCAAAAATTGAACCATACAGTAGAGTACCAGTAGGATTTTATACGAGAAAGCAGTTACTTTAGTCCGTAAACTGCACGCAATGTCTACCAAACCCAAACATCCCGAATTATCTGAACGTTTCAACGCGGATGAACCCCGCGTAGACTGGCACGATGCCACCCTCTGGTGGATTCGCCAAAAACGGGATATAGCAGCGCATACCCTCTACGAAGACTGGGAAAGCTTACGCGATACCGCCTCCGCCATCAAGGACAATGTATTGGGAAATTTGGCGGACTACCTCGAATCCTTTGAGCGGCAAGCTACTGCCAACGGGGCCATCGTGCATTGGGCGGCTGACGCAGCAGAACACAATCAAATCGTTCTTTCCCTCCTGCAACAAGCTGGCACTAAACGCATGGTCAAGTCCAAATCGATGCTCACAGAAGAGTGCCACCTCAACGAATACCTGGCCAAAAATGGCATTGAAGTAGTCGATACCGACCTGGGCGAACGCATCGTACAATTGGCCGATGAACCACCCAGCCACATCGTGATGCCCTGTATCCACTGGAAAAAAGAAGAGATTGGTGAGTTGTTTCACCAGCATTTGGGGACGCCTAAGGGGAATGCCGATCCTCAATTGTTGACCGAAGCGGCCCGCCAGCACTTGCGCGACAAATTCCTCAGTCGCCGTGTAGCCTTAACCGGAGTGAACTTTGCCGTAGCCGAAACTGGCGAATTTGTGGTATGCACCAACGAGGGCAACGCCGATATGGGCGTCCACCTCGCCGATGTCCACATTGCCTGTATGGGCATCGAAAAAATCATCCCTCGCCGCGAACACTTAGGAGTATTTTTGCGCCTCCTGGCCCGCAGCGCAACCGGGCAACCGATCACCACTTATTCCAGCCATTTCAAAAGCCCAAGAAAAGGTGCCCAATTGCACATCGTACTGGTGGACAATGGCCGGAGCCAGCAGTTGGGTCGCGAAGCCTTCCGCAATTCGCTCAAATGTATCCGTTGTGGGGCTTGTATGAATACTTGCCCTGTTTATCGCCGCAGTGGTGGGCATTCGTACCACAACGCCGTAGCGGGGCCCATCGGTGCCATTTTGGCTCCCAACCTCGACATGACCAAAAACGCAGACCTGCCTTTTGCCTCCACCCTCTGTGGTTCCTGCTCCAACGTTTGTCCGGTCAAGATCAACATCCATGAACAGCTTTATGAATGGCGGCAGGAACTGACCCGACAGGGCAAAGTGGATTTTGGCAAAAAAATGGGCCTCAAAATGATGTCTAGCGTGTTGTCCAGCCCAATGGTGTACCGGAGTATGGGCAAAATGGGGCGTTGGGCCATGCGCGTCATCCCGGGAATGGTCAGTAATTCCTTCAATCCCTGGTTCAAACAACGCGAAATGCCCGCAGCGCCCAAAGAATCGTTCCGGGACTGGTATCTAAAAAATAGAAGTTAACTTGTAGGAATATGTCAGTACGCGATCAAATATTGGCCAAAGTGCGGGCCAATCAACCTACGGATGAACGCCCCTTACCGGATTTGACATCATTCCCGGTGCGAACCACTGAGGTCTTGGATCAGTTTATGACCGTGTTGAGTACCATTGGTGGTAAACCTGTGCGAGTAGCGGATTATGCGAGTATAGAGGCTTATCTACAAGAAAATCCCTACCCCGGGCGCATCATCAGTTCCATCCCCGCATTGCAACACCTGGCCGAACCCATTCCCGAAAATGCTGACCCACATGAGCTGGAGAATGTAGAACTGGCCATCATCACCGGAACCTTTGGGGTGGCGGAAAACTCGGCCATTTGGGTGACGGAAGCCAATTACCAACAACGAGTAGTGCCTTTTATTTGCCAACACCTGGCCATTGTGCTGCCAGCGGATGCACTCGTTGCCAACATGCACCAGGCCTATGAACGTTTGCAGAGGCAGGAGTATGGCTTTGGGGTGTTTATTGCTGGGCCTTCCAAAACTGCGGACATTGAACAGTCGTTGGTCTTGGGGGCGCATGGCGCGCGGACGATGACGGTGTTTTTGTTGGGGTGATGGTTTGAACAGGGACTGCGACACACTTTCCCCCCAATCCATTTTTTGCTATCTTTATCCCCCACAAGTACCACCATGAAAATCATCCACACCTCCGATTGGCACCTCGGTCAACGCCTCCTTTTCAACGAGCGGGGCGATGAGCAACACCTGGCCCTGCAATGGCTCCACGAGACCATTGTCCAGGAGCAGGCCGATGCCCTAATCCTGACGGGGGATGTATTCGACAACGGCAACCCACCCCACCCGGCGCGGAAATTGTACTATAATTTTTTGACCAATTTGTTGCACACCACTTGTCGACACATTGTCATCATCGGGGGCAATCACGACTCGCCCGGAATGTTGGATGCGCCCCGCGAATTATTGGAATACCTCAACATTCGGGTGGTGGGTGCCGCTTCCGAAAACCTCGAACAAGACTGTTTGTTGCTCCAAAATGCCGCAGGTGAACTGGAGGCAGTCATTGCCGCGATCCCCTTTTTGCGCGACCGCGACCTTTCGCCGAGTGTAAGCGGAGAAACAACCCTTGACCGGATTCAACGCATTCAAACCGGGATTCGTCAACGCTACCAGGACATGGGTGCCTTGCTGGAGCCTTACCGCGCCCAAAACGTGCCCATTCTCGCCACCGGGCATCTGTACGCCCAAGGCGCTCATGCCTCCGACAAACAAGACAACATCTACATTGGCAACACCGAAAACCTGGATGTTGATATCCTGCCCGACCTGTTTTCCTATGTAGCCCTCGGGCACATCCACCGCCCGCAAGCCGTCGCCGGAAACCAGCGGGTGCGGTATTCTGGTTCGCTGATCCCTCTTAGTTTTAGCGAAACCAAAGACGAAAAAGGGGTGTATTGCCTGGATTTTGATGGACACACCCTGCGTGAAGTCCGCTTTTTACCCGCGCCCACTTTTCGCCGCCTCAAAACCATTCAAGGTACTTTGGCCGAAGTAGAAGATAAACTGCAAATTTTTGGCAACAAAGAGCGCGAAGCGCTGCCAGCCTGGGTTGAAGTCATCGTACAATCACCTACCTTCATCCCTCAACTCGATAGCCACTTGCGCACCCTCGTCAAAGATTTGCCACTCGAAATCCTCAAAATTCGCCTCGAACGCCAATACCAGGCCCTCGACGAACAATTGGACGCCGTGGTAGAATCCCTGGAATCCCTGGATGTCCTCGAAGTTTTTCGCAAACGGGCCGAAAAAGACCAGCGCAGCACAGAAGAATGGACCGAATTGGAAGCCACTTTTCGTGAGTTAGTGGAAGGTTTGAATAGCCCATAGCCGCCCGGTCGCTGAGCGTTGGTTACTGAGCGTAGTCGAAGTAAGCCGAAGCGTGGTCGCTGAGTGTTGGTTACTGAGCGGAGTCGAAGTAAGCCGAAGCGCTATTCACTATTCACTTTTCACTTTTCACTTTATTATGAAGATCCGCAAACTTACCATAAAAAACCTCCACTCCCTCCGCCTCGATGCCGAGATCGACTTTCTGGCAGCTCCGCTGGGAACCACTGGGTTGTTTGCCATCACAGGGGACACTGGAGCGGGGAAGAGTACCATTTTGGACGCGATCACATTGGCCCTATTTGGAAAGTTGCCAAGGGGTAGCGAACGAGGCGAAGTATTGTCCTTTGGAGCGACCCAATGTTTGGCTGAAGTGGAATTTGAAAACAACAACATCCTACTTCGCGCAAAATGGGGCATGCACCGCTCGGGGGGGAAACTGGAAGGCAAAATCCAGGAGCCTGTGCGCCGACTGGAGCGTTGGGACTTTGAAAAACAGGAGTTCCTCACCATTGGCCAAAAGGGCAAAGAAGTCGATCAACTCATTGAAGAATTGACTGGCCTGGATTACGATCGTTTTCGGCGCTCGGTGTTATTGGCCCAGGGTGATTTTGCCGCTTTTTTACACGCCGACGAAAGAGAACGCAGTGAGTTGTTGGAAAAAATTACGGGTTCCGAAATTTACAGCGAGTTGTCGAAGGCTGCTTTTGCCCGGCACAAACAGGAAGATTTATTGTTGAAAGAACTGCAAGCGGAAAAAGGCCGCCTGGAAATACTACCCGCCGAAGAGGCCGAAGCGCTGGCCCAACAAGCCAAACAACTGGAGCAAGAAAGTGCAGTCACCCAGCAAAACCTCAAAAAACTCCGCCATTTCCAGCAACAGCTTCAGCGCAAAACCGAACTGGAAAACAGCGCACAAAATCTCAGCGAGGAATACAGCCAATGGGAACTTGCCCACACAGCGGCAGAAATTCCATTTGCCCGTTTGCAGCGCTATCAATCCTTGCGCAGGTACCAGCCCCAGTTGCAGAAGTTAGACGACTTGTTGATGGCCCAAACCCAAATCCAAGAGCAGGTTGTGCAACTACAAATGCAGGAGGATGCACAACAAGCAGTTTTTTTGACCCAGGAAGCCCAAACCCGTGCGGCTCAACAGCTCCTGGAACAAGGCCAGCTAGAGCAAAAACAACAGGAACCCATCCTGGCCGAAGCCTTACGCCTCGATGTGCAGATCAATACGCGTGCCCAACCCCTGCAAACGCAACAAGAGAACCTGTTGCGTTTACGGATAGAAAAGGAACAAAGTCAGGCAAAAGGCGCTGCTCTTGAAGCCGAACACCAAGCCGCAGCAGAACGCCTGCAAAAGGTGCAAAGCTGGTTGCAGGAACACCCCAATTGGCACCAACTGGCGGCGTTGTTGCCCCTTTTGCAAAGCGAAATTGCTGCCTTGGACGAGGCGCGGCAACAAAGTGCGCTGCTGAACCAGGATCAAACACAAACTACCCAAGAGCTGACTTCATTGCAAGCGCAAACCCTGGATTTGCAAGTTCAAAAAGCCAAATTGTTGAGTCGACAAAGTGAGCTGAAAGCAGCCTACGAAGCCGCTTTGCCACCCGATGTACCCCATTCCGACGAGGCTTTGCTCAATTGGTTGTACCAGGACCTCGAACGCCTCAATCAACGCCAAACCCAGTTGGAACAATTGCAAGAACTAAACGGGGCGTATCGGCAAGTGTTGGCGGAAATCAGCAGTTTGGAACAGCAATTGGAAACGCTGCGCCACCGCGAGATGGATTTGCAAAAACAACTCTTGAATGTTTTTGATGAACAGGAATTTAGCGATGAAATCCTGTTGTACAAGCAGCAAGTGTACGAACAACAACGCCTGATCGCCAATTACGAACAAGACCGCAACCGCCTGCAAGAGGGCGAAGCCTGCCCACTTTGTTTTTCCACCGAACACCCTTTTCGTTACCACGAGTTTAAACCCTTTGTCGACCTGGCCCTACAAGAATACGAAAAGGCCCAGGCTGACGCCGAAACGCTACGACTACACCGCCACAATCTAGCCCTGCAATTGCGGGAAACCAGCACCCAGGTAGAACAATTGGAGCAACCCCTGCACGGCCAACTGAGCCAAGGCCTGTTGCGCATCCATGAATTGGAAGGCAAAAGAGGCCGGATTATGGGTAGTTTGGTGGGCCTCGACGTGGATCAGGAAGCAGGCACCTTAGGCGAATACCTTGCGGATACGGCACAATTGTTACAAGCGCGCCGACAGGCCATTGGCACCTTGACTAACTTGACCAAGGAATTAAAAACCTTGCAGGAAAATCTCCAGGACTTCCAGCAGGCGGAACAACAACTGCTGTCACGCAGTGCCATCATGGCCGAACGGCAGGCGCAATTGGGGCAAAAACAAAGCGAAATTAATATCCGTGTGGCGCAAAAACAGGCCATCGTTTTGGAAAAATTGGCCCTGCTCGATTTTGGCTATCAGGAAAATAGCACTGAACTCCTGCAAGCGTTGCTTAATGCCCGCGAGCATTTTCAAAAAGCCCAGGAACTACAACTTTCGCTGGAACGTGATCTGGAGAAAAATCGCTTTGAACGCCAACAACAGGCGGACAACCTGCAAAAGCTAAAGCTACAAATGGAGCAACTTAGCCAATTCATTCAAAAAGAAACGGAAGCTTTGTCCTTTTTGCAAGACAAAAGGATCGCATTAATTGGCACCCAAAACATCGAAGACTTCAAAGAAACCCTGCAATTGGCCATTGTGCAGGCCAACGAGCAGTTGCAAGCTGAAAGCGCCCGATTAAAAGCACTCCGAGAAGCCAATATTGCCGCTCAGACGCGCCTGGAAAATGTACAAGCAGAACTCAAACGCACTTTGCAAGAAGTCCAAAAACTGGAGACAAGTTTGACCCTGGTGCTTCAAAACCAACAATTGCCGGATTTAGACGCCCTACGCGCCAGTATGCTCAGCACCGAAGAAGAGCAGGAAATCCGCAATGTGCAGGAACAATTGGCGCGGCAGGAAGCAGAATTAAAGCGCTTACAACAAGAGAATGCCAATCAACTGGCCGACTTGATCCTGGAAACCCGCGAGGCCCCTGAAGCCGAGGCACTCAAAACGGTATTGGAAGAACAAGAGAAAGCCTGGCAAATGTTGGAGCAAAACCTGGGACAATTGTTGGAAAAACTCCAGCGACACGAGCAACAACAACTCAAAGCCAAAAACTTGCTAAAATCCATTCAGGCGCAGCAAAAAGAATACCAGCGTTGGGCCAAACTCAATGACTTGATTGGCTCAGCCGACGGCAAAAAATTCCGCACTTTTGCCCAGGGTCTGACTTTGGCCAAATTGATTCAACTGGCCAATCGCCACTTGCAGCAGCTCAATGGCCGCTATGTGATTTTGAAAAAAGCGAATGAGGACCTTGGCTTGGAAATCATGGACACTTTTCAAGCCAACAATCGCCGAAGCATGCGGACTTTGTCGGGGGGTGAGAGTTTTTTGGTAAGTTTGGCGCTGGCCCTGGCGCTCTCCGAGTTGGCTGGCCGCAATACTTCCATTCAATCCCTCTTTATTGATGAAGGTTTTGGAACCCTGGATGAAAGCAGTTTGGACCTCGCCATTTCAACCCTGGAAAACCTGCAATCAAGTGGCAAAACCATTGGCATCATTTCGCACGTCAAAGAGTTGAAAGAACGAATTGGCGTACAAATTCAGGTGAAAAAGCAGAGTGATGGGTTTAGTCAGATCAAGGTGCTGAACGCTTGATTTACAATAATTCTGTAGCGCCGTTTTCATCCTCGCCTTGTTTCTCATCTTCCATACTTTGGTAGTGACGGTAAGCAATGATTTGGTACCAAATGGCCAATGAAACAGGAAGCGTAACAAAAGCGGCATACGCCAGATATTCAAATCGTTTGTTCAAACCGGTATAAATACCTACTAGCGAAAACAATAGGTAAGTGCTGGCCCATAAAAAATAATGTCTTCTACGTTTGTCGCCACTAACGATCCAAACAAAAGCGCTTAGGTATTGCCAGATGCCTAAAAAAAAGAGCATAATTAAGGCAAAAAAGCGGCCTTCATTACTTGGAATGGCCCAAGCAATCATGACTAAAATGTAGATTGAACCTAAAGAACTTTGAGTGAGCAATGCGAGCTTATTCATAGCATTTCATTTTATATCACAAATGTAGTTCATTATTTTCAATAAGTTCTGAAAGTTTAATAATTTTAACTAAATTTTATAAAAAAAGCCCAAAGTAGCGGAAGCTTCCTTGGGCTTTTTTGTTGTTGCAAGATAAGGGCGATAAAAAATAAGTGTTCATTTTACCCCACTACGAAGTTTACCCAGCCATCATCAAATACATCAGCACCAAAAAAACCAGGATAGATGCGGTAATGATGACAATGGTTTTGGTGGAAATGCCTTGCTGAGAATGCATCGTTCGGGCCCCTGAGTTTTTGGAGTCATGTAGGCTGTGCATGCCCGCTTTGCGGGGAGATTTATGTGCTTTCATACGTCTGATTTATTTACAAAAAATGGTTATTCTCTCGGTTTTGATCGTGTTGCTCCATTTGCCAGAACGATCCCGAATTCGGATGAAATAAGAGAGAGAATCTGTAGGGAAAGTGGTGCTGGGGATACAGGTCAGACGGGTGTTGGGGAAGGTACAACAAAAATATTTGGTATCCGGGCTGTTGGTTAGTTTAATCGAAATTTCGCCCTGAATGCCATCCCCGGAACCCAGTTGGGGTATTTGACTCACCTTGAAAAAATGCTCAAAGTCATCCCGGCTATCGGTCAGCGAGATGTTGGTGCTGTCTTTGCTGCCCAAATCACCGTCTCCATCGGTGAACGCGAAGCGGATTTCGATGGTATCAAGAGGAATACCACCGCCACGGCTTTGGGCAATGGATGTATGGCTCACTCCAAGGTATTTGATCACGGGTTCAACCGGAAATTCTGGCGGATTGGAGCAAGTGCTGGCCAGCAGCAAAATCAAAAGGCAGAAAAGGAAATATCCAGACGTTTTCATCATAATTACTAATTTTGACCGGATTCGAGCCGCCAGCAGCAGCGTGTTTAAAATGGGGCAAACTCAAATCCCGCCTCAATTTGATCAAAAAATAAGACTTTTTATTGAAACAAGAAATGATATTTCAGTCGGCCAGGAGTCATCTGTATGATCTCATCCAAAATGTGCAGCCTGATGGATTCGAAGCGCTTGCACTTCAAGTGTTTCGCTTCCAGGCAAGGTTTAATCCCCTGTACGCACAATTTTTGGATTTGTTGCACATCAATCCCTCTAGTGTTCAACGTTTGGAAGCCATTCCTTGTTTACCCATTCAATTGTTTAAACAATACGAGATAAAAACGGGAGAATGGCCAAACGAGGCGATTTTTTCCAGCAGTGGCACTACGGGGGCACAAACGAGCCGCCACGCAGTGCGCAGTTTACAAGATTATACCCACAATACCCTGCGCGGTTTTGAGGCATTTTACGGGCCTTTGTCCGACTATTGTTTTGTGGCACTGTTGCCCGCCTACTTAGAACGTGAAGGTTCTTCTTTGGTTTATATGGCTGAGCAATTTGTACAATGGTCGAAATACCGCCAAAGTGGATTTTACCTGTACGATCATGCGGCGCTGCGCAAAACATTGGCAGAATGTACTACTAAAAAAATCCCGACAGTGCTGATTGGAGTTAGTTTTGCCCTCTGGGATTTGGCGGAGGAAGGCGATTTGGATTTCCCTGAGCTGATCGTGATGGAAACAGGCGGCATGAAGGGGCGGCGGCGTGAATTGACCCGGACGGAATTGCACGAAATTTTGACTCAGGGGTTAGGCGTTTCAAATATCCACTCAGAATATGGGATGACGGAATTGTTGTCTCAAGCCTACTCGCAAGGGCAGGGATTGTTTCACCCCAGTCCAACGCTCCGTGTCTGGACCCGTGAACCCAACGATCCCTTGACCGCAACGCTTCCAGGCCGCACTGGTGTCATTAACGTGATCGACCTGGCGAACCTGGATACCATAGCCTTCATCGCCACCGAAGACTTGGGCAAAGTATACGCCAATGGTTCTTTCGAAGTACTGGGTCGCCTCGACGCCGGAGACATCCGCGGCTGCAACCTCCTGATCGAAATGTAAAAAGGAGCTAAAAATATGGAGGAATTGACCTTCCATTACTTGCGCATAAACCGCCAACCCATGGATTTATCCGTGGGAGGCCACAAAACAGTACCACCCCATGGCTTTAGCCGTGGGATAAACTATGGCTGAAGCCATGGGATATAACACATGG
Organism: Haliscomenobacter sp.; assembly: GCF_041740695.1. Lineage (GTDB taxonomy): Bacteria > Bacteroidota > Bacteroidia > Chitinophagales > Saprospiraceae > Haliscomenobacter. The sequence goes on along the minus strand of NZ_JBGSLK010000020.1, from coordinate 114,123 downwards.
CTTTAGCCATAGGATAAACCAAATACATGAAAACAGGCATCATCCAACAAACCTGCTCCCCCAACCAAAGCGAAAACATCGCCAAAAGCCTCGCCGCCATCAAAGCCTGCGCCGAGCAAGGCGCCGAACTGGTCGTACTCCAGGAACTCCACTGCGGCATCTACTTTTGCCAAGCGGAATCTGCCGATATGTTTGACCTGGCCGAACCCATTCCCGGACCAGCCTACCATACCTTTGCCCAGGCGGCCAAAGAAAATAAAGTGGTCCTGGTGACCTCCCTTTTTGAAAAGCGGGCACCCGGCATTTACCACAACACGGCAGTAGTGTTTGAAAAAGATGGCACTGAAGCCGGGCGTTACCGCAAAATGCACATCCCTGATGATCCTGCCTACTACGAAAAATTCTACTTCACCCCTGGTGACCTGGGTTTCAACCCCATTTCAACTTCGGTGGGTAAACTAGGCGTTCTGGTCTGTTGGGACCAATGGTACCCCGAAGGTGCCCGCCTGATGGCCATGCGTGGCGCAGAAGTGCTGATTTACCCCACCGCAATTGGCTGGGCGGATACAGACCCTCAAGATGAACAAGACCGCCAGTTTGGTGCCTGGCAAACCATTCAAAGGGGCCATGCCGTAGCCAATGGACTCCCGGTTATTGCTGTCAACCGCACGGGTTGGGAAGAAGATTTTTCTGGAGTGACGGGGGGGATTCGTTTTTGGGGACAAAGTTTCATTGCTGGTGCGCAAGGGGAAATCCTCTATAGTGCCCCCATTGATCAGGAGGTAACCCAGGTGATCGAAATTGACAAACAACGCACCGAAGCGGTGCGCCGGATGTGGCCGTTTTTCCGCGATCGGCGCATTGATGCGTATGATGGGTTGACGAAACGGTATTTGGATTAACGGTATGGGCGGCCCTACGTGGCAGCCCTTGGTGGCCGCCCACCTGCGCGGGCGACCACGCACGGACGGGCGACCACAGAGGGTCGCCCCTACAGGTTGCCGGAACGCGCCGCGATCATCCCATCCATTTCATTCAATTTATCCACGATCGCGTACCGTTTTACCCCACAAATTTTCATTTCATCCAGCAGGTCCACCATGTTGCGGTATTTGGATTTTGGGAAAAATTTGATGGATACGTACAATTCATCCTGGTGTCCCCATTGTGCTTTCACCTCCTGTTGGCGTTGAATGATTCGTTCACGCAATTCTTGCCTTGAAAAGGTCAGTGAATCAACCTCAAAGCTGGTTTCATTGTCTGCACCTGTATAGCAATACACCTTATCGCCTTTGCCCGCAACCAAAGTAAATGTTTTGCTCACTCTAACTTCGGTTTGACAGCCGTGGTTTTCCGGCACCGGCTTATTCACCTCCATCGCCTTCGGCTTTTGAAAAGCCGAAGCCAGCATAAAAAAGGTGATCAACAAAAAGCCCAGATCGACCATTGCAGTCAAATCTACCCGGGTAGATGATTTAGGGGCACGCCGAGGCCCTTTGGAGCTACGCTCCTGAGTGTTCATTTCTGCCATGTTCGTTTATTGATTAAGAGTTTTTAAAAAAGGTCAGGGCGCAACTGCCCCGTGACCAACGATTGAGAGTATGCTTTAAAAATCGCATCTAAAAGTGTAGATTCACAAAAAATCCTTTTTGGTGTGTGCCGAAAAAAAACCAATCCTATTTTTGGATGTTGTAGATTTGCAAGAGCATGTCTAAATATTTTTGTTTTAAGCGAGAATGAGGCCAATTTGGGGTGAATGAGGCGCGAAAAGCGGAGTGTAGCAGCGCTACATGAGCATTTTCGGAACGAAATTTACCCCAAATTGGGCCATTCGCAGTAAAACAAAAATTTTTAGACATGCCCTAAGTTCAAAACGAAAGCAAGCATGAGTGGGAAAGCCATAGCAGATACAGTGGACAAAATTGAAAAAGTGGAGCAAACCTTTCAATTCAAACAATTCACGATTCATCAAGATCAATGTTCCATGAAAGTGGGCACCGATGGGGTACTGTTGGGCGCCTGGGCGGATGGAGACGGGGCCGCACGTATCCTGGACATTGGAACCGGTTCCGGGCTGATTGCCATCATGTTAGGACAACGCAACCCGACGGCGGAAATCCACGCTGTAGAAATAGATGACCAGGCTTATGCGCAAGCTGTCGAGAACATGCAAAATGCACCCTGGGCGGATCGTTTGACGGTATATCACCAATCCATTCAGGAGTTCGCGGAAACACCCCAACAAGAATACGACCTGATTGTGAGCAACCCACCTTTTTTCACTGGAGGGACATTTTCTTTCAATCAAGACCGCAATAGTGTACGCCATACTGTCAAATTGCCCCACGGTGACATGTTGCGCGCTGTACAAAAACTACTCGCCAAAACCGGAAAATTCTGTGTGGTTTTACCTTTTGTAGAGGGCCTACGTTTTCAGGAGCTCGCCACGAGTTACCATTTTTATTGCACCCGGGTCACTGAGGTATTGACCAATGCCAATAAGCCCGTAGAACGATTGTTGATGCAGTTTGAATTGGAAAGTTGTACTCCGCAGCGGGATCAATTGATTGTTCGACAAGAAGGGCCAGTGGAATGGACGGAAGCGTATCAAAATTTAACCAGAGCCTTTTATTTGAAGATGTAATGCGTAAACTAAGGAGGAGTGTTTGGCCACTAAGGCAAGAAGGCACGCTGTGTAATGGACTTGAATAGGTGCCTACATGCCTTAGTAGCCGGTTCTGAAAATCGGTTTGCCGTGGCGTGAATGGGCAGCGCTACTGCTGTTCGGCCAGGATTGCCCGGGCCGCCTCCAAAATAGCATCATCATCTAAATGAACAACTCCTCCTCCGGGACCCGGTTCGATGTGTACCCCTATCGTCTCACCGTCATCCAGCTTCGATGCTCCAAAGTAATTCCGTACGGTCTGTTCGGAAAGATTCAGCTTTTTCGCAATGCGCGTAATGCTGCCAGTAGGGAGCTTGTGCTTAATGTCCCTCAGATCATTGAATGTGATGTTCATAGACAGTAAATTTAGTGAAAAAAGGAGATCTACTTGTTCACCAGAAATGTAGTAAAAATTTTATAATCTTCCAATAGCAAGCGTTTTAATTTTGTCGAAAAATGCTTTCATAAAAGAAATGTCTAATTTTTGATGATAAAAGAAAATTGGGCAATGAGGGAAGTCAGTAGGGTGGGGTGATTTTTGTGCAGTTAATTTTTTTCCTTGAATCATTCGTGTATAACTTCACCCTTTACCAACAGTGAATGTGGAAAACTCGCTTATTTATCAAGATGCGATTGGAGAGGGATACTGTATCTTTGCAGGCTTGTTCTCGTTGAGAAGGATGCAGAAACAAGAGTTGTCCCGAATTTTAAAGACAAACCGCGGAGCGGTTAAATTTAGAATAGCCCCGGTCGTCCGGGGATTTGTAGGATTTTAGGTGGGTTCCACAACCGCGGCAGCGGTTGAACAATTCACCGGGAAATTCAACCGCTGCCGCGGTTGCTGACATTGTCCTCGCATTTTTTCCCCGGACGACCGGGGCTATTCTAAATTCAATCGCTCCGCGATTAGTTTTTTGACCAAAAACGATTAAAATCAGGATGACTCATGTTTCCTCAACCCCTCAACTAACCCACACCCATGCGGCTCAAAAGTCTAGAAATTAAAGGTTTTAAAAGTTTTGCCAATCCCACCGTCATCAACTTCGCTGCGGATGTCATCGGTATTGTGGGCCCCAATGGCTCGGGCAAGTCCAATGTGGTGGATGCCATCCGTTGGGTATTGGGAGAGCAAAGCAGCCGGGAATTGCGTTTGGATCAAATGTCCAGCGTGATTTTTAACGGCACTAAAAAGCGCAAACCCGCCGGGATTGCCCAGGTTTCCCTGACTTTTGAGAACACCAAAAACCTCCTACCCACCGAATACAATACCGTTACCATCACCCGTATGCTCTACCGCAGCGGAGAAAGTGAGTACCGCCTCAATGGGGTCACCTGCCGCCTGAAGGACATCACCGGTTTGTTCCTGGACACGGGAATCGGCTCCAACTCATATGCCATCATCGCCCTGGGTATGGTGGACGACATCCTGGAAGACAAGGAAGACTCCCGCCGCAAAATGTTCGAACAAGCCGCCGGAGTGTCCAAGTACAAGCTGCGCAAAAAAGAAACCCTCAGCAAACTCAAAAGCACCAGCGAAGACCTGGAGCGGATTGAAGACCTCCTGGCCGAGATTGAAAGCAACCTCAAGTCACTCGAAAAGCAGGCCAAACGCACCCAAAAATACTTCGAACTCAAGGAAGAATACAAGCAACTCAGTGTGTCCCTGGCCCTGATCAAGGTTGGTTCGCTCAAGGAAAAACACAAAACCCTACAAAGCCAGATCGACCTGGAGCAGGACAACTACCGCCAGATCGACGTAGAAAGCCGCAACCTGGAGGCCAACCTGGAAAAGGAACGCCTCACCCACCTCGACAAGGAAAAAGCCCTGTCCGAACGCCAGCGCGAACTCAATAGCCTGGTTGGGCGTATCCGGGGCATGGAAAACGACCGCCGCATGTTGGAACAAAAGCAACAGTTTGTGCAACAAAACCGCCAAAAACTGGAGCAAGACATCCAACAAGCCCAAGGCCGCATTGTGCAACTGGAGGACGACATCGAGCACTACCGCTCCGAACTGAACGTAGAAAAACGGGTGGAAGCGCGGCTGGAACAGGAACTCGAAAGCGCTGAACAACAACTTGACAAAATCCGCGGTGGTCATGGAGCCATGAAAGCCGACCTCGATGTAGTGGTCCAGGAGCAACAAAAACTGGAACGTGCCATCAACGAACTGGAAAAACAGAAGGCCATCAGCCTCAACCAGATAGATAACCACCACAACGACCTCAACCGCAACGACGCCGAAATCCGCCAACGCCAGGAATCGGTGAGTGGCTTGCGCGGCAAAGTGCAAGAACTCGAAACCCAGGAACGCGTGCAACAAGACGCCGTGACGCTCCTGGAGGAAGCCGAGGAAAAACGCCAGCAAGACCTGCAAAAAGGGGAAGCAGAACTGAGCGAAATCACCCAGAAAATCGCCCGCGTACGCCGCGATCTAGACTCCAAGCGCAACGAATTCAAACTGACCAAAAGTATGGTGGAAAACCTCGAAGGTTTCCCCGAATCGATTCAATACCTGGTTAAAAGTAAGGATTGGGACAAGGGTGCGCCCCTGCTTTCCGACCTCATTTACGTGCGTGAGGAATACCGCGTGGCCATCGAAAACTACCTGGAGCCTTACCTCAATTACTTCGTCGTCAACAATCTGGAAGAAGCCTATTTCGCCATTGAATTGCTGGGCAAAACCCAAAAAGGCAAGGCCAACTTCTTTGTTTTGGACGCCTTCCGCGACTACCAGATGCCGATGACCCTTTTGCCCGAAACCAAAATGGCCATGGAACTGGTACAAACCGATCCGGCTTATCGCAATCTGGTTGGTTATTTGTTGGAAAATGTGCTATTGACTGAAAAAGAAGACATCAGTGGTGCCTTGCCCGATCAGGATGTGGTGGTACTTTCCCGCAGCGGCCGCATCATCAAGCGCCGCTTCAGTGTATCGGGTGGTTCGATTGGCTTGTTTGAGGGAAAAAAAATTGGCCGGAAGAAAAACCTTGAAGTGCTGGAGGAAGCCATCAAAAAGGCCGAACAGGAGGACAACCGCCTGTCAACCACGTCTTTCAACCTCAAAGAACGCGTGGATGCCCTCAAGGCCAAACGCCCCGACCTGGAAATGCAGCAACAGCGCAGCATCCTGAATAAATTGGCGCAGGAAAAAGTGTCCCTGGCTACCAGTTTGTCCAACTTTGAATCCCTGATTCAGGAGGTGAGCAATCGCCGGGAACTGACCGAAAAACGGATTCAGGAATTGCAGGTGACAGTAGGGGAGACCGAGGCGCAATTGACCTTGCGTTACGCTGAATTAGATGGGGTGAAGGAAAAAATCTCCCAAACCGATGGCAGTTTCCGCCAAATGGCTGATCAATTGAGCCAGGCTTCGGCGGCTTTTAACGACAAGAACATTCAGTTCATTCGCCAGCAAAACAAGGTCAATACTTTCCAGCAGGAGTTGACTTTCCGCGAAAAACAGATCACGGACACCAAAAATACCCTGCAACAAAACCAGCAAGGCATCCTCACCGCCGATCGGGATACTACCGTGGTGGCCGATGAGTTAGTCCGCCTGGCCAGCAACTTACAAGCAGCGTACGCCGAGCGTGGCACACACGAATCCTCGCTCACCGAGGCCGAGCAGGTGTACTTCAAGGCCCGCACGGGTATGGTGGAAATGGAAGACCGCCTGCGCAAACTGAGCCGCCAGCAAACCGATCTGCAGGTATTGATCAACACTTTGAAGGACAAGTTCAACGACGTCAAGTTTGAAATCAGCTCTATCTCTCAGCGCCTGCGCATCGAGTTTGAAATCGGCATCAACGACATCCTGAACGAAGAGCCCTCGATCAAACGCCCTGAAGCCGAGCTGCAGGAAGAAGTAGACAAACTCAAAAAACGCCTCGACAACTACGGGGAAATCAACCCCATGGCGGTCGAAGCTTATACCGAAATCAAGGAGCGCTACGACAACATCGCCCAACAACGCGACGACATCGTGGCGGCCAAAAAATCGCTGGAACAAACCATCCTCGAAATTGAGGAGACTGCCACCCGACAGTTCCTGGAGGCTTTCGAAAAAGCCCGCCTGTACTTCATCGACGTATTCCGCAGCCTCTTCACCGAAGACGACAACTGCGACCTGATCTTGCTCGATCCAGACAATCCTCTGGATTCCCGCATCGAAATTGTGGCCAAACCCAAAGGCAAACGCCCCCAAACGATCAGTCAATTGTCGGGCGGAGAAAAAACCCTGACGGCTACCGCGCTGCTCTTCGCCCTCTACCTGCTCAAACCCGCCCCCTTCTGTATCTTCGACGAGGTGGACGCACCCCTGGACGATGGCAACATCACCAAGTTCAACCGCATCATCAAGAAGTTCTCCAAGGACTCGCAGTTCATCATCGTGACCCACAACAAGTTGACCATGGCGGCAGTGGATACGATTTATGGGGTGTACATGGCGGAGCAAGGGGTGTCGGGGGTAATGCCGGTGGATTTTAGGGATTATGAGAATGTGGGCGGGCAGTTTGAGGTGGCGGTGGGGTAGGGGTTAATCAATCCAAGACTTTTTCAAAGCTTCTTCTTTACAATCTGTTAAACTTCGTCTGTATATTTTTTTGTATTTCCAATTTTGTACACCTCCATGGTGAGAGCATGCTCCTCGTCCAGTTGCACTGCTTTTCCAACCGTCCTGGCAGATGGCCCCTATTCGTACTTCATAACTAGATCTTTCATAATATTTTTGTGCCAGTTTTTCTGCTGATGTAAACCCGTTAATGATGTTTTGCGAAAAAAGCAATAGAAGAAAGCCTGCAAAATAGATTAAAGGGAAAAAACTGAATGATGCTCTTTTCTGTTTCAGATCATCATGCGGGGTCGAAGCATTCTCTTGGACAATTTCAACACGTAGTAATTGAAAATATATTTTCGCTAATTCATGTCTTAACCTCCTTTCCAGGATTTCCTCTTCCAAATCCAAAATTGATGGATCAAAACGGCTGAATAAATAACCATGGATTTTATACTTGTTGTTACTGAATTTAGATATTTCATCACCAATTATCTTACTTTGGAAAATGTTGATCTGTTGGACATTTTTAATCACCTCGGAATGACGTATTGCATTAAACCCTAAATGCCAGGTTTGTTCTAAATCTTTCTTAGGAAGGTTTGGAAAGCTTTGAATGAAAAAATCTTTATCTCCTAGGATATATTTTCTAGTTATTTTAGCGCAAATCAAGAGCTTATCATTCATAGTCTCGAATTTGCATAGCTTTAACGGAATGCGTACAAAAAGGTTACACTCAAATAGGCATGTTGAGCAATTTTTGTATCCCAATAAGCAGTTGGTTGAAACTAGGGGAGTTATTATTACTGAGATCCATATGTTTTGGAATTTCACGTGAAGCGTATGATTTGCTAAATTCTCCAGTTAATCTTTCCATTTCATAAGAGCCATGCAGGTCATCTGGATTTCTATACTTGGCTTTATTTTCAAATTTATCAGCCTTGACTTTTGGATATACGGCTTCAATTGCTTTAAAGTCCCCCAAATACCAGTTTTCTAGTTCTCTACATGCAATTCTGATGAGGATCGGAATATTACTAGGAGAACATAGATTCTGGAGATCATTTTTTAATTTCCGACAATCATTACTGTCTTGATCATGCAAGATCATCACCTTCACTGGATGACCAAATCGAGGAAATGCCTTGATTTTTCTGGGTATTGATTTTTTTAAATCACTTTTTCCTTCATGTGGCCTGATGAAACAATTTACATCCAACTGGTAGTCATCGGGTAAAACTTTAGGCAGTATCACCTTCAAAAAGTGCTCCATTGAAGGCTCTTCGGTCAAAATTTCAATTACAGTCTGATTCATTTTATTGGGGATTACTTCCTATAAAATAATTTTCTTTCCATAAATAGCCCAATTTATCCCCTTCGGCATAGAGTTCTCTAATACCAGGATGATCTGAAGCCCTTTCTATTTTAGAATAGCCCTCTTTTTTGACTAACCAATAAACTTCTTCTGGCCTTGCACCATTTAAAAGATCTGGTGAATGCGACGACACAAAAACCTGCCCTCCTTTTTTTGCATAAAGGCGAAACTCTTCTAATAATTCAATTAATATACTAGGATACAATTGATTTTCAGGTTCTTCTATACAAAGTAATGGATGGGGAGAAGGATCATTCAGTAAGATTAAATATGCAAACATTTTTATAGTACCATCTGATACGTAATTTGCAATGAATGGATCTTTAAAAGACCCATCTTGAAAGCGGAGCACAATTCGACCATCTACTGTAGATTCAGCCACAACATTCTTTATGCCAGGAACTCGCTGCTTCATTTTTTTTAAAATTTCCTCAAATAACTGCCTATGGTTTTCAAAAATATATTGTGCAACCAAAGAAAGATTTTCACCAGTTTGATTAAGGTGTTCTGCATATCCTGCTTCTCGACTAGGGCGAGCATCTGAGATATGAAAATCAGAAACATGCCAATTTTCAATAAAACTCCTAAAAGCACTTGCAGCCTTAAATTTCTCGAATTGACCTAGGCCTTTTATAGCAAGAATGTCAGGTGAACCTAATTTTTGTTCTTCGCGCGCTAGTTTTTCATCTGGTTGATCGAAATCTTCTTCGTTAGTAATTGCATATCCTGTTCCCAAAGAAAAATCTAAAAAATGGTATGGCGAGCCATAAGCCCCTCGCTTATAGCGTAAAATCTCCCTTTGAATAAATGGACGACCGTTTTCTTCCCCTATTTCAAGCCGATATGTGACCAATCGATTTTTTCCTGCAATTATTAATTTGAATTGCAATTCAATCTCAATCATCTCTTTCTGGTGGCCCCGGCTAATTACTTCTTTGAACCCACCGCGCTTCGATAAAGCTTGACGAACATTATTTTTTAGACAATCACTTAAAAAGCCAAATGCATCAAAAAGGGTAGTCTTTCCAACTCCATTTGCCCCAACGAATATTGCAAGATCTGGTAAATCATTTAATTCAATATCTTGGAAAACTTTGTAGTTTTTAAGTTTGATACTTTCAATTCTCATGGCACTACCATTTTGGCATTGATCATCTTACACTTGGTGTAGAGAGTTCAAAATTAAGTCAAATGTAACCTTAAATTAACAGGATTAGCCGACAAATTAAGTTTTGGATTGTAATCCTCTACCCCCCTCAATACAAATCATCCACCCGCATCTTCAAATACTTATTCACCACATAAAACGTCGACAGCGCATAAATCAATACCCCCAAAAACACGATCCCAAAGATCACCAACAACAACAAACGCACATCCTGAAATAGGTACACCTCCGGGAAGCTGTGATTGAGCCAGTACAACAGCCCCACCAAAGCCAAAATGGCAATCAAACTGCTCAGCATCCCGTGCAAAATCGCCCGCAGCAAATAAGGCCGACTGATGAAACTCCAGGAAGCCCCCACCAATTCCATGTTTTTGATCAAAAAACGATTGGAATAGAGGGCAAGCCGAATGGTGTTGTGGATCAGCGTAGCACTCACCAGGATAAAAAACAGCCCAAAGCCCAGGGCGAAATAGCCCGCTTTTTTCAAATTGTTCGCGATGTTGTCGATCAGGCTTTCCTGGTAGTACACGTCGTTGATGGCGTTTAAGCCTTTGATTTCTTCGCGGATTTGTTGCAGCTTTTGTGGGTCGAGGTATTCGGCTTTCAGGTTAAAAAAGACTACGTCGAGAAAGGGGTTGGGCAGGTCAAGTTTGAGGAAAGCTTCCCCAAATTCGTCGCGCATCATTTCCGCTGCTTTTTCTTTGGACACTTTTTGGATGGTACCTCGGCGCACGTAAGTCGCGTTGGCGAGGTAACTTTCCAGGTTCATCATGTCGCTGGTGGTAGCGGTTTCATCCAGTTCCACGATGAGGTTGACCCGCTCCTTGTACAAGCGCACAAACTGCTGGGCGTGCAACAAGATGACGCCAAAAAAGCCCAGTACAAAAAGCACCAGGGCCACGCTGATCATGGAGTAGAGGTAGTTAGGGCGGGTGCGGCGGGTAGCGAGGTTCGACATACGTTTAAGGGTTCCAGAGTTTCTAGGTTCCAAAGTTCCAGGGTTCGGGTTCCAAAGTTCCTGGGTTTAACCGGCACTTCGACTTCGCTCAGTGACCGGTTGAACTCTGTAACTAGGGAACTTTGGAACCCAGGAACCTTTATTCTTTTTCCATCTGCCGCATCAACGTTTCCGTATCGCTCAACAGGCGGCGCAGGTCAATTTTGAGTTCTTTTTCATCGGCAACCAGGGTGGTGGTCAGGGGGCGTTTGCTGCCAGCCTGGCGGTCCTTTTCGGCATCGATCTCGGCTATGCGTTGCTCAAGGTCAAGGCGTTCTTGTTCCAGTTCAGACAAACGTTGCAGGGATTCCCGGTCGTTGGAGGAGCGGGCGCGGCTGCGCAGATCGTCATACACGTTGCCAATTTTATCAATAGCCGTATCGTATTTGCCGTCGTCCAGCTTTGCTTTTTCCGATTTGAGTAAGGACCAGGAGGCTTTACCCAGTTCGCCCACTTTTTTGAATATTTCCTTTGACTGGGCTTTTTCTTGCGGATCACCAAAGAAATAATTGTACCCCAGGATGGCGACAACCAGGATTAAACCCAATTTGATGAGAGATCTCATGTCTGCTGTAGTTTTAATTCATACAAAGATAGGCAAATTAGCCGAAATCAACCCTTTACCATTTTTACAAACTCCGTCGTACACTCCGCCACATTCGGATTGTTTTTCAACGCCTTGATGTATGCACTGCCAATAATCGCTCCATTGGCATATTGGCAAGCTGTTTCAAAGGTCTCGTGGTTGGAAATCCCAAAACCGATCAACCGTTTGTTTTTCAACTGCATGTCGTTGATGCGGTTGAAGTAGGCGATTTGGGTATCGGTAATTCCACTTTTGGCACCCGTAATCGAAGAACTCGACACGATGTAAATGAACCCGTGTGTCAAGTCGTCGATCTTACGGATGCGCTCCGGCTCGGTCTGGGGAGTGATCAAAAAACTGACCGCCAAGCCCAGCGATTCTACGAGGTCTTTGTAATGGTTTTCGTATTCAAACAGCGGCAGATCGGGCAAAATCAGGCCATCTACCCCCACTTCGGCCACTTTTTCAAAAAATGCTTTTTCGCCGTATTGCATGACCTGGTTAAAGTAGCCCATCATGATCAGCGGCATTTCGGTTTTTTTGCGCACCGCCGCCAATTGTTCAAAGAGTAGCTGTAAAGTCATGCCATTTTCTAGGGCAGCCGTACCACTTTCCTGAATGGTCGGACCATCGGCCAAGGGGTCGGAGTAGGGCATGCCCACTTCCACCAGATCTACACCTGCTTTTTCCAAGGATAGAATGATGTCTTCGGTATCGTTCAAACCTGGATAACCAGCGGTAAAGTAGATGTTGAGTACGTTTTTATCTTTACGTTGAAAGAGTTGTTCGATGCGATTCATTGGAAAAGAGGTTGAGGGAGGTTGAGAGGGTTGAGGGAGGTTGAGGAGGTTGAGGCTACCGCGAGTAGCTTTGACAAGGACGCGTCTAAGTCGCTTGCGGTAGCCTCAACCTTCTCAACCTCCCTCAACTTTCTCAACCCATTTTACAAATGTTTCATATACGTGTTCAAATCCTTGTCGCCACGGCCCGACAAACACAAGACCAACACATCCGTTGGATTGTATTTCATCACCCGTAACGCAGAAAGTGCATGCGCCGTTTCCAAGGCTGGAATGATACCCTCCCGACGCGATAGGAACAAGGCTGCTTCCAGGGACTCCTCATCGGTGATGCTGATGGCTTCAGCGCGGCCCGAGCTGATCAAATGCGCGTGCAGGGGGCCAATGCCCGGATAATCCAGACCCGCAGAAATGGAGTGTGGCTCCACAATTTGCCCATCCGCCGTTTGCATCAACAGCGTACGACTGCCGTGAATCACGCCCTTGGTGCCCAGCACACTTGTGGCGGCACTTTTACCACTGTGGATGCCCTCACCAGCTGCTTCCACGGCAATCAGGCGCACCCGGGTATCGTTGAGGAAATGGTAGAATGCTCCGGCGGCGTTGCTGCCGCCACCCACACAGGCGATGACCGCATCCGGGTAATCCTTGCCCGTATGTTCTTCCAATTGCCATTTGATTTCTTCACTGATCACCGATTGGAAGCGCGCAACCATGTCCGGGTAAGGGTGTGGCCCAACCACGGAACCGATGATGTAGTGCGTATCCACGGGGTTGTTGATCCAGTCGCGAATGGCTTCGTTGGTGGCGTCTTTGAGGGTTTTACTTCCGCTCGTAGCTGGGCGTACCTCGGCACCGAGCATTTTCATGCGCGCTACGTTGGGTGCCTGGCGTTCGATGTCTACCTCGCCCATGTACACGATGCACTCGAGGCCCATGAGCGCACAAACAGTGGCAGTGGCCACTCCGTGTTGTCCGGCACCCGTTTCAGCAATGATGCGGGTTTTGCCTAGGCGTTTGGCAATTAGGATTTGGCCAATGGTATTGTTGATTTTGTGGGCACCAGTGTGGCAAAGGTCTTCCCGCTTGAGGTAAATGGTTACCCCGAAATGCTCCGACAAACGTTTGGCCAGATAGAGTGGGGTAGGGCGGCCTACAAAATCGCGGAGCAAGGACTGAAATTCGCGCTGAAAATCGGGCTCAGCCATAAATTTCAGGTAGTTCTCGCGTAGCTCCTGCACGTTGGGCCAGAGCATCTCCGGGATGTAAGCGCCACCAAATTCGCCGTAATATCCTCTTTCGTCAACCGCTATCATGCTGTTTAATTGTTTAGGTTTTGAATAAAACGTTCAATCGCTGCAATGTCTTTTAGCCCGGGTGAAGTTTCAAACTTGCTGTTGATGTCGACCCCGGCCAATTGTGGATGTTTCAGTTTTTTGATGGCTTCAGCCGACTCTTCGGCAATGCCACCACTGAGCAAGAAGGGCGTTTCACCCTTGTATTGTTCGAGTAAAGACCAGTCGAATTGTACCCCATTGCCACCAAAAGAAGCTCCTTTGGTATCGAATAGGAAGTATTTGCAATAAGGCTCGTAAGCTTTGACGCTGTCAAAATTGAACTTTTCGTCGATGCTGAACGCCTTGATGATGGAAGCGCGGCGAATGCTGCTGAAATCCCACAGACTAAAGAGCTCCTTGCAGTATTCCGAACTTTCAGTGCCGTGCAACTGAATATAATCCAACTCATAATCGTGGATGCGATTGAGCAGGTCTTCCAGTTCTGCGTTGACAAAAACGCCAACTCTGGCAATGCTTTTCAGCTCCGTAGGCGACTCCTTGGCCAGCCATTTTTCCAACTTCTTATTGGCTCCCGCAAAGCGAGGCGAGGCTGGATAAAAAATGAAGCCCATAAAATCGATGGGCAACTGGCTCAAGGCACTGATGTTGTCCGGCTCGCGCATGCCACATACTTTCACTCTCATACCGATTGGGTTTCTAGTTTTTGTAGACGTTTTACAAACTCCGAGAAGCGCAGTTCTGGTTGGGCATCACTCATAAAGTATTCCCCAATCAAAAAACCCTGAAAGCCTACTTGTTTGAGTTCCAGAATGGTTTGGGGATCATTGATGCCACTTTCTGAAATTTTGAGGAATTCCGCCGGAATTTGGTCAAACAAGTCGATGGAGGTTTGGACACTGACGTGGAAATTTTTGAGGTTGCGGTTGTTGACACCTACTACATCTACTTCCGGGCAGAGTTTTTCCAACTGATCACCCGAATGGACTTCCATTAAAACCTCCAAGCCCAAAGATTTCGCCGTTTTTGCCAAACTCCGCAATTGATCGGCCTCCAAACACTCCGCAATCAACAAAATGACATCGGCACCAATCGCTCGGGCTTCATACACTTGGTAATCGTGCACGATGAAGTCCTTGCGCAAAACCGGAATCTGGTTGACTTCCCGACCCGCGATCAGGTCGGCACTGCTGCCTCCGAAGAATTGTTCATCGGTAAGGATAGACAAACCGGAAGCGCCTGCTCCGGCATATCCTGTCGTCACTGTGGCCACATCAGCATTGGTGTTGATGTCCCCTTTGGAGGGTGAGCGGCGTTTGAACTCGGCGATGATGCCAGTTCGCTCGGGGTTCAACAGCGATTCGCGCAAGGAGTAGGTCGAACGGGTGAAGTAAGGACTTTGCTCCAGAACGCTAATCGGCGCAATCGCGGTGCGTTCCGCAATTTCCGTGTATTTGTGGGCGACAATTTTGTCAAGAATGTTCATTTTTAGCTTTGCTTATTCATGTCGCTTTAGACAATCAATTTATGAAACCAATTTCCTCCAACCCGCCAGTGCCTTCCCACTTACAATGCTCTCCCGTGCTTCCCCAACACAGTCTTCCGCCGATTGTTCAGGTTTGATGACTTTGATGGCCATACCTGCGTTGGCGATCACCGCCATTTTTTGGGCCTCGGTCGCTTTGTCTTCAAGTACGGCCATGAAAATTTTCGCGGCATCTTCGGAGTTTTCACCACCGTCCAAATCCTGCTGTTTGAGCTTTTTTAAACCCAATTCTACTGGCGACCAGATGCGTTCACTGTCGTTCGTGACCATTTTAAAATCGCTGGTCAAGGAGATTTCGTCGTAGCCGTCCAGTCCGTATACGATGGCAAAACGCCGCCCGGAATGCTGCATGATGTACTGGTACATGCGCAGCAACTCCATGCTGAAGGTACCGAACATCTGGTATTTGGGCTGAATCGGATTCACCAATGGCCCCAGCATGTTGAAAAAAGTTCGGGTAGCCAATTGTCGGCGGATGGGCCCAACTACTTTTAAAGCTGGATGAAAAAGGGGTGCGTGCAAAAAGCACATGCCTGCTTCATCCAAATGGCGGCGTAGGGTGTCTTGTTCGTTGGTGAATTGATAACCCATTTGGATCAACACATCCGAAGAACCGACCGATGAGGAAACCCCATAACTGCCGTGTTTGCTCACCGGATAACCGGCACCAGCGACTACCACACAGGATAAGGTCGAGATGTTGAAAGTGTTTTTGCCATCCCCGCCTGTTCCCACGATGTCGATGGTTTCGCGACCATCCAAATCGAGGGGCACACAAAGGTCCAAAAGTGCATCGCGGAAGCCCTGCAACTCCGACAAGGTGATCGACCGCATGTTGAAGGCAGTGGCGAAGGCCGTGATCTGGACTTCGTTGTATTGCTCAGCGGCGATGTTGAGCAGGATTTGCCGGGCTTCATCCCGACTGAATTTATCGTGCTCGTAAAGCCGATTCAAATATTGTTTCATTGCAAAGGACTTGTTCGGATAAGTACTTACTTAGGTGTTTCCTTGAGTGTCTTAGGTTTCTTAGGGGGTAAAAATCTTCACCACCTAAGGAACCTGAGACACCTAAGCGACAGCAGCTTTAGTGCCCAGTTTTTCAGCACAATAATCGAGAAAATTGCGCAACATTTTTTTGCCATCTGGCGTCATCACCGACTCGGGGTGGAATTGCACCCCAAAAACCGCATAATCGCGGTGGCGCATCGCCATCACCTCGTTTTGGTGATCCACCGCTGTGACGATCAACTCATGCGGCAGGGTATTTTTGTTCACCACCCAACTGTGGTACCGACCTGCCTCAAACACCATGGGTACATCCTGGAAAAAATTGGCGTCATTGCCCAATTGTTTCATCAAAGTAGACACGCCGTGGTAAACTCTGGAGAGGTTGTCCAAGTTACCACCAAAGGCTTCACCAATCGCCTGATGCCCCAAACATACCCCCAAAATACACTTGCTTGAAGCATATTTTTTGATCAGTTCGGGCATAATGCCCGCCTCACTGGGCAAACCCGGACCAGGAGAAAGCACGATGACATCGTAGCGCCCAACATCATCGAGGGAAATGGCGTCGTTGCGGTACACATCTACGTTTTGTCCCAGGATTTCCTGGAAGTATTGCACGAGATTGTACGTGAACGAGTCGTAGTTATCGAGAACGAGCAGTTTCATGCTGTATATTTTTTATTAAGCCTTTTTATTAAGCTTTAGGAATGGATTAAATTTTTTCAGCTTCAATCAAAGCGCGAGTCAAAGCTCCGAGTTTATGGTGGACTTCCTGCAATTCACTTTCTTCTTTGCTGTCGACTACAATCCCGGCACCCGCCTGATAGTACAAGTGATTGTCCATACTCAGGAAGGAACGGATCACGATGGCTTGATTGATCGAGCCGTCAAAACCAATCATGCCCAAAGCTCCACCGTAGAACGAGCGATTTTGGTTTTCGTATTGGTTGATGAGTTCGATGGCCTTGTATTTGGGGGCACCGGAAAGGGTTCCTGCCGGGAAAGTATCCCCAAAAATCTGTACAGGATTGGCGTGATCGGGCAAATCTCCCGTTACGGTCGAAACCAGGTGAATGACGTGGCTGAAGAATTGAATTTCCTTCAATTTGCGCACCTGTACATTTCGAGCGTGGCGGCCCAGGTCATTGCGTGCCAGATCCACAAGCATGATGTGCTCGGCGTTTTCTTTGGGGTCTTCGGCCAGGGCTACTGCACGGCGGGCATCTTCGGCGTTGTCGCCCGAGCGGCGGTAGGTGCCGGCAATGGGGTTCAATCGCGCAACACCATTGCGGATCACCATTTGAGCCTCGGGAGAAGAACCAAAAATTTTGTAATTGCCGTAATCGAAATAGAAAAGGTAAGGAGAGGGGTTAATGGAGCGCAGGACGCGGTAAACATTGAATTCGTCTCCTTTGAACTGGCGGGAAAACTGGCGGGAAAAAACGATCTGGAACACATCGCCAATTTGACAATGGCGCTTGCCTACGCGCACCAGTTCCTTAAATTCTTCGTCGCTAAGGTTGCTTTCTTCTTTGCCTTCCAGGTGAAACTCGTGGGTGGATACTTTTTGGCTGCGCAAAAGGGCTTCCAGTTTGTCCATTTCCGAGGGTTGATCCGGCATGAGGTTTTCCAGCAGGTACAACTCGTTTTTGTAATGGTTGATCGCAATGATGAAGCGATGCAGGGTAAATCGGATATCGGGAATGTCGAATTTGCGTTTAGAAGGGTCGAATTTCAGGGTGTCAAAATATTGCACTCCGTCAAAACCGACATGCCCAAAGAGGCCATTGTAGACGGGATAAGGGGTATCTTGATCCACGCTGAACTGCTGTGCAAAGTGCTGCAAGGCATCGGGAACCGTATTGACATCGATGACCGGAGTGTTGCTGGTTTCGCCATCGGGCAACAGGGTACTGATGAGGCCATTTTTGACTTGGATTTCGGCAATCGCCTGTAGCCCAATGTACGAGAAGCAGTCTTCGGCGCTGCTGAAATCGTTGCTTTCCAGCATCACGGGCTGGGTGTAGTGATCGCGCACTTTCAAAAAAACCGAAACGGGCGTGACCATATCCGCCAGTTGTTTTTTGATCTGGGTGCGCAGGTGAATTTGTTGGGTCGTGTCGATCATGGTTGTTGTTTGGGGTTGAGGAGGTTGAGAAGGTTGAGGAAAGTTGAGGCTACCGCGAGTAACTTAGACGCGTCCTTGTCAAAGACGCTCGCGGAGCCTCAACCTCCCTCAACTTCCCTCAACCTCCCTCAACTTTTTTCAAAAATGGACCAAAAACAAAAACGGCTTGCCGAGTGATCCGACAAGCCGTTTTTGCGCTGTATGTTCCTTTAACAACATCAATGGCTAGCTACTTCACCCGAGAACGGAATGATTCAGACGCCACCACCAATTGTTGTTTTGAACAGATACAGTCATGATTGAAAGTTTTTCAATTCGCTTGCAAAGATATAGGCTTTTGAGAAATGTGCAAGTGGGGAAGGCATTTTTTTCAAATTTTTCAAATTTTAACCGTAATAGTCACCTGCGTCGTATCTTGGTTTATTGTTAACTCAGTGACCTCCTTATGAAACAGTCCCTTTTGATCATTTGTCTCTGCGCGCTCGGATTTTCAGCCTTTGCCCAACGACCCGATTACCTTCGAAAAGACAGCATTCGCTCAGTATTGGATGGCAATATCCAGGTTTTTTATTACGATAAATCAACGGCTGCTACACTTCAACCACTGGTCGTAGAATTGCATTCCTGGAGCAATTCTGCTGATTCACAAAAGGGCATGATGGCGACTCAGGTGCATGCCAAAAACTGGAATTACCTCTTTCCGAATTTTAGGGGAGTGAACAACCATCCTAAAGCTTGTTGCAGCGAATTTGTGCTTTCGGATATCGACGAAGCGATTGATTGGGCGCTAAAAAACCTGAAAGTTGACCGCAAACAAATTTATGTGGTGGGTTACAGTGGCGGCGGCTATGCTACCCTGGCGACTTACATGCGCTCGCGGCACGCCATTCGTGGCTTTTCGGCCTGGGCTTCTATTTCGGATTTGGAGGCCTGGTACGCAGAATCAGTAGAACGCAAGAACAAATATGCCGCTGAAATTGTGCAATGCATTGGTGCCAATGGGGCTTTTGATGCGGGGAAAGCAAGGGCACGTTCACCCTTGTTTTGGGAAACACCGCTGAGCAAGCGTAAGAATAGCCTGCTGCAAATTTATGTGGGGGTTCACGATGGGTATACGGGCTCAGTGCCCATTTCTCAATCCATCAATTTTTACAATAAACTATTGAAGGACTACAAGGAAAAAGACCAGACACGGTATGTTGCCGTAGAAGACAAGGAGCTGATGTTAAAAACGCGGTCGTTTCCTGCTCAAAATCCATCCGAAAAATTAGGAGATCGGGCGATTCTTTACCAGAATGCATCCAGGAATATTCGTTTGACGGTATTTGAAGGATCACATGACATCCTGTATGATCAGGTTTTGGGGCGGATGGCTGTTCAGAAATAAAACGTGTATGCTTCTCTTACAGCACAAGCGAAACCCCCAAACCCTTCCGATACCCAGCCCTCACCGCAAATTCCCATTCCCCCTCAGTCGCCAAACGATACTGCCTCCCCGTCTGCCCATTCAGCGTTTTGAGGAACGCCTGAATGTCCTCCCGACTTACTTCTTCTACTGAGCATTCGTCACAACCATCAAAACTGGAGGCGTTGCTACCCATCACCGCCCGCCATTGCGCATAGGTCACTGCGGATTGGCTGAGGTAAAAATCGCCGCCTTTAACCAAGACCATTTGTTTGTAAAATGGGTCAGCGTGCCCAGAACGGGTGGGACTGTTTGGGCTAGGTTTTGCCCCCGTTTTAGCTCCTTTTTTTCCACTGTTCTTCACGATGGGAATCAAAATGTCGCTTAAATCATCAAGGTTGAGCTCCGTTGTCCCAGTGATTTCAAGGGCAGGGTCAAAATTGCCCTTTTCAATGTTGATGTTTATTTTTTTATCCGGCTTTTTGCCCACTACAATGGACTTTTCGATCAGTTTTAGCGGTGCTTCCTCCTCGTCGCTGTGCTGGCTGACACTTGTGACCACCACCGTTTCCAGCACCGACACATCGCGGGGCACGTATTCTTTGGTGTTTGGGTCAAACTCCAGCAAGGAGACTTTCACCAGCAATTGGTGTTCACCTTCCAGCAGGGGCGTCACCCGAAACAACCATTGCGTATAACCCGTGGGGTGTACTCGCTGGTCTTTGGCATTGAGTGAGAGGATGTCAAAGGTCTGACTTTCAGTGCCCACTATTTCGGCGCTCATGCGTTCGGAAACTTCGATTTTTTCCTTCAGGCGAGTGTCTTTGTCGATGATGATGTCTTCTAGAATTGCGTCTTCATCAACAGCTACGCGGATGGTGCAAATACTGGCTTTGCCGAGGGCCATATTGTGGGGTACGCGGTAGAGCACATGGCCGGTTTGGAAGCCATTTTGGGTGTCAGCATCAGAATCGACGGCGGGTGGATCAAAGTCAACCGTTTCCAGCTCCGATACAAAGGTGATGAAGGCATCCACGATAATGGCCAGGCGACGGGCGTATTCCTCCTGGGTGATTTTGCCTTTGATGTTGTCCTTGTTCAACTGCTGGAGCTGGGCCTGCATGGCCAGGATGAGTTGGAATTTTTCGCCAGTTTCGGGCAACAGTCCTTTACACAGTTTAAGGCCCGCTGGCAGGTCATCATCAGCCAGCAGTTTATTCAGTTCCTGGCGCAGAGCGGCAATGGGTTGGGCCAAAGGCATAGCTGTAGTCGTTTTACCCTCACAGTAAATGGGTGTGCGGATAAAGATAGGTTTTTTTGGGTTGAAAATAAGGTTGTTTAAATGCTTGGTACTATTTTTAATCCCTCAGCTTTAGCATGAATCAACAAATCCAAACCACATGAAACTCGAACACCGCACTCAAAAACTTGTACCCTTTTCTCATTTTTTAATCCGCGTTGGGCGATATGGATTCTTTTGTGGCCTGCTTATTTTTGTTTCCTTGGCCATTGGGATGGTTGGCTACCATGCCGTTGGGCACATCAGTTGGCTGGACAGTTTTTACATGTCCTCGATGATTTTAACGGGGATGGGCCCGGTGGCTGAGATGCCAATGCATACGACTGCTGCCAAACTCTTTTCGTCCTTTTACGCACTGTACAGCGGGGTGGTTTTTTTGAGCACCACGGCGGTCTTTTTTGCGCCCATCATCCACCGAGTGCTACACATTTTACAACTAGAAGATGATAAAAACGCAGGTGATTAAAACTGCTAAAGCAGCACATCATCCACAGGATTCATCTTCGCTGGCAGCGCCTCACCCAAAAACTCCTTGATGTCAATTTCAATGTTGCGGCAAATCGCGGAAATAGGCGTATCGTTGACTGAGTTGTCAAATGGGTTTTCGGAAAACTCTCCAATTTGTTCCATTGTAAAAAACACCCAGGAAATCAGCATCGAAAAGGGAATGGTGAGCCAAACTCCCCAGTTGGCCAGATTGCCCAAATCCTTCAACAAACCAAAGGGCAAAAGGTAGATGAACAGCACCACGAATACCCGACTAAAGATGCTGTATTGCCGAAACAAGGGTGTGCTTTTGAGGCGTTCGCAGCCTCCTTGTAAATTGAATAATTCGTTGACGTGGCGCACCAGATCGCTGTGCTCGTATTCGTCAAGCTTTTTCTCCCGTTTGAGACGGGTTAAATCCAGGATTTGCAACTTGAGAATGCCCGATGCCACGTTGTTTTTGACCCGCAAAGTTTCATAATACTCCCCCTTGTTGTTTTCCTCCAGGATCTTTTTTAAACCTTGGTCAAACTCTTCCAATTCAGCGCGCTCCCCGCGGAAGGTTTGGTGCAAATCATCCTTACTCGTGGCCCAGGGGATGGTTTTGCGCAGTTGAAGCCGCAGTACATTAAGGTAGGCGATGTGTCGGTAAAGCAGTTCTCTGACCACGGTTTTATCTTCAACTAAAGCAATCAACTGCGCTGAAAAATTGCGGCTGGTATTGGTGAATCCGCCCCAGAGTTTGCGGGCTTCCCACAGCCGGTCGTAAGCCTGGTTGTTTTTGAAACCGACATAAAACGCTACTGCCGTACCAATGGTACCAACGGGCAGAAAAGGAATGGCGACAAAAGTGTAACCCAAAACCTGATACAAGATCACAGCCACAATACTGACAATCATGGTTCTGAACAGATTTTTGCGGGCGAAATGCCAGAGTAGATTGAATGTAAATTCTTTTCCGGTGTACATGGAAATGGTTTAGGCCGTTGGTGATTATTGATCTTGCAAAATAGTAAATTGGATGGGAGGAAAAAATACGGGGCAAGTACAAATTCTTGATTCCATTATTCCAATCATTCAATCTCCACAGCAATATCTTGAGCAAAACTAGGCTGTGCACTCCCAGGACAACGATAACGAATATTGCGAAACCAATAAATGTCACCAGGTAGTGCGCGGTTGATGATGGGGCGAACGGTCGCATCAAAGGAACCTCCAGTGTTGCTGCCCCGAAAGGCCATACTACGGGTATTAAATTTTAGGATTTCGTAGTCGATGACCTGGCAACGGGCATCAATGTCACAGCATTCAATCAAAGCGATTATTCCTCCTTGGGCTTTAAACATCGCACTGCTCATTTTGCCACTTTTTTTCAGACCTCCAAAATTTGTTACTGCATCCAGCGGAACACAACGGAGTTTTTTCTCAACGATTCCTTGCTCTGTTTTGATGCTTAAAATAAGTATACCCGTTGTGTCGACCAGTAGCCTAAAATGCCCTTTATCACCAGTCAAAACAGCACGGGAACTGGAGTCAGGATTTGGATGCTCAAACCGAAGACTGATTTGATTCCGATAGACCGGTTTTGCCTGCTGAGCCACAATGTCAATGGGGTTGTTGACGCCAACCAGGATGCGCGGATAACCTGCGGTGCTGATGGCGATTTCAGGTTTTTCAACTGGCTTGGGAAAATAAATGCTGTGTAAGAAGAGGAAGGCTAGAGCGGCGATCAATAATTGGTTCATGGTTGGGTGGGTTTTGTTTAAGGGAAGAATGCGGGGAGGGGAAAAGGTTACATTCTAAAATGATCAACGGTTCGTCATTCTTGATTTTTCAGAAAAACATAGAGCGACACAATTTTTTATCACAAAGGAAAAAAAAGAGGACACAGAGTTAGACGTTGACAAAGCGATGCACCCGATTAGTATTTCCTATTAATCCTCATTTTTGGCTAAAACCCTGTCAACATCTAACTCTGTGTCCTCTGAGTCCTCTTTTTTTCCCTTTGTGCTAATAAAAATGTCGCTTTGGTAGTGTTTTCAGTAATCCGGGCTCACCCACGACTCCCATTTTTGCTGGAAAAAATCACCCTCCGAGAAACAACCCTCCTCATTTTTCCCTATTTTAATCCCCAGAAACAAACACAAGCCGAACCAAATGCAAAAATCCATTCTCTCCCTTGGCACGCTGCTCTTATTCAGCATCCTGAGCCTGGCCCAAACCAATAAGTCCCTCACTTTTGACCCCACCCTTTACGAAGGCCTCCGCTGGCGTGAACTCGGCCCCTTTCGTGGCGGCCGCTCCAGTACCGCCACGGGTGTACGCGGCAATCCCAATTTGTACTACTTCGGCACCGTCGGTGGGGGAGTCTGGCGCACCCAGGATGCGGGCCAAACCTGGGACAACATCAGCGACAAATACTTCGGAGGCTCAATTGGCGCAGTTGCCGTGGCGGAGAGTGACCCCAACGTCATTTACGTAGGTGAAGGTGAACAAACCCTGCGCAACAACGTCGCTTCTGGCGCCGGACTCTGGCGGTCCACCGACGCGGGCGCGACCTGGAAAAGCATTGGCCTCCAAGACTCCCGGCACATTGCCCGCATTCGGGTCCACCCCAAAAACGCCGATGTGCTGTACGTAGCCGCCCTGGGCAACCTCTGGAAACCCAACGAAATGCGCGGCGTATTCCGCAGCATGGATGGTGGCCTGAGCTGGAAAAAAATCCTCTACATCAACGATAAAGCGGGCGCAGCTGACCTCATCCTCGACCCCAACAACCCGCGCATCATCTACGCCAGCACCTGGAACATGACCCGCAATGGGTACCGCATGGACAGCGGAGGCCCGGATTCCAAACTCTGGAAAAGCACCGACGGCGGTGACAGCTGGGAAAACCTTTCCGACAAACCCGGCATGCCCAGCGGCGTCAACGGCATCATCGGGGTGACGGTTTCGCCCCAAAATTCCAATCGGGTTTGGGCCATCATCGAAAACAAGGAAGGTGGGGTGTACCGCTCCGAGGATGGCGGCAAAACCTGGGCCCGCATCAATCAGGATCGCGCCCTGCTCCAACGCGCCTGGTACTACTGCCGCATTACTGCCGACTCTCAAAATGAAGACATCGTGTACGTGCTGAACGTGAGTTACGGCATTTCCAAAGACGGAGGCCGCACTTTTACCCTCAAAAATGCCCCGCATGGTGACCACCACGACCTTTGGATTGACCCCGACAACAACCGCCGGATGATCATGGCCGACGACGGCGGCGCGCAAGTGTCCAACGATGGCGGCAACAACTGGACAACCTACCACAACCAACCTACCGCCCAATTTTACCGCGTATCGACCGACAATCATTTTCCCTATCGCATCTACGGAGCACAGCAAGACAATTCCAGTGTACGTATCCCTCACCGTACGAATAGTGGTGCCGTGACGGAAAAAGACTGGACAGCCCTGGCCATTGGGGAAAGCGCCCACTTGGCACCCGATCCGCTCAATAGTGAAGTGGTTTACGGCGGTGACTACAAAGGTTACATGACCATGCAAAACCTGGAAACGGGTCAAGAGCGCTCTACCAACGTCTATCCCGATCTGCCCGCAGGCTCGGGTGCGGAAGTGATGAAGTACAGGTTCAACTGGAACTATCCGGTCTTTTTTAGCCCGCACAATCCCAAAAAACTCTACGCTTGTTCCAACCACCTGCACATGAGTATGAATGGTGGCGAAAGTTGGGAAGTGATCAGTCCTGATCTGACCCGTGCCGAACCAGGAACGATCAAATCCTCCGGTGGCCCAATTACCCAGGACAATACCGGAGCGGAGTATTACGCCAATATTTTTGCGGCAGCAGAGTCGCCTTACACCGAGGGCGAAATCTGGACGGGTTCCGACGATGGCCTGGTGCAACTGAGCCAGGATGGCGGCAAAAACTGGAAAAACGTAACCCCGCCAATGTCACCCAAACTCAACATGGTCAACGCAGTGGAAGTTAGCCCTTTTGTGAAAGGTGAGGCTTACATTGCCGCCACTTCCTATAAGTTTGGCGACTATACGCCCTACATTTACCGGACTCTGGATTATGGCAAAACTTGGGCGGTTACGACCAAAGGAATCCCCAAAGATGAATTCGTCCGGGTTGTACGAGCTGACCAAAAACGCAAAGGACTACTGTATGCGGGCACCGAAAAAGGCGTGTGGGTCTCCTTTGATGATGGAGACAACTGGCAAAAGTTACAACTCAACCTGCCTCCTGTACCGATTGCCGATTTGGCGGTCAAAAACGACAACCTCATTGCTGCTACCCACGGGCGCAGCTTTTGGATCATCGACGACCTGACTCCTTTGCAGCAACTGAGGGCTGAAGTAGCCGCCAAAGAGGTGATTTTGTACCAACCCATGCCGACTTACCGCATGGCGGGTAGCAATCGCCGCGACCCTAAACTGGAAGGCGAAAACCATCCCAACGGGGTAATGATCCATTATTTCATCAAAAAACTGGAGCCTGGGGCGGAAGTAAAAATCGATATTCTGGAAAGTGACGGCGATACCATCCGTACATTCAGCAACAAGGCCAAGGACAAGTTAAACCTGATCACCCTCAAAGCCGGAGGCGGCCGTTTTGTGTGGGACATGCGTTATTCGGGCTACAAAACCTTTCCGGGCATGGTCTTTTATGGCTCGCCCAACCAAGGGCCGAAAGCCATACCCGGCAAATACCAGGTGCGCCTGACTGTAAACGGCCAAAGCCAAACTCAGGAATTTGAAATCCTCAAAGACCCACGTTTGAATACCAGCCCCGAAGATTTTCAAGCGCAATTTGAATTCCTGATGAAGGTGCGCAACAAGGTCACGGAAGCCAACGAAGGCATCATCAACCTGCGCAAAATCAAAGAAGACCTGGGGTACCTGAAAAACAAACTGGGCAGCGACGAAAAAAACAAGGACATGATGGACGCCATCAAGAAATTTGAGGATGAACTGAATACCATCGAAAATACCATCCACCAAACCAAAAACCAAAGTGTGCAGGATCCACTCAATTATGGCATCAAGTTGAACAACCGTTTGGCGCACTTGATGGTGGAACAGGCCCAGGGGGATTTCCGCCCGACCCAACAAGGGGAAGAAGTGCGAACCAAGTTGAGTAAAATGGTGGATGAGGAGTTGGGCAAACTGAAAAACACCATCGATGGCAATCTTTACAAAATCAACCAAATGGCGAAGGAAAAAGGGGTGATGTTTGTGAATTAATGTAAAATGTGAAGGGTGGGTGCATTTCGGGACAACGGTTGAAATATGCGTGTGTAAAATGTTTTATTCGACTACTGTCAATACTTTAGCCGTATCTCCAGGTTTGTAAATTTTTCTCACTCCTGAAATCAAAAATTTAATACAATCTTTACTACTGTATTTAAATTTTTTTTTTTAGTTTGGCTAAGTTTGTGAAATAAAATTCTTTCACCTCCCTAATTTCCCATTTCGGGTTTAACAAAATGAAGAAAAAATTACACTCAAGCGTAACCTGGCCTCATTTTGGCCGCTTACTGCTCTCCCAAATCGCTTTGGTGATTTGCTGTACTGGCATTTTGCATGCCGCACCCAACCGAGAACCACTCGAAAAAGTGGAAACTGAAGCAACTTTAGTCAAGGCCATTAATGGTACTGTTCTGGACGAGACCAATTCAGCACTACCTGGCGTGAGCATTTTAGTAAAAGGCACGACGAATGGTACCGTAACTGACGTAAACGGACAGTTCAATTTAGAAGTACCAGATGATGCAACATTGGTTTTCTCCTACACTGGTTATCTTTCACAAGAAATTGCGGTAGGTGCACAAACTACGATTACCATTACCCTAAAAACGGACGCAAAGCTATTAGAGGGCGTTGTGGTAATTGGTTACGGAACAGCGAAGAAATCGGATTTAACTGGTTCGGTTGGTTCCGTCAAGGTCGACCAACTGATGGAACGCCCCTCCGCATCACTTACCCAAGCATTGTCTGGAAGAATTGCCGGGGTGCAAGTAAACACCAACTCGGGCCGTCCGGGTGGTAGAACGACCATTCGTGTACGTGGATTTAGTTCCATCAACTCTTCGAACAACCCGCTTTATGTGGTAGATGGGGTGATGCTTCCCCAGGGTAACCAAAACCAGTTCAGCTCGGCCATTGACTACATCAACCCCAACGACATCGTGTCGGTAGAGGTACTGAAAGATGCATCTTCCACCGCCATTTATGGTGCCAGAGGTGCCAACGGGGTAATTTTGGTAACCACCAAAAAAGGAAAAGCCGGCGAAGGTTCGGTAACGTACAATGGCGATTTCAGTGTCAATACCATTGGACCAAACCGGCCAGAAGTATTGAACGCTAAACAATACATGGCCGTGGAAGATTTGGCTTGGGCGAACATGGCCAAATACGACCCCGCAGGCTGGGCAGCAGGCAAATGGGCGTACTTGAACCCCAAATTGCGCCGCACCGACCCACGGGTGTTCAATAGTGATGGTACGCCTAAATTCGATACGGATTGGTTTGAAGAAACATCTCAAAGTAGGCTTTCACAAAACCACCAATTGGGTTTTAGTGGTGGCAACGAGCGCACCCAGCATTCGATTTCGCTGGGTTACCGCGACGATCAGGGGCTTATGAAGACTTCTTACATGAAAAGATACTCTGGCCGGTTTACGATTGACGATCAGGTGAAAAGATGGTTGAGAGTAGGCGGTACCTTGAGCTACAACAACCAAACCGAGAATATTGTCGATCAAAATGATGCCATCGCTCGGCAGATTGTAGAAGACTTTCCGTTTTTGCCCGTGAAGTATGAAGACGGAACGTATGCCAACAACCGCGATTTCCCGTTTGCAGAAGGTACCTTCAGTTCTGTTCACCGTTTGATGGGGCGTAAGTACATCTTGAACACCCAGACAACCCTGGGAAGTTTGTATTCAAACATCACTATAGCCAAAGGTTTGGAGATGCGCACCGTGCTTGGTATCAATGTTCTGACGCAAGAAATCAACCAATCTCAAACCCGCACCCTCAACATCGGTGGCAATGGTAACGCCTCTACCAATAACAATAAGGAAAGTTTTTGGTCACTGGAAAACTACTTGACTTACAACAAGCAATTGGGCGACAAACATTCGCTGAATGGCTTATTGGGCGTCTCCTGGCAAGAAACCAACACCTTTGGTATCGGTGCCAGTGTGAACAACTTTGCCACTGACTATTTCGGATTCAACAACCTGGGAGCAGGCGCCACCAACCCTGCGGTTAGCTCTGGTGCATCGAGCTTTGCTTTTAATTCCTATTTTGGACGGATCAATTATACTTTGTCCAACAAATACTTATTCACGCTTACCGGCCGCTCAGATGGTTCTTCCAAGTTTGGAGAAAACCACAAATTTGCGTTTTTCCCATCGGGCGCCGTGGCTTGGCGGGTGTCTGAAGAAGGTTTTTTGAAAGGGAATAGGCTTATTTCAAATTTGAAACTTCGCGCAAGTTATGGTCTAACCGGAAACTCTGAAATCCCCGCTTATTCGTCATTGTCCTTGTTGAGCTCCAACTTCGCTACCATTTATAATGATGCACGTGTAGCCGGAACAGGTATTAATCGTTTGGCCAACCCCGATTTGCGTTGGGAAAAAACGGCGCAGACGGATGTAGGGATTGAATTCGCTTTGTTCAAAGGCCGGGTTTCGGTAGAAGCAGATTATTACTACCGCAAAACAACCGATATGCTTTTGGACGCACCCGTACCAACAACGAGTGGTTATGGTACCATTCGCAGAAACGTAGGCTCAATGTACAACAAAGGCGTTGAGATTGGCTTGAACACTCGAAACATTGACGCTGGTGGTTTTCAATGGAACACGTCTTTTAATATTTCGTTCAACCAGAATAAAGTACTTTCATTGGCCACACCCTCCGACATATTCAACGTAGGGGGACCTAACTTTACCAACCCTACCAACATCATCCGCATTGGGGAAGCAGTGGGTTCATTTTGGGGCCTTACCCGCTTGGGAATCTGGAGCGAATCTGAGCGTGAGGAAGCTGCTAAATTTACGAGCTATCGCAACGGTTTAACGGTTTTGCCAGGCGACATCAAGTATTTGGACGTCAATGGGGATAAGGCCATCACCGATGCTGACCGCAGCATCATCGGAAATGGTAGCCCAAAAGGCTGGGGCGCACTGACCAATACTTTCCGTTACAACAACTTTGACTTGACCTTAGAACTACAGTTTTCTTATGGAAACAAGGTGATGATGATGAACTTACACGCCAGCGAAGACCGCCAAGCCCTGGCCAACAGCTACACTTCGGTATTAGATGCTTGGACGCCACAGAACCAAAATACGATGATTGCTGAAATTCGCGATACTCGCGCGGGTTATGTGACCAACGTAGATTCGTGGTGGATCAAGGATGGTTCTTTCCTCCGTGGTCGGAATTTATTGTTTGGGTATACTTTCCCAGGACAAGTCCTCAATAAGCTCAAAATGGGCCGTCTGCGGGTATATGCCTCAGCTCAAAATTTCTTCTTGGCCGTAAAAGACAAGATTGTTGGCGACCCCGAAGTTACCCCTACCAATCAAGGAAACAACAACAGTGCGTTTTCTCAGGGGATGATTTGGCACAACTATCCCAAGCCTACCACTTACATGATTGGTTTGCAAATTGGCCTTTAGACTGTCTGGAAGTACAATTCCAAACACACTCTAAATCTAGTTCTTCATTAAACACAACATCATTTGTCATGAAATTGAATATCATCAAATATATCGGCAAAGCTACGCTCGTTGGGGCGATTTTGCTGGGGACCTCGGGTTGTTCCGATTTTTTGACGGAAGAGGCGCCTTCCAACCTTACACCTGATAGTTTTTATACCATTCCTGACCATGCTGAAGCTGCGATTGCTGCTGTGTATGCAGACTTGCGCTTTATGGGCGGTGGTGCTGGTATTTTTTCGAGCAACTGGCAATTGTTAGAAGCCCTCACGGGTACATCAACTACCGAAACAGCGCAAAACTCTGATTTGAATAACCTGTATGGACTGGTACACGACGGCAATACCGCCCACGTGGTCAATTATTGGAACGGACTGTACCGAGTGATCGCGCAGGCCAACCAAGTAATTGAAAAAGTGCCGCCGATTACGCCCATGCCAGAAGCCCAAAAGAAAAAAATCTTGGGTGAAGCACGCTTCTTGCGTGCTTCGGCTTACTTTACAGCGGTTAGATTGTGGGGCGATATTCCGCTCATCACTGCGCCACAGACGGCAGCTTCTGAAGATTTTTTACCTGTACGTACGCCACAAGAAGAAGTGTACAAACTGATTGTAGATGATTTAATTGCTGCCGAGGCAGCGGGTTTGGACTGGATGGATGTACGTGGTCGTGTAAATTCGGCCGCGGTAAAAGCGCAGTTGGCGCGGGTCTATTTGACCATGGCCGGATTCCCGTTGAAAAAGGGAGCTTCGCATTACAAGCTAGCGGCGGATAAGGCAGCCGAGGTGATCACCTATGCCAATGCCAACCCTGGTTCAATTAATCTTTTTACGAGCTACGAAGATGTGCATAAAGAAAGTACTGAAAACCGCGTTGAGCATCTCTTTATGCTGCAATACAACACTTTAGTGGCTGGGAATCCGATGGAGAACATGTATCCGAACTTTAAACCTGTAACCTTCAACGGCCCTGGTGGTACAGGAAGTACGGTACCTACCCCCGCTTTTTACAAATCGTATGAGGACGGTGATTTACGGGCAAAAGACCAGGAAGGGTATTTCTACACTACTTATTTTACCAATGGTAATGGCGCACGGTTTGAATTGGGCGCTCCTTATATCTTCAAACACTTCAATCGTACTTCGAGCGGCACTTCTGGAGTGGCGGGTACCCGCCAAAACAACCTGAACGTGCCGCAGATCCGTTATGCTGAAGTGCTATTGATGTTTGCAGAAGCGCAGAACGAATTGGGTGCACCTACCCAAGCGGCTTACGATGCCTTCAAACGCATCAGAGACCGGGCCAAACTCACTACGCCAGGTATAGAAACTTACAATCAAAACTCATTCCGCGAGGCCGTTTGGAAAGAGCGCTGGCATGAGTTGTGCTACGAACAAATCACCTGGTTTGACATGGTGCGTTTGCGCAAAGCTTTCAACGAAAACACCAAAAGGTTTGATGAATTTGTTGGGCATGTTAATTTGAGTTCCAATCAACCTTTGCAAGAGAAGCATTTGTTGCTGCCTATTCCAAAGCAGGAATTGCTCAATAACCCCAATTTGAAAACTCAGAATCCGGGGTATCCGCAATAGTAGATAGTTTGTTTTTTTGTGGAAAAAGCCTGTGAGATTTTATGTCTCACAGGTTTTTTTATGCAACATTTTGAGCTCTAAGGCTATGGAAAAAAAGAAACCAATGTCCACAATAATAGTGAATCCGATATGAGTACGTATTGTGAGTTTATTAAAAAAAGGTTGTAATTAAAAAAAATACTACATTTGGAATTGACCATCCATTTTCAGCTTGAACAAACGGCTTATCTACCTCATCATCCTGCTGGCAATTCCAGGACTGTCCATTGGTCAGGAGCTTAGGTTCCAGCAATTCACAATGGAAGACGGTCTGTCCAATGCTGGGACTTATTGGCTCAAAAGCATCATCCAGGACAGCGAAGGGTTCATGTGGTTCACTACCTTCAACGGGCTGAACCGCTTCGACGGGAAAAATTTCAAAAAATATCAATACAGCCAAAACAACCCAAAAGGTTTGGGCAACAACCTGACTACTGCCATCTGCGAAGCAGCAGACGGCCGGATTTGGGTCGGAACAAGTTCGGGCGTTTACATTTTCGACCCGGGCACCGAGACGTTTGAACAGCTCAGACATGACCCCGCCAACCCACGGAGCCTTTGCGGCAACGACATCAATTTCATCAACAAAGACCAGGACGGGGATATGTGGATCGGCACCGCGGTGGATGGGGTGTGCCGGTGGTCGAAAGCGACTGGCGATTTTGACAACTTCGGAGCTTATTTCAGGGATGGGTTGGTTTTTTTTCAACAAAAAAACGGGACTTCCTGGGTGGGGAATTCTGATGGCCTGCACCAAAAAAATCCCGAAAAGGACGAGTTCCGCCGGGTCGAATTGCCGCCTGAATTTCTGAAAAAGAACATCCGCTATGGTTCTGACATTGTTGAATTGCCGGATGGCAGCCTGATGGTCAGTTCGGGCACCCAAGGGCTTTGGACCTATCATCCTAAGTCAAAGGAATTCAAAGATATATCCACTTCTTTCCGGTCGAAATTTTTAAAAGCACCAGCTTGCCTACTGGCTGACAGGTCTGGGATAATCTGGATGGGCGACATCGGCGCAATACATCGTTACGACCCTGTCACTGGCCAGTTCAGGATATTGCGGCACGAGGACGAAGACCCCGCCAGTGTGCCGATGTTCAAGGTTGCTGCCACTTATCAGGATGCGGCGGGGAGCTTGTGGTTTGCCACGTCCGGAGGCGGTGTCATCGTTTCGCATTCGCCGCAGCATCCGTTTGAAATCGTGGGAAACATTGACAACGCTCAAATCCTTCGGCTGGATGAAAACCAGCTATTGATCAATGGTTGGGATAATTTGGGACAATTCGATGTGCGGCAGAATAAGTTAGTGGCCTCGGAAATCCCCGTCAGTTTGCTCAATGCTCCCACCCTTAGCATCGCCCTGTCGGGCAAAAATGAACTGTGGGTACAGCAGCCAGATGTCTTCCATGTGAAAGTTTTCAGTTTTGAAACCGGGAAGATTCAGCTCGTGCCGGGCAGGGTTCCCTGGCTAAAGACCAGCCCGGACGGCAGGATATGGTCGGGCTTCAAATATTTTGACGATGCGCAAAATGAATGGGTGAATATTTACCCAAAAATCCCCGGCCTTCCCGATTCCTCCAAAGTTGGCGCCGCCATTGTGGACATTCATTTTGGGGAAGCCGGCGTCGTCTGGTTGGCCACCAACTTTGGTGTTTTTCGATACAATTTGGGAACACGGCAAAGCAGAAAATACGAAATGCACCCGGGCGACGGCCATTCGGTCAATGTTGTCCACAAGATTTACCCCGGCGAAGCGGGCCGGTTTTATCTCTCCACCTCCAATGGCATGAGCATGTACGACCCGGCTGCCGATGCTTTCGTGAGTTACAACGAAAGCAACGGACTGCTGCACAACCAGACGACCGGAGTGGTGGAAGATGGACATGGCAATCCCTGGATATGTACACCGAAAGGTTTGCACAGGCTCGACAGGGCAACCAGAACTTTTACCAATTACAACATCAACGACGGCCTGCCGATCATCCATTTTAATTATCAGTGGGCTTACCGGGACGATACCGGACATTTGTATTTTTCCATGGCTGGGAAATTGGTTCGCTTCCATCCAGATAGCCTGAAACCCAAAGCATACGTAGCGCCCGTGCAGCTGCTCGATTTTTACCTGAACCATAAAAAAGTGCAGCCCGGCGGTCAGGATGCTTTGTTGAAAAAACAACTTCGTTTCAGCCAGAAAATCCAATTGCGCCACAACCAGGCGGATTTTGGTTTCAGTTTCGTCATGCCGGTCTTTTACAAAGCCGGAGAACTGCAATATTTCTATCAATTAGCGCCTTACGATGCAGACTTGAAAAGCGCCGGGACGAGCAATGAGATTCATTACACGAACATGGACCCCGGTAAATACACCTTCCGGGTAAAAGCCAAAACGGCGGATGGGTTCTGGAGCCCGAACGAGGCAAATATTACTATTCATATCTTTCCTCCTTTCTACTGCACCTGGTGGGCTTATTTGTTCTACCTGATTGCTGCCGGAGGTTTGCTTTTCGGTATTCGCCGCTTTGAGATGCGTCGCCAATCCATAAAAGCTGAGGCATTGCGCTTGCAGGAACTCGACACCCTCAAAACCCGCCTCTACACCAACATCACCCACGAGTTTCGCACCCCGCTCACCGTCATCATGGGCTTGATAGAAAATATCAAGGGTCATGAAAACGAGCGGAAACTTATCCGGCGCAACAGCAAAAACCTGCTCCGCCTCATCAGCCAAATGCTCAACCTCTCCAAACTCGATTCCGGCGCCATGAAAATGGATCTAGTGCAACGCGACATCATCAATTACCTGCAATACCTGACGGAATCGTTTCACTCGATGGCGCACGAGAAAAAAATACAACTGACTTTTTACGCCGAAACCCCGGAATTGGTCATGGACTTTGACGAGGTGAAAATTCAGCATGTCGTTTATAACCTGCTGTCCAATGCGCTCAAATTCACGAAAGAGGGCGGCAAAGTCGTGCTGCACGTCAACCAAACCGAGCATAACGGACAGCTATTGTTGAAGCTGAAAATACAAGACACGGGCACAGGTATTCCCGAAGAGCAGTTGGCGCATATTTTCGACCGCTTTTACCAGGCAGACAATTCGAGTACCCGCACGGGCGAAGGCACGGGCATCGGCCTGGCGCTCACCAAAGAATTGGTCGAGCTGATGGGCGGCAGTATTTCCGTTAAAAGTGCGTTTGAAAAAGGAACCACGTTTACCCTGCTGTTGCCCGTCAGGTTGGAAGCCAGCGCCGCCTTGTCGCTGTCTGAGGTTCTGACTTTCCGTTCCATTGCACCGGAATTGGTACCCGATATGCCCGATGTTAGCACCCCGCGGGCAAACGAAGGAACAACATCCCTGGCGGGTGAAAAGCCTGTCCTGCTGCTCATCGAAGACAATGCCGACGTGACCGCCTACATCGTCGGCCTGCTGGAAAAGGATTATGAAGTCCACACCGCACCCAATGGGTTGGTGGGCATCGAAACGGCTTTCGACACCATCCCCGACATCATCATCAGCGATGTGATGATGCCGGAAAAGGACGGCTATGAAGTTTGCGAAATCCTCAAAAACGATCAACGCACCAGTCATATCCCCATCATTTTGTTGACGGCGAAAGCAGAGATGTCGGACCGCATTACCGGCCTGCGCAAAGGGGCGGATGCCTATTTGATGAAGCCTTTCAACAAGGAGGAATTGTATATTCGGCTGGAAAAACTGCTGGAGCTGCGGCGGGCATTGCAAAAGCGGTATGCAGCCACAAGTGAGGGTGTGACTGCAAGCACATCGGAAGCCGAACCCACCCTCGAAGATATCTTCCTGCAAAAACTCCAAAAAATAGTCCTTGAAAACCTCGATGACGCCGAACTCGGCGCCGTGCAACTCAGCCGTGCCGTCCACCTCAGCCCATCACAACTCTACCGAAAACTGAACGCCCTCACCGGCGAACCGCCCAACGCTTTCATCCGAAAAATCCGCCTCCACCGGGCGATGGAAATGCTGAAAACCACCCACCTGAACATCTCCGAAATTGCCTTCGCCGTCGGTTTCAACGACCCGAACTATTTTTCGCGGGCTTACCACAAGGAATTTGGAAAAGCGCCGATCGAATATCGCAAATAACTAATATTCTGTTGGTTACGATTGAATTTTGGGCAGTTTGCAAAAGCTGTCCTGTCATTTTTTTGCCTAATGCGAATCCTGTCCAGTTTTTTGCGAAACGTGTGCGGGTGGTGTGGCGGGGCTTCTTGCATCTTTGTAGGGTTCCTGAAAATTCTTTTCGGGGAGTTGAATTAAAACATTTCGTCATGGTTCACTTTAGTAGCATTTACCAAAAAACGGCAAGCAAAAACGATCGATTTCTGCCTGATTTACCCCGCCGTTTACGGTTAGCTGGAGAAAGGCGCTTCTTTCTCAAAACCGTTTACTTATTATGTGCAATTCTCTTCAGCTTCTCCCTATCTGCCCAGTCTTGGGGGGCACCTAAAAAGGATCGCTGTATCGGTAGCGGTAGAGCCACCTACTCTGCCCGATTGGCAAATGATGCGGGCAAGGGCTGGGAAAATGCAGCCAAAACCACCTCCATTGTCATCAACGGTGTTAACCAGGGAACGCCAAAACGCACCAGCAACCAGGGTTTGGGGGGCATGTGGGGTGAATGGGACATCGACGACAAATCCTGCCTGCCAATTTGGGGCGCTCCCAAAAAGGATCGTTGTATCGGCAATGGCATTGCCACGTACTCTGCCCGATTGGCTTCAGATGCTGGGCTGGGTTGGGACATCGCCGCTAAATCGACTACCATTGTGATCAATGGCGTCAATCAAGGCCGGCCAAAACGCACCAGCAACCAGGGCGTCGGCGGAATGTGGGGCGAATGGGACATCAAAGACGACTCTTGCCTCCCAAAGTGGGGAACGCCCAAAAAAGACAATTGCATCAGTCCCGGCATTGTTCAATACTCCGCCCGCCTTTCTACCGACGGTGGAATGGGCTGGGAAGCTGCTGCCAAAAGCACTTCCATCGTGATCAATGGCGTCAATCAAGGCCCACCAAAACGCACCAGTAATCAGGGCGCTGGAGGGATGTGGGGCGAATGGGATCTTAAGGATAACACCTGCTTACCGAAGTGGAACACCCCTAAAAATGATGGATGCAAAGGAGTGGGTATCGTTCAGTACTCCGCCCGCCTGGCTTCTGACGGTGGAATGGGCTGGGAAGCTGCTGCCAAAAGTACTTCCATCGTGATCAATGGCGTCAATCAAGGCCCACCAAAACGCACCAGTAACCAGGGCGTCGGTGGCATGTGGGGCGAATGGGATGTTAAAGATCCCAACTGTGTATCTCGAGTTAGCATTAAATCCGGCGTGTACTACAAGCTGCAGTTCCGAACCTCAGCCAATCAGAACTTATGTATCTGGGGGAATGGCGAAGCGGGTGGAGGTAAAAAAGACACCTATGATGAAGGGTACGACAAATGGCTCTTCATACCCACCGGCAAGCCCGACGAATACTGGATCTTCAATAAGGCCGCCAGGAACGGTTTCGGACAGGCTTTGGCCTTACCAGAATCGAAGAAGAACTTCGGGCAATGGGATTTTAAAGACGACGACAAGCGCCAGCGGTTCCGATTGGTTTCGGAAGGAGATTTCGTCAAGCTATACAATGTGTCTAACAACGAAGTGCTGTCTACCCGCTGGGATATGCCGGCTTTTACTTGGGGCGACACCCCAGGTGACCAACAGCAACAACTGCGATTGGTGGAAGCGGAACCTATTTCGCGAGATGACGCCCTGTTGTCATATTTGTTCTGGAATTTCAAAAATGAAACCATCCGGGATTATATAATTAACAAATGCAAGCTCCTGCCAGGTCCACAGGCCCTTGCCATAAAGGAACTAGTATTCATCAATGGAAGCAGCAAGAAGATTACCCCGGCCATCCACAAATACGGCTGCGCAGGAGCCCCCTGGAGAAATGGACTGGCGCAGTGCTGGTCTAGAGACCTGCAACCCGGAGCAAAGGACAGTATGTTGGTGGATGGTTATCTGCAAAACTCAAAGGCCATCTGGTCGCTTATCACCACGGCCACGGTAGCGTTTGTTTCGGTGGTGGCAACTGTAGCAACGGGAGGAGCAACGGCAGGAGTAGCGGCCACCGCTACAGCCGCTGTAGCAGGAACCGCGAGCACCCTGGCCAATGTCGCCAAAGTGACGGCTACGGTAGCTGATATGGCCTTGTTCGGATTTGATCTGGCCAGCACGGCCATAGAAGTAAAGGACGATATCCAGGGTATTACGGATCGTAAGGAAGCCGTTTTGGACGAGGCCGGGCAGATCCTGTTGAGCTTTGGAGTTGAGGATACGCTGACTCAGAAACTTATTCAGGCCGAATTGGGCAAGTACTCCTTTGCCGTCAAGGGATCGCCATTTGAAAATCTTATGAGCGAATGGTACCTGGAGGAAACGGTTTCACAGATGAAATTGGACAAGATGTTCTACAGCGGAGGAAAGGCTGTGTTCGTATTTACCGATTTTGAGCCGGAAGGACTTTGGAGTGAAGAATACCAGAAGAACCTAGTTGAAATCAAGAAAACCGGGAACTCCTTGCAGCTCAGGGAAATTCAAACTCCAGGGGGCAGTCCCGTCAAGGGGCCGTATGCATTTTCTTCGGATTCCACCATCCCGAACCAATTTAACCTGTCAGGTGACGTCTATAAGTTCCTAAGTGATGACTCCTTTGAACTAAAGCCCAAGGGCAGTAATCGGGTCAAGACATTCAATCGGGTTCACGATTTTGCCGGCACCTGGCAAAGAAACGATTCAAAAGGATTCCTGCGAATCACCCATACGGTCAATGGATTAAAATCGGAAACGATTTCGAGCAAAGAAGGCCAAGTGATTGGTGAAGCCCGAATGTATACACGAGATTCACGAAACCCCAACACCTACAGGAATTCCGAAGACGGAGAGTACCTTACATTCTCGACCAAGGATGAACTCCTGATAGAACCCCTGGGAGGTAAAAACAAATCCAGTTATCATCGGGTACCTGAGGGCAAATAATTCCCGAAGGTGCTACCGATGTACAGCTGAAAGTGGACGGTTACGGGGTCACCGACCCACTGGGTTTTGTTAAAAACTTTAGTGGCTCCAAGATCAACGCCTGCTACAAAATATGGGGAACCATTTTTGACACCCGGATCGGAGAAATAGATTGTTCATACTAAACATTCGGATGGGAAAGGGAAGATTAGAGTGAGTCAAAATTAATCACAGGCGCACCATTTTTCTTCCCTTTCCTCATTGGCAAAGCTGCAAGAGGACATTAAAGTAGCAGATGATTTGGTCATCAAAGCCGGGAAAACCACCTCCACCGATGCCACTGGCAAAGTAACCACTGGTAAGTATGTTTCCATTTTTGAAAAGCGGAATGGCAAATACCCTTGCATCAGGGATATTTACAATAATGATGCACCAACTTTAGAAAAACAGACCCCAGTTAGACTTTGAGGCCATTGGGCATTACCGTCCTTATGGGTTATAAAAACGGAGGCCCAATGGTTTATTTTTTATTGCTTAAAATCACCGTGTCATGTAATCAAAAAACAAGTACTGACGCTGCTTTCTCCGGCTTAGGCTTGGAAGATTTCCAAACAAACAACAGCCATGACCAACTATTATAAAAGAATTACCCTATTCCTGACCGCAGTTTTCCTGATCGTAATTACAGACACCGTAAAAATTCGATACTACTGAGTCAGTCGGAAAAAAAGCGAGTTTTCCTTTTTTTCTTTTCTGAAAAAATCAATCAAAATAGAGGTGTCCAAACAAATCATCCCATTCTCCACTGCGCAAACATTTTTCGGTTTTCAAGGAACGAATCATATTGTTCATCGCTCATTACAGGCGCAGAAAGCAGGAATGCTTGAAAAGAAGCTACGTTTTCACTTGTCTTCTCCTCTTCCAAAATACTTTGTGCATCAACAAGCAGCTTCGCTATTTGATTGACGGGAAGTTGCCGAACCAAGTTGAGAATTTGCGGATAGTTCAAATCCAATTTTAATTCCATGTGGAAAATGATTTACTATGGCGGCAAGATACAGAAAGTAGGCTGTTTAGTCAAGCATTAATTGCTGGCATCCATCCAACTGGAATTTTCACTTTGTAATGCACAGTACAAGCAGGAAATTTTTTCCCCAAATTTTTCTCTGCATTTCAAAATAATTGTAATTTAGACAATTATTTTAGCGTTTTTCATCGCATTACCAATGCGATTTGCTAATCAAAGCATTGGATGTCGCATTGGTAATGTTAAATGGAGCCTACATGTTTAAAGATCGCAACAAAAACAAAAAGGTGTCTAGCCTTTTTACACCCACTTCTATTGTACTACTGTTACTGGTAGTCATTGCATTGTTGTCCTTAGCTGATTATAGCGACAACAATACCGACCCCGCCCATACCACTTGGGCACATTACGGCGGCAGCCCCGACCAATCCAGGTATTTTGCAGCAGCGGACATCACCAAAGAAAACGTTGGTAAGATGCAAGTCGCCTGGATGTATCCTTCGGGCGATCAGCAACCCTACTTCTTTAGCCCAATTATCGTAGACACTACGATGTATGTGATGGGCAAAAACAATTCATTGATTGCGGTGAGTGTGCTGAGTGGCAAGGAAATCTGGATCCACGCCAATCTCACTGGTTTGAGTAGAAGGGGCCTCAATTATTGGGAGAGCAAAGACAAAAAGGACAAGCGCCTGATCTTCACCCTCAACAACTCCCTCCAGGCCATCGATGCAGTGACCGGAAAAACCATCACGAGTTTTGGCAATGATGGATACACGGACATGCGTGAAGGGCTAGGCCGGAATCCCTCTTCCATCCGCAGAATGCAGGCCATGATGCCCGGCGTGATTTATGATGACCTGGTGATCGTAGGCTCCGCTCCTGGCGAAGGGTTTTTCTCGGCACCTGGCTTTGTGCGGGCTTACAATGTAGTCAGCGGAAAATTGGAATGGACTTTCCACACCATCCCCCAACCAGGAGAGTTTGGCTACAAAACCTGGCCAAAAAATGCTTACAAGTACGTTGGTGGAGTGAATGTATGGAGCGAAATCTCGGTAGATCAAACCAGAGGAATCGCCTTTTTGCCCATTGGTTCACCAACCTATGATTTTTATGGTGCCGACCGTCTGGGCAGCAACCTTTTCGGCAATTGTCTCGTGGCAGTGGACGCACGCACGGGGAAACGCTTGTGGCACTATCAAATTGTACACCACGACCTTTGGGACGTCGATCTCGCAAGTGCTCCACAATTGTTAACGGTGAATCATGGTGGAAAAAACATTGATGCCGTAGCAGTGGCTACCAAACATGGATTCTTGTTTGTATTCGATCGGGAAACCGGAAAACCTTTGTTCCCCATCGAAGAAAAACCCTTCCCTGCCAGCAAAATGCCGGGAGAAAAAGCCTGGCCCACCCAGCCCATTTCTTCACTCCCTAATTTCACTAGGCATGAAGTGACTTTAGAAACCCTGAACCCTTTTTTCCCGGACAGCATCAAACAACAATGGCAAAAAAGGCTGGCCTCGGCCAAGTCTGGCTTGTACATTCCTCCCTCCGACAAATACGAAACCATCATGATGCCCGGGGCCTTGGGAGGTGCCAATTATGGCAATACTGCCTCTGATCCTAAAAATGGATTGATGTACATTCTGACGCAGGAACACGCCTCTACCTATCGTTTGAAAAAAGTAGAGTCTCCGAAAATGGACCTGTCGGTGGATCAAATCGCTCAGGTAAAAACTTTTTATGCTTCTACCTGTCAGCCTTGCCACGGGAAAAACATGGAGGGCGTGACTGGCCCAGCGTTAGTCAATGCCGGGCAGTACATCATCTACACCGAATTTAAAGACATTGTTCTGGGTGGCAAGGGGTCAATGCCAGGCTTTACGCATGTCAGTGAGGAAACCATTGAAGCGCTTTACCGCTATCTGGGAGGTACTCCGCGGAGCTTTAATTTTCCCCGTCGGCCCAACGCTGCCCCTCCTAAAGGACCTGTGGTCGCTTCTGGTGGCGCTACCATCAAGCCAGATGCACAAAGAAGTGCGCCCATGACGGAGTATCCCGCTGGCGTAAAACACCCCAAAGACCGTTACATCACCGATTATGGAACCGAATGGTCAGGTTTAGCGGCACCACCCTGGTCTTCGATTGTGGCTTACGATTTGAACAAAGGAACCATCAAGTGGAGAAAACCCGTCGGCCTGGATTCCTTATACGCCAAGGGCGACCCCAGCAAAGGTGCTCCTGGCGGCACCCTCAGAAAAGGAATGGTAGTTACCTCAACCGGGGTAGTTTTTGCCACCGCCAAAGGAGGTAAGTTGTATGCATTTGATGCCGACAATGGGAACATTTTATGGGAAACTACCCTGAGTTATGAGGCCAATGCCCAGCCCAGTATGTACACCCTGAATGGAAAACAGTACCTGGTCATCAACGCTACTTCCAACTTTACACGCGACAGTTATGATTACTCCAAAAAGCCTGGGGCAGTACAACGAGGTTATGTAGTGTATGCGCTGCCAAACAGCAAGTAACACGAGTGCAAGCAATACGTTTTTTTGAAACTATAAACAAACAAGATCGCAGATGAAACAATTGTTCATCCTACTAGTGGCCAGCTTCGTAGTGCAGGCCACTGCCCAACCCTTAAAGGATCGCATCATACCCAATGATCCATCCAAATACCGAGAACTTTCGGCGGTACATGCAGGTGCTGGAAAAATGGGATTTACCCAATTGATCGGCCGCAATGACCTGTCCACCAACTTTCTTTATCTACACACGGGTGTGATCAATGCCAAATCGGGCATTGGCCATCATTTTCACCACAGCATCGAGGAAATGTATGTGATCCTCAGCGGGGAAGCAGAATTTACGGTCAATGGGCGTACTGCCAAAATAAAAGCACCCGCAATTGTGCCCTGCAAGTTGGGTGA
The DNA here is from genome assembly GCF_041740695.1 of Haliscomenobacter sp. Lineage (GTDB taxonomy): Bacteria > Bacteroidota > Bacteroidia > Chitinophagales > Saprospiraceae > Haliscomenobacter. Next base: position 71,421 of record NZ_JBGSLK010000020.1, on the reverse strand, counting down.
TTCCCATGCCATTTACAACGCCTCCAACGAACCTATTCGTTGGCTCAATTTTGCGGTAAGCCAAAAGAAAGGGGTAGGAGATGCTTTTGATCTGGGCGATGCGCGGGTTGGCGCAAGTCTGGATCCCATTCCCGCATTTGTATCGGCGCGCCTGGAGCAAGATAAACTGAAGGCAAATAGCCAGATTTATGCAGGTGAAGGCGTCCTTTACCGTCGTTTGATCGGGTCGGAAGTTTTTCGTACCGATTGGGATCACGTTGATCACTTGCTTATTCCAGCGGGGAAATCTGCCGGGCGGACTGCACTTGAAGGTGCCGAAGCAGTCTATTATGTGGTGAATGGATCTGGCACGGTTACCATCAATGGTGAAACAGCAAACATTAAAGCCGATGATGCCTTCTCTGGAGTTTTGGGTGAAAAACTGAGCATCACTAATAATGGTGAAAAGGGCCTTGAACTTCTCGTCATTGGCATTTCTGCTTCCAAACAAAAGAACCTGAGCATCAGCAAACCATTGGTTACGCCCAAGGCTGTAGCTTTACAAATGGACTTTGTGGTGCCAAAAGAGAATGCCGAAGCTTTTGAAAAAGTGTATTACGCCATCTATGTACCAGCTATGACGGTTCAGAAAGGCTACCGCAGTTCCAAACTTTTGCGCCTTTTTCCAGAGCCCCTTGCCAAAGAGATTCAAGCGGAGCCAACTACCCACAACTACCAGGTTCAGATTTCTTTTGCTACCGAACAAGACCGCCGAAATTGGGTAAAAAGTAAGGAGCATCAAATTGCCTGGCCCGCCGCATCGGGACTTGCCACATCATACAAATGGCGGGGTTATGACGTAATGGGGGAAGATGATCAGCACTAAGGAGTGAGTAAAAACTATAAACAAAAAACATTATGAGACTTAATTTATTTGCATCAGCATTGCTGTTTGCCATATCTGCTTCCTTTTGCGTGGCCCAAACCGGATCAACGGCAATCTTAGAAGACTTCAAACCCTCTACCCTAAATCAACCAGGGCAAGAGTATCCACAGGTCAATTCGCAGGGTTATGCCCGCTTCCGGGTCATTGCACCTGCGGCTGATAGTGTCAGGGTGAGCCTTGGGCTAGGCGGCAGAGGCGGCACTAAATTGGCTAAAGCAGAAGATGGCTCCTGGATGGCTACTACCGCTGGCCCCATGGACGAAGGTTTCCATTATTACAACGTCAACATCGACGGGGGAAAATTCAACGACCCCGGCGCGCTCAATTTTTATGGGTCTACCCGCTGGGAAAGTGGCATTGAAATCCCTGCACACGACCAGGATTTCTACGCATTAAAGGATGTCCCTCACGGAAATGTGCAACTGATTCTGTTTCCATCGAAAAGCACCAATACCTCGCGCCGCGCTTTTGTGTACACTCCGCCAGGGTATGATGAAAAAACCTCAACCCGTTATCCCGTATTGTACCTACAGCATGGTTGGGGCGAAGATGAAACCGCCTGGAGCAACCAGGGTCGCGCCAATTTGATCATGGACAACCTCATTGCGGAAGGAAAAATAAAACCATTTATCATTGTAATGACTTATGGCATGACCAATGACGTTAAAATGGGTGGACTCAGAAATTTCGACATCAAGCCATTTCAGACGGTTCTGGTCGATGAGCTGATTCCTTTTGTTGACAAAACTTTCCGCACCATTGCCAAGCAGGAAAAGCGTGCAATGGGTGGGCTCTCCATGGGCGGTATGGAAACCAAGACCATTACCACGAACCTGCCTGAAGTTTTTTCACACTATGCGCTCTTGAGTGGTGGCATCTACGCTCCGGTGGACATCAAAGACAAATCCAAAGTGAAGCTCATTTTCTTGAGCTGTGGGAGCAAAGAAAGACCTGACGGCGTTAAAAATGCAACAACTGCCCTTAAAGAAGCAGGTTTTAATGCTGTTTCTTACGTTTCAGAAGCTACTGGCCATGAATTCCAGACCTGGCGGCGCAGCTTGTACCAAGTAGCACCGCTACTTTTTAAAGATTAAAATCGCCAAATGTAGACAAGCACTAAACCATTTTCAATGAGAATTAAAATCTCCTTGATCGCAATTGTAGCATGCTGTATCAACACTTTTGTGTGTGAGGCACAGGACATGCTGCCAACTACCTCTTTGGTCTTTCCCGGGACTGATGGAAAACTGGTATATATCGCTGACAGCCTTGGCAATACGATCCCTGATTTTTCAAATGCTGGCTATAAGGCTGGAGGGGTACCGATTCCTTTTGTGGCCGTAAAGGCAACCATTTGGCCCGTGCTGGGAGATAATTCGGACAGTATACAGGCCGCTATTGATCGGGTCTCTGCACTACCACCTGATGCTTCAGGGTTTAGAGGGGCTGTACTCCTAAAAATGGGCATGTACCAGTTGACCAAACCCCTTTACATCAAGGCATCAGGGGTGGTACTTCGTGGAGAGGGTCGAAGCGATGTCGGTACGATTCTTTACGGTAAAATAACAAAGCCTGCGGAAGGAAGCGGACCTAGATTTAGACGTCCTGCGCTGATCAACATTAGCGGTGCGTCTGGTATAAAACTGCTTGAAGAGTCCAAACAAAACATTATCGATGAATACGTACCAGTTGGTGCTCTGCGTTTCAAAATAACATCCGCCAAAGCATTTAAAAAGGGAGATAGGGTGCTGGTACGCCGCATTGGAAATGAAGATTGGATCAAAAAAATTGGCCTGGATACCGCTACAGTTGGAAGGAACCGCTGGAAACCTTTTGACATCAACTTCGACCGGACAATTGTTGACATCAATGGAAATACCGTTACTGTGGATGCCCCGATTTTTACGGCGATCGATAAGCGCTGGGGTGGGGGAGTCCTTTACAAGTACAATGACGAGCGGATCGAACAGGTTGGCATTGAAAACTTGCGTGGAATCTCAGAGTATGACCCTTCCATACGTACCAACGAATATGGGAACATGGATCGAGACGACTTGGGTGCCACACATAGGTATCAGGGCGAGGAATATTTCTCCGATGAAAATCATTATTCTAATTTCATCGACTTGACCAATGTCAAAAATGCATGGGTGAGGAACATGACCGCGCTACACTTTGGAAGCAGTGTGGTACAAGCCAACGCTGGGACGAAATGGATTACCGTGCAGGATTGTGAGTCCAGAGAACCTGTTTCGCAGCGCTGGGGCGGAAGAAGATTTACCTTCCAGATGAACGGTCAGTTCTGCCTGGTTCAAAGATGTGTTTCCGAAAAAGGACGGCATTCCTTCGTATTACAAGGCTCGGAAGCAAGTGGAAATGTCTTTCTGGAATGTACGGCTATTCAGCCTTATTCTTCCAGCGAGCCACACAACCGTTGGGCCAATGGCGTCTTGTACGACAATGTGAAAGCACCCCTTACGGCTCGCTTCTGGGACTTCATCATTGGTTGGGCTGGTGCCAATATTGTATTTTGGAATTGTGAGGGAGACTATTTGATTCAACAACCACCCACTGCACAAAATTATTCTTTTGGGCATATTGGGCTCAATGCGGTCATTTTCAATGCTGCGTTGCAAGATTTGACCAAACGCAATGGCCACGTCGAGGTTATGGACAGGCATGTAAGCCCCAAAAGTTTATTTCTAACCCAGTTGGAAGAGCGACTGGGATCGGAAGCGGTTAAAAACATCACAAACCAAGTACCATGAGATCTTTTTTCGTCATTTTTTCACTACTGCTTTTTTGCTGTGCAGTGCATTTTTCTTTGAACGGACAAACCATTTCCAAAGAAGAAATGATCTTTCTTACCTCGGAATGGAAAGGAGAAAGGTTTGGGGATGGCAGACCAAAAATTGCTGATGCCCTATTGGAAAGGGCGAAGCTCATTATGATTGATGACGCCTGGACGGTGCTGAAAAATGAAGGCTACCTCAACCAATACGAAGGTGGCTGGAAAACGGTCAATAACCAAAGCATGACCGGCCGGGCAGTCACTGCCATGTACCTGCCCAGCCGACCTGATGTTGAAAAAAACATCAAGGAAAGAGGGGCAAAACAAGGCCGGAAAGGCAATACCAATGCCTGGCCGATCGATGTACTCACCAAAGGTGACTTGTACGTTGCCGATGCTTTTGGGAAAATCGGCGGCGGCCCGATCATGGGTGCTACTCTGGCCAATTCCATCTTTAGCAAATCTGGAAACGGGGTCGTCTTTGATGGCGCTTGCAGAGATTTGCAGGAAATCACCAACCTCAAAGGTTTTAATGCTTTTGTACGGGATTTTCACCCTTCCTTCACCGAGCAAATGGTGCTGATGGGGCTGAACAGCCCAATTCGGATCGGCAATGCCATCGTTCTTCCGGGTGACTTGGTGATTGCTACCATGGAAGGTGTACTTTTTGTACCCGCACACATGGCTGAACAAGTGGTCAGTACGTCGGAATTTGTCATCCGAAAAGACCAATTTGGCTTTGAAATGGTCAGAACCAACAAATACAGCACCGGAGAAATCGACAGCGAGTGGACGGATGAAATCAAAACGGAGTTTTTAAAATGGCTGGAAAAACATCCCGAACTGGGCAAGATGACCCGTGCAGAACTCGACAAAGTGATGAGCAAAAGAACTTGGTAGCCATGCGAATGGCTCGACGTTTACTAAACTTTCAAAGTTTAGTAAACGTAACTCTAAAAATTCATTAACCTACAATTCATTCAACATGAAACATCTTATCGCAGTATTGCTCCTATTTGGATGCCTCAGCACCTACGCTCAAACTGGCATTGACGGTGACTGGAAAGGCACCCGTGAAACGCCAAACGGCACAATGGAAATCAATTACACATTTAAAGTTGAAGGAACAACTTTAACGGGTATTTGGAAAACTCAATTTGGAGAACGGAAAATCGAGAACGGAAAAGTGGAGGGAAAGAAGTTTTCCTACACGGTCTCTTTTAACGAGATGACCATCAACAACACAGGAGAATTGGTGAGTGACGACGAAATTGTAACCAAAAACGAAAGAGGGGAAATGAAATTGGCCAGAGTGAAGAAAGAAAACTAGGGTCACTTTTAATTATGAATCATCCCGAATTTTGGTAATTTTTGACCAAAATATCATTGTGGTGCTTGCAGGCACCTAGGAGCAAATTTCCTTAGGTGGTTCTTGAGTGTCTTAGGTTTCTTAGGTGGTGAAAGAATACCCTGCTACGCAGTTTTTTCTTTTTACCACCTAAGAAACCTGAGAAACCTTAGCATCACCTAAGAAAGGTCTGCTTAGGATCAACGCATTTTAACCCTTAACAAATACTGCGTAGCCGTAATGTAAAGCGTTTTGCCATTCGCTGTCAACGCACAATTGGCCGCAGTCAGGTTGTTCATTTTGATTTTTCCAATCAATTTGCCCTCTTTTGTGAAAATCCAAATGCCACCCGGCCCCGCCGCAAACACATTGCCTTTTTTATCGATTTTAAATCCATCGCAGCCTCCCGGTTCCCGGGTCGTTCCTGGATTGTAAAACACACGTGCATTTTCCAAGGCACCACTCGAGGCAATATCGTAAGCATACCAGCCTCTACCCCTTCCCTGGGTATTCGATACCAATAGGGTTTTTCCATCTGGAAGAATGCCGATACCATTGGGTGCTTGCATGGAATCAATCAAAAGGCTGATTTTCCCGGCTTTGTCCATTTTGTACACCCCTTGAAATGGGAGCTCTTTTTTGGGATCTCTCATTCCGCCTTCAAAACCATAGGCTGGGTCGGTGAAGTAAAGCTCACCTTTGGAAGACATAAAAAAGTCGTTCGGACTATTTAATTTTTTGCCATCATAGGCTCCTGCGACGGTGACAAAATTGGACTTTGGCGCATTGAGGGGAGCATCCATAGCGGCAATTCTGCGGTCACCGTGTTGGCAAACCCACAACTTACCGTCTTTGGTTTTGTACAATCCATTGGGGCCCATAAATCCACCCCTGGGTTCGCTGCCCGTGTACCCACCTGGCTTCACATACACTTCTTTGCCCTTGGCTTCAGTCCATTTGTAAATGGTATTGGCAGGAATGTCGGAAAACAAAAGCATTTTCTCCTTTTCCAGCCATAAAGGTCCTTCCGTAAATTGAAAACCCTCGGCAATCACTTCTACCTTCGCTTCCTTTTTGATGAGGCTGGAAAGCTCTGGCGAAATGAACTCAATGGTGCCGATTTCTTGACCGGATACCGGTGTAAACCCACAAAAGCAGATCGAAAGTGCAAGCAAGCACACCCTTAGCTTAATTTTATTCATTATTTGGTAGTTGTGACGATTTATAAATAATTAATAAAGCCCTCCATGTTGGTGCGAATGGTATACACCTTGCTGTAGCTGACGATGTACAAGGTTTTCATGTCCTTGTCTCCAAAGCAAAGGCTCACCGGGAAGCTCGGTAAATTGATCATTCCAACGTATTTTCCTTCGGCATTGAAAATTTGCACACCATAGTAGGTCGCTACATAAAGATTGCCCTTTTTGTCAATGGCCATTCCATCGGCACTTGATGACTTGCCTTTTCTGTCCAGCACATTACCGGTTAGGAATAATTTGGCGAATTGCCTGCCATTGCTGATGGTCCCATCTTCCTTCACATCGTAAGCCCAGATGTAATTGTCTTTCTCACTGTTTACTGGAAACCAGGATTCGTCATCGTAGCAATTGTTGATGTACAATGTTTTACCATCCGGTGACAACACAATCCCATTGGGCATCGCGAATTCGTTGGGCTCGGTAAGTCTGGTAATTTTACCTTCAGGTGAAACGTAATACACCGCCCGCCCAGGTTGGGACTTCTTTGGCTCCATCGTAAACTGAGGATCGGTGAAGTAAATCCCGCCTTTGGCATCGGTAATGATGTCATTCGGGCCGTCGATGGGTTTGCCATCATATTGATCTACAATCACTTTTACAACTTTACCGGCTGGGGTCATCTCCACCACCTGGTGCCCGATCATATCACAGACCAGCAGGTTGCCATTTTTATATGGATAGAGCCCGTTCGTTTGCATTTTGCCTTGAGTAATATTTTTATAAGTGCCATCAGGGCTTAATTCGACTGTTGAACTTTTTGAAGGATCGGCGGTCCAGCTTTGATCAAAATACATGTTGGAGAAATAGATTTTGCCGTTCATCCATTTTGGCCCTTCGCTGAAAGTCAGACTTGGCTTGGTTTTCGTTCCGTCCACCAATAATTGAGGTTTTGAATTCTCCGGAATAATTGCCCGGTAAGCTGCCATTCTGGCTTGCTCCTTTTCCATATAGTCTGGGCGGACTGGCCAGAAAATGTCCAGCGCATCACAACCTACTGCGCTCATTTTTGCCCCATGGACCATATTGCCCGGGATGACCACCACGTCACCAGGTGTCATGCGTTGTTCGGTATCCAGCAAAATTTCATCACATTCCCCTCTTAATGCCATCATCATTTGTTCCTCAGGGTGGATGTGATGTCCAAAAACTGATCCCGGTTCCATCGAAACAAAACTAAACTGGGTGTTCTTGCCCGCAATGAGTCTGGAATAAGCGCCAGGAGCAAGTTCGGTAAGTTGAAAATCGTACAAATCGTAAACCTGATTCGGTTTTACATTTGGTTTCGCCGTATTGGTAAGCTCTGCCATTTTTGTCGGTAGATTCGTAACGCCCGCTTTTTCAAGATAATCCAGCCGGAAGGGGCTGTAAATCTCCAATAATTTGGCTCCTGCACTACCCGCGGTCACAGCGCTTTTGCTTCCTTTTTCCAAATAGACAAAATCGACACGGGGCGTACCGCTATGAGTGCCATCAGGAGCTTCTCTTTCTTTGGAAACAAGGGTAAGGGATTTTCCATTGATCAATTGGTCGATGGAACCTTCAAGCACAAAGGCAAACCTTTCAGCTGACAAGTTCTCTTCGGGGATTTTTGCGTTAGGTGCCAGTTCAATGACGCTCACCATTGTGCCTGTTCCCCAGAAGATTTTTGCCTTAACCCCTGGGGCTAAATCAATACTATCTACCTGATTAAGATTGGTAACTTGTCCGTGTTTCAGGTTTGACTCAATATCGTTTGCTGGCAATCCAGTAAGATTGCGCACTTTCAAATTGTGTTCACTGATTAGCTCCTGGTTAAGCTTCTGCCACGCTGGTTCAGGAGAAGAGGTACACCCCGTCATTGCTGTGACAATCACAGCTAACAAAATGGGCTGAAAAAAAATTTTGTTGAATCTTTGGCCACTCATGATTTATAATGTTTTGTTTATGGGATGAATCTAGCAATTTTATTTCATTCTAAATTCAATAATTGTAAAAAAAACAGTTATTATTTTGCTTAATTGAGTTCAATTCCTTAACCTTGCTTTAACCTATTTTGAACAAACAAACAAACATTAAAATATTTTTCAACATGAAAACCTTGATCAAGTTTTGGGGCCTTTTAGCAATGCTCCCGCTGATGCTTCAGGCGCAGCAAAGCTCCAAAGAAGAAATGGCCTTTCTCACCCCGGAATGGAAAGGAGAACGATTGGCTGACGGGAGGCCCAAAGTTTCCGACGACATTTTAAAAAGAATGAAATCGGTCACCCTTGAGGAAGCCTGGGCGACCTGTCGAGGCGCTGGTTTCAACTACCAATACGAAGGAAACTGGTTGCAAGTCCACCCCGAAGGAGTATTGGTCGGCAGAGCTTTAACGGCCACCTTTATTCCTGGCAGACCTGACATCCACAAGGCCATTCAGGAAAAAGGTAAAAAGGATGGACGGATACTCTCCCCCAATGCCTGGCCTATCGACATGCTCCAACCCGGTGACGTGTATGTGGTAGACCACCACGGTGCTGAAATTGATGGCCCAACCGTGGGTGACAACCTGGCCAACTCCATTTTTGCCAGATCTGGAAATGGAATGGTCTATGACGGCCCGGTTAGAGATGTAAACGGAATGAAAGAAATAGAAGGCTTTACCGCCTATTTCAAAACTTACCATCCCTCGCATCACTTTGGCAGCATCGGCCCCAATGACCGGGTGCCCCGATTGAATACCACTTTGATTGGCATCAACACACCCACTCGGATTGGGGCAGCTACCGTAATACCAGGCGACGTGGTACTGGCCAGAGATGGAGGCATCATTTTTATTCCGGCACACCTGGCCCAACAAGTGGTTGAATCTTCAGAAATCGTTCGGCTAAGAGACATGTTTGGCCACGCAAGATTGCGGGAGAAAAAATACACCGCTGGCCAAATCGACAGCCGTTGGACCGATGAGATTGAGAAAGATTTTTCTCTGTGGCTGAAAGACAACAAAATGAAACTTCCGGTATCCCCCGAGCGGGTGGAGGAACTGCTTAAAACTAGAACTTGGTAAGTTCAAGTTCATCATCATTTATTAAACTATAAACATGAAAAAAACAGCTTCAAGACGTTCGTTTTTGAGCAAAAGCGCCTTGGTTGGTGCCATGGGGTTTACGGGGCTCACCCAAACTTTTGGCAAGGGATTTACCAATGCAGTAGACGTTAATCCTAAGTTATCTGCTCCTACTGATTTAAAAATCAAGGATGTAAAAGTTGCGTACCTGAGAGGCGGGGGAAGAATGTTCATCAAAATAACCACCAATCAGGATATCGTCGGCTATGGTGAAGGTGTAGATGCGGTATCAGGCGCCTATCATTTGGCCAAACGCTTTGGGATGATGTTGAGAGACCAGAGCCCACTTAACGTCCACCGAATATTCGATCAGATTAGAAAAGGTGGAGTTTTTGGAGGCGCTCAGGCAGGGATGTACATCGCAGTTTTATCCGCAATTGAAACAGCCTTATGGGACTTGGCAGGGAAAGCGCTGAACGTTCCAGTCTATCAGCTATTGGGTGGTAAGTTTCGCGACAGGGTGCGGGTTTACATGGATACTGCACTGTATCAGAACCAATTGCCCAAGCCAGAGGACTTTGCCACCGCTGCAAAAGAGGCCGTTGCAATGGGGTTCACTGCTGTAAAGTTTGACCTCGATCAAGGCAATGACCCCAACAAATACGACCGCTACAACTGGACTGCCGGTCCCGCTGAAATCCAGAGAATGTATGACCAAATGGCTGCTGCCCGGCAAGCGGTGGGGCCAAATATTGACATTTGTGCCGACATGCACGGCCGTTATGACTTCCCAACTGGCCAACGCGTGGCTAAAATATTGGAGCCATTGAACCTGATGTGGTTGGAGGAGCCCATTCCTGCCGAAAACGTAGATGCTTACGCGGAAATCGCCAAATCAACCAGCACGCCTATTTGTGCAGGGGAGAATCATTATTTGGCTTATGGATTTCGCCCTTTGTTGGAAAAAGGCGCAGTAGACATCGTCATGCCGGATCTACAAAAAGCTGGTGGACTAGGTGAAGGTCAACGCATTGCGAACCTGGCTAACTTGTACTATGTTCCTTTTGCCCCCCACATGGTTGCTTCTTACCTAGGCGCCATGGCCGCTGCCCATGTGTGTGCCTCTGTGCCCAATTTTATGATTTTGGAATGGCAGATTTATTTCCACAAAGAGCCAATGTGGAAAGAAATTGTCAATTTTGATGGTCCGGAATTTGTAGATAAAGGCTTTATCAAAGTGTCGGACAAGCCAGGTATTGGAGTGAGCATCAACGAAGAAGGTTTGAAAAAATATGCCGCTCAGGGAATACCGTTTTTTGAATAAAAAATGAGCTTGATTTTAGTGTAATGTTAAAAGAAAGGGGGGCAACTACGCAGTTGCCCCCCTAAATTTTTACACACTTAAATAAAAACCTATTCTTTATCCCAGAATACCCTTGTTGTCAAATTATCCGTTCCACCAATGGCTGTTACGGCACTCTGGTAATTCGTCCGGTTTTGAGCCAATTCATAATCTGGATATGACAATCGTCGGATAAACCCACCGTTGAGCAGATTGTTGAACTTATTAGGACTCAAAGCCGGAAAGCCACTTCTTCTGAAATTGGCCCATGCCTGAGTTCCATTCCTAATGTAGGCAATCCAAAGTTGGGTGTTGATCAACTTGAGCGCATCCGCCGCATTGTAAGCTACCCCCGGACTGGCCAGAAAAGTAGCGATATCTGCGTCAGAAATGGTTGAAGATTTGGGATACAGCGCATAACGCTTGATGTCTGCTTTGATGCCATCTTCGTAATATTGTTTGGCTGCTGCTTCGCCTCCAGCAATCCAACCTCTTTGTGCCGCTTCGGCTAGGAGTAAGGAAACTTCCGAAAAAGTCACCCAGAAATCGGGAGCTGTTAAGGAAGCTACCACATTCACGTTCATTTGTGAATAGTTGTAACCGCCACCTTTGGCACCACGGTAGGCTGGCTTGGTCAGATCGGTATTGATCACGCCTACAGGCACGCCAAACTGATCAGCCAATTTGGTGTTGGGAGCAGGATCAGCCAATGGATTGGAAGGGTTGGCATAAGTAGCCACTATAAATTGCCCCCGGGGATCAGCTGTTGTTTTCAATTGTTCTACTAAAGGCTCGGCAGCGTAGTAAAAATAAGGGTTGTTGTTGACCAGGCCACCGTTAGCCCCATTTGTAAAGAGGGTACCATCGTACTTAACCCAGGCATTGTCATCGTTGGATTTCATGACTCCGCCATTAAATGCCTCTGTAACAATTGTTTTGGCTTTGGCTGCATCCAACTTTGAATACCGCATGCCCAATCTCAACAACAGAGAATTACCCAATTTTTTCCACTTGTCCACCTGTGCTGTGGCTGTAGTGGTTTTAGCTGATCCATTCGCCCCAAAAAAGAGATCTGAGGAAACAAAGTCGCCACCCGGATTCAACGCAGCAATCGCCTCCTTGAGTTCTTTTTCCAGATCAGCGTAAATGGCGGTATCATCGTCATAAGCTGGGTAGAAGTACTCACTTCCTTTGAGAAAAGCTTGTCCTGCGTTGAAGTAGGGAATATCCGCATGGGTGTCTACCAAACCCATAAAGACCTGGGCTTTCCAGATGCGCAACATGCTCCGTAAGTTTACCCGATCGCTCCCTTCTAAAAGTGAAAGTGCTTGGACCATGTTTTTAATTGAGCCAGGATAGCTTCCGTCCCACTTCCCATTGTTGAACCCATCTATGTCGGCATTAAAATTGGGGCCCTGGGTAGCTCCTGAGTTGAAGGGGTTCACAAAGTGTTGAACAATTGTATGTTCTGTTTCCCAACCACCCAGGTGTGTACGTTGAGCACCAGCAAACAAAAGGGCTGGATCAAGATCGGTTACCGCGTAAGGATTTGTGTTTAATTCGATAAAATCCTTGTCGCATCCTCCCAACAAGAAGAAGATGGCACTTATCAGCAAAAGTCCTTTAAACTTTTTCATAGTCATTAGAATTTGGCATTAAGACTAAAATTGAAATTGCGGGTGGTTGGCAGCGAGGTATTCTCATAACCAGACCGGAAGTCTCCCGAAGATTGAATGGCCTCTGGATCAAGGTCAGGAATATCCTTGTACAGCAATGCCAAATTGCGGCAGGAGGCCGTCAGGGATAAGCCTTTAATGAACCTCAAGGCATTTGATTTGTGTAGCATATCCGTGAGATTATAGGATAATGAGATGTTTCTCAGCTTAACAAAATCTGACTTGAAGGTAAAGATATCCCCCATTTGATTGTTCCGATAATCTGCGTAGAATTGGGCAGGATCTACAGCCTTAGTATTTGGCTGTTCGTTTGATCGGTAGACACCAGGAAACACAACACCCGTTTCTCCGGGCCCACGACCAACTAAGGACTGTTTGGAATGCCCTTGCCGGGTTGCGTTCAACGCAGTCGAAGAAATTACAACGCCTCCCAGCTTGTAATCAAAATGAACGGCAAGACTCAGATTTTTGTAGGTAAATGTATTATTCCAACCACCTGTATGCTTCGGAATCGAGCTACCAAAACTAACGTAGTCCGATGAGGGAATCAGACGCCCCTGGTCAGTAAGGAGAATCTGGCCTTCTTCATTTTTTAAATAGGTTCTGGCATAAACTTGGTTCATGGGGAGTCCTTCTACATAGCGAAGTTGTCCAATGAACTCATTCCCGGTAGCCCCCCAGTTGACTACAATGATGTCACTCGGTGCCCCAACTGAAAGTACTTTTGTAGCCAGGAAAGCATGATTCCAGGAACTTGACCAACTAAAATTCTGGGTTTGGATTGGTTTAACTTCAAGCAAAAATTCCAAACCACTGTTTTTCAAGGAACCAAGATTCTCCTTCGAGCTGTTGTATCCAGAGGAATTCGACAATTGAACATCCAATACCTGATCGGTGGTTATTTTTTCAAAAGCCGAAACATCTAGCGTTACCCGATTGCCAAACATCCTCATTTCAATGCCAATTTCTTTTTCTTCTACACTAAAAGGCCGTAAAAACCGGTTGGGTGCAGTGCCCCCTGAAATACTGGCAGTCGTTTGACCTTGAAATTGGTTTTGACTGATTCCATATACAAGCACCCCATCGTAAGGATTTACCCCGTTTGAGCTTCCCACTTCAGCCCAGGAAGCCCTCAGCTTTCCGTAAGACAACCATTTCTGGTTTTTTATCAACTCAGAGAAAATAAAACTACCCGAAACAGATTGGTAAAGCTCGCTGTTGTCCTCTGGATTTAAGACGGAGAACCAATCTTGTCTGCCCGTAAAGTTTAGATAGAGCAAATTATTGTACCCGAGTTCTGCCCAGCCATACAGTGAATTAACCCTGTATTGGGAAAAACCATAACCTTGGTTGCGAATGCTACCGTTTCCAATTGAATAAAGATCACGGACAATAAAGTTTGACGAACTTTGGTTGAATCCATTGTTTTTCACCCTCCAGGTGTTTCCACCAACGTTGGCATCCACTGAAAATTTACCAAACTCTTTGCCACCACCGACCAGGAAATCAGCATTCACATCAGTGCCCTTGTTTTCGGACAAATTGTATCCCCCTTTAAAAGTACCATCCGCATTGGTTGGTACGCTGGTGCCTATCCCACCCGGATCGTGAGACTCGGTAAAACTAAGCGCAAAGTCATAATTATACCTGCCCTGTACATACAACCAATCGGTCAGATCATACCTTAAGGTAGCTGTTGACAAAAAGCGATCCCGCTGAGTTTGATAACGTTGACCGACGGCTAAAGCATAGTATGGGTTTAACAATGTACCCTGAAAACCGGAAGTCAGAGTTTCCGTTCCATTGGCAGCAATGGCACTGTTTTTATATGCCGAGAGTGGAATGGAGGTAGCCATCCGAGTAAAGAAATTGACTGCACCTGGCCCCTGTGTACCAATTTGTGGTGGGTTAATCTGCGTTTCATTGGTGTAGTTGATGTTCAACAACAGTTTGAGTTTTTTAGTAACGTTGTGATTGATCCCAACATTGGCAATCTTCCTTTTGTACTCATTGTTCGGAGTGATCCCTTCAGCTTCCGTGTTGGAAAATGATGCCCTGAAGCTTCCATTGGCACCACCACCAGACATGGCAATCGTATTGGTGAAGTCTTTTCCTGTTTGCAAAAAGTCGAAAAGGTTGTTTGGATTAGCTGAATAAGGTTGCAAGGTACCATCAAAAATGGGGGTGGGTACCCCATCCAAGCGTTCACCCCAGGCAAACTGACCAGTAGTGGCAGCATTGGCACCACTGGTAGGTCTTTTCCCTCCGGTTCCTTGGCCGTATTCCGTCTGGAAGTCAAAGAAATTGAGTGGTTGCTGGATCGAGTAATTGGAGCTATATTCCACACCAATGCCCTGGTTCTTTCGGCCAGATTTGGTGGTGATAATGATGGCACCGTTGGCTGCTCTGGCGCCATAAATGGCCGCGGCAGTTGCGCCCTTCAACACGGTCATACTTTCTATGTCATCCGGGTTAATGTTTGACAAGTTATCACCGAGGTCACGTGGGGTTCCCAAACCATTCACACCCCGCGCACCCTGATCAATCGGAAGCCCATTGATGACAATCAGGGGAGAATTGTTTGCTCCCGCAAACGCAGCTTGGCCGCGTAAACGTATCTGCATACTAGATCCTGCACCAGCCGCCGGAGGGGTAATATTCAGGCCGGCCACCCGACCTTCCAGCGACTCCATCACGTTGGTCGTTCTGTTTTGGGTGAGCTGATCTGTATTCACCGCGGTTACAGAATAGCCCAATTTTTTGGATTCCCTTTGCACCCCTAGTGCGGTTACAACTACTTCAGTCAAACTCTGAGCGTCTTCTTTCAAAGTGACATCCAACTTTTTTTCATTGCCTAATTTAATTTCATAGGCTGCGAATCCGATGTAACTAAAAACCAAAGTATTGCCTGGAGCGGCAGCAATTTGGAATGTTCCATCCGATTCTGAAATAGTACCTGTATTGGTCTCTTTGACGGAAATATTCACTCCAATCAAAGGAGTCCCGTCATTGGCTGTAACTTTACCTGTCACCTGCTGTGCAATTACTGTTAGGTGGCAGCAAAAAATAGCCAAGACTAGAACAACGAGTTTGTTTAGTCGCATCATAGGGTTAATGGATTTAAATGAGAAAATATATCAAAAGCGGATATAAATCACCAGCCTTGAACATGGTTTAACCCATTGTCCTCCAGTGAATCCCCGCCGTGAAATCGATTGAATTTTTTTGCCGAAAAAACACTTGAAATCGATTGAATTTTTTAGCAAAAAAATTAAAACCAATCAGGCATTCCAGTCATTGCCCTTGAGTCCATTTCAAAGGGAAATGATGAGTTGTAAGCAATAGTTTAACTTGAACTTTAAAAGAACCGAATGGCCTTAAAGCTTTTAAAAAGTGTTTATAGTGTCTTGTCCGAATGTTTGGGATCATTAATTGTCAAACCTACAATTGTTTTTTATAACTTCCTATTTTGAAGCAATATTTTTTTGAAAGATATTTTTAGGTGTTTTTCTTCTTTAAATACCAGATATTCACATTTTATATTCCGAAACCCGGAAAACTTGATTTAAATGTTTGTTCCAAATTTATAGATATGTCCACTCAACTCAGCTACCTCAGCGGTACCAGTACCAAACCCTTGCTCGGCATCACCATTGGCGACATGCTCGACGATATTGCGGCTCGTTTTCCTGAAAACGATGCACTAATCGTACAACATCAGGACATTCGTTTCACTTACCAGCAGTTCAAAGCAATAGTAGACGACTGTGCCAAGGCATTTTTAGCCCTGGGGGTACAAAAAGGCGATCGGGTGGGTATCTGGTCACCTAACCGCTACGAGTGGACAGTCACCCAATTTGCCACGGCCAAAATTGGGGCCATTCTGGTCAACATCAACCCTAGTTACCGCCTGCATGAATTGGAATACGCACTGAACCAATCCGAATGCAGTACGGTAGTGATCGCTGATCAGTTCAAGACTTCCAACTTTACGGAGATGCTTTTTGCCTTGGCCCCGGAGTTGCAACATTGCCCAAAAGGAGAATTGAAAGCGGAAAAGGCTGCTCATTTGCAAACCATCATTCGGATGGCCGAAGACGAAAAACCAGGCATGTGGCGCTGGGACGATTTTTTGCAGGAAGCTGAAAAAAGCTCAAATGAAGCTTTAAATCAACGCCAAAGCAGCCTGGCTTTTGACGAACCCATCAATATACAATACACTTCCGGCACTACGGGCTTCCCCAAAGGTGCCACGCTCAGCCACCACAACATTTTGAACAATGGCTACTTTGTAGCGGAGTTGATGAATTTCACCGAAAAGGATCGACTGGTCATTCCGGTGCCACTTTACCACTGCTTTGGCATGGTAATGGGTAATTTGGGCTGCGTGACGCATGGGGCAACCATGATTTACCCTAGTGAAGGATTTGATCCAGCCAGTACTTTGGCTGCGGTGGAACGGGAAAAAGCTACCGGAATTTTTGGCGTCCCAACCATGTTTATTGCCGAATTGGACTTGCCCGATTTTGCCCAATACGATCTGACTAGCTTACGGACGGGCATTATGGCGGGCTCGCCTTGCCCGATTGAAGTGATGAAAAAAGTGCAAAGCCTGATGCACGTAGCCGAAATGGAAATCGCCTACGGCATGACCGAAACCAGCCCGGTGAGTACCCAGACAAGGGTAGGAACGCCGCTGGAAAAACAAGTCAGTACCGTTGGCCAAATCCACCCGCACCTAGAAGTCAAAATCATCGATCCCGAAACCGGGCGCAGCGTTCCACGCGGGATTCCCGGCGAGTTGTGTACCCGTGGCTACAGCGTGATGCTGGGCTATTGGAACAACGAAACCTCCACCCGAAACGCCATCGACAAAGCCCGCTGGATGCACACTGGCGATCTGGCGACAATGGATGAAGAGGGTTACGTCAAAATTGTGGGCCGCATCAAAGACATGATCATTCGAGGCGGAGAAAACATCTATCCCCGCGAGATTGAGGAGTTTTTGTACACCCATCCCAAAATCAGCGACGTGCAGGTTATCGGCGTGCCGGATGCCAAATACGTGGAAGCGGTGATGGCCTGGATTCGGGTTAAAGAGGGTGAAACCCTGAGTGTTGAAGAAGTGCAGGCTTATTGCCAGGGGCAGATTGCCCACTACAAAGTCCCACACTACGTGCGTTTTACCGATGGTTTTCCGATGACGGTTACCGGGAAAATCCGCAAGGTAGAAATGCGGGAGCAGAGCATTGCGGAATTGGGGTTGGAGGGCGCGGCGGGGATAAAAACAGCCTAAAGTTTATAACCTGTCTCTCACATACATCTGCAAATAAGCATCCTTATACGCGTACCAGTCATCTTCTATTTCTTCGCTCTGAATGGCATTCCGAAAGCTGCGGAATGGTTTTTTGATGGATAGCGCATCAATCAAGCGATCCCTTAAACGTACATTTTTGATGGTCTCTACAAAATCTTCCATCATTTGAAATGATTCACGCGAGTTGAGTGGGTCAAAACGGATGTAACTGTCCGGATCAGCATTGATTACTTCCATGACCTCTTGCTCGATGTAGTCAAACTCTTCATCCGTAGGCCCATCCGCAATGGGATAAGCTAAAATTTCGTGGGTTTTCTTGTGTAAAAACACCACCTCCTGTATATCCAGTAATTCTGCAATTTCTTTGATGATCTCTTCCATTGACCTTCCTTGTTGATTCTGGGCACAAAATACAGTTTACTCGTTACTTAGCATCGCTAACATTGTATATATCTCAGTTCCGGCAGTAACTTATATCATTTACTTTACTACAATTTTACTTGAATTTGGATTCGACTGATCAATTGGACATGAAGACAAAATCATCTTTTCATTTAAAAAAATGGTACTTCGACTGTACTACTGAGGACGGCAGGGTACTGATCTGTTATGCGGCCTTGCTCCATTGGCGGGCGTTCAAAGTCGGGTACGTCAGTTACATTTATGTGGATGGAGCTGGAGAAAGGCACCATATGAGCAAACTCAAAACGGTTCAGGAGCCAGAAATTGAGGAAAAAACCATTCGTTGGCATGACGCTAGTTTAGACCTTTCCGGAGAATGGCACAGCGCAGCCCCGCCCATCCGCACGCGGCTCCACGACACCGAAGAGGGTTACCTCGATTGGCATTGCATGCAACCTGCGGCTCAATGTACCATCCGCATAGGAAATGAGCCTATCCTTTCTGGTTGGGGCTACGTAGAATGCCTTGAAATGACCCTCCCGCCCTGGAAAATGGACTTCAACGAGCTCCGCTGGGGGCGTTTTACCCAGGCGAATACACCGTTGGTCTGGATAGAACTGCGGGGAAACCCTCACCGTAGTTGGGTGTTTGATGGCCAGGCCAGTGTACCAGTTGCCAGCATTTCCGACGTAGCCATTGTACTACCCGACCGCCACAAAAAGTTAGTACTGAGCGAACCCTTTATCTTGGAAGACACCAATAAAATCAAGGAGACTGTAGACCTCCTGATCCGTTGGATGCCGGGGATTGACCGCTTTACTCCGCTGCATTTTTTAAGCGCCCAGGAAACCAAATGGCGCAGCAAAGGAACCTTGCTGGTCAACAATGAAGTCGAAAACACCGGGTGGGTGATCCACGAGTTGGTGAAATTTTAAAAACAATTACTGCCATGCCAATCGTGCTAAAAGTTGAACACGTATCCCGCTCTTTTGGTCGCCAAAAAATATTGGTAGATGCTTCCTTTACCATGAGTACGGGGCAATTGATTGGCATTACTGGTGAAAATGGCTCTGGTAAAAGTACCCTATTGAAAATCATTACCGGAATACTCAAGCCCGATTCAGGCCGCATTAAGCGACCAACCAGCATGGGGTATTGCCCACAGGAAGTATTGTTATTTGGGCAACTTACGGTATTGGAACATTTCAAATGCTGGGCGAAGGGCTATGGAATGACACCCACCCACTGGCAAGAAAGTATGGAGCTGCTGCTTCAGCAATTCCAGTTTGAACAACATTTGCACAAACTAGTCGAACAATTGAGCGGCGGCACCAAACAAAAGCTCAATTTGGCTTTAGCGCTGCTCCATCAGCCCGATTTGCTGGTACTTGATGAGCCTTACAATGGCTTTGATTGGGAGACCTATCTCCGTTTTTGGAATCATGCGGAGGCAATTGTTGCAGGGGGACAGAGCATACTTGTCGTTTCTCATTTCATCAATGACCAGCAGCGATTTGACCATATTCTTCACCTTCAAAATGGATTGCTGTCATGAAATGGAAGCGCATCTGGAGTATTACGGAAATCACCTTGGTTCAACTCATCAGGCGGCGAATCACCCTCGTATTGCTACTCGTCATTCCTTCTTTGTTTTTTTGGGTGGTGGATTTTACCACCAGCACACGCATTACGCCATTCAAATTGGCAACCGTATCAGAAGAAACCTACATAGAAGTTCCCGCACGCGACGAGTCCCTGATCTTCATCGGGGTTGCTGCTGTAGGTTTTTTGGCCTCCTTTCTGGGGCTGAACCTGGTACAAAAAAATGCCGAGGTACACCGTCGTATGGTTCTGACTGGTTACCGCTCCTGGGAGATTTTTATTGCGTTGTTTACGGTGTTGTTTTTTACGGTAGGACTGCTAGCCCTCTACATAGGTGCTGCATTACACCTGTTTTTCACGCCGCAAAACCTTGTCGGAACACTACTCGGAATTTTTTCAGCGGGGATGGTGTATGGTAGTTATGGCATCCTATCCGGTGTGTTGATTCGTGGTGAATTAGAAGGGATGTTGTTGATTGTTTTGTTGGCCAATATCGATGCAGGTTGGCTACAAAATCCGTTATTTTACGACGGAGCACAGCATCAGGAGTTCATCCGTTATTTGCCCGCCTGGTTTCCATCTCAAGCTACCTTGACCGCAGCATTTACCTCACATCCTTTTGTTAAATCCCTGGGATTGTCTGCACTATATGGATTGGGGCTCTTATTGGTCGGCCTATTATTGTACATCTACAAAATGCGCATCTTCAAATGAAAACGAATAACCAAGACATCATCGGAAAGTTGATCTACAGCTTGATTTTTATGGTTGTACTGCCCATCGGGTTGTTACTTTGGGCAAAAAATGCCAGCCATGCGGTGTTTTTGCCGCCAGTTGCATCTGCCACTTGGGGGGTAATGCTCAGCATCGGCGGTGGCATATTGGTATTTACCGGGATGTACGCATTGTGGCATTTTGGACAAGGCTTGCCGATGAATGGTTATCCACCGCCAAAATTCGTACAAGATGGTGCCTTCAAGTTGCTGCCCCATCCCATTTATACCGGTTTTGTACTGCTGTGTTTTGGTGTTTCCATCTATGCTGGCAGCTCCATCGGGTTTTGGCTGATCAGTCCGATTGCCACTTTGGGCTGTATGGCACTGGTATGGGGGTACGAACGGATTGATTTATTAAAAAGGTTTCCCTCAGCACCGCGTCAGTACTGGCTGGCTATTCCACCCAATGGAACAGGCAAACCTTCAGCAAGCCATTTTGCCTCGGTCTATGTCTGTTTGTTGCTGCCTTGGGTATTGTTGAATGCCAGTGTTTTGTGGGCCAACCAAGCCGTTGCTTATACACCATTGCTGGTTCTTTCAAGCCTGGAGTTTAACCCAAATGTACATTGGGCGGTGGGTATTGCAGCCGCAATTTGGTTTTTTGCCGCACCACTTTTTGCAAGAACACAACAACAGTTGCGGCAGTTTTTTATCAGCGGTTTGTTGGGTGGAATGGCGGTGATTTATTTGGCTTTTATGTTGCCAGTGATTGGGCTTGGCCATACCACCACGATTGAGGGCACATTTTGGCTACATGCGGGATTGTCCGTATCCTGGTTTTGGATTTGGGTGGCGACAGCACTTTATCGTACATTTTTACCCGCATTTCGATCAGCAATAACGGTATTATCTGGACTACTGACCTTGGGGTTATTGCTCAACAGCCGCGATCCTCTTGCGCATTTGTTGAGTGGTGCGGTAGGTTTTGCCTTCGCTTTTTATGCTCCATCCATATGGTCCTTTTTGCGCCGTTCGGCAGAAAAAGTGGCCAACTCCTGGCAAGAATGGGTTTTTGGGCCCGTGCGGGTCATCAATCATGGCTTTTACGTTGGCTTTGGAGCTTTTGTGGGTACCGTGGCAGGTAGCATTTTGGCAGGCGAGGAATATGCTTTTGGTCTTGTAGTCGTAAGCGTATTTTTGACCGTTTGTGCCGGTCTATGGGGGCAATTCATTGAAGGTTCTGACAAACTGAAACGCCCATTTGGCTGGTACGGCTCAATGGTAGGGGTATTCCTGGCTATTCTGGTCATTCAGTGGATGGGACTGAACGTATGGATGATGCTGGGGGTATTTGCCGTATTCATGCCCTGGGTACAAGCCATTGGGCGCATGCGCTGTCTGGTCAATGGCTGTTGCCATGGATCACCTTCTAGTGAGCATCTGGGCATCCATTATGTGCATCCCCGCTCCCGGGTTTGTTTCATTTCCAACCTGAAAGGAATAGCTTTGCATCCTACCCAGTTGTATGCCATGATTTGGCTGGCACTCGTCGGTGGTCTACAATTCCGTTTGTGGTACAGCGGAGCTTCCATGTCACTGCTGATTGGGTTGTATTTGATGCTGAACGGACTTGGGCGTTTTGTAGAAGAAGCTTACCGGGGCGAACCACAGACCCCCATTTTTGCCAAACTTAGACTGTACCAGTGGGCCGCAGTCGCCTCACTCCTCATTGGCATGGTGATTACCGTTTTTGAGTCCCCCTTGCCCCCTGCATTTACAGGAATCGGTTGGCGAACCCTGAGCGCAGGAATGATCAATTGGGCAATTGTCCAATTCCTGATGGGTATTGATTTTCCCAAGTCAAACCTGCGTTTTTCGCGTTTGACCTGAAGGGCATTACTAAGGACACAAAGCCAAGCGCCGTCGACGCTTAGCTTTGTATCCTTAGTGTCCCTTGTTTTTTTCTTTGTGCTAAAAAAAGCCACGCTGTGATTCACTAATTCTTCTTCTTCAACTTATCCGCAAACTCCTTGCGAAACTTCGTCACCTTTGGCGTAATCACAAAAGTGCAATAGGAATTCCGACTTCCCACCAAAGTGTAATAATCCTGATGGTAATCCTCAGCAGGATAAAAATCAAGCAGCGGCTCAAGGGTAGTCACAATCGGGTCATCCCACAATGTAGAAGCAACCTCTTTGATTGACTTTTCCGCGATCGTTTTTTGACGGTCATCTTGGTAAAAAATGGCCGAGCGGTACTGGGGCCCTACATCCGCGCCTTGGCGATTGAGGGTCGTAGGATCGTGGGTACTCCAAAAAATGCGCAGGATGTCTTCCAGTGCAATGATGTTGGGATTAAAAGTCACCTGTACGACCTCGGCGTGGCCAGTCATTCCGGAGCAAACTGCCTTGTAATTGGCATCGATGTCGGAGCCGCCAGAATAACCTGATACCGTGGAATAAACCCCTTCCACATCCTGGTAAATCGCCTCTACACACCAAAAGCAACCACCAGCCAGCGTAATGGATTCTTTATCGGTGGTGGCAATCTTATCTGTTTTCATATCCTTGGTTTGTGCGTTGATGCGGGCTTGATTTTGACAAGCGCTCGCGAAGAATAGGAAACCCAAACTCAGGGCAAAAAGTTTGTTCTTCATTGATGATTGATGTTAATCTAAAGGAATGACGAAGTACGAATGACGAGGTACGAATTGTCGCTTCTCTCTGGGTGTAAGAACGAAGTTAGGCCTTTTTTGGTTTTAGAGAAGCTACTGAAACGGTAGGGTGGCGACAATCACCAGCGTGCAGCCGCTACTACTGGCACTTCTTCCTGAAAAAACTGAATGTGGTTTTGCGCTTCTGGATTGATTTTTTCCAAAAACAAACGTAAAGCCTCTTTTTTGCCCTCGGTTAAGGGATAACTGATGTATTTGGTAAAGTAGGTATTCAGGTCAAAATCGGGCTGGCTGGGCAGTAGGTAAATCAGCTCGGGAATGTAGTCGAGTCCGGTTTTTAGCGCTGCATTGAACCGTTGAATAAAGGCTGGATCGAGCGGCTTGGTGCTGACCCAGGCCGCAAATACAAAGGGCAAGCCCGTGTGTTGCAGCCAGGCTTCACCCAGGTCATACACATAAGGGTATTTTAAATCAAGGCCCATCGTGCGGTCGCCAATGAGCAAGGCACCCGTATCTCCCTGGATTTTGCTTTCAAAGCCGGGTTTGGCTGGCAGCAACTCTGCCCCCACCTTCCAATATTCACGCACCAAAATCCGCGCCAACTCCACCGAAGTGCGCGAATGGTAATCCAGGTAAATGGTCTTGAGTTCTTCCAGTGGTTTTTCAGCGTAGATACACACCGTTTTGACCGCACCCTCGGCACCAATGCAATAATCAGAAACAATATAAGCCTGAGTCAATTCGGGCAGAATGGCTACCGGAACCAAGCCCAAATCCGCTTGCCCACTCCGCAGTTTTTCTGCACAAACGGAAGGAATGTCCAGCTGCAAGTCCAACTCCGCCGCCACCGGACTTTTGAACAATCCATAAAGCAGCGGCTTGGTATTCAAATAACTAACTGCGGTAACCCGAATTTTTTCGTTCATGTTTATGTTGATAAAGCCTAAGAGCTTGTCTAAAGACTGGGAATGTTTTCCAGGTGACTTAGGTCATTTTCCAGTTCAAAATGAAAGCTTGTACCATCGTAGCTCAACTTATACAAGCCGGTATTGGCGTGTTTGAAGTGATCCATCTGGTACAGCGGTTTGCCCTTGAGAACACACATCAGGCAACGCATGGCCCGACCGTGGCTACATACCAAAATCTGTTTTTCTGGGCGGCTCCTGAGCTGTTCCACAAAATGGTGCATCCGCTTGGCCAATTCTTGGGCACTTTCTCCGCCGTCAATTCTGGCGTCGTAATTTTCCGCTTTCCAGTGCCTGACCAAGGTTGTGTACTCTTCGTGCATTTGAGGGGTGTTCTGTTGCCCCTCGTGAATGCCCCAGCTGATTTCGTTGATTTCCGCCCATTGTTCCCAAGGGATCCCGGATTCAATAAAACCCTGCACAGTTTGGTGGGTACGACGCAAGGCCGAAGTAAGTACCACTTCAAAGGGCAAATCGGCATAACGTTGATGAAATGCCTGGGCCTGTTGCTGTCCCAATTCATTCAAATGGGTATCTACACCGCTGCCTTGTACAATGCCATTGCGATTGAGGTCAGTTTCGCCGTGTCGGATGATATAGATGCTTTTCATGCCTGTTTTTTAGTTGAGAGGGTTGAGAGGGTTGAGGGAGGTTGAGGCTACCGCAAGTAACTTAGACGCGTCCTTGTCAAAGACGCTCGCGGAGCCTCAACCTCCCTCAACCCTCTCAACTTCCTCAACCATCATTAGTTGTTGACTACTGGCAAATCCAGGTAGCCACGAAATTGTTTGTCTTCTTCAAAAACAACATCGCTGTAGTCCTGAATTACGTTGTATAAGGTATCCCGTTCGATGGGGCGACGGCCAACACTACGAATGAGTTTCACCAATTCCTGCGTACTCATCGCCGGGGTTTGTTCTTCGGAACCAGCCATCGAATAAATTTTGGTGGTATCATCAATGGTGCCATCGATGTCGTCCACACCGAAAGAGAGGGCCATTTGTGCCACATTTCGGCTGATCATGGGCCAGTAGGCTTTGATGTGGCCAAAATTGTCGAGGTAAATGCGACTTACGGCGTAATTCCGCAAGTCTTCAATGGTGCTCACTTCCGGGATATGGGACATTTCATTGTCCTGATTGCGGAATTTGAGCGGGATGAAGGTTTGGAAGCCCCCCGTTTTATCTTGTAGTTTGCGCAATTCATCCAGGTGATGGATGCGGTGGCTGTAATTTTCGATGTGGCCGTAGAGCATGGTGGCATTGGATTTGCGTCCCAGCTCGTGCCAGATTTCGTGCATCCGCAGCCATTGTTCGCCCGTACACTTGTCGGCGGCGATCTGCTCGCGAATTTCCGGGTGGAAAATTTCGGCGCCGCCACCAGGCAATGAATCAACCCCTGAATCGGCAATCATCTTCATACCATCTTCATAACTGACTTTGGCTTTTTTGAAGATGTAGTGGTATTCCACGGGGGTAAGCGCCTTGACGTGCAACTCGGGCCGATGCGCCTTGATGCGTTTGAACAAGTCTACATAAAAGGGCAAATCGTATTGGGGCAAGACCCCACCGACGATGTGTACTTCTGTAACGGGCTCATTGTCGTATTTGTATACGATGTCCAACATTTGCTCAGCGGTGTATTCCCAACCCTCGTGGCGCTGTTTGATCAGCCGGGAATAGGAGCAAAACTTGCAGGTGTACACGCAGAGGTTGGTTGGCTCAATGTGGAAGTTGCGGTTAAAATAAGTATGGTCACCTTGTTTTTGTTCGCGGACAAAATTGGCCAGAACCCCCAAATAACCCAACTCGGCCTCTTCAAACAGTAAAATACCTTCGGCGGGGCTGAGGCGTTGGTGTTGAGCCACTTTTTCGGCGATGTCGCGGAGCGGTTTGGTTAATGAGGGATCCTTGAGTAAAGTATCCAATGTTGCGGTGGATGACATGAGCGTGTGTTGAACTTGTTTGCAAAGTAAAGCAGAAAAATCAACTTCCCGATTTGGGTTTTGAATAGGAAGTCGAACGGTTCATTTCAAGTGAGCTTCCTATTCAAAAGCCTCAAAAAAATCGGGAAGTAATTTTTTGCGTCATACAAATATAACAAACTTTCTGAAGTTTCAGTTTTAATTGAAAGGCGTTTTTTTTCAACTCCGCAAAGTTAAGGGAAAGTTGACGAGTTTAGGGTTGAAAAGTTGAAGAGATGGGGTGACAAAATTTATCCTGCTTTAGCCACAAATTTTTAAAGAGAATTCCGAAACTTGCGTATCCGAACACTTCAACTTTTCAACCCTAAATATTTCAACTTGCTCTCCATCCTTATACCGATTTACAACTACGATGTCACTTATTTGGTGACGGAATTGCACCGACAGGCCGAAGGGCTGGGTGAATTGTACGAGATTTGTTTACTGGATGATGCTTCGGATGAAAAATTTAAGGCAATAAATGGGGTTTTGATTCAAAAAACCAATGTCCGCTATGAGGAACTGCCCCAAAACATTGGTCGGGCTGCTATCCGCAATCGCCTGGTTGAAATGGCCCAATACGATTACCTGTTGTACATGGACTGCGATTCCGGGGTAGTAATGCCTCATTATTTACAAACTTATGTATCTGCCTTCCACCCACAACGTTTGTTGTACGGTGGACGCAGCTACCTGCCCAAACCGCCCTCAGACCCGCAATACCTCCTGCACTGGCATTATGGTCGGCAGCGGGAACAACAAGATTTTTTGGAGCGCCAAAAAAATCCCTACCATTCTTTTATGACCAACAATTTTTTGATCCCCAAATCCATCTTTGCCAGCATCACCTTTGACGAAAGTTTGCGCACCTACGGGCACGAGGACACTCTGTTCGGGATGGAATTGGCCAAAAAGAACATCGAAATCCTACATTTGAACAATCCTCTATTGCATCTGGGATTGGAGAGCACGGCAGTTTTTTTGTCCAAAACCCAAATGGCGATCCACAACCTGGCGCAATTGCAGCAGCGTGGAAAAAGGGTTGAAACGCGCTTGACCCAAACCTATGACAAAATTGCCCGTTGGAAACTGCTCAATGGGGTAGGGTGGGGGCTGAAATTGCTCCGACCTTTCATCTTAAAGCGATTGCAACAGTCCAAATTGGTGGATTTGCGCTATCTGGATTCGTACAAACTCGATTTGTTCATCGAGGCCATGCATAAAGGGGCCTGACTTTTTAGACATGCGCTCAGACTTTTGAAATTGTAAAACCCCAATTTTTTCCATACTTTGTAAAGAGTGCATTTATTCTATCTTTGCGCCCATCCTTTTTTGAAAACTCATTATAAACACAAATATCTTATGGCAAAGCTCAACTTTGGCGGCGTAGAAGAAAACGTGGTTACCCGCGAAGAGTTCCCGCTCGAAAAGGCTCTGGAAGTATTGAAAGACGAAACCATTGCCATCATTGGTTATGGTGTGCAAGGTCCTGGTCAGGCGCTGAACCTGCGCGACAATGGTTTTAACGTGATTGTAGGTCAACGTTACCCTTCCAAAACCTGGGACAAAGCAATTGCCGATGGTTTTGTACCTGGTGAAACCCTTTTCAGCATCGAAGAAGCTGCTGAACGTGGTACCATCATTCAATACCTACTGTCTGATGCAGCTCAGATCGCCATTTGGCCTACTTTGAAAAAATACCTGACTCCTGGAAAAGCCCTGTACTTTTCTCATGGTTTTGGGATCACTTACAAAGAGCGTACGGGCATCATTCCTTCTGACGATATCGATGTAATCCTGGCTGCGCCGAAAGGTTCTGGTACCAGCTTGCGCCGTTTGTTCCTGGAAGGCCGTGGTTTGAACTCCAGCTATGCCATCCACCAGGATGCTACTGGCCGCGCCAAGGATCGGGTTGTAGCAATGGGTATTGGCATTGGTTCCGGTTACTTGTTCGAAACGACCTTCCAAAACGAGGTATACTCCGACCTTACGGGCGAGCGTGGTACCTTGATGGGTGCCATCCAGGGTATCTTCGCTGCACAATACGATGAACTGCGCAAACGTGGCCACAGCCCATCTGAAGCATTCAACGAAACGGTTGAAGAATTGACTCAATCGCTGATGCCATTGGTTGCTGAAAACGGCATGGACTGGATGTACGCCAACTGTTCGACCACTGCTCAACGTGGTGCGCTGGACTGGTGGCAGAAATTCCGCGATGCTACCGCACCTGTCTTCAAAGAATTGTACGATAGTGTAGCTGCCGGCGAAGAAGCCCAGCGTTCTATCGACTCCAATAGCCAGACGGATTACCGCGAAAAACTGGAAGAAGAACTTGCTACGCTGCGCGACAGCGAAATGTGGCAGGCTGGGAAGGTTGTTCGGGGTTTGCGTCCGGAGAAGAATTAAGGAGTGAAAAGTGAAAAGTGAAAAGCACGTACACTACTTGTTTTTTAACTGTTTTGAGGCATTTTGTTGCTTAAAAATTTGGATATGAATGATTAGTGCATTTTTTTCACTTTTCACTTTTCACTTTTCACTTTTCACTTTTCACTTTTCACTTTTCACTTTTCACTTTTCACTTTTCACTTTTCACTTTCTTCAAGCTTCCGCTTAGCCATATAATACGTATCCACCTGAGAGCGACAAGGGAAATCTCCTTCCACTTTATTGCGTTCGTTTGACAGGTTTTTGTCCAATACTCTCGCCTTCACGTTGTCGCTCAGTTGGACGTTGATGTAGTCCAAAATGTCGCGTTTTACTTCAGGATCATAAATTGGAAAAGCCGTTTCCACGCGGAAACTCAAATTGCGGGTCATCCAATCAGCAGAAGACAGATAAACTTTTTGCTCGCCACCGTGATGAAAGATAAACACCCGGGCATGCTCCAGGTAGCGATCCACAATGCTGATCGCCTTGATGTTTTCACTGAATCCTTTGACTCCAGGAACCAATGAGCAGATGCCCCTTACGATCATGTCAATTTTTACACCCGCCCGACTGGCTTCATACAATTTTTTGATCATGGGCCGATCCTGGATGCTGTTGATTTTAATGATGATGCTGGCTGGTTTTCCTTTTTTGGCCTGGGCAATCTCGTAGTCGATTAGTTGTTCAATACCCGAACGAAGGTTGAACTGGCCGACCAAAAAATGTTTGAATTCTTGCTGAGGCACTTTTACTGTTTCCAGGTAGGTGAAGATCCGGGCCACCTCAGAAGTGAGACGGGTATCTTTGGTGAACAGGCCAAAATCACTGTACACTTTGGCGGTGCCTTCATGAAAATTCCCGGTTGACAAATAGGCATAAAAGGCAGGGCCACCGCTTTCCATGCGCCGCACCAAGGCCAACTTGGCGTGTACTTTTACGCCGGGAAAACTGTAATTGACGTGCACGCCCGCTTTTTTTAACTTTTCACCCCAGCCCAAGTTCGCTTCTTCGTCAAAACGTGCTTTTACCTCAATAAAAATCGAAACCTGTTTGCCATTTTCAACGGCGTCCATCAAGGCTTGCAGGATTTGGGAGTTTTTTGCCACCCGGTATTGGGTGAGTTTGATGTGGGTAACCAAGGGGTCTTTGGCCGCATCTTCAAAAAATCGAATGACCGCGGCATAGGACTGGTAAGGGAAGTTGAGCAGCCGGTCTTTTTCCGCAATTTTGCCAAACAAGTCATGCTCTGTATCTTCTAGCAGCTTACACTCTAGGGTGGGTAAAACCGGATTTTTTAAGTGATTCATCCCAAAGTCGGGAAACTTAAAAAAGTCGAAATTGTTGTGGTAACGACCTTCCCTGAGCGTGTCGTATTTTTCCAGGGCAAATACCTCTTTAAGGACGTCGAGCATGGTTAGAGGTATCTGCCGGTCGTAAACAAAACGTGAAGTAGACCCCACCTGGCGTTTGTTGAGGCTGCTGCGGATTTTTTGCACCAGATCACCCGAAAATTCATCATCGATGTACAATTCGGCATCCCGGGTCAACTTGATTGAAAAGGTATCTTCAATGGCATACCCCGGAAACATCCAGGACACACTGTGCCGTACAATGTCGTCAAGCAAAATTATATCGTTCCGGCCTGGTGCCGAAGGAGGCAGGTGGATGAAACGCGGCAACTGATCCGAAGGCATTTTTACCAGGGCATACTCGTCGGGCGCATCGGGGTTTTCGATGGGTTTGAGCCAAAGGGTGAGGTACAAGGCCGCATTGTTCAAAAAAGGGCGGATGCGTTTTTGGTGCAACAACACGGGTTGTACGAAGGGCAACATGTTGTCTTTGAAGTAGGCTTCGACAAACTGTTGTTGTTCCTCGTTGAGATCCAAACGGCGCAGCAGGAAAATTTTATGATCCTTCAATTCGGGAATGATCATTTCATCAAAAACCTTACTAAAAACTTCCTGTTGTAAGTTGACGATTCGCCGAATTTCCTTAATGGCCGATTTGGGGTCGTACTCCAGTTCTTGCTTGGTGCTTTTGCCCACCCGGGCCAAATGCCGATGGTAAGACATGCGCACCTTGAAATATTCGTCGAGGTTTGAAGAATAAATGGCCAGGAACTTCAAACGTTCAAACAGAGGCACACTGGGATCCATGGCCTCCTGCAAAACGCGGTAATTGAACGAAAGCCAACTAATGTCGCGATGGATATAAGGCAAACCATCTTTGGTCTCCTGAAAATCTTTGAGTGGTTTTAAGTCTATGCTGGTCACTGCGGGTATTTTGTGTATGAACGGGGTAAAAATAGAATTTAATGAGGGATGACCAACAAAAACCACTTTAATTAATTGTAAGGAAAGCAATCCATCTTCCCGGTTTTGGTGCATTTCATCTAAAAAAAGGTTAACCTACGTCCATTTTAGCTATTTTTCGCCAGTTCGCAAAACATTAAACTATGGGACAATTTTTCAAGATGTTTTTTGCCTCCTGCTTGGGGGTATTAGTGGCTTTAGGTGTGTTGTTTTTCGTCGGTATTGCCATTGTTGGTGCAATTGCCAGCAGTGCCGAAAAAACCGAACCCGTAGGCCCCAACTCAGTACTTCGCCTCACCTTTGATCAGCTTACCCCTGAACTGACCAATAACGTGGAGTCGGTTTCTTTTTCCGACCTCAAAAAAACCAAGGTTTTAAGTACGCACGATGTGGCTGCTGCCATCCGCCGTGCCGCCGATGACGACAACATCAAAGGTATCCTTTTGGAACCTGAAATGGCTGCTTTTAATGGCTTCGCTTCGGCCCGCACAGTGCGTCAATCCATTGAAGATTTTAAGAAAAAAGGCAAATTTGTAGTTGCCCACGGCAAATTTTTTACCCGGGGCAGTTATTATGTAGCATCGGTGGCCGACGAAACTTACATCAACCCCAGCGGTTATGTAGAAATCAATGGTTTCGCGGTGCAAGCGATGTTCTACAAACGGATGTTGGACAATTTGGGCATCAACATGCAGATTTATTACGCTGGGAAGTTCAAAGGAGCTACCGAGCCCTATCGTTTGGAAAAATTCAGCCCCGAAAACAAACTCCAGTACCGAGAATTTTTGGGTGACTTTTACGATGTTTTCCTGAGTGATTTAGCCAAAACCCGCAAAAAATCCAGCGCTGAATTGCGCAGTATCATCAACCAGGGCCTGGCAGATACCCCAGAAAAAGCAGTTCAATACGGCTTGTTCGACAAAGTGATGTATCGCCAGGAATTGATGGAGCAAATCAAGAAAAAACTAGGCTTGGACAAAGATGAAGACGTAAAATTTGTCAACATCAATCAATACGATCAGGCTCGTCCCGCGAAAAGCAATTACAAAGCCAATAGCAAAATTGCAGTGCTTTACGCCGAAGGCACTGTACTGGATGGCAAAGGCAGCAATGGCTCGATTGGAGACACACGTTACGTAAAGGCCATCGAAAAAATGCTCGATGATGAAAAAATAAAAGCCATTGTACTCCGCGTCAACTCGGGTGGAGGTAGCGCCCTGGCTTCCGAAAACATCTGGTACGCGCTGACCAAAGCCAAAGAAGCCGGCAAACCTTTGGTCGTTTCCATGGGGGATGTTGCTGCTTCTGGCGGTTATTACATTGCCTGTATGGCCGATTCGATTTTCGCGGAACCCAACACCATTACGGGTTCAATCGGGGTGTTCCGCATAGTCCCCAGCATCGAAAAAATGATGGCCAATAAACTGGGCATTACCATGGACTCGGTGAAAACCGGCCCATTCGCCCTCGGCCTCAATGTGATGCAGGACATGTCGCCAGAAGAAGCCCGCCGGGCTCAAGCCTCCACGGAAGAGATGTACGCGCTCTTCCTCAAGCGGGTAGCTGATGGCCGCAAAATGAGCACCGAAGCAGTCAATGAGATTGCCCAAGGCCGGGTATGGAGCGGGGTAGATGCCCGCAAGATCGGACTGGTAGACAAATTGGGTGGCTTAGATCAGGCCATCAAGTCTGCGGCTAAATTGGCCAAAGTGAAAGATTACCGCACGGTGAGTTATCCTTCCATCAAAGACCCCATCCAGCAGTTGCTAGAAGAATTTCTGGGTGAAGGCAGTGATGATGAGGCCAAAATGGGCAAAATGGTGAAAAAGGAATTCCCTGAGTTGTCACCGATGTTCGAGTTTTACATGCAAATGAAGAAGTCACATGGGTTTCAATCCAGATTACAGGTAGTCGTTCCGTTTTAATACTGAAGTGCATCTTTGGTGTCTTATGTTTCTTAGGTTGTGAAAATAAAATACCTGCGAAGCAGGTTATGCTTTCACCACCTAAGAAACCTAAGACACCAAAGATACACCTAAGAGTTGAAATTTTGCGTTTGAGCATTTGAAACCACCCAAAGAAAGTGTTTCTTTAAGCCTCCAAATCCTCAAACCAAATCAACCATGCAGATCACCTACTACGGCCAGTCTTGTTTTCTGGTCGAAACTGTGGGCAAAAAACTACTTTTTGACCCCTTCATTTCTCCCAATCCACTGCAAGCCGATCAGGCTGCAACCCTTGTCAACAGCATTCAAGCCGATTACATCCTGCTTACCCACGGGCACGGCGATCACGTAGCTGATGCCGAAACCATTGCCAAACGTTGTGATGCCACTATCGTTTCCAATTACGAAATTGTTACCTACTATCAGGCGAAAGGCATCAAAGGCCACCCGATGAACCTGGGCGGCAGCTGGAATTTTGATTTTGGCAAGCTCAAAATTGTCAATGCCGTTCATTCCAGTGTACTGCCCGACGGCACTTACGCCGGAAATCCCGGCGGTTTTGTGATTTCCAATGCGGAGGGGACCTTCTACCACGCTGGGGATACCGCTCTGACCTGGGACATGAAACTCCTCCCGATGATTTGCCCCAAACTAGATTTTGCTATCTTCCCCATCGGCGATAATTTCACCATGGGTATTGAAGACGCCATCCTCGCATCCGACTTCATCGACTGCCCTAAAATCATCGGCTGCCACTACGATACCTTCGGTTACATCAAAATCGATCATGCTTCCGCACAAAAAGCTTTTGCTGCTAAAGGAAAAGAGTTAATTTTGCTGCCGCTTAATGAAAGCTGTACAATTGAAAGTTTATGGGAAAAGTAATCACCATTGCCAATCAAAAAGGTGGAGTGGGTAAAACCACCACCGCCATCAACCTGGCGGCAAGTTTGGCTATACTAGAAAAAAAGGTATTGTTGATCGACTCTGATCCGCAGGCCAATGCCTCTTCGGGGGTAGGTATTTTGCCAGGTGAAGCCGAAGCCTCTCTCTACGATTGTTTGATCAATGGTATGGATCCCATGGACGCCATTTATGAAACCGATACCCCCAATTTGCACCTCTTGCCTTCCGATATCAACCTGGTTGGAGCAGAAATAGAACTGGTAGGCCGTCCCAATCGGGAGTTTTTTATGAAAAAAGTGGTGGAGCAACTTCGTGGATATTACGACTACATCTTCATCGATTGTTTGCCTTCCCTGGGAATGGTGACCGTCAACGCACTTTGCGCAGCTGATTCGGTGCTGATTCCAGTACAATGTGAGTTTTTTGCGCTGGAGGGTTTGTCCAAATTGCAAGACAGCATCAACCTGGTCAAACGCACCCTCAACCCCAGTTTGGCCATTGAAGGGATTGTGTTGACTATGTACGATCCCCGCCTACGTTTGGCCAATGTAGTGGTCAAAGAGGTACGAGACATCTTCAAAGAGCGGGTTTTTGATACCATCATCCACCGCAACGCCCGGATTGGCGAAGCCCCCAACATGCACATGCCTGTAGTGTTACTGAATGCGGGCAGCAAAGGAGCCATCAATTACCTGAACCTAGCCCAGGAATTCCTGGTGCGCAATGGCGATTTGAGTGTAAACAAAACGATTAACGAACCCGTAGCGGATTAATGAATTAAGGACATGGCTAAGAAAGTAGTTCGGAATGAACCTGGGAAAAAGGTCACCCGGGATAATTTGGGTGCAGGGTTACGGGCAGTTTTTTCTGCTGATAAATTGGAAGAGGCAATTGAGCTTAATCAAGATGAATTAGTCAATGAATTAATGGCTAATTTCTTAATGATTCCAATTGAGCAAATTGAAGGCAATATCAATCAGCCGCGTAAGGATTTTACAGAAGTTGAACTAAATGAACTAGCTGATTCCATAAAGACCCATGGGATCATCCAACCCATTACAGTACGTCGTCTAGAACCAAAAAAATATCAAATCATTTCCGGGGAGCGGCGATTTAGAGCTTCCAAATTGGCTGAATTGACTGAAATTCCAGCATACATCCTGAAAGCTGATGACACTTTGATGCTGGAAATGGCTATTCTGGAAAACATCAAGCGTCAGGATCTTAACCCAATGGAACTTGCCAACTCTTATGCTCGACTAATTTCGGAATTTCATCTGACCCATGAGCAATTATCAGAAAGACTAGGCGTCAATCGACCTTCGATTACCAATTTTTTAAGGTTGATAAATCTCCAAAATGCTACTAAAGCTGCTCTGAGAGATGGTTTAATTACCCTGGGGCACGGTAAGGTATTGGCTGGAATTGAGTTTCCTTCAACCGAATTGTTTTTATTACAGGAAACGATTGAAAATGGTCTTTCTGTCAAAGCGCTGGAGACATTACGGGACTCAATAAATGCTCCAAAAACAAAAAAAAGCGCGGGAAAGTCAAAGGATTTGCCCGAAGAATACCAAGCAGTTCGCAAAAAAATTCGTGCCACTTTCGGGATTGGTTCCGTACAACTTAAAGTGAATGCTGAAGGTAAAGGTCAAGTCGTGATCCCTTTTGCCAATACCAAAGCCTTGAATGAACTTCTGGACATCCTGGACCGCCTAGAAGAAAACCATTAACATTTCCACAAGAAGCATTTTGGCCTTTTGCCTACTCTAACTAGTGGGGCAAAAATAAGCGCTCATTTTTCCTGAGCCAGAGGATTAGATAAAACACTTGAAATGAAACGTTTACTTATCTAATCCTCTGGCAAAATGAGCACTTATTTTTTATCGCCCTAAGCAAACTGACTGTATTATGAAGGCTCTGTTCATTGTGGTGTTGACGGTATTTTCTAGTTCCCTTTTTGCCCAACAAAAGGATACCCTTCCTGCGGCTACTCCTCCGCAGGAAAAAGTGCAAATGATCTTTATGGACAGCGTCAAGCTGGCTCGGAAAAACCGACTGCCTGTGCCGAAAAAAGCGCTGCTTTATTCGTTGGTCTTACCCGGCGCAGGGCAGGTCTACAATGGCCGTTGGTGGAAGGCACCCATTGCTGTGGGGGCATTAGGAGGCATTGCTTATGTGTTTTACTCCAATAATGACCTATACCAGCGTCTAAAAACAGCCTTGGAGCTGGAGCTACAAGACAAAACGCACGAATTCACTTCTTTCAACCTTGGGGTGAATGGCCTGCGATCGAACCGCGATTCCTATGATAAAAATCGCCAAGCATCACTTGCCGGAATAGTAGCAGTTTATGGGTTAGTGGCCATCGAAGCTTTTGTCGATGCTCATTTACAAAATTTTGACATCAGTGAGGATTTAAGTTGGCGAATAAAGCCTACCTTTCAGACTGATCCCCGCTCGGGAATGGGCGGCCCCGGGATCGGAATTGTATTTTTAGTAAGATAACTTTAATGTGCTAATGTGACAATTTGCTAATGTGCTAATAAAGCCGACATTAGCAACTTAGCAAATTAACACATTAGCATATTGAACTAATGCAAAAGCGCAAAATCTTCAAAATTGGTATCGCCATGGCTGGTGCCGTTTCGGCTGGAGCCTATACTGCTGGGGTAGTTGATTACCTGTTGGAAACCCTCGAAAAATGGGATCGCGCCAAGAAGCTCAACGAAGAAGTTGGGGAGGAAAGTCCCATGTACGATTTTTCGGTGCCGATGCATGATGTGGTCATCGAAGTGATCGGCGGTGCTTCGGCTGGGGGGATGACCGCCGCTATTGCGGCTCTGGCCATGTTTGAAGGCATCAAACCCATCAACGAATACAATCCGGAGAAAAAGCACAATAAACTTTACGACTCCTGGGTCAACCTCAACGACGCGCAAGGTTTACCCACCATTGAGCAGATGTTACAAACCGGAGACATCCTGGCCAACAACGAAGTGCAATCTTTACTCAATTCCGACCCCATCGATGCCATTGCTGACAATGCAGGCGTCCTGGCTCAAATCCAGGACTTGCCCGAATACATCTCCGCCAACTTACAGATCATCCTTACCATCACCAGCCTGCGAGGTGTACCCGTAGCGGTTAATTTTTTTGACACCAAAATTCGGGAAGAGCTTAAAAAACTGGAACAGGAGGGTGCAAAAGATGTGTTCAGCGCTTCCGATGCCAAATACCAACCCGCTCACCGGATGTACGTGCACAAGGGCATCGCTCATTTTATGGTGAGTCGCACTCCTGGGCAGTACCGTCCACCTCATGTGGTTCCCTTCCAACCGGAGGAAGAAAACGACCGAAAATTGTTGTTGGAATGTGCCAAAGCAACAGGTGCCTTTCCACTGGGTTTGCGGGCCCGCGCACTGGATAACATCCACCTGGATTACATCAAGGCGATGATCTACCGCATGTTTGGTTTGCACAAGAACCCCAAGTTGGAACAAGCGATCGATATTACGGCAGATAGTGATCCTTTCAACCTGGTAGCGATAGATGGAGGCACCATCAACAACGAACCTTTTGGCGAAATCATCGAGGCGGTTGAAGAAAAATGCCAGGCCGAAGGCAACCCTTACGCCATCATCATGATCGATCCCTTCCCCAATTTTGCCGAAGACAAAACCAAAAAATACAAAAAACCCACCTCTCTACTCGACTTGATTCCCAATATTTTTGGGGCCATTCGGGCGCAGGCGATGGTGAAAGAAAGTGATTTGATGCGGGGTTTGTCAGGTGATGCAACTCGCCGGATGATTTTTCCCAAAAAGAATGACGATCCGTATCCAATTGCCTGTGGCGCACTGGATGGCTTCGGCGGTTTTTTTAGCCGGGAATTTCGCGAGCACGATTTTCATCTGGGGCGTTACAATTGCCAAAAGTTCCTGCGCAAACATTTCACCATTTCACTGGATAAACTGGAAACAGCTAAGGTGTTCAGCGATTGGAAAAGTGATGGCCGCGATCCTCGGCATGAACGCTTTTTTGTACCCAACGACCTGGGTGGCCCGGGGTTTTACCCTATTATTCCGGATATGGGCATCGCCAACATGGCCAACAGTGAGTACCACGAGCCATATTTGCCCGAACCCGTCAAGTTGAAGATTCGTCCAAGCGAGATTTTTAGACTAGATCCTTTATTGGGCCAAAGGTTCAAAACAGTATTGGACTATATTTTTGCCTTGAATACCCCTCCTGATGACCATTACAACAAGCCTGTGCACAAAGATGTGGACCATTTGATGAGGCAATTTTATGGCAAAAAGGAAAAAACAGCAAATCAGCCTTCTTTTTTTAAAAGCATCTGCCTGTGGGCCTGGCGGACCTTCCTGACGCGGATGTTGGGTAAAAACATTGCCAAACGGGCAATCAAGATTATTTTGCTGGACTTCCGGGAGCGGGATATGTTGGATATGTAAGGTCCCTTAATCCATACAGTTGTTGATTTTATCCTGGATGACTTTGTTTTCGGCGGGTAAGGTGACCAATGTTAATGCCTTTTGATAGGCAGTCAAAGCTGCGGATTTATCTCCCTGTTTTTGATAAAAATCGCCCAAGGCGGTATGCCACAAATACTGCTTTTCCATCCCCTCAATTTTTGACAAAGCTTCAATACCCGCTTTAGGTCCATCGGCATAACCCAAGGCAATGGCGCGATTGAGGGCTACGATAGGGGAGGGCTGCACTTTCATCAGCAAGTTGTAGCAATAATAGATGGCTTGCCAATTGGTTTGGGCAAAACTCTGTGCCACCGCATGGTAGGAAGCAATGGCCGCCTCCAAATGGTAAGCACTGATTGCTTCACCACAGCTGGATTGTTTAAAATGCTCGTAAGCCAAGGCAATCAATTGCCGATTCCAGCGGCTGCGATCCTGGTACTCCAGCAGTACAATCTCTCCCTCGGCATTGAGGCGGGTATCCAGGCGGGCTGAATGGAAACACAGTAAGGCCAATAGGGCGTGGGTTTTGGGCAAATTACTCAGCGGATGACGTGCTAACAAAGCCCCCAGGCGAATGGCTTCGGCACACAGTTCGCGGCGCACGACCGCATCGTCCGAAGCAGATTTGTAACCCTCGTTGAACAACAAATAGACGGCGTGCAACACGGCATCCAAACGGGGAAGAATATCAGCACCAGCCGGAACTTCCAGCGATAACTTTTCCTGACGGATTTTTTCTTTAGCGCGGTACAAACGTTTGCCAATGGAATCACTGGGCAGCAAAAAAGCAGCGGCAATTTCCTCCGTACTCAAGCCACACAAAGTACGCAGCATCAAGGCCAACTGCGATTCCAATGGAATCGCTGGATGACAAGCCGCAAAGAGCATGCGCAACTGCGCATCTTCAATTTCGGTGTCCAAAAAATAGGCATCTAGCCAATGGCTAGCTTCAGGGTCGGATTCCTCCTGGCGGATGGCCGGAGCAATACGCTCCCAAAAATTGCGCTCGCGGCGCAGGTAATCAATGGTACGGTTTTTGGCAGCGCGGTACAACCAGGCTCGGGGATCACTGGGCAACCCTTTGAGCTTCCAGCTTTCCAGCGCAGCAATCAGGGTCTCTTGTACAATGTCTTCGGCAATTTCGACCTGGCTCAAGCCAAATAATTTGGTCAATACCGCAAGCATCTTTCCCGACTCGTGTCGGAAAAGATGCTCAACAGTACTGTGGACCGGCTGATCAGCCATATACTCAGGCTTGATTAAAAACCTGAATGGCCCGAACTTCCACTCGTCCTTCGATCTCGTAAATGGGGCAGCCTTTCGACAACTCGATGGCTTCTTCGAAACTGGAAGCTTGCAAAACGAGGTATCCGCTGACCAACTCCTTGCTTTCAACAAAAGGGCCGTCGGTTACCACGTGTTTGGAACCAGAAACGACCTTGCCTTCTTGTTCCAACGCTTCGGCGCCTACCAGTTTGCCTTGAGCGGCAATGCCCCCAATCCAGCTGTTCCATTTGTCCAACTCAGCCTGCATAGCTTCGGGCGACATTTCTTGATAAGCAGATTCAGTTGCCGTAGTGTTGCGAAACAGGAGCATGTACTTTTCCATTTTTTTTGGTTTAAAGTTAAAAAATTAATCAACATGCCCTGTTGACGAACAGCGGTTAAAGAATCGGACAAGACCAGAAACTTTTTTTATTGGAAATTAATTTTGCACCATCAACTTCCCATTCATCCCAGCCTGCCCATGCAAAAAAGAGCTTGGCCCTTCCAGCCATTCATCCAGGTCGAGTTCACCTACGGTGTCAACGATTAGGTCAGGCGCAAAAGCGTAGGATTTCAAATCGGCTCTTTTGGATACCCCAGAAAGGGTGAGGATGGTACGATACCCCATTTGAATACCACCCAGAATATCGGTATCCATGGTGTCGCCAATGATAGTGGTGTTTCCCGTTTGGAGGCCCAGTTTTTTGCGGGCTACTCGCATCATGACTGGGCTGGGTTTGCCCACCGAAAAAGCTTTGACACCCGTCGCCTCTTCAATCATGGCTACTACAGATTTGATGCCCAGGTTTGTCCAACCCATGGTTTTGGGCGAAGGATCCAGGTTGGTGGCGATCAGTTTGGCTCCATCCAGAATCATGTCCACCGCGTGGTTGACCATTTCCAGTGTAAAGTTGCGTCCTTCACCTACCACTACAAAATCGGGATTTTGGGTGACCAGGGCATAACCATGTTCATGCAAACTGTTGATCAAGCCACCTTCACCTAGCACATAGGCAGTTCCTGCCGGTTTCATTCGCGCCAAAAACCAGCCCGTTGCAATGGCGCTGGTGAATACATTGTCTTCTTCAACCTCGATGCCAAGGCCAGTAAGTTTATTCACGACGTCACGCGGTGTGCGTTGACTGTTATTGGTCAAAAAGAGGAAAGGAATGTTGCGTTTCTGCAATGCTTCGATGAACTTGTCGGCCCCAGGAATCAGGTGATTTCCACCATAAATAACTCCATCCATGTCGATCAAAAAACCTTTGTTCATGCGTAATGTTTTGATTATCAAAAATGTTGGAAATCAATAAGATCCAACACGATGCTAAATATGAATACAAGGTAGTCGCGATTTTGTTCCGGTTCCAGCAGGTATTTAACGCATTTCGATGCTTGATTGACCAAAATTTGCTTTTTTCCCACAAAAAAGAGTTGTAACTTTCCCTGTGAACAATCTTGCTTGTAAAAAGGGGATGAATATGAAATGGACCTATGGCATTCGGCAAAAAGCCACCGCATCAGTATTGCTCGCGTTGGTATTGGGATTGGTGATGTGGAACAACCTGGTTGAAAGATCCCAAATCCGCCGCTTGGACAAATCCTTCTCTTCCATGTACGAGGATCGATTAATGGCGGAGAGTTACCTGTTTCAGTTGTACGATCAATTGCAGCAAAAAAGTGAACTTTTCCAGGCCAGTTTGCTGGGCAATCACCCTGCGACGGACAAATATGATTTTGATCAGTACCAACAGAAATTGAACACCATCATCGATAAATATGAAAAAACCCATCTCACCACAGAAGAAGCAGCCACGTATCAACGTTTTAAGGCTATCCTGGCCAACATGACGGCAATTGATGCCCAAGTGATGGCTCAAACGAAACGCCACGGACTGGTTCAGGCCAATTTGATCGAAACGAGCGAAGCAAGCACCGCAAAGGCATTTGCTGTGTTGACCGAGCTCTCCGAGATTCAAACGACCGAAGGGCAAGTTTTGCGTAGCCAATCCAAACGGATTATGCTGGGTAACATTTCCTCCTCTTACTTTGAAATGGCCATTTTGGTGATCATTGCCTTATTGATACAAGCATTGGTATTGTCGTCCAAAACTTTACAGCTACCGAAAACGCAAGGCTCAAATTTGAACTAATACCCGGGGCTTAAGTGCTCCTAAAACCCAAACACAATGTATTCTATTCGTTACGGAGGCCGCGACGGCCAGCTCGTTCAATTGGTTGAAGCCACCGACCTCGTGGTGGTGCGTACTCAAACAGGCAAATCTTTGGCAGATGTCAAGCTATCGGAAGCTTCCCGGGAAGCTGCTTCCGCTTTATCACCAGTGGCGGCTTTCCCAGAAGCAGATGTTGTGGTGTACAAAATTTTGGAAGCCAAGCGCTCTTTGGTCAAAGCCTTGCGCAACACGATTCGTCGGCTCTTCAAAGAAGAACCGAGCATTCGTTTTGCCGGACGGGTATTGAAAGATGCCCAGACAGGTACCATATATGTATATACTGAAAATTTTTTCGTCAAATTTAAAGACGAAATTTCTCCCGAACGTTGTGAAGCCATTCTAAAAGAGCAGCAATTGGAGATTGCCGAAAAACTCACTTTTGCTACCAATGCTTATTTCGCCAAAGCACCCGAAGGCACGGGTTTAGATATTTTTAAAATCGCCGAAACTTTGATCGAGTTGCCGGAGATGGAGTATTGCCATCCCGAGTTGGTACAAGAAAAACGCTCTAAGTCCATTCACCCCATGCAGTGGCACCTGATCAATACCAAAATCAACGGCAGTACCATCGAACAAAACGTGTATGCTGAGGACGCCTGGAAGATAAGTCGTGGGCTAGGCACTACTATTGCCGTAATCGACGATGGGATAGACATCGATCACCCCGAATTCAACCAGACAGGAAAAGTGGTCGCTCCTCGTGATACCATTCGCAATACAGATGACCCACGCCCACGTGGCTTTGGTGACAACCATGGTACTGCTTGTGCAGGAGTGGCCTGTGCCGCGGGTGTTGGCAAAGCGACAGGAGTAGCGCCGGAGGCGAAATTAATGCCCATCCGTTCGGGTGGACTAGGCTCCATGGCGGAGGCAAAAGCCTTTGCCTGGGCTGCCGACAACGGTGCCGACGTGATTTCCTGTAGTTGGGGACCCGCGGATGGTGACTGGAGCAACCCCAATGATCCCATGCACTTGATTAATTTTCCGCTGCCGGACAGTGCGCGTTTGGCCATCGATTATGCGCTAAAAAAAGGACGTAAAGGAAAAGGTTGTGTCATCGTGTGGGCGGCGGGTAATGGCAACGAAAGTGTTGACCTGGATGGTTATGGGGCTTATGCACCGATTATTGCGGTCGCAGCCTGCAACGACCGAGGCAGACGCAGCGTGTACAGCGACTTTGGGAAAGCCATCTGGTGCGCCTTCCCGAGCAATGATATTTTTGCACCGAATCTTGAACCTACCCGCCCCCTGACTCCAGGTATTTGGACCACGGATCGGATGGGGGGGAGAGGCTACAACGTTGGAGTCAACAATGCAGAAAACACCATTGGAGATAAAGAAGGCAATTACACCGCTACTTTTGGCGGTACCTCGAGCGCTTGCCCCGGTGTAGCCGGAGTAGTTGCACTGATGCTATCAGCCAATCCAGAGTTGAGTGCAAGCCAAGTGAAAACCCTCATCAAATCTGCTTGTGATAAAATTGACTCAAGTGGCGGCAGTTACGATGTTCAAGGACATAGCCAGCTTTACGGGTATGGCCGCATCAATGCACTCAAAGCAGTGCAAATAGCAAAAAATAGCGGAACGACTCCATTGGGAGACCTGAACATAAGTGGTAAGGCTTTTTTCAATCGGGAGTCCAGCGTGGTGCTGCAAGAGGGGCAATGGACCAAAGATGCTTTTGCCAGCAATCGATTGTTGGGCCTGGAGCTCAAAGTGGAACCTGAAAGCAGCAATATCGGCATTCAATACCGCCTGTTTATTCAAAAGTTGGGTGCGACCGCCTTTGTGCAAAATGGTGCTTTTGCAGGTACAGAAGACGCCAGACGTAAAGTAATTGGTTTTCAAATTTCCTTGTTGGGGGCCCAGGCTAGTCTGTTTAAAGTGCAGTACTGGGCTAAATTGCAGGGGAGAAGTTCGATGGTTTCAGCGGAGGATGGCGCAGTGTGTGGAACCTCTGGCTTGAGCGGAAATGCTATCCTTGAAATCAAAGTGGAGATCAAAAAAATGTTCTAACAACCCAAAAACAGTTTTTTTGACATATATGACGCATTTATGATAATTCATTTTGGCTTTTTATTGCTTAAATTTTAACTTTTCAAGTGGAATTTGTGTTCAATAAAGCATTGAAAATCTGATATTTGATGATAAAATGTATGAATTTAAGACGCTTTTTTCTCGATTTAATTTTATTTAAAAATCTTGATTTTTAAATAAAAAGTAGTCTTATCTTTATGTCGCACTTTGAACACTGAAGAACATGCTGAATATTTGGCACTGAACACTTTACTACAATTTAGTTCTATGAAAGTCTTTGCTACTAACAAACACCCGTACCAATGGTGCAAAAAGGGGATTGTAGTGGTGGATATTATTGCTCCACTACTTTAAATCGACCCTTACAAAACCAGTCCCCATCTACACTGTATCTTGACAACACGTTACCTGATGTACTGAATGACTTTTGTTTTGATTTTTTTAATGAACATTGATTACTCCCTTTAAATTTTTTATATCCTTGTATGCAAAAAACAAGGTATGAAAAATGTGCTAGAACAAAGTTCCACCCTTTCCTTTCCCTTCCTATTCACAATCTTCCTATTTTGTTGCTCAGCTTGTCATTCCTCAAAAAGCGCAGTGAGCAATACAAAAATACAAAATACATTTGATTGGCAAGGCCACCGCGGTGCACGAGGTTTGGCCCCTGAAAATACATTGCCAGCTTTTTTAAAGGCATTGGAATTTCCGAGTATTCAAACTTTGGAACTGGACCTTGCTGTGTCGGCCGACAAACAGGTGTTGATCTCACATGAGCCCTGGATGTCGGCCGCTATTTGTTCTACCCCTGCTGGCACAGCGGTCAAAGCAGAAGACGAAAGTAAACTATTGCTGTATCAGCTACCCTATGCGGAAATAGCCCAATACGACTGTGGCCGGAGAGGAAATGAACGTTTCCCTGAACAACAAGCGATGGCCGCGCATAAACCGCTCCTGAAAGAAGTTGTACAAGCGGTACAAAACTACTGTGCCAAAAACAAACGAAGCCTGCCGAGCTACAACATTGAAATCAAAAGCCAGCCTGATTGGGATGGAAAAAGAACGCCCCCTCCAGCCGAATTTGTCAAGTTGGTGCTTCATGAAATCCAAAATCTTGGTATCACCAACTCCTGCTGCATCCAATCCTTTGATCCTCGGGTATTGCGCGAAGTTAGGGCTATTGCACCTAAAATGACCCTGGCTTTATTGGTGGAAAACCGCCGTGGGATGGAAGCCAATGTGCAAGAACTTGGCTTTACGCCCAATATCTATAGTCCTTACTTCGCCTTGCTTTCGGCTGAAGTTGTTCAAAAGGCTCACACTATGGG
The DNA here is from genome assembly GCF_041740695.1 of Haliscomenobacter sp. Taxonomy (GTDB): domain Bacteria; phylum Bacteroidota; class Bacteroidia; order Chitinophagales; family Saprospiraceae; genus Haliscomenobacter. The sequence continues at coordinate 26,461 of NZ_JBGSLK010000020.1, read as the reverse complement.
TATGCAAGTGATCCCTTGGACAGTCAATGAAACCAGCGCAATGCAAAAACTGATCGAGATGGGGGTAGACGGGATCATTACGGATTATCCCAATCGAATACCTGGGGAAGTGAAAAGTGAAAAATGAAAAGTGGAAAGCTGTGTTTTGAAATAAAAAGCACGCTTTGTATACAATCGTTTATATTTGCTTTACACCACTGGTTTTATTGATTTTGGCTAAAATACAAGCTTGAAAAAACTGTCTGGCATATTCCTTTTGGCTTGTTTGAGCCTGCCTGTACTGGGTACTTACACCTGGTTACACTTTCAAAAGTTGAGGGTCAAAAAGGAAGTGAAACAGGCAATGATGCAAGGGATGAGCAGGGAACGTTTGGTGCGTTTGGCATTTACTGAAGGGCAGGTTGATACTTTACTACGGTGGGAACATGCCAAGGAATTTGAGTTTCAAAACCAAATGTACGATGTGCTGGAACAAAAGAAGCAAGGCGATTCCATGGTCTACTGGTGTTGGTGGGATCAGGAAGAAACCCTGCTGAACCGGCATTTGGACGACCTTGCCCAAAAAGCCTTCACTAGTGATCCTCAACAACAAAAGGCCCAAGATCAACTCTTCCAGTATTTTAAATCCATTTATTATACTATTCCAGATGCCTTGAAGTCATTCCTTTCTCACTCTCTGGATGATTTTGCCCAAAGTCAAAATTGGAAAGTAAAAAACGGTCATCAATCCTGGAAACAACCGCCGCCTTCTCCACCACCCAAACTGGTGTAAACCCTCCATGTTTTTAGTTTAGATTTCGTTCAGGCACGGTGTTGTACCTGAACCTAATTTTATTTGATGGAACTGTTTACACCAATCAACATGAAAAGACTATTCTTTACTTGTATAGCCTTTTGGGCCCTATCTTTTGTTTCTGCACAGGTGATCACCATACAAGACGGCGAAAGTAAGCTGCCACTGGAAAATGCCACCCTTTCGAGCAACAATCCTAAAATACTACTGACCACCAATGCCAAGGGACAGTGTGACATTGCTGCCTTAGCTGGGGCTGAAAAAATTGAAATCCGCTATTTCGGCTACAAAACACTTGCGACAAGTTTTACCGAATTAACGCAGGCAAACTACCTGATTGTTCTCAACTCCACCCGGATTTCACTCGATCAGGTGGTCATCTCGGCCAGTCGCTGGAACCAAAATCAGCGCGACATCCCTTCCAAGGTGAGCACCATTACGAGTCGGGAGGTAGCCTTACAAAATCCTCAAACCGCTGCCGATTTGCTCGGGGCTTCTGGCGAGGTTTTTATCCAAAAAAGCCAGCAGGGTGGGGGTAGCCCCATGATTCGGGGTTTTTCTACCAATCGTTTGTTGTATGCCGTGGACGGCGTGCGGATGAACACCGCCATTTTCCGCAGTGGCAATTTACAAAACGTGATTTCATTGGATCCCTTTGCCACTGAGCGCACCGAGGTGTTTTTTGGCCCGGGTTCGATCATTTATGGCAGCGATGCCATTGGAGGGGTGATGAGTTTTGAAACCTTAAGTCCCAAACTGGCTACTGATGAAAATACGCTCATTACGGGCAAGGCCACGAGTCGGTTTTCCTCGGCGAACAAGGAAAAAACCGCTCATTTTGATGTGAATGTAGGTTGGAAAAAATGGGCACTGGTAAGCAGTTTTTCCAGTTTTGACTACGGCGACCTGCGCATGGGCCGTTTTGGGCCTGATGAATACCTACGACCATTTTATGTACAAAGGCAAGGCACCACCGATATCGTAGTGACCAACGATGACCCACTCGTACAGCGGCCCACGAGCTACACCCAAATCAACTTGATGCAAAAAGTGCGCTTTAAACCTTCCGAAAATTGGGATTTTCAATACGCGTTCCACTATTCATCGACTTCGGATTATTCCCGTTATGATCGGCACATTCGCCTGCGCAATGGTCTGCCCCGCAGTGGTGAATTTTATTATGGCCCGCAGGTGTGGGCGATGAACCACCTCAACATCAGCCATTCGGCCAAGGATGGGCTGTACGATCAAATGACCATTCGCCTTGCTCACCAGTTTTTTGAAGAAAGTCGGGTAGATCGGGATTTGAACCGTACCGAGCGGCGCATTCGGGTGGAAAAAGTGCAGGCCTCTTCACTAAACCTGGATTTTACCAAAACCCTGGGCACCAGTGGCCAATTGTACTATGGCCTGGAAGGGGTGATTGACGATGTCGAATCATCAGGTACCAATGTAGATGTTTCTAACAATAAGTCGGTTGTTGGCCCTTCTCGGTATCCACAATCCACTTGGTCTTCCTATGCGGCTTACTTGAATTATCAATGGAAAGCTGGTGAAAAATTTGTACTCCAGGGAGGGCTGCGCTACAACAACTTCGCCTTGGACGCAGATTTTAGCAACAACCTGGCTTTTTATCCCTTTCCCTTTTCCACCGCAAAACTGGACAATTCAGCTTTGACAGGTAGCCTCGGGTTTGTGATTAACCCCAATGAGGACTTGAGCATTCGGGCCAATGCTTCTACGGGTTTCCGTTCTCCAAATGTGGATGATGTAGGAAAAGTATTTGATTCTACGCCAGGCTCGGTGGTTATCCCCAATCCTGACCTCAAAGCAGAATACGCCTACAATTTCGAGTTGGGTATAGCCAAAGTTTTTGGAGAGGCCCTGAAAATTGACCTAACCGGCTTTTACACCACTTTGGAAAATGCCATGGTCCGACGGGATTACACCCTCAATGGACAAAGCCAAATCGATTACAATGGAATGCTAAGCCAGGTGCAGGCCATTCAAAATGCAGCGGTGGCCAACGTAATCGGTTTGCAGGCGGGTTTGGAATTGAAAATTGCCAAAGGTCTGTCTTTTTCCTCCCAGTTTAACCTGCAGGATGGTGAAGAAGAATTGGACAATGGCGAAAAAAGCCCCTCACGGCATGCGGCACCTTGGTTTGGTATTTCTCGCTTGAATTTCACCGCAAGTGGACTCAATTTGCAGTTTTATGCCCAATACAGTGGTGAGGTGAGTTACGAGAAACTATCAGAAGAAGGCAGAGCTACCGATTATATTTATGCCATCGACAAAAACGGTAAACCTTACTCTCCGAGTTGGTATACCTTCAATTTTAAGGCACTCTATCCGCTTTCGGAACGGTTTACGCTCACGGCCGGGGTGGAAAATCTCACAGATCAGCGGTATCGGCCGTATAGTTCGGGGATTGTGGCACCGGGAAGGAATTTGATTTTGGCCCTGAGTTTGCATTGGTGATTGGTGTGGGCGACCATCGTTGGGGCGGCCCTATGTGGCCGCCCATCCGGATTAATATGCACTCCTCGTACGGGCGGCCCTTTGTGGCCGCCCGCCTACGTGGCCGCCCAGGGGCGACCACATAGGGTCGCCCCTACACCAACATATCGGGGGTGGTATCCATGGTCACCCTCACCTGACTGTTCAAACGGATCTTCATACCCACCATTTTCGGCAATTCATACTCAAAAAAGAAACTAAAGGCCTGAAGCTTGCCCTCATAGAAATTTTTATCTCCCTGAGCAGGGTTTTGCGCCAGCCCTTTTTCTGCGGCAACCGCTTGTTTCAACCACATCCAGGCGATGATCATGGTGCTGAAATATTCGAGGTACAAGGTGGCATCGGCCAGAAAAACCTCTGGGCTTTCTGTACGGGCCAATTGGAACAGATTCAGGGTAGTTTCTTGCAAACTAGCCCCGGTTTTCATGAGTTGTTCAGCATAGGGTTTCAACCTTGCGCTGGGCAGTGCTGCTTCAATCACACTTTGCATTTCTTGGCTCAGCAATTGCAGTCCTTTACCATTTTCCATGGTCAGTTTGCGGCCCAGCAGGTCCATGCCGTGGATGGTGGTCGTGCCTTCGTAAATGGAGTTGACCCGGATGTCGCGGTAGTGCTGCTCCAGCGGAAAATCATCGGTGTAACCCGCACCACCCAATACCTGCATCCCTTGACTGACCGATTGTACTCCCATCTCGGAAGGGTAAGATTTGGCGATAGGAGTCAACAACTCCAGCAACAAATGGGCATTGCTGGCTTCCTCACCCTGAGCACGATGAGCGAGATCGCCGTACAAGCTGCATTGTAAAAGTAGCGCAATGCTGCCTTCTGTAATAGCTTTCTGAAACAAGAGCATCCGCCGCACATCCGCGTGCTCAATGATCAACACTGGTGGCTGGCTACTGTCTTTGTTGGAAGGATGACGGCCCTGCGGGCGTTCATGGGCATATTTCAAGGAAGCATAAAAGGCTGCGGAAGCGGTTGCCGCAGCTACCATTCCGGTGCCAATGCGGGCTTCGTTCATCATCTGGAACATGTAGCGCAACCCTTGATTGGGCTGACCTACCAGATAACCCCGACAATCGTCTTGCTGTTCACCCAACATCAAATGCGCAGCAACGTAACCCTTTTGGCCCATTTTGCCATAAATGCCCGCGGTTGTGACATCGTTGAAAACCAATTGCCCATTTTCCGGGCGGTATTTAGGCACAACAAACAAAGAAATACCCTTGGTGCCTGCTGGTGCCCCTTTGATCCTGGCGAGGAGCAGGTGCACTACATTGTCCACTGCATTGTGGTCGCCACCGGAAATGTAGATTTTTTGGCCCTTGATTGTATAATATTCGCCATCGTTGACGGGTTCAGCGCTGGAACTGAGGTCGGATAAGGAACTTCCCGCTTGCGGTTCAGTCATCGCCATGGTACCTTGCCATTGGCCGCTGTAGAGTTGGGGAATATACGTTTCGTTCAACGCGGCTGACCCAAAAGTGCGAATCAAATTGGCTGCCCCGGTGGTAAGAAAAGCATTACAGGCAATATTGGCATTGGCCGCGTGAAAAATGAGCGTAGCCGCATTGAGCACGGTATAAGGCATCTGCTGGCCACCGGCCTCAAAATCTTCGTGGGCATTGATCCAACCCCCTTCGGCCAGTGCCTGAATGGCGGGCTTCATACAGGGATGTACATGTACTACGCCGTCTTCGTAACGTGCTTTCTCCTTGTCCATGACGCGGTAAAAAGGAAAGAGGTATTGGTCGCTAATTTGTTTGGCGGCTTCAAGCGTCATGTCAATGGCCTCACGATCGTATGCCTCAAAGTGTTCGATTTTTTGGAGCTGGGTGACATCAAGCACTTCATGGAGCATGAAGTGGAGGTTTCGGGAACTGATGTATTGTTCAAGCATGGTGCTATGGGTTGATCATTAGCGAAATTTCGCTACAAAGCGCAAGATATTGCACTTGAAATTAAATGCTTGAAAAATATTTTACTCAGTTAAAAAATTCTTGTTACTTTATTTTTAACAAAAAGCTTTACTTCACTAAGCTACAAATGCCCTTTGGCAACTCCAGCTCCCCAAAATGCACCCTGATCCGCCCATTTTTACTCATCGTGTAAAATTTCCCAAAGCCCAGCGAGTCCGCACTCAGCCGAATACTTTGAAATTCTTGCAATTCCCGGCCGTATTGGATTTTAAAATCGTAGCGCTCACCCAACCGTAGCGGTAAATTGGCTAGCAAAGTCCCAGCGTTGAGGTCGCCCAGTTTTTTATAAGGCATTTCCATTCCCGTGTTGCAAGCACTGCGGTAAAAAATGGGTAGGGTAGGGCGGATGGCAGGCTGGTAAGTGCCCCCACAAGCGGCATTCAGACTCAGGTCAACGCTAGATAAAATGCTGCTACTGCTCGGGCGTACGCGCAACAAAGCTCCCTGGTTGAGCACTTCACAAACGGGAAAACTGCGGGTGCTGCTGCGCAACTGACAGCCTTCTTCGTAATAAAAAATAAACTGGGCCTGGGTGCCATAAAAACCACCCGGTGTGAACAAAGGATTTCGTGGATAGGCTACCTGTATATTATTGATGCCTTTGTTCAAACGCATAAAGCGATACCCGCTACTGCTGCCAATTTGGTAGTACAACCAGCCTTCGGTTGCCTCATCGGCGTTAACCGAAATGGGAATATTGTTTTTTTCTTGAAAACTGTATTCTGAACAAATAGGCAAGGGTTGAATGACAAATACACTGACCTGCGGTTGGAAATTCACGTCAGCAAAAACTGTGCTGTCTTGTTGTAGAAAATAACTCCGGGTTTGCTCCCGTACGCTGCGCACCAGAGCGTCCATATCAAAACCTTGACCCGAGCGGCAACTGGGAAAAACCTGCATGAAATTCAGATTGGCTTTGCTCGTGTAGAGATACCGGACTGGAGTAGTCCCGCGATAATACACCCCCTTCAGCGTATCGGGCATATCGGCTTGTACCTGGATAAAAACCTGACAAAGTTCCGAAATTTTTTCTTCCGGCCACAGTTCCATAAAACCCAGTGCCCAGCGACCTGTGTAGACCAGAGGCATGCTGGCTTCCAGTTTGCCATTGCGGTTGCTAACTGTGGCAAAGGCTTTGGCTTGCCAGATTCCCTCATCTGGATTTTGCCAAAACGCGGGAATCAAATCCCCCGTTTTGATTTTAGCCTGCGTCAATGGATTGTATAAATCAGGACTGATCGGAATGCTCAATTGGGCCGGGAAACTCAAACGATCGGCTGACTCACTACCGGACTTTACCTGAAAATCAATCAAACTAACCGGATTGAGGTTGAGTTTGCCCAAACTACCATCGGCTTTGCGGAATGGTGCCCGAATCAAAGTGGACTCCAGGTAGTTTTTATTCGCTGGGGTGCCGGGCATCGCCATAAGTTTGAGGGCCAAGGTGCCAGTAATGCTGGCCTGGCCTTCCCGGAACTCCACATAAGGGTCGATGCGCAAGCTGGCTTGTTGATTGGGTGTACTAAAAGTCAGGCTGGAATTGCGTTCTGAGGACAGGGTTTTTTCCAACACATCTATATGTGCCGAGGCCCGCATTGGGCGCATCCAAACCGTCGCCAGTTGCCCCAAGGTATCGTTGAGCAGGTATTCTTCTTCCACGGTTAAATAACCAGAGCCCTGAAAGCGGAAACGTACTTTGCGTGGTGCACTTTCGCTGGGCGCTTCCCGTTTGAGCGTACCCAGGGTGAGGAGCCCTCCTTGGATTTGTAAGGTTTTGCTGCCGCTGTTGGAGTACAAATTCGAAAAATCGCTGCTGATTAGTTCCAAATTAACGCCATCCGCGGGCTCGCCAGTCAGTTCATCCAGGATTTGTAGGGTCAGGGGTTGGTGCAATACCCCGGTACTTACCTCGAATTGGAGGCCGTCCAACGTATCGTCTTTGAGCTGATCCAGGGCTTTTTCACAAGCGCTGCAGCAAAATAAGCTGAGCAATAGGATGTAAAAATTGCGGTATTTCATGGGAGGGATGGTCTTTTTTTATAAAAATCGCACGCCAACGCGGAGGTTCACGGCGGGCCAAATGCGCTTGTTCTGCAGGTTGTTTTGTAGGCTTTGGCGGTTGTTTTCATTTGTTTCAAGCAAGCCAGTAGCCTGAAGATCGGTGCTGGGTTTGCCCCGAAAATAAGCGCCTGCATCCAAACCCACGCTTAAACGCCGCCAAGGCACCATCCGGCCCAAACCTACCCCCAGATAAGGCGATGCAAAACGTCCATAACGAAGGCTGGCGTCAATTTGGCCCATTTCTTCCGGGGCAATTTTTACTTCGTTGAACTGGACAGAGTCTCGCAGTATAAAAGTTCCATTGATGCGATTGCCAGGGTGGATGGCTAATCCAACTACTGCTCTTACTTGCTCATGCAGCACCGCATAATCAACCATGATTTCTGCGGAATGCTGACGGATTTTCCCAGCAAACAGCCAGGTATTGTCGCTTAGGCCAAAATTGCCCAAATCAAACGCTTGTTGACCAAAACTGCCTTGCAGATAATTCAAACCTGCCCGCAGGTGCCAGGAAGGCCGCACCCGAAAGGCTATGTCTGCTCCTGCGCCCTTGGTGCCGAGGCTTACGCCCAGCGCATATTGCCACTCGCGGAAACGAATCAAACCCTTTTTTACCGGAGCTTCCTGTGCAAAAATAGGGGAGAGGTAGCCCGACAAAAGCAGGGCCAGGACAACAATTGGTAATTGAAAAATGGGGGAAAGTAGGGGCTTTCCATTTTTTAATCGGTTGTTCATGGGACAATGAATTGTGATTTTCCGGGTCGTTCAACACGCCGGAATCAGTAAAATCCAGTAAAACAAATGGAATGGTAAGTAGATGTATGCCCCTAAAAATGAAAGATTGTTCAAAAATAGTAATATTTCTTGGAAAGGAGATAGTGGGTGGGAAAAAATAGTTGAGAAGCTTGAATTACGATCTCCGGCACTTCGGCTCCGCTCAGTGACCGGAGCTCGTAATTCAAGCTTCTCAACTATTTACTCAATACCCTCGCCGCCAACCAATTGCTCGCAATCGTCCCAAAAATAACAATCGTAATCGAGCTCAACGGCATCAAAATGGCGGCAACTACAGGCGACAAGGCACCCTGAACGGCGAAACTCAATCCTACGATATTGTACAAAAGGGCCAGACTATACGCCCCAAATACCAAGACCACACTCTTACGCGCATAATCGATATAAGCAGGCAAACGGTGAAAACGATCGGCACTCAGAATCGCATCGGAAGCCGGCGTAAAATTGGCGGTATCCTCGGTGATGGCGATACCTGCATCCGCCTGGCGGAGCGCCCCGGCGTCGTTGAGTCCATCACCCAGCATGAGTACCCGGTGGCCTTCGTTTTGGAGTTCTTGAATGAATTGAAGTTTGTCTTTGGGGCTTTGGCGGAAATGCATGTTGCCGCGCTCTTTAAAAATGGGCGCCAACAATTCAGCTTCCCGATCATTGTCGCCGCTTAACAAATAGACTTCGCCGAGGCTTTGGAAATACTGCAGCGTTTCGATGGCCTGGGGCCGTAAGAAGTGCTCCAATACGAAGTATCCCTTTACCTCATTATTGATTTGGACGTAAACTCCTTCACCGTCCAAATTTGGATTCAGGAGTGCTTCGTCCATAAAGTTTCGAGAACCCAGTTTGATTTTGCGGTGCCCGACCAAAGCCTCAACACCCTTACCAATCGTTTCCTGGAAATCACCAATCGGGTAGTTCGTCTCTTCATTGATTTCTTTGGACAACTCTACATGGATGAGTTTGCTAGCCGGGTGATTGTTCTGACCACTTAATACTATGATCAATTGTTTTTCCGTAGCAGTCAATGGTTCACCTACAAACTGCACGGTGCTGGATTGCCCAGAAGTAATTGTCCCCGTTTTATCCACCACAATGGTATCAATGCGGTAAAGGGCTTCAATGGCATTGGTATTTTTGAGGAAAAAATTGTAGCGCCCCAAAATGCGTAATGCGTTGCCGAGCGTAAAGGGTACTGCCAGTGCCCCGGCGCAAGGACAAGCTACAATCAATACAGCTGTAAAAGCATTGATGGCAATACCCGTATCGCGGGGCAACCAATAAATCAAAGTGCCAAAACCAACCAATAAAATAGCGGTGGTAAAATACCTACTCACCTTGTTGGCCAGTACGCTCGCCTGACTTTCCTGTTTTTTGTTGAACGCATCTTCATTCCAAAGCTGGGTGAGGTAACTTTGGCTGACTTTTTTGCTCAAACCCAACTCAACCACCCCGCCCATTTGACGGCCACCTGCGAATACTTTTTCCCCAGCCGGAATGCGTACTGGTTCGGCTTCACCCGTCACAAAACTATAGTCGATGTTGGCTTCTCCTCGCAGGATGATGGCGTCGGCAGGGATCAATTCTCCGTTGCGGACGTAGATGATGTCGCCAGCGTCCAGTTTGTCGAGGGCAACGGATTGCTCGGTTTGGCCCACTTTTTTGCGGGCCGAAATGGGGAAATAGGACTTGTAGTCGCGTTCAAAAGAGATGTGGTGATAAGTGCGCTGCTGAAACCATTTGCCAATCAGCAAGAAAAAAATCAAACCCGCCAGGCTATCCATGTAGCCCGCTCCGGTATGGCTCAGGATCTCATACACACTGCGTAAAAAAAGTACGGCAGCCCCGAGGGCCAGGGGTACATCGATGTTGAGTTGCGCCCGTTTTAAACTTTGATAAGCGGAGCGAAAATAATCTTGGGCGCTGAAAAAGATCACGGGGAGTGACAAGAGGATATTGAGCAGGCCAAAATATTTGACAAAACCGGTTTCTGTGAGCTGATTCAATCCCAGGTATTCGGGAAAACTTAGTAGCATGATGTTGCCAAAAGCAAAGCCAGCTACGCCAATTTTATAAGCAAACCCACGGTTGATGACTGGGCGGGTATTTTCATCCAGGCTTCCGAGGTTGATGGCTGGAGCATAGCCTATGCTGGCCAGGGTTTCGGCGATTTTGCGCAGGCTGGTTTGTGTTTCGGAAAAAACGAGGTGCAACTCTCGCTTCAAAAAATTGACTTGTGAGGTATGAATGCCATCGGTCAGTTTGTACAGGTTTTCCAACAACCAAATGCAGGAAGCGCAATGAATTTGGGGCAAAAACAAGGTGATCCGGCTCGTTTTGCCATCGCTGAATTGCACCAGCCTTTTGAGTACTTCGGGGTCGTCCAAAAAAGCATATTCTTCTTTACGTTTGCCGCGCAGGCTGATCCCGGCGGTTTCGTCGATGCTGTAATATTGGCACAAGCCATTGGTATTCAGGATTTCGTATACGGTACGGCAACCTTCACAACAAAAGTTTTTTTCATCAAATGGGATGGGGGCGCTGGGTAGAGGCTCACTGCAATGGTAACATTGGGTGTGCTGGTCTACACGTACTTTTCCGGCACTTGATCTTAGGGTGGTATTCGCCGTCATTGATGACTGTTTTCTGATTGTTAAACTGCTTGTAAAAGTACCCGTGCCCAAAATAGAGGGGGCTGATTTTTGTCACCCCTTTGAGATGATAAAATTGTGAAAATCTGGTGCAGACCAAAGGGGATTTGTTCTACTGTGAAATTTTTTTTACTACCTTCGGAGCTATTCCTCACCTAACCTTTTAAAACGTATGAGTTCAAGCACTACTCAGAAAGCAGGCAATTACTTCACGTCAATGCTGATCATTGGGGTACTGTTCTTCATCTTTGGATTTGTCACCTGGCTCAATGGAACCCTGATTCCGTTTCTCAAGCTGGCTTGTGAGCTGAAGACAGATACTCAAGCCTTTTTTGTCACCTCGGCCTTTTACATGGCTTACTTTTTTCTGGCCATTCCCTCCTCCGGCATTTTGCAACGCACCGGTTTTAAAAACGGGATGGCGCTTGGACTCCTGGTCATGGCAGTGGGATCGCTGATTTTTATTCCTGCCGCCAATGCCCGTAGTTTTACTTTGTTTCTCACTGGGTTGTTCGTACAAGGTGCAGGGTTGTCGCTCTTACAAACGGCTTCCAATCCCTACATCAGCATCATTGGCCCCATTGAAAGTGCGGCGCAACGCATCAGCTTCATGGGGATTTGTAATAAGATAGCGGGAGCACTTAGTCCACTTATTCTGGGCGCAATTGTGCTAAAAAACGCCTCCAAGCTCGAAGCAGATGTAGTCGCAGCCCAAGACGAATTGCAAAAAGCTGCCCTGCTGGACGAATTGGCCCAAAGGGTGATCATGCCTTATGCAGTCATGGCGGTAATTCTGGTGATCTTGGCCCTCTGGATTCGCAGATCAGCGTTGCCTGATATCGACATGGATGGTGAAGAAGTTACTGATGCCAAAAGCGCTAGCAAAACCAGCGTATTCCAGTACCCACACTTGCTCCTCGGGGCACTCTGTATTTTCACCTACGTGGGCGCGGAAGTGATGGCAGGGGATGTGATTGGTACTTATGGCAAAAACCTGGGCTTCTCCCTGGATCAAGCCAAATACTTCACTTCATTCACCCTGATTGCTATGTTGGCAGGGTACATCATTGGTATCATCGCCATTCCAAAATACATCTCTCAGGAAAGCAGCTTGAAGTACGCCGCCATTTTGGGGGTTGTGTTTACTGTTGCCGCATTTTTGACTAAGGGGCAAACCTCCGTGACGTTTATTGCGCTGCTGGGATTAGCCAACGCTCCGATGTGGCCAGCTATTTTCCCATTGGGCATCAATGGCTTGGGTAAGTTCACCAAGATTGGTTCGGCCATCATGATCATGGGTATTGCAGGCGGTGCGATCATTCCTTTGATTTACGGGGAGTTGTCGAAGAGTATGGGCTTCCAGATGGCCTTTATGGTGACGATGCTGCCTTGTTATTTGTACGTGTTGTATTTTGCGATGCGGGGGCATCGGGCGGGGTAGGCAGTACCTCAAAGTTTTCTAAAGCGGCATTTTATTTAGCACAAAGAAAAATAAAGAGGGCACAAAGGGCACAAAGTTAGACGTTGACGACGCTTCGCTTGGGTTCTTTGTGCTGCCTTTTTCATTGTTTTACCCCTTCAACAATGCCTTATCATACTTCTTAAACCCACTCTCAAAAAATCCATCAAAGGCATCGTGCAGGCGCAAATACGCCAACATATCGTGGTTGAGGATCATCTCGGTATTCTGTAAGTTGTTCGCCACTGCTTTTTTCAAGCTTTCAAAACCCTCCAGCGGCTTTTCCAGCACCGAGTAGGCGCAGGCCATGTGGAAATAAATCTCAGGGTCTTCATCATTTTCTTTCAGCGCTTTTTCTAAATCTTCCAGGGCTTCGTTGAGTTGATAATTTTTGAGCTTTTGAACCCCCAGTTGTTTGGCTTTGTTGGTGTTTTTTGGCATAAATCCATACCCAACGCGCAGGTCACTAACCACCAGCTTGTCATTGCGGCGCAAATCCAGCAAAACTTGCATATTGGCGTCTACCTTGGTCGTCAGGACGAATTTTACCTTTTTACCTTTTTCCAGGACGGTGAATGAATGATCGATGCCCCAAACCGAGGATTTTTTGGAAACAACCTGCCCTTTGACAATTACGGTTTCTTCTCCCATCCAGTTGTTGTGGAATTCGATGGTGGTTGCTTCTGAGGTGATTTTTTGGTATTGCATTGGAAGAATTAGAAATGCTTATGAATGATATATGTTGTTACAAAAATAGACAAATTCAAGAATTACACTAAAATTCAGACAAGCTCTTAGGTTAAAACTGCATAATTTGTAAGTTTACGACTCATCACTACAAAACCAAATAAGCCAGATTGTATGAAAATTTATACAGTGCTCGGGGCCTTGATCTTGTTTGCCCTCAAGCTTTCAACTACCCACGCGCAGGACGCCAAAAAATGGGACGTCAACAACCCGCCTGGCACCTACAAAACCGTTTCCTTCAGCACCAACGAAGGCACCTGGATGAACCTCGATGTTTCCCCCGATGGCAAAGAAATTGCTTTTGACCTCCTGGGCGACATCTACATCTTACCCATCCAGGGAGGCGAAGCACGAGTGCTGCGCCCTGGCCACGCCTTTGAAGTGCAGCCCCGTTTTAGCCCCGATGGCAAAAAAATCCTCTTCACCTCCGATGCCGGTGGCGGCGACAATGCCTGGGTGATGGATCATGACGGCAAAAATGCCCGCCAGATCACCAAAGAAGACTTCCGACTGGTCAACAATAGTGTGTGGACTCCCGATGGCGAATACATCATCACCCGCAAACACTTCACCTCTTCGCGCTCCCTGGGCGCTGGCGAGTTGTGGATGTACCACCTGAGTGGCGGCAAGGGCATTCAGCTCACCCCCCGCAAAAACGACCAGCAAGACCTCAACGAGCCCAGTGCTTCCCCTGATGGCCGCTACGTGTACTACAGTGAAGACATTTACCCAGGAGGTTTTTTTCAATACAACAAAGACCCCAACAACCAGATTTTTGCGATCAAACAATTCGATCGGGAAACTGGTAAAATGGAAACCATCACCGGTGGTGCAGGCGGCGCGGTGCGCCCACAAGTATCGCGCAATGGAAAATTACTGGCTTATGTACGGCGGGTGCGCACCCAATCGGTGTTGTACATCCGCAATCTGGAAACTGGCCGTGAATGGCCGATTTACCACAAGTTGTCCAAAGACCAACAGGAATCCTGGACCATCTTTGGTTGTTATCCTGGTTTTGCCTGGTCGCCCGATGACCAGTCCATCATCGTTTGGGCCAATGGGAAAATCAATAAAGTGGATGTGAATGGCTTCAATCAGTCGGTGGAGATTCCTTTCACTTGTAAAGTCAACCAACGGATATACGATGCGGTTCGGTTCAAACAGGCCCTGAATCCCGCCAACTTTGACGCTAAAGTCATCCGCAACGCGGTGACCGCCCCGAATGGCAAATATGTGGTGTTCAACGCGGTCGGTTACCTGTGGAAAAAAGACCTGCCCTCGGGCACTCCGCAACGTTTGACCAAAGGCTCGGATTTTGAATTCGAACCCACCTTTTCGCCAGATGGCAAGTCGCTGGTTTTTGTGACCCACAATGACAGCACTTCTGGCACCCTGCAACGCCTGCAATTGGACGGGAATACCCCCAGCAAGTTGAGTTCCGATCCAGGCAATTACCGCAATCCGGCCTATTCAAACGATGGCCAAATGCTGGTGTTTCGAAAAGACGGTTCCAGTTCCGCCATGGGCCCAGCCAATACCGCCAAACCAGGCATCTATGTGATAAAGGCCAGCGGTGGCCCCGCTACTTTTGTAAAAGCTCAGGGCGAAGATCCCCGTTTCAACCTCAAAGGTGATCGCCTCTATTACAACGCGGGCACCATGATGGCCAGCTGCAAATTGGATGGTTCCGACGAACGGATTCATGTGCGCAGTACTTACGGCAGCCAATTCACCCTCTCGCCAGATGAAAAATGGATCGCTTTTGTGGATTTGCACAAGGTGTACATCGCCGCTTTTCCTCATTCCGGAACGACGCTCAACCTGGGCAGCAGCACGGCTGATTTTCCCGTCAGACAAGTGGCCAAAGACGCGGGCATCAACCTGCATTGGAGCGCGGATAGCAAGTCCTTGTCCTATACCCTCGGCAACCAATACTTCAATATTCCACTGGAAGACCGCTTTGAATTCATCGCGGGTAAACCGGATTCTAGCTTCAAAATGCCTGAAAAAGGCATAGATATTGGTTTAAAAGTGGCCATGGACAAACCTACCGGAGTGATTGCCTTCACCAACGCCCGCATCATCACGATGAAAGGGGAGCAGGTAATTGAAAAAGGGACAATTTTGGTGGAAGGCAACATCATCAAAGCAGTGGGAACTACATCGGCGGTAACCATTCCTAAAGACGCCAAGATCATCAATTGTGCGGGCAAAACGATCATGCCGGGGATGATTGACGCCCACGCTCACCCTGGCCATTTTAACTCGGGTTTGACGCCACAAAAATACTGGCCTTATTACGTGAACCTGGCTTACGGCGTCACTACCGTACACGACCCATCGGCGAACACCGAATGGGTTTTTGCGATGAGTGAACTACAAAAAACGGGTGCGATTGCCGGGCCGCGGGTATTCTCTACCGGGACCATCCTCTACGGAGCAGAAGGCAATTTTAAAGCGGTGGTCAACAATCTGGAAGATGCGCGTAGTGCCATTCGCCGCACCAAAGTGTTTGGGGCTTTTTCGGTAAAAAGTTACAACCAACCGCGCCGGGAACAACGCCAAATGATCCTGCAAGCAGCCCGGGAACTGGAAATGGAAGTAGTGCCCGAAGGTGGCTCTTTCTTTTACCACAACTTGTCGATGATCCTGGACGGGCACACCACCCTGGAGCACAACCTGCCCATCCACGTGCTGCACAACGACGTGATCCAGCTTTGGAAACAGTCCAATACGGCCTACACGCCTACCTTGATCGTGGCCTATGGCGCGGTCACTGGCGAATATTACTGGTACCAGCACAGCAACGTTTGGGAAAAACAACGCTTGCTGACTTACACACCGCGCAGTGTGATTGACACCCGCAGCCGCTACCGCACCATGATTCCCGAAGAGGAATACGAAAAAGGGCATATCCTGATCTCCCAGCAGTTGAAAAAACTGATGGATGTCGGCGTGAAAGTCAACATGGGCGCACACGGTCAACTCAACGGACTCGGTGCCCACTGGGAAACCTGGATGATGGCCCAAGGCGGCATGAGCAACCACCAGGCGCTGAAAACCGCCACCATCAATCCGGCGCTCAGCCTGGGTTTGGATGATCACATCGGCTCCCTGGAAGTGGGCAAACTGGCCGACTTGTTGGTGTTGGACAAAAATCCGCTGGAGAGCATTCAAAATACCGAATTCATCCGCTACACGATGGTCAATGGCCGCTTGTACGATGCCGAGTCGATGAACGAGGTGGGCAATCAGCCGAAGAAGCGCAGCAAATTTTTCTGGGAGTTAAACAAAAATGCGCAATACGAGCCGCTGCTGCATGAGGAGACTGAGAGTGTTGGGCGGTGTTTGTGTGGGAGACATTAAGGAGTGAAGAGTGAAGAGTGAAAAGTGAAGAGTGAAAAGTGAAGAGTGAAAAGTGAAGAGCACACTATTTATTTTTCACTTTTCACTTTCTTGATTTATGTCAAGCGGACTCCCCCCAATCCCCTCCATCTTTGTGTCATTCAATTAACACACAAAAATCGAGTGCGATGAAAAATTTGTTGAAAGGAGAAGAATTCGCTTTGTTGCTGTTGTTTTCAGTTGTTTATTTTCAGTACCTGCAAGGCGGCTGGGGTTTGTACCTGGGCCTATTTTTTTTACCCGACCTAGCTTTTTTCTTGTATTTGATCAACCCCAAATGGGGCGCGATTGGCTACAATTTTATGCACCACAAGGGCGTCATGGCGTTGGTAATCCTGCTGGGTTTGTACCTGCATAACGACTTTTTTACCCAGATTGGCCTAATCTTTATGGCGCACAGCAGTTTTGACCGGGTGGCGGGTTATGGTCTGAAATATTTTGACAGTTTTGACCACACTCATCTGGGCTGGATCGGAAAAAGTAAAGGGAAAAATGAGACCCAGAAAGAAGTGTCATTTTAAGGAACGATGAAGAAATAAATGGCACATTTAAACGCAGCTATTTTGAGCTTAGTCAACTATCTTTTGAGGCGAATAGCAAGCCTATTTAACGAAAAAGATAGGATGAATAAGGGCAAAAGAGCAAAGTGAAAATGGGGTAGTTATTTTTTTATCGTTCCT
Source organism: Haliscomenobacter sp. (assembly GCF_041740695.1). GTDB lineage: Bacteria > Bacteroidota > Bacteroidia > Chitinophagales > Saprospiraceae > Haliscomenobacter. The sequence goes on along the minus strand of NZ_JBGSLK010000020.1, from coordinate 9,380 downwards.
AAAGGTAGGTCCATTTCGTGGTAAAGGCGATCGATCAATTGGGTGTATTCCATCGGGTTCTGGATCGACACCAGAGGAATGTCCTTTCCCTCACTGGATACCCGGATCAGGTAAAAAGGCTCAAACAGGAAGCTTTCGTACTGCTTGGAATAGATGTGGCTTGGGTTGCTAATGATGGTATGTTCTTCAGGGAAATCCAAAATGTCTTGATCCAGGCGGATATCCCGGCTTTTGTAAATGCTGATTGCTTTTTGTTCAAAATCAAAAACGACCGTATTGTCCCAACGCAAAGGGTAATCTGGGAAAAACAAAATGCTGATGGCGATACAACAAAGCAAAACCTGGAGGATAGTCGTCACCTTGCCCCAGTTGAAGGGCGAAAGGATCGGCTCACCAGAGCTGAGTTGTAGGTAAAAGAAGAGTACCACCGCCAAGCAAAAGGGAACAACTTTAGACAAAAAGCGCATCCAAAGCCCTTTGGTATCTGAGGTCAATACGATTTGCTTTTTATTCGTCATTGGGTTGGGCATTTATTTCAACTCAAAACTCAAGCCGGCGTTTTTTACCAATCGTTCCAACAGTACGTCGCCCATCGCGGTAGATGGGGTCAATAGGCCAAAATTTTCAGGTAAAGTAGCTCCATCTTTGGCCAAACACACCGCACATTCGGCCAGCATTTTGGAGGTAGAACCATAACCAGGGTCCCGATCGCCTTTGACGCTGGCGGTCACAATCTGCCCATCTGGCAACTGGCCAAAGAGTAGGAAATAAAAGAATCCAGCTTCACGAGCAGCGGGACTGGGGCCTTCCCCTGGTTTGGGCATGCGACTCAGCAGGAGTTTGTAGAGTAGGCTACCGGGTTTGGCAGCCATGACTAAACCCAGGCCCAGGAGAATCATCCATGCATTGAATCGCCCTTTGAGTCCTCGTCCACTCAGCATCGCTTCTTCGTAAGTGAAGTTGAGGCCGTACGGAAAACCCAGCAAAGCGTGACTGCGGCGCACGACCCGGGTATTGATGCTCGCCATGATGAAGGGCGCAATCCAGGATTTGGCTACCGGATCGTAAACGACCTTTTGTAAGTCAGCCACATCAGGTCCTGGGAATTCTGGATCAGGATTCAGCGTGTAGGGGCGGGCAATGCTACGTGCATAAGCCCGATCCTTGCGGGCTTGTTGCAAAATGCCTAGCATGCTGTAAAAAGTACCTCCGCTCAGACCTCCTTTGGCTGCTTTCAAACGCATACCGATGTGGCGGGCGTATTGGCCGTATTGTTCGTGGATATTTTTTTGCAAAAAATAAACCCCCATATCCGAAGGGATGGAGTCGAAACCGCAGCAATGCACAATTTTGAGCTGTTTTTGCGCTGCCTCGATGTGATGTCGATCGATCATTTGGCGCACCCAGCCCGCTTCGCCGCAAAGGTCGCAGTAATGGGTGCCCGTTTCTACACAGGCTTCTACCAGCAAGCTACCGTATTGGGAATAAGGCCCGACGGTGGTGCAAATGACCTGGCCTTGGGTGGTCATGGCCAACAAGGAGTTTTTGTCAAAACCATCGGCCAGGATGATTGGGATATGGGGTAGACCTAATTCGTTGAGGACACTTTTCAATTTTTCCTCATTCCGCCCGGCTACCGCCCAACGTAAATCTTGGCCTTGGTACTGTCGTCCCAGATATTCGGCAACCAGCCGTCCGGTAAAGCCGGACGCACCCCAAAGAATAATGTCGTAAGGACGATTGTGCATAGGTTATTGTTAATTTTTGAAAAATTACTTACCCAATCCCCCAAACAGCGCCCCCAATACTTGCAAGGCATTGCTCACCACTTCCTGATTTTGCACTGGAATTTTCAAAAAGGTTTGCCCCGTTGCTTCGTCTTTTTGCACCAATGAATTCACCAATTCTGCGGTTTTTTCAGGGCTGGCGAGGGTTTGACTCAAGCCGCTTAAAAAACTGACGCCCATGCTGACCAATGCTTGTGGGGAGGAGGGAGGGGCCAGCTCTCCGGCACTGGCGCCATTTCCTGGAGTATTACCGCCATTCCCTCCACCACCTCCAGCCGCTGATTGGCGTTGTGGGCTTGGACTTGTTTTAGGACTACTTTCTTTTGGATTATTGCTGGAACTGCTGCGCTTGGGCTCTTCCTTTTGGCTTGGTGTAGCAACAGGAGTAGCACTTTCTTCTTCTAACAATTCAGTATTGTCTTCATATTCCGGCACTGGCTGCTCCTCCACTTTACCCGCGCCGATCAATTCCTCCGTATCCTCCACCGGGCTGATGGCGTCCACTTCTGCTTCGGCATCGATGCGCTGGGTGAGGTTTTCGACTGAGTTCATAAATTCCTTGAAGCGGTCTTCACCGAGGAAGATGTTTTCTTCCCCATTGTCCAGTACCCCGGCAGCCATGGAGGCTTTAAACTTAAGGGTATCGAGCAAGCGGTGCTCCAAGGTAGCAATCGAGACCAGGTTGATGACATTCACCCGCCGTTCCTGGCCCATGCGGTAAATGCGACCAATGCGTTGCTCCAGCACCGCTGGATTCCAGGGCACATCCAGATTGATGAGCAAGGAAGCCGATTGCAGATTGAGTCCCACTCCGCCCGCATCGGTGGACAAAAAGACCCGGCATTCGGGCGTATCGTTGAAGCGGATCAGCATCTTGCCTCGTTCTTCACTACTGATGCCGCCGTGCAGGCTTTCAAAAGGAATTTCGCGCTCCTGGAGTTCCTGAGCGACCAGACGGGTCATGCGTTCCCACTGGCTGAAGACCACTACTTTTACCTCATCATCTACCAGTGCTTCTTCCAGGATGCACATCAATTCATCAATCTTGGTATCGTGCCGGGTTTTTTGATCGACCACAAAGGTGCTGGCGCAGCACATTTTCATCAGGTTCATAAAAGTCAAAAGGCGTCGCCGGTCTTGTTCGTTCAAAAAATGGAAACGTTGCCACTTGGCCACCAATTTGGCCACTTCATCGGCATAGGCCCGGTGCATGTCATTTTGCTCTTTGGTCATGGGCACAAAGAGATTTTTGTCCATCCGTTCGGGCAATTGTTTGAGCACGTCTTTTTTAAGGCGACGCACCATTACGGGTTGCAAAGCCCGGTTGACAGCGCCCAAATCCTGATAACCCACTACCCGGCCATTTTCGGTTTTGACCTGATGGCGTTCCAAAAAGCTGTACAGCGGCCCGAGTGCATAGGGATCCACAAACTGCACGATGGAATACAACTCTTCAATTTTATTCTCCAGTGGCGTGCCCGTGAGCACAAAACGGTAACGGATGTTGAGTGACTTGACGGCGCGGGAAATTTTGGTGTTCCAGTTTTTGATGCGTTGCGCTTCGTCCAGGATGATCAAATCGGGGGCGAGGATGCTATTGATAAGGCGGGCATCCTGCACTACAACATTGTACGTAATGATTTTGAAAAAACTCTGGTCGTTTTCGTACTGTGCTTTGCGCTTGTGCTGCAAACCTTCGATGACCAGGGCGCTGGCACCCGTGAATTTTTCAATTTCAGTTTTCCACTGGTACTTGAGCGAAGTTGGGCAAACGATCAAAGCGCTGCCGATGCGGTGTTCTTGTCGGAGCAATTCGGCTGCACCAAGGGCTTGAACGGTTTTGCCCAAACCCATTTCATCGGCGATCAGGCAACGTCCGGTTTTGGAGGCAAAAAGCACTCCTTCCTTTTGATAAGGGAAAAGTTCAACTTTGAGTAGGTTTTTGAAATACGCTTCGCTGTGTTGCGCAATTTCTGCTACCCGGCGTTCACGACTTTGATCTTCTCTTTGTTTCAAAATGTATTCCAGGGCATCCTCATAACAACGCAAATCAGGCTGAATAGCGCGGGCTTTTTCCAGGAAGTGTTCAAAATCCAGATAAGCATTTGGGTACATTACGCCGTGCTCGTCAAAGTAGTTTTTGGCCAGCGCTTCTAGTTCCGTCTGCGCTTCAGTGCCAATCCGCAGGCGAATGCTGCGCTGGTCATCGTAATGCAGATATACCGAGGAATAAGCACGAGCAGGCGGCGTTTTGAAGTATTTTTTAGTGCCTCGTTTATTGTGGAGGTGGCGGAATGTCCATTCGATGTGTTTGCAAGTGCCGAGGTTGCTGGTTTTGAAATCGGGACAAGAGCAGAAATTCAAACCAATGTCCTTGCTGCGAATGGCGACTTTGTAGGTGCTTTCGTAGGTGGGGTTGGACACCTGAAAGTCGCTATAAACGGGGTGATCGCCTTCATTGACAATGAAATAGCTTTGCGTTTCAGCAAACTGGCGGCGCAGGGCAATTTGCCATTTTTTGGTTTCTAGTTTATCCGGTCTTTTATGGTAAGGAACGGTTTCTGGTTTTTTCTTTTTGCTTTTCCCTGTGGCGCTCTTTTTGTTTTGGGCTTTGGCCATGACGAAGTGGTTTTGACATCAATCAAAAAACGAAAAATAGGAAATTTTTCACACTATTGAATGATGTCCGCCGCTTTATGCTTGAACTTTTGCGCCATCGCCAGTCACCACCATGTACATTCCCAATTTGTGCCCCATCGCCTCCTGGTAGGCTTTGGCCAAACGTTCATTCAAGCCTTCAATGGCATCCTGGTGTACAATATTGATCGTACAACCGCCAAAGCCGCCGCCCATCATGCGTGCGCCCAATACGCTGGATTCATCCCGCGTGGCATCCGCCAGAAAATCCAGTTCAGGGCAACTCACCTGGTACAAGTGGCGCAAGCCCTCGTGGGTGGCATACATTTTGAGGCCAAAGGCGGCTAGGTCTCCATTTTTTAGGTCTTCACAAGCGGCCAGGGTGCGCTGGATTTCTTCGGTAACATAAAGACAGCGATCGTAAACTTCTTTGGGCAGACGGCTGCGATTGGCTTGTACCATCGCAATGGGTACATCGCGCAGTGCCTTGAAATTCGGGTTGTAGTGTTTTTGGAAAAAACGCAACCCGGTTTCACACTCCGACCGACGGGTGTTGTAAGCTGAATCGGCCAGAGAGTGTTTGACTCCGGTATCAAACAATACAATTTTATAGTCACCCAATTCGATGGGGAAGTATTCAAAACTCAAATCGCGACAATCCAGGCGAATGACGTGGTTAACTTTGCCGTGCAGACTGGCAAACATGTCCATGATGCCACACTTCACCCCGATGAACTCGTTTTCGGCGCGCTGGGCCAAAAGCGCCATTTTCCAACGGCTCAAACCCAAGTCGTACAGTTCATTCAGCGCAAAAATCACCGCCGATTCCAGTGCGGCGGAGGAAGACATGCCTGAACCGATCGGTACATCACCAACAACCACACAATCAAAAGCAGGAATGGGTTTGCCCAATTTCTGAGCCTGATCCACTACGCCCAGGATGTAATTGGCCCAGCCGACGGAATTGATGGTGATGTTTTGAAAATCAATGGTCACAAATTCGGAGAAATCCAGGGAAATCCATTTGCCATGGGTGCTTCCACTGGGGGAGATGGCGATGTATGCAGCTTTGTCGATTGCGGCTGGTAAGACAAACCCATCGTTGTAATCGGTGTGTTCACCAATGAGATTGACCCGGCCAGGGGAGCTGACTACCAGGGGTTTACGCGAAAAATGATGCTGAAAGCTGTTCTCAACTTGTACGTGAAGAGGTGCAAAGGATGACATTGTTTTTGTTTTTGGTTTGTGTGGTAGTTTCACTGAGGTTAGAAGACTGAAGCGACATATTTTCACAAAGGACACAGAGGCAGCACAAAGGACACAAAGTTAGACGTTGACGGTCTTTGTGCCCTTTGTGCTGCCTCTGTGTCCTTTGTGCTTAAAAATGTCGCTTTGGTGATTTCCGGAAAACCAGCGTAACAGACTTAATCCGTGAAAGTTAACCTATTTATTTTACACTTACCGATCCATTCACCACCGAAACCTTCGCCAACTGCTCCTTGCTGTTGACCGCCTCGTATGGAGTAGGTGTAGGAGAAAAAGCAATGCTGCTGGTGCTGCCCGCTTTACCTTTGACCGTAAAACAAACCTGATACATCGCTGCGCCATTGGCCAAATCAGCACCTTTGAGGTTATTTTCAATCCAAACCACGGTCAGGAACCCTTTTTTTATGCCAATTGTCCCAAAATTGTCCTTGGTCAAGAAGGGCAATTTAAAGCCCTGCACCCCGGTGTATTCCAGTACTTTGGGATCCCAACGCAGAGTGTATTGGGTAGACAACATCTTGATGAAATTATCCGCGCTGATGTTGATACAAACCTTGGTGCCCGGAGCAGCCGTTTTTTTCTCTGCCTTTAAGGTGATCGCGCTGGATTGGGCAAAATTCACTCCAGCAAAAGCCAGGAAAATCAGGGTAATTAAAATGTTCTTGAAGTACATATTCATGGAAAGTTTTGTCAAAAAACGAAAATAGAACTTGGATATTTCACTAGAAGTTCTGTTCATAAAGTCTTGTTCATAAAGTCTACTATTCCAGGAAAGCGGACATTTCGCCCTCGCCGATTTCAACCAGGATGTTTTCCTTTAGCGTAGTCGCTAAAGAAAGGCCTACGTAATCGACTCGAACTGGAAAAGATTTATGGGTGCGATCGACCAATACGGCGATTTCCAGTTTTTTGGGTAAGGTTTCGAGAATGGGCTTGCAAGCGTACAATAAGGTACGCCCGGAACTGGCCACATCATCCACCACAATAATGGCTTTGCCTGCCAACTCGGCAATTGGCAAATCGATTTCCACCGGTTTTTCCATTGGCGCTGCCGGATTGAGGCGAATATTGGTGAGGAGAATCGGCAACTTGCTGATCTTCTGGATCCGTTCGGCCAGCATCTTCGCCAGAGCCATGCCCCGACCGTTGACGCCCGCCAGAATAAGCCCTTCTTCCTCAATGTTGTGCTCCAGGATTTCGATCGCCAATCGGCTTACCTTTTGCTCAATCTGCTTGTGCTCCAGAATTTTCATGCAGAAATGTTTAATAAGTGCCAATAATTATGATCGCGCACTTACAGTTCCTATTTTGCATCAAAATTAATTCATCCTGTCGGGAATTTTGGAAAAAAATGTCAGGATTTCATTTCCTTTACTTAGCGAAAATTCGCTAATTTTGAGCCAACAGAACATACATCGATGATACAACAAGTCCTTTTTGTGTTGATAGCCGGAGCCTCCATGGGGTACGCTGCCTTGCAGTTCCTCAAAATCCGCCGGAACATCAAGCTGGGTAAAGACGATTCCATCAGTGGCAACAGCGCCGAACGCTGGCGCAATGTACTGCTGATCGCTCTGGGCCAAAAAAAGATGTTCAGCCGCATGATTCCTGCGGTGTTGCACCTCTTTATTTATGTGGCTTTTGTGATTACCCAGGTGGAGTTGCTCGAAATTTTTGTAGATGGCATCACTGGACAACACCGGGTGTTTTGGCCGCTTCTGGGCGGTTTTTACACTTTTGTGATCAGTTTTATTGAGATTTTATCGGTACTGGCTCTGGTGGCGACGATCGCTTTTTTGGCCCGGCGCAACATCCTACGCCTGCCGCGGTTTCACAAACCAGAGATGAAAGGTTGGCCGTTTAAAGACGCCAATTACATCCTTTTTCTTGAGCTTGCCCTCATCTTCTTTATCTTTTTGATGAACAGCGCCGATATGGCCCGCCATCAAAATGAATATGGATTTGTGGTGAGCCAGTTTTTGTCGCCAATATTGGATGGCACGGGTGCTGGTACCTTGCATTTGTTGGAGCGCATCGGTTGGTGGGGGCATATCCTGGTGGTATTTGCCTTTTTGAATTACCTGCCTTTTTCCAAACACTTGCACGTCATCTTGGCTTTTCCGAACACCTACTTTGCCAATTTGCAACCACGTGGTGAAATGGAAAACATGCCCGAGGTGATGAATGAGGTGAAAAACATGTTGGGTTTACCGGTCGAAAATACGGGTGCTGAAGTCAACATGGAGAACCTGGAATTTGGGGCCAACGATGTTTTTTCTCTTTCCTGGAAAAATGTGTTGGATGCGTATAGCTGCACCGAATGTGGACGTTGTACCTCCGTTTGTCCGGCCAACCTGACGGGTAAAAAACTCTCGCCGCGCAAAATCGTGATGGACATTCGCGACCGTGCAGACGAAATTGGCAAAAAGCTCGACAGCAAAGATGTGCAATACGCCAAAGACAAATCGCAAGCCCTCAGTGCCGGCAACTTCGAGGATGGCCGTAGCCTTTTCGACTACATCAGCCGCGAGGAAATCCACGCCTGCACCACTTGTAATGCCTGTGTGGAAGCTTGCCCGGTGCTGATCAATCCCTTGGAGCCCATCCTGAAATTGCGCCGTTACGAAATACTCAGCCTCTCCGAAGGTCCTTCGGAATGGCTGCCGATGTTCAACAGCATGGAAAACAACGGAGCCGTTTGGGCGATGTCGGTTGAACGGGAAGCGTGGAAACAAGAATTATAAATGATGAATGATGAATGATGAATGCCTAAGTGGGATTCATCATTTATCATTCATAATTCATCATTATGAAGGTTTACACTATGGCCGAGATGGCCGCCGAAGGCCGCGAGCCGGAAATATTGTTTTGGGTAGGTTGTGCGGGGAGTTTTGATGCCCGGGCGCAGAAGGTGACCAAGGCTTTTTGCCAGATTTTGGATGCCGTGGGGATGCCCTTTGCCATTCTGGGCAATGAAGAGATGTGTACGGGCGACCCCGCTCGGCGGGCGGGCAACGAATTTGTATTCCAGATGCTGGCCCTGCAAAACGTACAAACCCTGAACGGCTATAATGTCAAAAAAATAGTGACGGCTTGTCCGCACTGTTTCAATACCTTGAAGAACGAATACCCGGCTTTGGGGGGCAACTACGAAGTGGTGCACCATAGTCAACTTTTGCAGGAACTGATCAACACAGGTCGGATCAAAATGCAGGAGGGGGGAACTTTTAAGGGTAAAAAAATCACCTACCACGATTCCTGTTACATGGGGCGAGTGAATGGGGTGTACGAAGCACCGCGCAGCGTATTGGCTTCCCTGGATGCCCAGTTGGTGGAAATGAAACGTTGCAAAACCAATGGGTTGTGCTGTGGAGCGGGCGGTGCTCAGATGTTCAAGGAAGACGAACCCGGTGAAAAACGCATCAACCTGGAGCGGGCCGAAGAAGCCCTGGCTACCGGAGCGGGCGTGATTGCCGCCAATTGCCCTTTCTGCCTGACCATGATACAAGATGGGGTCAAAGCCAAAGACAAGCAGGATGACGTGATGGTGTATGATTTGGCGGAATTGATTGTGGATAGTATGGTTAGATAAATGGTTGAGGGAGGTTGAGAAGGTTGAGGCTACCGCAGCGACTTTGCACCTCGGCTCCGCTCGGTGACCGAGCCGCTGCGGCAGCCTCAACCTTCTCA
>NZ_JBGSLK010000019.1:0-26428 GCF_041740695.1 Haliscomenobacter sp. | reverse complement strand
CGTCGTGTCGTCGTTTCGTTGTGTTTTCTATGGTTCAAGCAAGACATTGTTCAAATTTTTTTGATACATAACTTGATTTTTAACGACGGCAAAAACCCTGAGCAAAATCTTGTTGCGCATCGCATTGATAATGCAAAGATGGTCTTTGCCTTCTTTGAGTTTACGACGATAGTATTGGCCCAGTTCATTTCCAGTCCTGATCAAGGCCATCGCGCCCATTGTTAAAAGACTTTTGAGCCGTTTATGCCCTCTTTTGGAGGTTCGATCCTTTTTTTTCATAGCTTTTCCAGACTGTCTTTTCAGCGGAATTACACCACAATATCGTGCAAAAGCCTTGGCTTGTTGAGGGTTAAAGCGAGTAAAACATTGAGTAGAAACTAATAACTCTCTGGCTGTTACCGCCCCCACTCCTTCAACTGAACAAACCAGTTTAAACAGGTGCTTAAGCTCTTCATCTTGCTCAATGATTTGCTGTAGTGTTCGTTCCACCTGTTCGAGGTCTTTCTTCAAAGCCTCTACACTACGCTTTTGGCTTTGAAGCAAGTCTTTACAAAGCTCGAACTCCTCAATATCCGCACATTCTTTGGCCAAAGCTTGTAATTGATTAAGTGCTTTGGTGAGGCGTTCACGCTGCCCTTCAAAAAGAGCCAAACGATCCAGGGTAGCATTGGTGGCTTTCCACAACTGTAGTTGGTCATTAAAGCGAAGCCCATATTGAGCCAAACGCCGAGCGTCCAAGCGATCCGTTTTTTCTGACCAACCCCCAGGACCAGCTAAATGCTGGCTTACTTTCTGGGCATGAACCAACGCTAATCGAGCTCCTTGACCAGCCCAGGCTTTGACCAAGGGTTGAACATAAATCCCCGTATGCTCCATACAAAGCACGCACCCGCTCAATCCTGGATCATTAAACTTCTTGATCAGGTGCTCCATAAATGCTAGAATGGCAATCGAATTATTCTCCACCCGACCTTCTTCGAGCACTTCAAAATAGCGATTGAGTATGCAGTAATCAAACCACTCTTTACTCATATCCACCCCTACCATCAACTTAAATTCCATACCTTTAGGTTTCCTTTTTAATGTTGATGTGGGAAACTAAGGGTTAATGCTACTGCCTGCTCAATGACCTTTAATGAGTCTTCAAACTCTTGTTTTCTATTTGGGCCTCAGCAGTAGTAAAGCTTGAAAGGATTCTAACACGAAATGGGGCTTACCCGCTGCCGTCGTCTAATGCGCCTTTCAAGACTAACCTTTAAGTTTTCCACATTTTTTTGTGGAATTAACAAAAGAAAAAAGAACCAAAAAAGAAAAACTATACATGATTATTATCTTAATGTATAAACTTTTTCTTTTTTACAAACCTAAAGGTCGTCGTGTCGTGGTGAAATTCTCTTTTGGCGAAGCCAAAAAATCTATCTCATCATGAAGTCCTATATTTTCGTCCTCTTTCTGCTGGTCGCTCAGTGTTTACTGGCACAGACCCAATCAGCCCAAAACCCCGTCATCTTCGCCGATGTACCCGACATGGCCATGATGCGCGTAGGCGACACCTACTACATGAGCAGCACCACTATGCACATGAGTCCTGGCCTGCCGATCATGAAATCCAAAGACCTGATTAATTGGCAAATGGTCGGCTACGCCTACGATACCTTGACCACCGTGGATGCCATGACCCTCAACAATGGCAAAAGCACCTATGGCAGAGGTTCCTGGGCTAGCAGCATTCGCTACCATCAGGGGACTTATTATGTGACCACTTTTGCTCAAACCTCGGGCAGAACCCATATTTATACCACCAAAGACATCGAAAAAGGCCCCTGGAAAGCCAGCTCCTTCCAGCCTTCGTACCATGACCACACCTTATTTTTTGACGACGATGGCCGGGTGTACATGATTTACGGTGCGGGCAAATTGAAAATGATTGAACTCAATGCTGACTTGTCGGGGCTGAAGCCTGGCACAACGGAACAGGTCTTGATTGAAAATGCCAGCTTGCCCTCCGGCACTGGTGGTGGGTTGCCCGCCGAAGGCTCCCAACTCTTTAAGGTGAATGGCAAATACTACCTCTTCAACATCAGCTGGCCACGTGGCGGCATGCGCACGGTACTGATTCACCGGGCGGATAAAATCACCGGGCCTTATGAGGGCAAAGTGGCGCTGCAAGATTTGGGCGTAGCGCAAGGTGGATTGATCGATACGCCGGATGGACAATGGTACGCCTACCTGTTCCGCGATTTTGGCGCGGTGGGGCGGATTCCCTATCTGGTTCCGGTCAAATGGGAAGACGGCTGGCCTGTATTGGGTGTAAATGGTAAAGTGCCAGAAACTTTGAACCTTCCGGCCAGCACCGGGCTGATTCCGGAGCTGGTGAATTCGGATGAATTCAAGCGCAAAAAAGGCGCTCCTGCCCTACCCTTGGTCTGGCAATGGAACCACAACCCGGACAACTCACTTTGGTCGCTTAAAGCCAGAAAAGGTTACCTGCGCCTACAAACCGGGCGGATTGACACTTCATTTTTCTTGGCCAGAAACACCCTGACCCAACGAACCATCGGCCCGGAATGTACAGGGACTACGGCACTGGATGTCTCTAAACTGAAGGAAGGTGATTTTGCTGGATTGTGCCTCTTGCAAAAAAACTATGGCTTGCTGGGCGTAAAAGTCAGTAATGGCCAAAGAAAAATTGTGATGATCAATGCTGGATCGGGCAAGCCAGTAGAAGCGCCAAGTATACCCTTGAGCGGGACCAAGGTCTACTTTAAGGCCGAATGCAATTTCAAGGACAAAAAGGATGTAGCCAACTTTTTCTACAGCCTGGATGGCAAGTCCTGGCAGCCGATTGGTGAGCAATTGAAAATGTCGTACACTTTGCCACATTTTATGGGGTATCGCTTTGGCTTGTTCAACTACGCGACGCAGCAGGTTGGCGGGTATGCTGATTTTGATTATTTCCGCATCGAGGATCACATTTCGAAATAAGATTGATAGATCAGTCCATACAAAAAACACTTATGAAGTATACATTTTACCTGTTGCTATTGTGCCTCGGCTTCCATGTAAGTCATGCACAAACAGCCAATTCAAGCGTCAGTAGCCCTGACAAGGCTATCGTGGTAAGCTGCAATATTCAGCAAGCAGTCTACAGCATTGCCTACAAAGGTGAAACCGTTTTGAAGGATTCCAAACTGGGTTTGATCCGAGAGGATGAGGATTTTTCAAAAAACTTAAAAGTGCTGAAAGTTTCTAAACCCACCATCGTAAAAGACAGCTATACGATGCTCAACGCCAAAAAGCAGCAGATCACTTACACCGCAACCGAAAGGATTTGGCAAACCAAAACAGCTGCGGGCAAAAAAATGAACATCGTTTTTCGGGTCTCCAACGATGGGGTAGCTTTTCGCTATGTATTCCCCGAAAAATCAAGCGAACTTAAAAAAATCACGACCGAAGCGACCAGTTTTCATTTCAACGAGGGCACCCGAGCCTGGTTGCAACCCAAAACCGAAGCACAAACTGGTTTTGAACACACCAATCCTGCTTATGAGGCCCACTACATGATGGACATTGCCACGGGTACGCCCGCTCCTGGTAAAAATGGCTGGATTTATCCCGCTTTGTTCAAATACAAGAACACCTGGTTGCTGATTACCGAGGCGGCGTTGGGCAGAACGTATTGTGGAACGGCCTTGCAACAAAATTCTCCAGACAACGAATACAAAATAAACTTCCCCCAAGCGCCCGAAGTGTTCACCAATGGAAAGCCAACCTTAAATCCTGAATCAACCCTGCCCTGGGAAACGCCCTGGAGAATCATTGTTGTCGGGGACTTAAAAACCATCACCGAGTCTACGCTGGGTACTGACCTGGCTTTGCCCGCCAAAAAAATGGACCCTTCTTTTATCAAACCCGGCAAATCATCCTGGAGCTGGATCTTGAAAAAAGATGATTCAACGGTTTACCGCGTCCAGAAGAAGTACATCGATTTTGCCTCGGACATGAAATGGCAGTACTGTTTGCTGGATGCTTACTGGGACAAATTGGTTGGATACGATTCGGTGAGCATATTGGCCGATTATGCCCGAACAAAAAATGTGGGCTTGCTCCTTTGGTACAATTCTGCCGGAAGCTGGAATACGGTAAAATTTACCCCAAAAGACAAATTGATTACCCATGAAAGCCGCATGCAGGAATTTGCTCGTTTGCGGGCGATGGGGATCAAGGGATTGAAAATAGATTTTTTCTCGGGGGATGGCCAATCGATGATCGGCTATTATCAGGACATTCTGGAAGATGCCGCTACCCATCAATTGTTGATCAATTTTCATGGTGCTACTTTGCCCCGGGGCCTCCATCGAACGTATCCCAATCTGATGACCACAGAAGCAGTATATGGGTATGAAATGATCACTTTTAACCAGCGCGATGCCAATCGAGCTCCGGCGCACTCCGTCATGTGTGCTCTGGTGCGCAATGCTTTCGATCCAATGGATTTCACCCCCATGAATTTGTACAAAATTCCGAGGATCAAACGAGCAACCACTTCGGCATTTGAGTTGGCCACTTCGGTAACCTTTTTATCAGGCATTCAACATTACGCCGAAAGCCCGGAGGGGATTACCCATGTACCCGAATTTGTAAAAGATTTTTTGAGGGGCTTGCCCAACAATTGGGAAGACGTAAAATACATCGATGCTGACCCCGGCAAACTGTACATAGTCGCCCGGAAATCGGGCAATAAATGGTACGTGGCTGGCATCAATGGCGAAAATACCGAGAAGGAATTGACCCTGGATTTGGCTTTTTTACAAAACAAAAAAGTCGAGCTGATCGCTTCAGGAAATGACCTGACTGGCCCCGAACCATCCTTTGATTTAAAGCGCTTCACTTTACCCGCCACAGGAAAAATGAACATCACGTTAAAAGGGAACGATGGTTTTGTGGCCGTATTTGAATAGACTTAAGGCGAGTTGATTATCAGGCAATTGGCATAATGTCTGGTGATTTTGGCATAAGGCTCTTTTGAGTTCAGAGTTAAGAATACATGACTTACGAGTTTAGAAGTGTGCTACCGCAGCGGCGTAGGCCCGGACTGTGTCTAAGCCGCTGCGGTAGCTCACTTCTAAACTCGTAAGTCATGTACTCGTCACTCGTCACTCAAAAAAACATAAAAATTATCAATTGCCTGACAATCAACTTCCCTCAAGTCTAATAATGTCTCACCTAAAATATTGTACTATGAAAATCAAAATTCAGGTTCTCTTCACTGCCCTGCTCCTCTGCTCAGGGATGGCGATGAGCCAACCGCCCCGGGGACCACTGGTGATTTCACCACAGGTGCAACCCGACAAAACCGTTACGTTTCGGTATTTGGCACCTGCTGCCAAGGAGGTAAAACTGAGTGCTCAATTTGAAAAAGCCCCCCTGGCCATGAGCAAAGACGCTCAAGGCGTTTGGAGTGTAACCGTGGGCCCAATAAAACCCGACATCTACCCGTACAGTTTTCAGGTGGATGGAGTCACGGTGATGGATCCCGCCAACGTGGCCTTTTTTCCCAACGAACGGTTCAAAGCCAGCTTGGTGGATGTGCCAGGGGATAGCCCTTTGATCCACGCCATGAGAGATGTACCGCATGGTGCCACCGCTTATGAGTACTATCCTTCCCTGGAGGGCACGACTGGCTCTTTCGTGGTTTACACCCCTCCTGGTTATGATCAAAATCCCACGAAAAAGTACCCGGTTTTTTACCTGATCAGTGGCACTACCGATACCGAAGAGACCTATTTCAAAGTTGGGCGCACCAATTTAATCCTGGACAACCTCATTGCCGAAGGCAAAGCCAAACCGATGATCATCGTCATGCCCTATGGCAACATCTCAGCCAGGGTAGCCGAGCAATCCGGGGGCGCAAAACCAGCTGACCCCGCGGTTCGGGATGGTGAGGATGCCGTAAAACGCGCGAAGGCATTTGAAACCGATTTGCTGAGCAACATCATTCCTTATGTTGAAAAAAGCTATCGGACCCTCAACAATCGGGAAAATCGGGCCATTGGTGGTTTTTCCCGTGGTGGTGGGCAAACGCTGCGCGCTGCTTTTGGCAACATGGACAAGTTTGCCTGGGTATGCAGCTACAGTTCTTATCTGTCGCCTACCGAAATGGATCGCAATTTCAGTCAGATTGGTACCAAGTCCGACATCACCAACAAACAACTGAAATTGCTCTGGGTCGGAGTAGGTGATGAAGATTTCCTCTACAAAGGTACCCTTGAGTTCATCGACTACCTGAAAGCCAAAAACATCCAGTTTAAAAGCCGGATCAGCGGCGGGGGGCACACCTGGATGAATGCCAAACAATACCTCGCCGAAACCGCTCAGTTGCTTTTCCAATGAAAATTGCAGGAAAAATGAACGCTACCCGCTCCACCAAACAATAATGCTTGTTAATCCACAATCAGATCCAATGAAACGAATACTTCATATACTCTCCTTGCTGCTGCTTACTGGGTTCACCGCTATGGCGCAAAGGCCGCCAGCCATCAGTTCACCTGAGGTGCATCCCGACCACAGCATTACCTTCCGGTATTTTTCCCGCAAAGCTCAAAAAGTAAGCGTGAGTGGGGAATTTTTAACGGCCCCGATGGCCATGACTAAAGATACCTCCGGCATTTGGAGCGTCACGGTGCCTCCGGTCAAACCCGACATATACCCCTACAGTTTTTGGGTGGACACGGTACAAATTGCCGACCCGAACAATACCTACATCTTTGCCAATGAAAGATTCAAACGCAGCATTGTCGACATCCCCGGCGACCAGCCGCTGATCCACTCCCTGCAAAAAGTAGCGCACGGCAAAATCAGCTACCGCTATTACAAATCGGCTACCTTGGGTACCACTCGCCCGCTGCTGGTGTATACGCCTCCTGGTTACGACCCTGCGGGCAAGACCAAATATCCGGTCCTTTATTTGATCCACGGGGGTTCGGATACCGAAGAAACCTGGACAAAAGTAGGGCATGCCAACTTCATCGCCGACAACCTGATTGCTCAGGGCAAGGCCAAACCCATGATCATCGTGATGCCCTATGGCAATGTACGGCCAAGCCCGATGCCCGATTTCACCAAGGACATCGTGAATGACATCATCCCATTTGTGGAAGCCAACTACCTGGTGCAGGCAGATAGCAAAAGCCGTGCAGTGGCCGGGTTTTCGGTCGGTGGTGGCCAAACCCTGAACATCGGATTGACGAATACCGACAAATTCGCCTACGTGTGTTCTTACGCCCCTTTTACAGCTACGGATGAGTTCAAAAAGAATTTTACCGACTGGTCGCCGAATGTGGAACAAATGAACAAACAGTTAAAATTGTTCAGCATCAGCATCGCCACCGAGGATTTTTTGTATGAAAGTGTGAAGCAAAACATCGCCATGTTCAAGGACAAAAAGTTGAACCTCGAAACCTTGGTGGTGCCCGGTGGCCATACCTGGATGAATTGCAAACTTTACCTGACAAATACCTTGCAGCAGCTTTTTAAATAAAGCGCTAAGCACCACATTAAACGACAAACAAACAAAAAACCGGACTACTGGACATTTTGCTCGGAGGGTATGAATTGCCTTCTTTTGAGTTACGAGTTCCGAGTACATGACTTATGAGTTTAGAAGTGGGCTACCGCAGCGGCTTAGACGCGCAACGCAGAACAAGTCGCTGCGGTAGCTCACTTCTAAACTCTAAACTCATGTACTCATGTACTCTTCACTCAAAAAACAAAAAACTTAGACATGAAAAAACTATTGTTCACGATTGTTGGCATCGCCATATTCAGTCAACTTGCATACGCCCAAAAGATTGAAAAACAAGCCCCACAAGGCTTTGATCAACCCCGCACGGGCATCAGTATGGGCAAACTCGATACCATCCGCTACGAATCCAAAACCGTAGGCTCCACGCGCAAAGCCCTGGTGTATACCCCACCGGGTTACAACAAAAAGACCAAATACCCGGTATTCTACCTCTTGCACGGCATTGGCGGCGATGAAAAAGAGTGGCTGAACGGCGGCAAACCACAGGTCATTTTAGACAACCTGTTCGCCGAAGGCAAAATCAAACCCATGATTGTGGTCATGCCCAATGGCCGGGCCATGAAAGACGACCGTGCCGTGGGCAATATTTTTGACCGCGACAAAGTGGAGGCATTCGCTACGTTTGAAAAAGATTTGCTGAATGACCTGATTCCTTTTGTTGAAAAAACCTACCCGGCGCTCACTGATCGCGAAAATCGCGCCATCGCCGGGCTTTCGATGGGTGGTGGTCAGTCGCTGAATTTTGGTTTGGGGAACCTGGATAAATTTGCCTGGGTTGGCGGCTTTTCCTCCGCACCCAATACCAAAAGGCCGGAAGAATTGGTACCCAATCCCGCCGAGGCCAAAAAACAACTCAAACTGCTGTGGATTTCCTGTGGTGACAATGACGGGCTCATCACCTTCAGCAAACGCACCCACGACTACCTCTACAAAAATGAGGTGCCCCACGTTTATTACATTGAGCCTGGCGTGCACGATTTTAAAGTGTGGAAAAATGGCTTGTACATGTTTTCGCAGTTTTTGTTCAAACCCGTCGATGTCGCTTCCTTGCCACAGTATACGGTGCTCGGCACGCCTGCGACCAGCAATGTGCGCAATGCCAAGTACCCGCAAATCCTGCCCGACAACCGCGTTGTATTCCGCATGAAAGCGCCTGATGCGCAAAAGGTGCAAATTGATTTGGGGAAAAAATACGACATGGTCAAAGACACGGGCGGATTTTGGACCCTGACTACCGATACCATCAGCCGAGGTTTTCACTATTACTCTTTGTTGATTGATGGAGTAGCCATGGCCGATCCTGCCAGCGAAAGTTTCTACGGCATGGGGCGCATGGCCAGTGGCATAGAAATTCCATACAAGGGTGGGGATTATTATGCTTTAAAAGAGGTACCCCACGGCGACATCCGCATCAAGCGCTACCTCTCCAAAGCGACCAATAGCTGGCGTGAAATGTACGTTTACACCCCGCCGGGTTACGACCAGTCCAGTGCAAAATATCCGGTGCTCTACCTCTTGCACGGTGGCGGCGAAGACCAAAGGGGCTGGGCTACGCAGGGGCGCACCGACCTCATCCTGGACAACTTGATTGCTGAAAGCAAAGCCAAACCCATGATCATCGTTATGCTCGATGGGAATATGGGTGGCGCTGGCGGCCTCGCTGGATTCAACGAAAATGTGCTGCGGGCTTTTGAAAATGAACTGAAGCTGGGGGCGATTCCTTTTGTGGAAAGCAATTTCCGGGCCGAAACCGACGCCAAAAACCGGGCCCTGGCTGGTTTGTCCATGGGCGGCTTGCAGACTTTGTATGCGGGCATCAAAAACACCAACCTCTTCGCCCACCTGGGTGTATTCAGCTCGGGCTGGTTTGCCAACAATACGACCCTTTCCGGGCCCCAG
The DNA here is from genome assembly GCF_041740695.1 of Haliscomenobacter sp. Lineage (GTDB taxonomy): Bacteria > Bacteroidota > Bacteroidia > Chitinophagales > Saprospiraceae > Haliscomenobacter. The sequence continues at coordinate 16,944 of NZ_JBGSLK010000019.1, read as the reverse complement.
TACGAGTTCATGAAAAACAACGCGAGCACCATCAATACTAATCTGAAACACTTGTGGATTTCGATGGGTGGCCAGGAAGACATTGCCTTCAACAATTGCAAAGTCATGATGGCCAAATTTGATGAGCTGGGGGTCAAGTACCAGTACAGTGAATATGCTGGGGGGCATAGTTGGCCGGTGTGGCGGCATGATTTGTTTGGGTTTGCGCAGGTGTTGTTTAAGTAGTTTTTCCCGGAGAGTCAATAAGCATTTTTAACATGAGTCATCCCGAATTTTTGGGATGACAAACCGCGGATGCGGTTGAATTTATAATAGCCCCGGTCGTCCGGGGTCATTTTGGTAGTAAAAGGTTCCGCAACCGCGGATGCGGTTGAACTTTGTGCTCAATTGAGTTCAACCACTGCCGTGGTTGCCGCCAATTTGACCCAACCATTTACCCCGGACGACCGGGGACTATTATAAATTCAATCGCTCCGCGATTAGGTTTATGCCCGATTTTGACTTTTCAAAAATTCGGGATGACTCATGTTTATATTGGGTCGTTTTTTGTTTTTTCGGATAATTTGTAACTGTTGATGCTGGGCAAAAAGAGTTGTGACATGGACAGGCATTTTGCATTGTCGCTAAGCTCAATCAAATGCAATCCATTCATTATCAGGCTCATGAAACTAAAAATCGCAGATACTTGTATATTTAGTGCTATTGGTTTATTTTTATCAGGCGGAGGTTACAAGTACGCATATTTCCGTGTTAGGGACAAGTTTATACTCACCGGCCGTATATGTATAATATAACTCTCATTTCGACTAATCATTCAGAAGGTGGTAGATGTAATTCTGCTGAATTGTTTAAAATAATCGAAAGTCTGAGACCGGAAGTTATTTTCGAAGAGATGCCTAGTAAATTACATAGCTTAGTTTATAGTGATAGTTTTCCTGCATTACCTGACGACGCACCACTTGAGTTAAAATGTGTGAAAAATTATCTTCAAAAATACGATGTTAAAAATATTCCGGTAGATATTGATGTAAATCCAATCCGATCCAACGATGAAACTTTTATGTTGAAAGCCTTCGAAAGCGACGAAGCTCACAAGAAGTTTCAAAGAGAATATAATGCTTTGAAATCTGCAGAGGGATTTGATTTTTTCAACAGTCATAAGTTCATCAACTTTTCTGATAGGCAAACTCAAATTCAGGAAAAAATAATTGAATCGTCAACAAACAAAACTATTCTAGATAAGGTATACAAAGCATTTCTCTGGGAAATTGAACTTCGAGAAAATTCAATGCTTGAAAATATTCATAGTTACTGCAAGGAAAGCCACTTTGAAAGAGGTGTTTTTTTGCTCGGTTGTGGTCATAGAAAAGCAATGATGGAGAAAATTTTTAGGGTTAAAGAGCTTTCAGAAGTCAGATTGAGTTGGAACATTTATTATGGTAACTTAACCAGCCCCTAACACGGGTTTTGCGTCAAGCGGGCTGACGTGCAAAATTGGAGCTTCGTGCTTCTAATAAACTTTAGTGATAAATTGAAACTTTGTACTCCGAAACCCGCCCGAACGCAAAGCTCTATCCGTTAGCTAACATTGCACAGCCAATCCCCACAACACTCTAAGCAACACCCAAGCCACCTACTCAAAATCCTTAAATTTCCCTTTCAAAAAAGCTTCAATCCGATCGATTCGATTCCGCAAATCAGGAGTAGACCATTTTCTTTCATCGGGTTCCCTTACCTCATTGTTGTTGAGCAACATCTCGCCTTCTCCCGTAAGCAACCAATTGGCGTTGACATTTGGGTAAGCACTAAGAAAACTTTGTAAAAATTCGTAACTAGGGTTGTTGACCGAGTTAAACACGTTGCTGACCCGGGCGGAGCTGGTGCCCATGTCCTTATAGATGTTGTGCTGCTTTAAACCCAACCTTTTGGCCAGTGTTTTAAGGCGTTCGGCAAAACCTTCGTCAACCATGTTAAAAAATATTTGTAAAATAAATTTGCAAAATATAATTAAAATTAGCAGATTTGTGCTGCTTTTGATCTTGAACAAAACTAAGGAAATGTTGAAGAAAAACAAACTTCATGCATCAAAGTGGTGCCATGTCCAACAGCTATTGTGCCTACTAAAATAAATTCCTAACTTGCATTACCGAAAACACTTATGACTAAGCCACATCGCGGAAGAATTCAAGCCCAAGGGGAAAACCTAGAAGAGTCAGTAACTTGGGCCCAAGATGAGCCACTTAGCAAAAAAGATGGCCTGAAATTATTGGAGTTGTTAAAATCGAAGCTGAGCAAAAAGGAGCTAAAAAATAGGGAAAAACAGTTCAAACAAGCTCAACGCTTCATTGAAAACGTGCAAGATGGGGCGAATGCTCCAAGTACCATTTCTTTTAAGAATCTGAAAACAAAAAAGGAACGAATAGATATTGAAGTTTGGTGTGGAACTGCCTTTGGCATTTTTTTGTTGCTTTTCATTATCTGGTATTTAATAGGGTAAAAATGGGACAAGTACTTTATGCCACATTTCTAGAAAACCGTCGAGTGTACCGCTTGGCTAAGGCTCGCTGGCAGCGCTTATTTGAGCAATTGCTCAGCGCCAAGCAGTACACTTTTCGCCCTTTCTTGAATGAAAAAAGAATGGATGGCAATCCAATGTTTACAGCCTATGTACGAGATGTAGACCGTGCGGTACGCATCATTCAGTTAGATCCATCTGAGGCAGTCTCCGAATTAGAGATTGGTGCATGGCTGGATGAAGCTTTAATGCCTGAGCGAGAAGACCAGGTTATGGAATTGGTCATTGGCCTCGTAATGACTAAGGAAGCGGAACAAATCAGCCAACTTCTGATCGAAGCATGGTTGCTTCAAGAGCTCAGTTTAGCAGATATGGAAAAGAAGATTGATGAGTTGGTGGTTATCGATGAAGAAGTAAGTGGTGTTTAAAAAAGGATGTCTGTTGCATAAAAACTCACTCACCTAAATGGCAACGCTACTCTTCCCCGATTTCCTGGATCATCCCGAAAGCTACGACGCCGCCGAAGCGCTTTGGAAGGCTCGTTTTGATGCTTTAGCCGCAAAGTACCAATTTGCCTATGCCCCCTATATTAACCTCTTCGCCCGCAATGGCGATAAACTCCGTGAGGGCAATCCCATCTTTAGCGCCGAAGTAAAAACCCTCAATCGCGCGGTGCGCATCATCCAGGAAGTCGTTGAACAGCCTGAAGATTTTTTCATTTCAGCCTGGCTGGATACTTTTCCCATCGATGAGGACAATGCCTTGAATGAGTTGGTGATCCCCCTGGTGCTGTCGGAAGAGACCCTGGAGATTGCAGGACGTTTGATTGTGCATTGGTTGGTGGAGCAGCGCAGTAAGGAGGAGATGGAGCGGGTGTTGGAGGCGGAATTGGCGTTGTTGGGGTAATGTGGTGAGAGGAAGACTTTAACAAGGCAGACTAGCCGAGGACAAATTGATATTCCAATTTTCAATGACACTTTTTCATCCAGACAATCCAACCAAAAGAAAAGTACTGCCCTGACAACAATTGACATTGGACATTGAAACAGGCAAGCATCCTCAATAATTTTAAAAACAGCCAATATTTTAGCTAAAATCATTTAAAAATCGTACTTTTAGCTAAAATATTATCCAAACAATGAACTTCGGACTAAGCAAAAAACCGTCTGATTCTTTGCGTGAAATCGCTCAACGGCATAAGGTGTTGAGAAAACAGGCGGGTTTCTCTCAAAGTGAAATGGCCAAACGTTCTGGGGTTTCATTGGGTAGCCTCAAACGCTTTGAAACTACAGGGCAGATTTCCTTGGAATCGCTGCTGCTTTTAGCTGATGTACTGAATCACCTCGACGATTTTGATGTGGTATTCAAATCCATTGAAAATTTGAAAGCTATTGAGAAATTATTCAGCGATAAAACACGCAGCTAATGGAGCAGGTAAAAAAAATAATTGTGTCCATTCAGTTTGATGCTGAAGAAATTGAGGTGGGCGAATTGGTAAGCGATGACAAACAGATCTATTTTAGGTATTACCCGGAGTTTCTGAAAAGGGGCTTAGAAATTTCGCCGATCAAACTCAAATTGAATACGGACATCAGCAAGGCAAATGAACTTCCTTTCGAGGGTTTATTTGGCGTATTTGCCGATTCCTTGCCTGATGGCTGGGGTAAATTATTGCTGGACAGAGCCTTGGCCGCACGTGGTATTTCCATTGCCGATCTATCGCCACTGGATAGATTGACATACATTGGCAGTCAAGGCATGGGTGCATTGATTTATAGACCCGAAATAGCCATTGACAATGCGGACCAGTTTAAGATTGAATTGGATGAAATTGCCAAAGCCACCAAGCAGATCATTGCGGGTACGGCAACGGATGTATTGGATGAAATATTCAAATTGGGCGGGTCATCGGGTGGCGCTCGTCCTAAAATTTTAGTTGGCTACAACCCTACCACACAACATCTCATTGGTGCTGAAAAGGAATTACCCCCTCACTATGAGCATTGGCTCATCAAGTTTCCTGCGTCTTCTGATAGCAAGGATATTGCCAATATAGAATATGCTTATTACAAAATGGCGATAGATGCGGGGATCGAAATGAGTGAGTGTAGGCTTTTTGAAAGCAAATCTGGCAATACCTATTTTGGTACAAAACGTTTTGATAGACAAGGCAATAAGCGACTGCATTTGCATTCGGCAGCAGGTATAATGCACGATAATTTTAGATTAAGCACCTTAGATTATGGGCATTTGATGGATTGTGCCTTTCAGCTGGAAAGAGATGTAAAGGCTTATGAAAAGGTATTGCGTTTGGCCGCTTTCAATGTTTTTGCACACAACCGAGACGACCACAGCAAAAACTTTTCTTTCCTCATGGATGGCACGGGCAAATGGAGATTGGCTCCTGCTTATGATTTAACGTTTTCGTATTCAGGACATGGTATGCACAGCACAATGGTGGCGGGAGAAAGTGCCAAGCCTACCCAAATGCACCTAATGAAATTGGCAACTTATTTTAACGTAAAAAATGCAAGTACCATCATTGAAGAAGTACAACATGTAGTCAATAATTGGAAAAAATATGCTGCTTCATATGGTGTCAAAAGTGCTTCAAAAAACAGTATTCAAAAGATGATTGGTCGTTAGGAATTTTTATTCATACCTACTCAAAATCTTTAAATTTCCCTTTCAAAAAAGCTTCAACCCCACTGCGGCTGCACCACAGTTGCACAAAGTTCTCCCTCAGGTCGCCCTTCGTACAACTGCGGTTTTGCAAAATTCCGAAAGCCAATCTCGCTTCGCTCCATTTTTTTTCGGAACTTCCCCAGCCGTAGCGCGTTACCAGCAATGTTGGTGGCGAGTGTAATAGAAGCACAGTAACAACAATAAAACAATGAAAAACACACTATTCGACTTTATTTCAAAATACGTTTCTCTGACCGAAGATGAGAAGAACGCAATACTTTCATTAGACCTATTTCGCTCGGTAAAGAAAGGGACGACGTTACTCAAAGAAGGACAAAAATCGAAAGATAGCTACTTTGTTCTAAAAGGCTGTATTCGGACTTATTACATAATAGACGGAGAAGAAAAAACAACAGCTTTCTACACAGAAATGGACGCTTTGACGCCCCCTTGTGTAATCAACAAAACTCCATCTGAATATTATGTAAGCTGTATAGAAGACTCTATCCTTTTAGTTTCCAATTCTGATATGGAAGTAGAAGTGAACAGTAAATTCCCAAAGTTTGAAATCATGTGTAGAATGTTGTCGGAAGAATTGTTAGCCAAACAACAAATCAATTTTGACGAGTTTAAAACTTCTTCACCAGAGCAACGGTACCTGAACTTACTACAAAAAAGACCGGACCTGATTCAACGTGTGCCACAACACCAATTAGCGAGCTATTTAGGCATCCAACCTCAATCATTAAGCCGACTGAGAGCAAGAATTTTGGAGAAAAAGAGCTAAAACCCATTTCTTAACTTAAGTGAACGAGTTATTGTGGCTTGCCAATACACTTTTGCAGTATCGTTTCACATCAAAAGAAAAGAAATGCAAAAGCACATTTTATTGATTGGTTTGGTCTTCATGATGGCAAGCACGCTACAAGTTAACGCACAAAAAGCACAAGATGCCAAACAAGACAGTACTTACAGAAAGTATTTTGTTGGGAGTACATTGCTGTTGTTAGGAAATTTTGATAAAACGAACAACCCTGGGTATGTGCAATTAAATGTTGGTTATAGAATAACACCTAAAGATGTGGTTCAATTTAGATTTAAAAGGTCTATTTATGCTTGGCCATTAGGTATACCCTTTGGACCTTCATTTGATGCACCGGGACTAAACTATCCTGGACATGCACGCATACTTGCTCCTCAAATAGGATACCAGAGGTTTTGGTGGAAAGGAGTTTATACATCCGTTTATGCATTGAATGCCTTTGAAAAATATATGGATGAGAATAATAAAAAGATTGGAAATGGATACACCTTATATCTGGACACCTATTTAGGTTACCAGTTTAAGTTTTTTAAGGACCGCTTCTTTTTTGAACCAGCTATTGGAATTAGTTATTGGCCTGTAAGAACCAATGTTCCAGCATCTTTTAAAGCAGTAGAACAAAAATGGCCCAACTACTTTATTCAACCTGGGCTTGATTTTGGATTTAAGTTTTGAAACTACAATGATTAGATGACAGCAGTTATTTGCACCCAATATGGACCTCCTGAAGTTGCAAAACTTCAGGAGGTCCCCATTTCATTTCTTAACTTAAGTGAACGATTTTAAGTCTATTGCCAATCTACCTTTGCATTATCATTTAACAACTAATTGTATTGATATGCAAAAGAAAATTTTGTTGTTCACTTTGACCTTAATGATGATAAGCACGCTGCAAGTTAAGGCACAGTATGGCGAGCAAGACAACACTTACAAACGGTGGTTCGTCGGTAGCACTATTTTTTTATTGGGCAATTTAGCTCCCGTAAACCCTCCCAACTTCGCTCAACTCAATATAGGCTATCGGATTACAGGAAAAGATGTAATTACATTAGAACCCAAAACTTGGAAATATGCTTGGCCGAATGGTATTCACCCATTTTTAAACAAATCATACGGAAAGCCGGAAGAAGAATTTCCGGGATATGTTCGGGAGTATGGCTTATCCGTGGCTTATCAACGATTTTTGTGGAAAGGTTTATATGCCGAACTTAATGTAATGCCTTCTTTGCAAACTTTTGCGAATGATGAAGGCAATAAAATTGACAATGGCTTTCAGATTTTCAACACCTACCGTGTTGGTTATCACATCAAACTTTTTAAGGACAGATTTTTTATTCAACCATCAATTGCAATAACTCACCGTGCTTATCACACAGAAATGCCCGATGGATTTAAACAGTTGGATGATAAATGGTCGAAATTCGTCTTCGGAGAACCGGGGTTTCATTTTGGATTTAATTTTTAGTAATTTAGTGGTGGACTAACAAAACTGACTTTAACAAATAACAAAAACAGATAAAACACCAGCCACCAACAGGCGTTTGGCAAAAAAGCGGGTTCAGGACTTAAATGAAGCTTTTTGTCCCACACGTGCAGGGCAGAGAGTCTAATGCTTCGAATCCGCTTCTTCGCCAAGCGCCAAAACGTTGGCGACTCATTTCACCACCAATCAACACAACACTCCAGTTAGCACCCAAGCTACCTACTCAAAATCCTTAAATTTCCCTTTCAAAAAAGCTTCAACCCGATCGATTCGCTTCCGCAAATCAGGAGTAGACCAGTTTCTTTCATCGCCCTCAAATTACTGCTTCCAATCCTGCGATTTATTTTTGTCACCTATAAACGTTTTACATATCCGTTACAAGCTTTTACAATTAAAAAGCAACAGGGCAATCACCCTCCCATACTTTTACAACATTGTTTCACCAAACCAATGATTGTCATGAAAATCCATAACCTTGCTTTTTTGCTCCTTTCCCAATTCCCATTTGTCTGTGATGTGGCATTTATCTTTGCATATTTCCGCATTAGCGGTCATTGCAGAGCAACACCTAAACCGACAAATAGATAACAAAACCTCAAAGACAATTTGAACAATGAAAAAAAAGTGCTCACAAATGCAAGTTTTAACTTTCCTGACTATACTACTTTGGGGGACTGCCTGCAACGTACCAGGTAAAAATGATTTGCCAAAAGAAAAGGAACATCCAAAACTTATAAAAAACCTAGGAAATGGCAATGTTCAATGTGCTATACAGGACAAAGCGGGTAACCTTTGGTTCGGAACCTCAGACAATGGGCTTTATAAATATGACGGAAAAACGTTTACCCAGTTTTTAGAGGCAGATGGGCTAAACAGCAATAATATTTCTTGTCTTTTGGAAGATAAAACTGGAAACATTTGGGTGGGTACGAGACAAACAGGTCTCTACCTTTTTGATGGGAAAAAATTTATTGATTATTCGGAATAGAAATGATAGCTAGCAATGAACTAAAAAACAAAATTTGCAACAACAGACAAAAGTGAACAGCAGCTTTGCGAAATTCCGAAAAAAAAACCTCGCTACGCTCAATTCTTTTTCGGAACTTCGCAAAGCCGCAGCGCGTTAGGCACAATAGTAAGACCACACAATGCAAATAGAAAAACTATCAGACAATTGGTTATTCGTACGACACGCTCAAAGGACAATTAGAGCGTGGTTAAGACAATTGCGTTATTTCTATTTTAAACGAGCTTGGGGCGGACACGCTAACGATGGTGACGAATTTCAAGTCGCCTTTTCATTTACGGACCGACAAGACCTGATCAATAAAGTTGGACAACTTGGCTTGACTTTAAACACAATTCATGAAGACTTTCCAAAACCTGCAATCGGACAACCTTATCCAGCTGATGAATACAATAAATTTAAAAATGAGATAAAACAATTCACAGACATAGAACAGCCTGGACATTCAATAATTTTTGGACACAAGGCGTTTATTTGGGTTCAGGACCATTCAATTCACATAAGTATATCGGGGACACGAGACGACAATCGTTATGAAGTAACTGAAGATGACTTCAATGTTTGCATCCAATTAGAAAAGCAATTTGACAATTTGGGTTGGGCAAAAACAATTGACAAATCATTGGAGGAAAGTATTTGTTGCCTTTCGCAGACAAAATATCCAGAACTATATGGAGAAGAAACTACTGTCCTACCTAAACTAAACAGATTATGAAATCAATAACTATTTCTATTAAAAAAATAATTGTCTTTGGTATTTTTCTATTCCTTTTATTGAGTATTTATTTGATTTGGGGAAAATTAACCAGGCCATATGGAGTTCAAAAAGTAAGTTTTATACCGTCAAAATCAGTAAATTTCACAAAAAGAAAGTTGAATTTTGCAATATACAGAGCAAGCACAGGTGTTAATCAAGATATCATTTACCATTTTCATGGAAGAAACTTAGATCATACAATTTGGAATGATGACACATACTATACATCATTGATTCAGTCATATTGGCAAAAATCGAATATAAATCCCCCTACTGTCGTGCTGATTTCTTATGGACCTGAATGGCTATTAACACACAAGAATTCTAGAGTTGAAAGCGGTTTAATGGATGACTTTGTATCTAATTTGCCGCTAATTGAATCCAAAATAGGCAAACCAAAAAATAGAATTTTACTAGGTGAATCCATGGGTGGTCTAAATGTTTTAATCCTGGGACTTAGTCACCCTGAATTGTTTTCAAGAGTGGCTTCACTTTGCCCTGGTGTGTATTTGGATTCTCCATTTTCAGATTTCAATGAAATAAAAGCAGCAATAAAACGAACTGGTGCAGATCCCAAAATAGCATTAGGAATATACAAAATAGCAAGAACTTATGCCTCAAATGAGGAAGAATGGAAAGTAATTTCTCCTATTCATTTAATAAAGAGAGCCAATATTCATTATCCAGAGTTGTACCTATCTTGTGGCTTATATGATAAATATGGTAATTTTGAAGGTACTGAAGCACTTGCTAATGTTGCTATTTCAAAAGGAGTAAAAACTCATTGGCATCCATTATACGGTGGTCACTGTGCCATTGATATTACCTCATTAGCTGATTTCCTCATTATTAAGTAGCAGACCATTAAAAATTTATAATCAACTAGTTCAGCATACTACTTTCAAATAATTTCAAAAACACAGCTAATATTTTAGCCAAAAAGTTAGGTTTTCTTAACTTCGATTAAAAAATGACCCTCACCTACCCACTCCTCCTAGATGGCGGCCTCTCTAATGAACTGGAAAGGCAAGGCTGCGATCTCAATCAAAAACTATGGAGTGCGAAATTGCTGGAATCCAATCCTGAAGCAATCATTCTTGCCCATCTCGCTTATCTTGAATCTGGTGCTGAATGCATCATTACTTCCAGTTATCAAGCTACCTTGCCTGGGTTTATAGCGATTGGTTATGACGAAGATTCGGCCAAAGGATTGATTCTTAAATCCGTTCAATTGGCAGAGGAAGCAAGAAGCCGTTTCCTGTCATTAACCCCACAAGCATCAAAACCTCTGATTGCGGCCAGCATTGGTCCTTACGGAGCCTATCTGGCCGATGGCTCTGAATATCGTGGGGATTACGTTATCGCTGATCAGGAGTTAATGGACTTTCATCAACCAAGAATCGATTTGCTCGATCATTCAACAGCAGATCTGCTCGCTTGTGAAACCATTCCTGGCATCCAGGAAGCGAAGGTGCTGTCAGAAATTTTAAAAAATGTAAAAAAGCCCGCCTGGGTATCCTTTTCCTGTAAAGATGGCAAACACATCAGTGATGGAACACCCATTGAGCAATGTGCTGCTTATTTTGCTGATCACCCGACTGTATTTGCCATTGGGGTGAATTGTACTTCCCCGGAGTTTATTTCAGCATTAATTCGATCCATCAAAACGAAATCAGGGAATAAAAAGATAATTGTGTATCCCAATTCAGGAGCCGTTTACCATGTTGAAAGTAAAACCTGGTCGGGCCTTTCCGATCTGTCTTCCTGTGAACTCATGGTAAAAGAATGGATGGATTTGGGCGCGGATATGATTGGAGGTTGCTGTGGGATTGGCCCAGAGCAAATTAAAGCAATGGGCCAATCATTTCCAAAATAGTTACCTTAATGTTAACTTAGAGCTTGATCCCTTAGGGGGAGCAAAAAATATACATATGAAATACCTTATCTTTTTGGGCATACTTACAATTGGCTTCTCCATTTCCAGCTTGCCAGAAAATAGAACACTCAAACCCGTAGAAATTTCGCAACAACTATCCGCTGAATTTGTAAATCCCCCCTCGTCCTATCGGCCAGGTGCTTTCTGGTGCTGGTTGAATGGAAACATGACCACTACTTCGATTACCAGAGATTTGGAAGCCATGAAATCCAAAGGAATGAACCGGGCGGAAATCTGGGATGTGGCAGCCATCAGGAACCCATCTTTTATTCCAGCCGGGGCAGAATTTCTTGGAGACGAATCTGTACGCCTGATCAAACATGCGATATCCGAAGGCAAAAGATTAAAAATGAGCATTGGAATTGTTGCCTCCAGCGGGTGGAATGCTGGCGGATCATGGGTTACACCTGATTGGGCATCCAAGAATCTCTATTGCTCGAAGGTGGAGGTATCGGGGCCACAGGTCCTCACCATTGACTTGCCCTTTCCAAAATTCCCGGAAGGCTGTCCAATGAAAGACCAGCATACGCCTGTTTTCTACAAGGATGTTTCGGTACTTGCGGTTCCTTATGATGAAAAAAAGAAAATCAATGATGTTGCTCAAGTAAAAAGCCTTACCCCATTTTTTAAGAATGGCAAATTGGAATGGAACGTTCCGGAAGGGAAATGGACCATCCTGCGGTTTGTTTGTTCAAACAATGGCCAGCGCTTGATTGTGCCTTCCCCTAATTCGAATGGCCTTTTTATTGACTTTTTTGACCCCAATGCGACCATCAGGCACCTACAATATTTTATGGACCGCCTTGGGGTAACGCCCGAAAATTCTTCCGAAGCCGGTCTGGGCTATTTTGAATTCGACAGCATGGAACTTGCTGAAGGCACGCCATGGACGGACTTATTTCCCTCCATTTTTAAGGAAAGACGGGGATATGATTTGGAGCGGTATTTACCCGTACTGGCAGGATGGGACATCAGCAATTGTTCGGATCGCTTTCGTTACGATTTTAAGGAAACAGTTAGCGACCAGCTTATTTACAGTCATTATCAAACGGGCACTGAATTCCTGAAGAAATACCATGCCGAGCTTGTTTCTGAATCCGGCGGTCCAGGCCCACCAGTTTGGGAAACCTGTCCTGTTGACGCTTTAAAAGCATTGGGTACAGTCTCCGTTCCAAGAGGCGAATTCTGGATACAGCACCGCAACATGTTTTTAATTAAAGAGGTATCAAGTGCTGCTCACATCTATGGAAAAAAAATTGTGGATGCCGAGTCTTTTACTACCTGGAGAAGATGGAAGGATTCGCCCTTTAAATTGAAAAAAGCAGTAGACCGGGCATTTTGTGAAGGCCTCAACAATATTACCTTCCATACTTTTGCCAGTACAAATCCGGAAGATGGCCTCCCGGGCAGAACCTATCATGCTGGGTATGACATGAACCCGGGTACAACCTGGTGGTCCAAGTCTAAACCCTTTATGGATTACCTGTCTCGGTGCAGCTATTTGCTGCAACAAGGATTATTTGTGGCCGATGCCTGCTACTATTACGGTGACCAGACCCCTAATTTCTTCCCGTTTTTTCATGATGTTCCCGAAAAACCCCGCATCAAAGGGCTAGGCAATGGGTATGATTTTGATGTGGTAAACACCGATGTCATTCTGAACAGGATGTCAGTTAAGGATGGCAGGTTGGTTTTGCCAGATGGCATGAGTTATTCCATCTTGATGCTACCCGATCAGGTGCAGATGACCATGGAAGTTCTGGAAAAAATAATGAACCTCGTAAAAGCAGGCGCTACTGTTGTCGGGCCACGCCCAGAAACGGTTCCTGGTTTGAAAGATTGGGAAAAGAAGAACATTGCCCTGAATCGGCTCTCTGCTGAGTTATGGGGAGCCTCAGATGGCCAAAAAATCTTTGAACATAACTATGGGAAAGGGAAGATAATCTGGGGCATTGCGGCTGATCAGGTTTTGAGTAAAAAATCAATTGAGCCCGATTTTAGTTTTACCGGAACTTCGCCAATCGATTACATCCATCGGACAACTGAAATGGGAGAAATTTATTTTTTGAGCAATGAAAGTGAAAAGACCGTAAACACGATAGGCAAGTTCAGGGTAAAAGGAAAATACCCGGAAATATGGGATCCATCAACTGGTGCCATTTCCCGGGTTGCAGCTTATACCCAAGCGAAACGAGCTACAAGTTTCGAAATCGAACTTCCTCCCCACGGTTCCACATTTGTCGTTTTCAACAATACCAGACGAAGTAAAATGGCTGCCCTTACCGACCTAAAGAAAGGGGCTAAAGAAACAACAATTTCTGGGCCCTGGAAGGTGAGTTTTCCACCAAATTGGGGTGCTCCACCATCGGTAGTTTTCGACCAATTAATTTCCTGGACAGCGTCCGAAAATACCGGAATAAAATACTTCTCCGGAACGGCAGTGTATCATAATTCTTTCAAGCTTAGCGATGGAGCGGGCAAGAAAACAATCATGCTTAACCTGGGAGATCTCCGGGACGTTGCCGAGGTTTTTGTAAATGGGAAATCCGCAGGGATCCTATGGAAAAAACCCTACCAGGTAGACATCAGCCAATTGGTTCAACCCGGTACCAATGACCTCCAAATAGAGATTGTTAATTTGTGGATTAACCGAATTACTGGTGATATGCTGCTGGACCCGAAAGATCGGTTCTGCAAAACGAATCAGTCTTATATGACTTCAGAAATTTGGCCCGGCGGAGATGAACCGTTCAGGATTCAGACTGCAGGGTTATTGGGACCGGTTACTTTAATTGAAAAATAGCAGGTTATTGGTATTTTTTGCCACGTTAAAAGCAGGTTGTAATCATTGGAACAAGTGCTGATCCTGGACAAAAAAAGTCGTAGCGTAGTGTGCATTCTGTATTTTCCGGAATGGGGCTTCCAGATATTGCGTACTTCTCATTTTGTATTGTTGCTGGAGTCCAGAAGCTGGACATCTTTAATCAATCTATTCATTATCAAGTTTATAAAACTAAAAATTGCAGATACTTGGAGATTTACTACTATTGGTTTATCTTTATCAGGCGGACGCGAAAAGTGTGCATATTTCCGTGTTGTGCACAATGCCGCGGGACAGTTGCGGTGCTTCGAACATTGGCACTTTTACTTCCCGCTCATTCCCGCGCGACACCAAAGCAAGCAAAAGAGCCAAGTGCGGAGTAGACGACAAAATTGAAATCATAAAATAATGATTGGAAAAGCGAGTAGTACTTTATTTCTGACACTTACGACAATCATTTCTTTCGCTCAAGACTTCAATCTTATCAGGCAAGATTCATTAAAGGGGACAATTACTGCGGAAAGGTCATGGTGGGACGTTCAATATTACGACATCCTCCTTGACATTGATTTTGACAAAAGAAAAATTGTAGGAAGGAATACAATTGACTTTAAGGTCACTCAAAAGCCACGGACACAATTTATGCAGATTGACCTTCAGGAACCATTGTCAATTGACAGTATTAAGTCGGGAGGAACCAAATTACAATTTAAAAGATATGGTGCTGCATATATAATTGATTCTCCTGAACTGAGTGAAGAAAAGGGCAAGCTTGACATTTATTACTCAGGAACTCCAAAAGAATCAAAAAATCCACCGTATGACGGTGGTTTTGTTTGGGCAAAAGATTCTTTAAATCGAGAGTGGATTTCTGTTGCATGTCAAATGGTTGGAGGAAGTATTTGGTATCCGTGTAAAGACCATTATAGTGAGGAGCCTGACCAAGGAGCTTCATTGACGATTTCAATAAATGATTCGCTGGGAGTTTTAGTTGGAAATGGCCGACTCAAATCCCGAAAGATTGCAAATGATAAAACGGAGTACACTTGGTCTGTAAAAAATCCTATCAATAACTATGGCATTTCTTTTTACATAGGAAAATACGTTAGCATCAACGAGGCATATCAAGGAGAGAAAGGAAAACTAGATTTGGATTTCTGGGTATTGGACTATAACCAAAAAAAGGCAATCAATCATTTAATACCTGAAACAATAAAGACAATAAAGGTTTTTGAAAAATGGTTTGGCCCTTATCCATTTTATGAAGATGGACTTAAAATGGTAGAATCATCTTACATAGGAATGGAACATCAAAGCGCAGTGGCGTACGGGAATAAATTTAGGAAAGGGCGTTTTTCATTTAAGAATCTAACAGACCTTGACCTACAAACCGACCGTTTGATTGTTCATGAGTTGGCTCACGAATGGTTCGGCAATAATATAACATCGTCAGACATTGCAGACAGGTGGATTCAAGAGGGCTTTGCTGCTTATGGAGAAGAACTATTTATTGAAGAACAATTAGGAAGAAACGCTGGAAGAGACTTCTATCTAACAAGGATTCCTAATAAAATAAGAAACAAATCTCGGTTAATCTCTGACTATGGAATGTTTAAAGATGCTGGCCAGGACATGTATTTCAAAGGGTGGGCTATTATTCATATGCTAAGAGAAATCATAAATAATGACAATGAATTTCAAGCCTTCCTACGAGCCTTAAATCAAAATTTTCATCACCAAACTATTTACTCCCAACAATTAGAAGAATTCTGTAGTGATTACTTCAAGAAGGACTTTAGCAAGTATTTTGACCAGTATTTAAGATTTTCATCGTTACCAATATTGGAGTACAGTTTAGTCGACAATAAATTGAAATTCCGACTTATTGCGGATGTAAAGAACCTAGAGATTCCTATTAAATTGAAGTCACCAGACAAATGGATTAATGCGACAACGAATTGGACTGAAATAAAACTAAAACGGAATGAAATGGCAAAACCATTTTCGGTTGACGCCAACTTTTTGATTGATGTAAAACGTATTGACTAATGGACATTGCCGACAGTCGACAAATAACATTTCGGCACCTTAACCGACAGCAACTGCGAAAAAGATTCGTGCTTAGAACCGCAGCACCAATGCCAAAGCCGCTCGCCTTCAGCCCACATCCAAAGCTTTGGCATCCGTGCTGCTCAGTAACGGTCTACTGCGGCACTGTGCACAACAAAATGTTTCTGCAATGGTGCCGTGACGAGTTGGTTTTAAGTTTTATCTTCGCTCAACGTTTTTGTTTCGTGGGACAGGACGCGGCTTCGGAAAGGCACCACTGCAGAAACACAAACGTTGTGCACAATACTTTGGACTGCAGCGTCCTAAAATAGGTTGACCAAAAATTCAACAAACCTTGGTCAACTATGAACAAACCGAAAAAGCTCCCCTGCCGAAAAAGAAACGGCAAACAAGTCAGTTTTGACTTCAAACTTTCCGTCATTGACGAAATCAACAACGGACGTATTTCTGTAAATTACGCTGCCAAGAAACACAACATTTCTAGGAGCACTATCCAATACTGGATGGAGAAACTCAGTAATTATGAATCTAAGGATAAACACGTGAACAGAGACCAGGAAATCAAGAAACTAAAAGAACGAATTGAAGCTCTTGAATTTATTAAAGACTTCCAGCAGGACGTCATTATTGAATTTGAAAAAGTTACAGGAAAGGAGCTCTCAAAAAAGTACTTACCCGAACACATAGCAAACGAGATACAGCGAAAAAAGAAAAAGCTTACAAAGTAAAATGGCTGTACGAAGTGTTCGGGGTTAGTAAGCAGGCTTATTACAAACGAATCAAGACTCAAAAAGTCAAAGACAAAAAGCACGAAATAGTATTAAAAG
>NZ_JBGSLK010000018.1:0-120250 GCF_041740695.1 Haliscomenobacter sp. | reverse complement strand
CGACAAAATACACTGGCAGAGGTGTTCGCCTGTGAAAGCTGATGACGAAGATCATAGGAAAGCCGTATGCGGGAAAACCGCACGTACGGTTTGACGAGGGGGAGAAGCGGCGGCGCCGCTTCTCTCTACTCTACTGAAAATAAATGTCGCTTTGACAGTAAGATTAGTTCCTATGTGGTGTTGATCTACTTCAATGCAAATCAAACCCAATATCACGTCGATAATATTTCCCCTCAAACTTGATCACCTCCGCATTGCGGTTGGAAAACACCAAGGCCTCATCAAAATTGTCGCCATAAGAAGTCAGTGCAATGACACGACCACCATTGGTGACTACTTCTGAATCGACCATCTTGGTCCCAGCTTGGAAAACCATACTGCCTTCCACACGCTCCAAACCACTGATGACTTTACCTTTTTCGTAATCCCCAGGGTAGCCCCCGGATACCAAAATCACCGTAGCTGCTGAGCGCGGATCCATGACAATTTTTTGCTGATTCAAAGTTCCTTCCTCTGTCGCGATGAAAAGGCTCACTAAATCATTTTGCAAACGGGGCATCACCACTTCGGTTTCCGGGTCGCCCATTCGGCAATTGTATTCGATCACGTAAGGCTCATTGCCTACTTTGATCAAACCAAAAAAGACAAAACCTTTGTATACAATGCCACGTTTGGCCAAGCCATCAATGGTGGGGCGGATGATGCTGGTTTCTACTTTTTGCATCAAAACTTCATCCACGAAAGGCACTGGAGAAACGGCACCCATCCCGCCAGTATTCAACCCTGTATCCCCTTCTCCAATCCGTTTGTAATCCTTAGCTTCGGGCAAGATGAGATACTCTTTGCCATCTGTCAAAGCAAAAACTGAAAATTCGATGCCGGAGAGGAATTGCTCAATGACCACCTTGGCACTGGCTGCGCCAAATTTTCCACTCAACATCTCGCGCAATTCTTCCTGAGCTGCTTGTAGATCCTCCAGAATGACCACCCCTTTGCCAGCAGCCAAACCATCTGCTTTGAGCACAATTGGTGGGGTTTGGGTCAAAATATAATCCAATCCTTCTTGTAAGGTCGCCGCCGTGAATTCGCGGTAGGCTGCGGTGGGTATACCCATTTCGAGCATAAATTCTTTGGCAAAAGCTTTGCTACCCTCCAGTTGGGCACCAACTTGCGAAGGACCAATCACGGGCAAATGGGGAAAATGACTTTGGAAATAATCGTAAATACCACGCACCAAAGGTTCCTCTGGCCCAACGACCAGCATGTCAATTCCTTCTTGTTGGACCAATGCAGCGACTGCTGGAAAATCATTCGGATCAAGGCTCACATTGGTGCCCAGCTCAGCAGTCCCAGCATTGCCTGGCGCAATCCAGAGGGCTCTACAAAGAGGGCTTTGCCGCAGTTTCCAGGCCAATGCATGCTCTCTACCTCCACTTCCCAGCAATAGAATTTTCATGGTCTCTCTGATTTTGGCCGCAAAAATAGAGAAAACCCAGACATAAACAATGTTTTACTTTCTCTCAGCTTTTGCTCAATCGACAGCATATTCTGTAAACTGACGGTGATATTCAGGGAAATAAGCGAGCACAATATCTTTTTTTGATACTCCGTGTTCTACGAGCAGTTCGGCGATACTATTTTCCATTTTATCTTCCTGTACCCATATTTTTCCATCAATGATATCCAGGTGGAAAAGTAGATTAAATACTCTTTTTTCATTTTCCCAACCAAGGGCTATAATTTGAAAATGTTGACCATTCGGATCAATTACGGATTCAAAGCGGATTGTTTCATTACTTGATTGGTTCAATTCCTCCAAATAGGCCTTCATCACCTGTTCTATTTTTGATCGAAGAAAAGCTACTCTTTCCATGCTTGAATTGTTTTGTGCTGTGGATGAAATAAGATAAATTTCAAATTCAGTTCCGCTACAATATCCTTGAAAAACTGCAAATCATCAAGACGTTCGTGAATGTAAAATGGCATTGCCAGATACATTGTTCGTTCGATATTCTTCTTTCGCATTACAATCGAGTAACCTTGATACTGGCCAGTTGCGAGTAAAAAATCGTGAATAATGGATGGATTAGTGAAACTTTTGACCTCTACAGCAATCCTAGTTATACCTTTTTCTGCGGTGATAATCTTCTCTGCACCAAGATCAGTTTGTAGCCCACCTTCTTCTCGACTAAGCAGGGTCAAAGGATCATGGGTGATTAACCATCCCTCTTTGATAAGTGCTTCTTTTACAGCTTCGTGGTAAAAATCTCTAGCCAATGCAACTTTTTGTTATCAAAATTAGGGAAAAAAAATTGGAAATCAAACCTTATTGAATGGATTGATAATAGGGAGTACAAAAATCCATAAAAATACTAAATTTGCCGCCGATTTCGTCAGCAAATCAATTCATTAGCAGATTCATCAGCATGATAACATACCTAAGAGGAGACATCACCCAAAGAACACCTACTTACATCATTGTTGATGTCAATGGGGTAGGCTACCTGGTGCACATCAGTTTGAACACCTACAGTCAAATTGAGAAAAAAGATGAGGTGAAAATACTGACCCACCTCCACATCAAGGAAGACAGCCATACCCTATACGGTTTTGCGGATGAAACCGAACGCAGCCTTTTTCGCCACCTGATTTCGGTCAGTGGGGTAGGCCCAACTACCGCACAAATCGTATTATCTTCTCTCAATGCCGAAGAATTACGCGCCGCAATCATTGGCGAACAAGAACAAGTTTTTCGTGCAGTAAAAGGCATTGGCCCCAAAATGGCCAAACGGATCATTCTGGACTTAAAAGACAAATTGGTGAAAGATTCCGGTGATTTGCCATTAACATTTCCTTCACAAAACAATACTATCCGGGAAGAGGCGTTATCTGCATTGGTAGCTTTGGGCTTCCAGAAGATAGCGGTGCAAAAAGCCCTGAATCATCTTCTGAAAGACCAAGCTATCCAAAATGTAGAGCAGCTTATCAAGCTCGCTCTCAGAGAGCTATCTGCATAAAATCAACAATATTGGAGGCCTCCGATTCTTCTCGGTCGCCGAGTGAAGCCGAGGTGTGGGAAGAACCGGAGGCCTCCAATATTGTTGATTACCCTCCCAAAGACGCACCTAAGCTTTTTTTCCGGAAAACCGATTAAGTGGGATCGAAAGATCGAGCCCTTATCATTCCCGTGTGCAGCAGTTTGTTAATATGAATAAGACAATTTTACCATTCAGCTTGTTGTTAGGAATTGCCGTTACCCTGAGCGCGGTAGACGTAACCTATCATCCGACATTCAAATTCGGCACTAGGCCTGACCGGAAAAGCACCACCGCTTTGACTGACACCGTGCCGATCAAGGATCGCAAAGACAATTTTATCAATGCGCCCAAAACCAATCCCTTTGACATCAAAGACCCCAAGGCCATTGATAAAAAAGTGGAATATGACCCCACATCGGGCAACTACCTCATTGAAGAACGGGTAGGGGAGGACTTTTTCCGTCCACCCTCTTACATGACCTTTGATGAATATACAAAGTACCGCCAAAAGCAAGACGAAACGTCTTATTTTCGCGAACTGTCGTCGAAAACCAGGGGTAAAAAAGACGATAAAAACCCTCTGGATCCCTTTAGCAAAATCGACATCAAAAAAGACTTGATCGACCGCTTGTTTGGGGGTAATACGATCGACATCAAGCCGCAAGGTAACGTGGACCTCACCTTTGGTTACGACTACCAGCGCCTTGAAAACCCCATTCTGAACCTGCGCCAACGCGATCAGTTCCTGTTCGATTTTGACATGAACATTCAAATGAACGTGCAGGGTAAAATCGGGGAAAAACTCAACCTCAATACCAATTACAATACGGGTGCAGCTTTTGACTTTGATCAGGTCATCAAGTTGAACTACGACAGTCAAAAATTTGGGGAAGATGATATCCTGAAAAAAATCGAAGCAGGTAACGTCAGCATGCCCCTGCGTGGTACTTTGATCCAAGGTGCTCAAAGTCTTTTCGGGATCAAAACCGAACTCCAGTTCGGCCACTTGCGCCTCACAGGTTTGGTTTCTCAACAAAAATCGGAGCGCAAAAACATCCAAATCCAGGGCGGTAGCCAACAACAGGAATTTGATGTCAAAGCCGACGAATACGACGAAAACCGACACTTCCTGCTTTCACACTACAACCGTGAAGTATTTGAACCTGCGCTGCAAAACTTGCCTCAAATCCGCTCCTTGTTCAAGTTGGAAAACATCGAAGTATGGATAACCAACGACCGCAACGAAGTAGACAATGTACGCGACATAGTAGCCTTATCCGATTTGGGCGAAGGCCGGGAAGAATGGTTGGTCAATGGCAACTCCGTTGACATTCGCCCTGGCGCACCGAAGGACATTACGGGCATTCCCTTGCCTGACAACCGGGCCAACAACCTCTACGACCGGGTAATTGGACAGAGTGACGCCCGTGCCATCGAAAAATCGATCAGTACGCTGCAAAGCCAATTCGGCATGGTGCCTACCCGCGACTTTGAAAAAGTAACCGCGCGTAAATTGAAACCAACGGAATATACCGTTCACCCTGAACTGGGTTTTATCTCTTTGCGCATCAATGTGTTGCCCGACCAAACCGTAGGGGTTGCCTACCAATATACCTACAACGGTCGCTCTTATAAGGTTGGGGAATTGTCCAACAACTCGGAAAACATCCGCCCTGACTCTTCGCTGAACGTGTTGTATGTCAAATTGCTCAAAAGCACCATCCAACGCACCGATGTAGCTACCTGGGACCTGATGATGAAAAACATCTACCCTACTGGTGCCGTTCAAGTTGACCAAAAAGAATTCCGCCTGGACATTTATTACGAAGATCCAGGGAAGGGGGTAAAACGTTTTTTACCCGAAACCAACCTGCAAGGTGTGCCGCTTTTGCGCGTGTTCAACGTGGATGTGCTGAACATTCAAGGCGACCCGCAGCCCGATGGGGTCTTTGACTTTGTGCCCGATCTGACCATTAATACCAATACCGGACGGATCATGTTCCCAGTTTTGGAACCCTTTGGGTCATCCCTGCTCAAAAAAATCAAGGACACCCCAACGGATATTGCCAATAAGTACATCTATCAGGAATTGTATGACTCGACTTTGTTCCGGGCGCAGGAATTCCAGGAGAAAAACCGCTACGTGATAAAAGGGACCTATAAATCGAGTGTTTCCTCTGAGATTTCCTTGGGTGCATTTAACATTCCCCAAGGCTCGGTCAAAGTGAGTGGTGGTGGACAACAATTGATTGAGGGCCGCGACTACGAAATCGACTATAACCTGGGCCGTTTGCGCATCCTCAATGACGCCATCCTGGCTTCGGGTGCCCAAATCAACGTTTCCCTGGAAGACAATACCCTCTTTGGTTTCCAAAACCGCAGCATGATGGGTTTGCGTGCCGATTACGAAATCGACAAAAACTTCAACATCGGGGCAACCCTCATGAAGCTCTGGGAGCGGCCCTTTACCCAAAAAGTAAACATTGGGGAAGATCCCATCAACAACAACGTGTATGGCCTCGATGTCAACTTCAAACGGGAAGCACCCTGGTTGACCAAAGCCCTGGATGCCATCCCCGGCCTATCGACAAAAGCACCTTCCAGCATCAGCTTTACGGGGGAATTGGCCGCGATCCGCCCTGGTCACGCCAAAGCCATCAACCAAAACCGCAAGGACAAAGGTGGGGTGGTATACGTAGACGACTTTGAAGGAGCCAACAATACCTTCGATTTGCGCCAGCCGGTGATCAACTGGTATCTGGCCAGTGCACCAGCTGATCAAAACTCCGGCAACCCCGCCGCACGCCCGGAGGCCCTTTTCCGCGACGATGTGACCTATGGTTACAACCGCGCCAAATTGAGCTGGTACCGCATCGACAACTTTGGCATCCGTACCGGTCAGCAGGACAACGTGAACCCCTATACCCGGGTTATTCCCCAAAACGAAGTATTCCCCAACCGCCAATTGCAGTTGACGGAATTGCCCAATATTCAGACCCTCGACATCGTCTTCAACCCTCGGGAACGGGGACCCTACAACTTTGAACAACCCAACGGTAGTGCATTTTCCAAGGGTTTGGAGTTTGTGGGTGGAGAAACTTTTTTACGCGATCCCAAGTCTCGTTGGGGTGGTATGATGCGGGCACTGACCACCAATGACTTTCAAACAGCCAACATTGAGTTCCTTGAATTCTGGATGCTCAGCCCCTTCCTCAACGAAGATGGAAGTGGTAGTGCCTCACCGGATGCCGATAAAAAACAGGGTTATTTGACCTTCCAATTGGGGAACATTTCCGAGGACATTCTCAAAGATGGTTTGCGCTTCTTTGAAAATGGTCTACCCAGTAGTTTCAACAAAGACCGTCGAACCAGAGAGACTTCCTGGTCAAAAGTACCCCTCACCCAGCAGGTTACTGCTGCTTTTGACAACGATACCACTTCGCGGCGTTTGCAGGACGTTGGTTTGGATGGTCTAAGTGATGCTGGTGAACGGACAAAATTTGCACCCTGGTTGAACGCCATCCGCGCCGTGAACACCAATGCTGCGGCACGTTTGGAGCAAGACCCTTCGGGTGACAACTTCCGCTTTTGGAACGACCCCAGCTTCCCAGACAACGTTGATGTAGTCACCCGTTACCGCGACTTCAACAACCCTGAAGGCAACTCAGAGACGAACACCAGCCGCCAAAGCCAAAGTTCTTCCACCAACAACCCCGATGCGGAAGACTTAAACTTCGACAATACCCTCAACGAAACGGAAGCCTACTTTCAATACCGCATTCCGATTTTTCACGATAAAAATGGAGAAATCAATCTCGATTCGGCCAGATTGCGCGATGGTGGGGTGAAACTCGTCACCGACCGCATTGAAAAAGATGGCCGCATCTGGTACCGTTTCCGCATGCCATTGAGCCAGTTCGATCGGGCAGTAGGTGGGATTCGCGACTTCCGGTCTATTCGTTTTATGCGTATCTTAATGGATGGTTTTGAAAAACAGGTCAACTTCCGTTTTGCTACCATGGAATTTGTACGCAACCAATGGCGAAAATACACCCAGGATTTGTCGCCGGATGTGAACACCCCCTGTACCATTGACGCACCAACAGTATTTGAAGTGGACGCGGTGAACATCGAAGAAAACACCGATCCCAGTGAAGCACGTCCATTTGGTTATGTATTGCCCATTGGCATTCAACGGGAACAATCCATCGGAGGGGTCATCAATACGCTGCAAAACGAACAGTCGCTTTCTCTGACCCTGCAAGAACTTTGTGATGGGGATGAAAGAGCGGTTTTTAAAAACATTGGTTTGGACATGCGGGTATACGAGCGGTTTAAGATGTTTGTACACGCCGAAGATTTTGACCAAACCATTGCCCCTCGGGACACTTCCGGCTTGCGCATCTTTGTGCGTTTGGGTAGTGACTTCAAAAACAACTACTACGAATACGAAATGCCGCTGAGGCTGTCACGGATCGATCGTTTGCCGGATACTCAAACACCCAGTACTTCACCGGCGTATAAAGAAGAAGTATGGAAACTGGAAAATGAGTTTGACTTCCCCTTGGCTTTGCTGCGCGAAGTTAAAGAAGAGCGAAATGCTACCAGCGGTGCCAATCTGGATCAGGAATTCGTCAGACAAATTTCGGTGACGCTGGAAAACGAACAAACCGTAACCCGCTGGGTCAAAGTACGAGGCAACCCCAACCTGGGTAATGCCAAAATTGTGATGATTGGTATTCGTAACCCTCTAGGAGGAGAAACCTCTACTGCTGGTGCGGTAGTTTGGGCCAATGAAATGCGCCTCACTGGCCTTGACGA
The DNA here is from genome assembly GCF_041740695.1 of Haliscomenobacter sp. Classification (GTDB taxonomy): domain Bacteria; phylum Bacteroidota; class Bacteroidia; order Chitinophagales; family Saprospiraceae; genus Haliscomenobacter. Next base: position 112,391 of record NZ_JBGSLK010000018.1, on the reverse strand, counting down.
GCGGGGTGGGGTAGCTGGGATCGCCCGGATGGACATCCAAATGGCCGACTTGGGCAACGTGACCATCGCTGGTAATTTTGGCAGCATTGGTTATGGTGCCATCGACCAAAAAGTGCAACAACGCAGTCGTTTTGACAATTCCGGATTCGACATTGCAGGCAATCTTGAATTGAACAAGTTTTTGCCCCAAGACTGGAACTTGCGCCTGCCTTTTTACGCCCAATACTCTCGTAATGTTGAAACGCCTGAATTCGATCCTTACGACTTGGACATCATTTTGAAGGAAAAAATCCGCAAAACGGACAATGCCACCGTGCGTGACTCCATCGAACGGACTACCCGTGAAATCAGCACTGTAAAAAGTTACAACTTCACCAATGTGCGCAAGGAACGTAGTGGCCAAAACCAGAGCAAACCCATGCCTTGGGATATTTCCAACTTCTCAGTAAGTTATGGCTATACGGCTACCGAACGCAGTGACCCCTTTATCGAAAGCGATCAGATTGAGAAATACAATGGTGGGATCAATTACCAGTTCAGTACCCAAGCCAAGTACATTCAGCCTTTGAAAAAACTCAAGGGCAGTGCGCTCAAACTGATTTCAGAACTGAATTTTAACCCGATCCCCAGCTCTTTCACCTTTAGTTCCTTGATGGATCGGCAGTTCCAGACCACCAAATACCGCTTTACCGACCTGGATCCCAAGTTCAGCACCTTCTTCAACAAACGATTCCTCTGGGCGCGTGACTACAACCTCCAATGGGATTTCACCAAAGGGCTGAAATTCAACTTTAACGCAGCCAATGATGCGGTGATCGATGAACCCGATGAAGCAGAATTGCGTGAACGGGGTTTGCCATTGGGGGAGCAAAACCGTTACCGCCGGGATAGCATCTGGAGCAACATCAAAAACCTCGGGCGGACCAAAAACTATCAACACGAGTTCACCCTCAACTATACCGTACCTACCAAGCTGATTCCCTACATGGAGTGGGTAGGCATCAAAGGCCAATACCGGGGCAACTACGGCTGGACCGCAGCTGCCTTGAACACCGACTCCCTGGGCAATGTGCTCCAAAACGGTCAGAACATCCAGGCCAACGCCGACTTCAACTTTGACCAGTTGTACAATAAAATCCCCTTCCTACGCAAAATTGAACAAGTGTCGCGTCAAGGAGGGTCCAATCAGGAAAACCGCCGGAGTAGCCAGGGCGATGACAAGGACAAGGAGAAAAAAGCCAGCGCCGAATTGTCGCCTGCTTTGAAATTGATCTTGCGGCCCCTGTTGTCTCTCCGCAAAGCACGTTTTAACTACTCCGAACAACACAATACCGTAGTGCCAGGTTATACGCCTGCTTCTCGCTTATTGGGGATGAACCAGTTCAATTCCCCGGGTTGGGACTTTGTAGCGGGGATTCAGCCGCGCATCAGCAAATTGCGCGAGGATGAATACGGTACAAGTAAGGACTGGTTGGCCCAGTCGGCGAATCAGGGCTGGATGTCGAGCAGCGTATTCCAAAACCGCGAAGTGACCCAGTTGTCAACCCAAAACTGGGATGCCCGCGTCACCATCGAACCTTTCCGCGACATGCGCCTCGACCTGGACATCAGCCGTAGTTATACCCAAAACCATTCGCAGTACTTCAAGGATACCCTGCTGGACAACAATGCGCGCTTTGTACACGCCATTCCGCAGGATGTGGGTACTTTGACCATGTCATACTCGGCGCTCAAAACCTTGTTCAGAGGGGATACCGCCGATTTGCGCACCCTTTTCAAAACTTTTGAGGACAACCGGGTGATCATTTCCCAACGCTTGGGCAATGGGGAGCACGTGGATACCACGCTGGCGCAACAAGGCTATACCTTTGGTTACGGGCGTACCCAGCAAGAGGTATTGATTCCGGCGTTTTTGGCAGCGTACACTGGTCAGGACCCCCGGGGTATCAACTTGAACCTGTTTGAATTGTTGCCACAAGTCAACTGGCGCTTTACCTACAATGGTTTGAGCCGTTTGCCTTTCTTTAAGGAGTATTTCCAGAGTTTCAGTTTGACGCATGGTTACAAATCTGCTTTGACCATCAATACCTTCAACACGGGGCTGGACTTCCTGCGCACTCGCGATCAGGGCTTCCTCAACGAGTTGAACAACAACTTTTACCCACGTCTGGAAGTACCTGAACTGGTAATCCAGGAAGGATTCAACCCGCTGATCGCAGTGAGTGCTGCCATGAAAAATGGCATGACCTTCAACTTCGACTACAAGTTGACCCGCAACCTGGCCATGAGCTTTGTGAGCAACCAGTTGGCGGAAACGCGGCGCAAGGAGATCGTCTTTGGGTTTGGCCACAAAATCAATGATTTTGACATCAGCTCCCTTTTCGGCGGGACCAAAAAGAAGAAACGTCCAGCTCCGAAACCAAGTACTACCCCGGGTTCAACGCCTGGTAGCACCGCCATTGCCCCCCGAGGTCTGGATTTACAGTTCAACTTCTCACTCAGCGATGACGTGACCTTCAACCACTTGCTCGATCAAGGGGTACGGGAACCAACACGTGGTAGTTATAACCTGAGCATTTCTCCTTCGGCTGAATACAAATTGAACCAGCGCCTGTCGCTGCGCTTCTTTGTGGATTATCGTCGGAGTGAACCGAAGACCTCAGCGGGGTATCCAAGAACGGATTCTTCGGGTGGGGTAATAGTGAGATTTGCGTTGCAATAATTTTTTTTAGTGAAAAGCGAAAAGTGAAAAGCAGGTACACCAGCAGCCTTTCAACTTTTTTGTGTAATTTTTTGCATAAAAATTTGGAATGAAGTGGGAAGTGCATTTTTTTCACTTTTCACTTTTCACTTTTCACTTTTGAAACACCCCGGACGACAAATACCGATCCCCCCGATCACAAATGATACACACGATCACCGCCTCGTCCAACTCCTCTGCCAATTTTGCGGCAGCAGCCACCGCACCTCCACTACTTACTCCGCCAAAAATGGCATCCTCCTGGGCCAGTCGGCGCATCATGATGATTGCTTCATCCTGAGATACATCAATGATGCGATCCACCCGTTCGGCTTCGTAGATTTCAGGCAAAAACTCCTTAGACCAACGGCGGATTCCCGGGATGTTCGATCCATCCGTAGGTTGCACCCCCACTATTTGTACTGCTTCACTTTGTTCTTTCAGGTAGCGCGAAGTTCCCATGATGGTGCCCGTGGTACCCATTGAAGAGACAAAATGGGTGACTTTGCCCGCAGTATCGCGCCAGATTTCGGGGCCAGTGCTGCGGTAGTGCGCGCCCCAGTTGTCAGGGTTGGCAAATTGATTGAGCATGAGGTAACCACCTTGAGCCACCATTTCTTCGGCCAATTCGCGGGAGTACTCGATGGTGCGCTCAGCTGGAGTCAACAATACCTCGGCACCGAATGCTTCCATGGTTTGTACCCGCTCTGCGGTGGAGTTGTCGGGCATGATCAAGGTAATCTCTACATCAAACAAACGGGCAATCATGGCCAGTGCGATGCCGGTGTTGCCACTGGTCGCTTCGACCAGTCGGATGCCGGGTTTGAGCTCACCCCGATCCAGGGCACCTTTGATCATGCCGTAGGCGGCGCGGTCTTTGACACTGCCACCTGGATTTTGACCTTCCAATTTTGCGTATACCTTGATGCCAGGTTTCTGGATGACATGGCGTATCTCTACCAAAGGAGTATTCCCGATCAAATCTGCTACTGAAGCCATAATTAAACGTTGGATTTTTGCTGGTGACTGTCGTTGGAGCTGTAATACACCCGACTGAAGGGCGGCACACTTTTGGTGACCCATACGTTGCCGCCGATGACGCTGCTGTGGCCAATCACAGTTTCGCCTCCCAAAATGGTAGCACCGGAATAAATCACCACATTGTCTTCAATGGTCGGATGCCGTTTGACGGCCGCCAGTTCTTTTTTGACACTTAAGGCACCGAGCGTAACGCCCTGGTAAATTTTTACATTGTTGCCAATGTTTGAGGTGCCCCCGATGACGATTCCCGTACCGTGGTCGATGCAGAAGTTTTCCCCAATCTCTGCGGAGGGGTGAATGTCTACTCCGGTACGACTGTGCGCATATTCGGTCAAAATCCGGGGAATGAGTGGAATCCGCATTTCGTACAACTCGTGCGACAGGCGATAGACTGCTATGGCATAAAAGCCAGGGTAGGTGCGGATCACTTCGGGTAGATCGGTTGCGGCAGGGTCACCCTTGAGGATGGCTTCGGCATCTTTGATCAGCAAATCGCGTACCTTGGGTAAGCAGGACATAAATTCGCCCTCTAATTCTGGCGCTTTGGTATGCAAGGAACCATCGGCAGTATCCAGGATTTTGTTCAATTCCAACTTGAGCATATGGAAATGTTGCTCAAATTCGCGTGGATTGGCAAAGCGATGGTCCGAAAATTCAGGAAACAAAAGCCCCAAAATACCATTGACCCAAGTAGAAATGGTGGAAGGGGAAGGCATTTGTTGGGCTTGCCGATGTGACTCGTAGAGTTTTTGAATAAACTGCTTCTCCATGGGAAGAATTTTGTAGCATTAGTCAAGAGCATGTTTCGAAGGTACAGATAGAACAAGATAAAGCGGTAGAAAGTGAAATGAGAAATTCATTTTTTTTCAAAAAATCCTTTTTCCTATAGTACATTTGAAAGGAGCCTTTTTGGAAACCATCGTAAACCAATAAAAGCAAATGGAAAGTATTCTTTTTGAAAAAATTGGCCAGGTTGCTCGAGTGACCATGAATCGACCTGCTGTGTACAATAGTTTGAATCGACCTATGGGCAAAGCCCTTCAGGAAGCGTTAAATAGTTGTGCAAGTGACGATGACATTCGGGCTGTTTACCTCAGTGGTACGGGCAAAGCTTTTTGTGCTGGACAAGATCTCAATGAACTACAGGAACCGAATCCACCAACTTTTGATGAATTGTTGGGGGAATATTACCACCCCATCATTTTACAAATCAATAATTTACCCAAACCTGTAGTAGCGGCGGTAAATGGTGTTGCAGCGGGGGCCGGGGCCAATTTGGCCTTGATTTGTGACCTAGTGGTAGCCACTCAATCGGCCAGCTTTATTCAGGCTTTCAGCAAAATAGGGCTGGTGCCGGACAGTGGCGGTACCTTCACCTTGCCACGTTTGGTTGGCAAACAACGGGCAACTGCCTTAATGATGTTAGGCGAAAAAATCAGCGCTACTGAGGCGCGAAATATGGGGATGATTTACGAAGTTTATGCCGATGTAGATTTTGCAACTGCTTCCTGGGCACTAGCTGAAAAATTGTCCGCCATGCCCACTTACGCATTGGGTTTGATCAAACAAGCCATTCGGCAATCGGATGGGCATTCCCTGGCGCAACAATTGCAACTGGAAATGGACTTGCAAGGCCAGGCAGGGGCAAGTGCTGATTTTGCTGAAGGCGTGCAGGCTTTTTTGGAAAAAAGGCAGCCACAATTTAAAGGTAAGTAGAAACAAATTCATGGCAGACCCAAAAGACGATACGACTCCTTCTGTTCAAAAAGGCATTCCACAACCTGCTTCGCTGAATCCCGACTGGACACCCAAAACCAGGCGCAAACGCAGTCAGGCGGGCGAATACATTGCGGGTATTTTGGGGGGTGATCGGGTCTTGTTGAGTCAAGCCATTACTCTAATTGAAAGCAAACAGGTCAAGCATCAGATCCTAGCCCATGAGATCATCGAAGCCTGTTTGCCCTACAGTGGAAACTCCATTCGCATCGGCATTACTGGAGTGCCTGGGGTAGGGAAAAGTACATTTATCGAAGCCTTGGGGCAAAACTTGAGCGCGAGTGGGCGCAAGTTAGCCGTGTTGGCCATCGATCCCAGCAGCCAAATCAGCAAAGGCAGCATCCTGGGCGATAAAACGCGGATGGCCAAACTCTCAGCTGACCCAAGTGTATACATCCGTCCTTCGGCGGCTGGAGAATCCCTCGGTGGGGTGGCCCGCAAAACGCGGGAAACGCTGATTTTGTGCGAAGCCGCCGGGTTTGACACCCTCATCATCGAAACCGTAGGCGTCGGGCAATCTGAGGTAGCGGTGCACTCTATGGTCGATTTTTTTCTTTTATTGCTACTTCCTGGCGCAGGTGATGAACTTCAGGGCATCAAAAGAGGTATAGTAGAAATGGCAGATCTGATTGCGGTGAATAAAGCCGATGGCGACAATCAGCCAAAAGCCAAACGCGCGGCCGCAGATTACCGCAATGCCCTCCACCTATTTCCACCCAAAGTCAGCCATTGGACTGTACAGGTGCTGACTTGCTCCGCTTTGAGTGGAATCGGGATAGCCGAGATCTGGGGGGTGATACAGGAATTTCGGAATTTTATCGAGTCGAATGGGTTTTTTCAACACCAACGCCAGTCCCAGTCCCGCTATTGGCTACATGAAACCATCCAGCAGTCTCTACGGGAGCAGTTTTATCATCATCCGCAGGTGGCGGCATTGCTGAACGAAAAGGAAGCTGAGGTGTTGATTCAGAAACAATCGCCCTTTCATGCGGCAGAAGATTTGGTTCGATTGTTTTTGGACTCAAATAAGTAAAACTTTTATTACCTTGGTCAAGCCAAAAAAGACCCAATTCGCCGAAAATTTGTAGCAATTGGGAGGAAATTTTTCGGAGACAGTTCTTTTCAGTCCAATATTGTTCCAGATTTTGAAAATTTCTAAAAAACCAATACAATGAAGAATTTAGTTAGTGCAGTAGTACTTATCCTCGTGGGGCTAATTGCACTCTTGGGAGGTTGCAGCACCTACAACGGAATGGTCAATGCAGATGAAGATGTAGACAATGCATGGTCCAAAGTCCAATCTGCCTATCAGCGGCGGGCTGATCTAATCCCCAATTTGGTCAATACCGTAAAAGGGGTGGCTAATTTTGAAAAAAGCACATTGACAGCAGTGATAGAAGCCCGTTCGAAAGCAACCAGTATCACCATTGATCCTGCCAATGCTACACCTGAACAATTGGCTGCTTTTCAACAAGCTCAAGGGGGGATTTCCCAGTCCTTGGGTCGCCTGATGGTGATTGCGGAGCAATATCCAGAGCTAAAAGCCAATCAATCGTTTTTGGAGCTCCAATCACAGTTGGAAGGCACTGAAAACCGCATCAAAGTGGCCCGGGACAATTACAACGATGTGTCCACAGCGTACAATAAAAAAGTCCGCCGTTTCCCGGCCAGTCTCGTTGCAGGTATGGCAGGCTTCAAACAAAAATCACAATTCCAGGCTGAGGAGAACGCTCAGGATGCTCCGGATGTAAAATTTGACTAAAGTTTAGGAGGTTGAGTGAAGTTGAGAAGGTTTAGGCTGCCGCGAGCGACACAAATGCTCACATCTAATTTAGCCGCTCAACCTTCTCAACCTTCTCAACCTTCCTCAACCCAACTCGCCATTATGATCAAATTTCTGTCATCCGACGAAGAAAAGCGTGTCATCGACTGCATCAAAGAAGCAGAAGTGGCAACGACTGGTGAAATTCGGATACATCTACAAGGCAAAGTACACAAAACGGCCTGGGAAGATGCCCTGGAGGTATTTGACCACCTCAAAATGGCCAATACCCAGGAACGGAATGGGGTACTGATTTTTATTGTACCCAAAGACCATCAGTTGGTCATTATTGGCGACAAAGGAATTCACGACCAAGTGATGAACGGTTTTTGGGTCAACGTCCGCGATGAAATGTTGAAGCATTTCCGCGACAAGGATTTTGCCGAAGGCCTCTGCGCTGGAGTGCGCCTCATTGGTGCCAAACTCCACAAATATTTTCCTGCTCTGGATGGAGGCGAAGAAAATCCGAACGAACTGCCAGATGATATTTCCTACGACATGTAGGTCTTGTGTTTAGAACCTGTTCTTAAACCATTAGTCGATGAAAATGAAATCCCTGCTGTTGTTGTTGAGTTCACTGTGGCTACTGAATGGGGTTTTTGCCAAAGAAATTCCCGCACGCCCACAAACGATGGTGAACGATTACGCGGGTGTATTGAGTCCGGCACAAGCCAATGCGCTGGAGCAAAAATTGCGGGCTTACGAAGATTCAACTTCTACTCAAATTGCGATAGTTATTGACCGATCCCTGGAAGGTGAAGATGCTTTTGAATATTCCTTCCGCTTGGCCCAAGCCTGGGGCATTGGCCAAAAAGACAAAGACAATGGGGTGCTGATTTATGTGGCGCAAGCCGAGCGCAAAATCCGCATCGTCACCAACGTAGGTGTACAGGGCTTCTTGACAGATGCCCTCTCGAAACGCATCATCGAAAACACCATCACACCAGCGTTTAAAAAAGGTGACTTTTATGCAGGCCTGGATGGGGCTGTAAATGACATCATCAAGGTTGCTGCGGGTGAATACAAAGCTGATAAGAGCAAAGATACAGGAAAAGGTGGGGCCATGTCTTTCTTTATCTTACTGCTCATCATTTTCTCCGTCATCACCATGTTCCGCTATCTTTCCCGGCGTTCTGCCCAGGCTGGCGGGGGATATTACGGCGGTGGGCGCTACAATGACCGTGGCAATGGCCCAGGTGGCGGCTGGATAATTTTCCCCGGCGGTGGCTTTGGTGGTGGTGGCTCGGATCGCAATAGCGACTGGGGCGGCAGTGGAGGCGACGACTGGGGAGGCTTTGGCGGTAGCGATGGCTTTGACGGTGGTGGTGCTGGTGGAGACTGGTAAATTGAGTTGTGAAAAGATTAGGAGTTCAGAAGTTGAGAGACTTTTATTCCTTCAATTATTTGTGATACTGATTCTGACAGTCTGTATATCTAAATCGTGAAATATGCATTGGGCAAAGGGATTTTTGGGGTTATGTATCTTCATCCTCCCTTTGCCCGTGCTGGCACAAAAATGGCTGCCCGCCAAAAAAATCATCCGGCGAGAAGCTAGTGCGAGCCCGGACCAACGCCCGCGCCGCCTCAACATCATTTACCGCAATCCAGAGCATTATGTGCCCGATACTGCGTACCTCAACCATAGCCCCATTCGCTACCTGCGCTTGAATGTGCATTTTATGAACACCCGCAGCCGTGCCTACAATTACGAAGGAGAAGAAGCCATCCGTTTGGCCAAAGACTTGATCTATTACGCCAATCTGGACCTCCAAAAGAACCACAAACTGTGGCAACCCTACCGCAATAACTTGCCGGTCATTCAGCCTCGGTATCAGTACGAGTTGACTGCTTCCTCCCCCGGAGCACCGGATCAGGGCGTCTATTTTCATTACGATGATACGCTGAGTTTTTACATCCATAAAGGCCCTGCTGCCAATTTGGATCGGATGGAAGTGATTAAAAAATACCGGGTACAAGGGGATTCGGTGCTCAATATTTTCATCATGCCTCACCATCCCGAACATCAGGGCGGTGGAGTAGGGGTGATGCTGGGCAATGCAATCAAAATGGCGGGCATGTTCGAGAGCAAACAACCCGCCTGGGTATATCGGGGCATCCTGAACCACGAAGTGGGGCACTTCCTGGGCCTGGCTCATGCCTTTTACAACGATGGTTGCGACGATACGCCAGCACATGGCAACCCCTGTTGGAATCAGACCCCCGACCCACCCTGCGATACCGCTGCCTCCAACAATATGATGGATTACAATGCGCTACAAAATGCCCTTTCGCCTTGCCAAATCGGCACCATGCAAGCCCGGATGGCCGATACCAGCAGTTTTGAACGCCGTTTTTTAATCCCCTACTGGTGCAAACGCTTGCCTGATTATGATTTGACAATTACAGATACAGTAGTTTGGAAGGGAGATAAAGACTTGTACGGGAACCTCACAATTGTTGCCGGGGCAGTGCTGCGCATTCAATCCCGAGTGTCTTTACCTGAAAATACCCGCATTACGATCGAACCGGGTGGACGTTTAGAATTGGGTAGTGGCGCGCTTTTGCACAATGCTTGTGGACTGAGCTGGGAGGGAATTGATGCCCCGCGTCGGTTTTTAGGGGCAAGAGGAAAAGTGGTAGCCGAGGATGGAGCGAGGATTCGAGGGGCGAAGATGATTAGTTTGTAGCAAAAAGAGGTGCTCCCAATACTTCAGGACCACCTCTTAAGGGCGATAAAAAAATAAGTGCTCATTTTGCCAAAGGATTAGATGAGTAAACGCTTAATTTCAAGTGTCTTATCTAATCCTTTGGCTCAAGAAAAATGAGCACTTATTTTTGCCCCACTACTTAGGATATAAAACGCATTGCTCTATTAAGACTTCTTATTCTTCTCCTTCAACTGGAACACCCGTGAAAGATTGAAACCAAATTGAATTTCGCCATTCAACCAACTGCCGTTGGCATCGGTCAGGAAGGCGCGCTCGTTCATACCCACTGCATTGGAAAAATGCAATTGAAAAACGTGGCCACCCGTATCGATGTCAAAACCAATGGAGGTAGGATTGTAAGTTGGATCATCTGGAAAACGATTGAAGGCATAGTAATAATCGACTACCAGTGCTACCCGTTTGACAAACTTGTAACGCAAGCCCATGCCTAGCGCAACCATGTCATTGGATTCCAATTCATTCTCCACAATGTTGCGGTGCAACCAGGTGGGAACCAACTGTGCTGAAAATTTTTCGCTGAACTTGCGCCCGACGATGGCCTGAGTGTAATAGGCCGTCCGGCGGGCAAAATTTGGCTCAATCTCCAGACTGGCAAAGGGCTCTTTTAAGCCATTGTGGGTAAGCCCTCCGACCAAAACCACCGAAACTGGAACACTTTTACTGCCCCTGCTTTGCCACAACAAGCGGTATTTCAAAAAACCATCCAGCTCTTTGCGGGAAGTACTGCGACCAATCCCAACCGTAAGATTGGGCGTGAGGCCATAATCAAAACCCATCCGCATGGAGGCATTGTCCAGACCAAACATGTCGTAGAAGCCTTGATTGATTTTGCCAAAACGGTGCAAAATCCGAAAATCAAGTGCACCTGCATCCAGCATTTCCATGCTGTGGGCATTAATGACCCGAGGTGACTTAAAGGCGTTGACCACTTTGTCGCCGGTTTCTTCTTCGCCTAGTAAACCCAGCAGGCTATCATCTTGAGCGAAGAGATTGCCGCTAATGTTGAGTAAAAGCGCCAATAGCGCTAATCGGTGCCAGAGTTTTTTCATCGTACTTATTTACCGTTTAGGATTTCCAGGGCTGCGCTTACGCTGACTTTGGCACTGTTCGCAATTTTAATAAATACCACAGTAGGAATATCAATTTTATAGTCCTTGAGTAGAATATCAAAACCCGAATTTACCAGAATTTTACCTTTTTCGACAGTGACGACTCCTTTGACGTCCACTTCTTTGGTAACGCCATGCAAGTTCATGGTTCCAATGACCCCTATTGGATAGGTTCCGTCTTTGTCAAAGTTGACTTTGCTGATGTCGTTGATTTTGCCTTTGAAGGTTGCTTTGGGGTATTTTTCACTTTCAACATAGTTTTCGTTGAAGTGTTTCTGCATCAGGGAGTTGGAAAAAGCAAATTTGCTCATGGTCACAGCCCATTCCATTTGCCCGGTAGCGGCGTCCAATACACAGGTAGCTGTAGTATTTTTGGCTTTGATTTCTTCGATGTCGTCCAGTTTGCCCTCGGCATCAAAGATGACGGTTCCGGTACGGGTAAAGTACTTGGATTGGGCATTTGTAGTTGTAGTGATGCTGGCAAGCAGCATCAGCAGAAAGAAAAAGCGGGTCGCGTTCATAGAATTAAAGTTTTTTTCTTTTTTCTCTTCGAGAATCCCACGAATAAATTCGTGGGTTGGTTTTTATGGTTGCCTCCCACGGATAAATCCGTGGGTTGGCGGGTATTTTTCGGGAATGGAAAGCCAACACACCCACACTTTCACACTTCACACCCACACCCATTCTTGCGGATAAATCCGTGGGTTGGCGACGGTTTAAGTTTAGTTGTTCAGGGCACCCAGGCGAATCCATTCCTTGATGGAACTGACTTCACAGGATGGAAGCTTCGCGGCCCCATCAGGCATACGAACAAAACCAGCGTCATGGTTTATACTTCCGAATAAACTTCCGTCCTGAACGTACCTTTTGACATTTGTATGCGTGGAAAGATCGATGTTGCCGGAGGGAGCACTACCCGCATGACACCCGTTACAAGAGCGGTCCAGGATGGGTTTTACCGTTTTGGCGAAAGTCACTTTGCTCACATCACAGGTCGAGCTGGCGCAAGCGGTATTTTTTGCGCCTTGTTCAATCCAGAGGGCGATGGTGCCAATCTGCTCCGAGGTAAGCCGATTGTAAGGTTTCTGAGGCATCAATTCTTCACCCACTGATACCAATACCCGATACAATTTGCTGCTTTTGTAGTCACCTGGGTTTACCCCATTGGAAACGATGGTCGCATATGAAGTCAACTCGATACCATTTTCCCGGTCAAGGCTATTGTGGCAGCCACTTTGAGTACAGTTGGAAATGAAAATGGGTAAAACGTCTTTTTCAAAACAAACTGGATTGACGTTTACAACTTTTTCCTGTGTACAAGCACTAAAAATGAACAAGACCCCTAATAAGCCGGGGACGAGGTAGCCAATAAATTGTTTTTTCACCGTCATGTTACATTTACATTATAAGGAAGGATTCAGTACATTGTACTCAAATAACTGAATCCTTCCTTTCTATACTGCAAAATTTCCAAGGGAGTTGCCTGAAGGGTATGGATTTCTCTCTCGAAAAATAGTTAAAGATTTTAACCTAAGTAGTGGGGCAAAAATAACACTTATTTTTTTATCGCCCCTAAGTGATGAGGCAACTTAAATTCTCCCAATACTTAACGAAAAATCAGTCGTCATCATCTTCTCCGCTGCGGTGACTTTTGTCACTACTAGGTTGATTTGCATTACCTCCCCCTGCATTAAACCAGTCGACAAGCGTCCGTTTTTCGGCATCGCTCAGTTTTGCTTCCGGATGCATCAAGTTGTAATCCCACAAGGGCATTTCCCCCTCGGCAATGGTTTCGGGTATTTCCTCCAATGCCTCAGACTGGTCGTGCGCAGAACTGCTGCCCCAGGTTGAAAAATTTACCTTGGAGCGCCCTTCCTGGATGTGGTTTTGTACTAAAAAGGAGACTGGCGCGACATAGGAATACCAGGGGTACTTCGATTCATTGGAGTGACAATCGTAGCAGGAGGCTTTCAGTATACGTGCAACTTCGGCAGGTGCAGCGCTTACTTTGAGGTAGTCCTGAGTGGGGTCAACAGCGGGATTGGTGCGGTTGACCGGAACAAACTGAATGGCGATTGCCAGCAAAAGCAGCAATAGGCCAATCCTTTTGAGCAGTTTCATGGCTTTGTGTTTAGTTTAAAAAATTTCCATAACAAGCATCATCAATACATGTCGTCACCTATTCTTCTGCGCTTACCCCTCCATTAGCGGAAACATAATAAGCGCCTTTCAGTACAATGGCCGCATCGCGTGGCAACGTTTCAAGCGGTTCAACGGCCACATAGCCATCACCTGCTGGTCCTCGTTTGACGGGAACCTTATGAAAAGTTACCCCTGCTGCGTCCTTTTTTTCCTGGTAAAAAATGAAATAGCCACCTTGTTCCTGAATGACAGCTTCTTCTGGCAATGCTGACAACATGCCAGTATCCGCCAGGGCAATCCGGGCATTGAGGAAACCACCTTTGGCCATTTGTTGATTGCTGGCCGCGCTTGCATTGTCAAAACGAGCATGTACCCGTACGGTTTTGCGTTCGGCATCAACGCTGCGCTCGAGGTAATCGATGTGGGCATTAAATACCTGTTCATTGCCTCCCGGAAATTTCAGCTGGACTTTTTGCCCCGCTTTAACCTGATTCAGGTTTTTTTCAAAAACATACAATACGGGGTGCAAATAGGCCAGGTTGCTTACCTCACAAATGGGCTCTCCCAGGTTCAGTGCCTGTCCCAAACTAGCATCTACTCGTGTTACAATGCCCGCAACTGGTGAGGTGATGAACAGCTCAGTGCGCAAATTATCGGGGGTGAGTTTGGCCGGATCGATCTGGTACTGGCGCAATTTGGCAGCCAGGAGTTTTCCTGAGGTTTGCGCGGCGCGCCAGTCCGATTCAGCTTTTTGAAAATTCTTGGTGGCGGTGGCATCATTTTCTTTTAATGCCTTGTAACGCTGGTATTCGGTTTCCAGGAATACCATGCGGTCCTTGTTCTCCAGGAATTGTTGTTGCAAGTCCAATAAGTCGGGTTTGCGCAAAACCGCTACTACGCCACCTTTGGCGACACTGCTGTTGTTGCGAATGCGCAGTTCGCTGATGATGCCCTCCGTGAAGGCGCTGACTTGAGCGGTATTCTCCTTACCCAAAACCAGCTCCGCATTGACGTCCAGGTAATCACTCAAGGGGCGGAGGGTAAAGGTTCCGGTTTGAATGGCGGCTTGTTGGGCCTGTCCTGCACTCAGTGTGACCGTGTTGCTGCTCATTTCAGGGCTTGCAGCGACTTCGGTGCTTTCACTGGTTGGTTCTGCTTTTTTGCCACAAGCCAAGGTAAATAAGGCCAGGGCGAGGATACTGCTATATTTGATGCGATTCATTTTTTCGAGATTTAAAAGGATTCAGGACTATTGCCCAGCAATAAATTTCAATTCCACCACAGTCAGGCTTAGCCCGTACAAATTTTCCAGGTAATTCATCTGAATGCCAATTGCTTGTTCCACTTGTTGCGACAAAGTGGTATAATCAATTTCACCTTCCTGATAATTCAGGCTGGCATTGCGGAGTAACTCGGTGGACAAGGCTTGGCCTTGCGCTTGAAAGTACTCAATCAAGGTGTTGTACTTCTCTTGCTCATGGAGCAAATGCGCCATTTTTGAGCGTTGTTGGAGCAAAACATCTTGGAAATTGGCTTCCGCAATTTGTACGTTCAGCCCTGCCGACTCTACTGCTTTGTGGCGAGCTTTATTGACCAAAGGCAAATTAACGCCCAATTGCCAACCGGGATAAACCAAACCATTGCCCAAAATTTGCCCGTACACACCCGTAGAAAAGCTGGGTGCAAACCGTGACTGCTCAATTTGTTGTTGGCTTTTGGCCACACTCACTTGGGCGAGACCAGCTTTGGCACTAGGTGCCTGGGCGATCAGCGCGGTATCAGCCATGCTGAAAATTTGTTTGCGCAAAGGTTCGGCAATCGCACTCACCGCCTGAGGTATCCCCAACAATTGGCCTAAAACCACCTGATCAAAATTCAACTCGTGATCTATGGTTTCCAGGATCAACCGAACCTGAGCGGCTTTGTCTTGCGCGGCCAATTTTTCGGCCAGAGCGGCATCGCCCGCTTTGTACCGTTGTTCGGCAATGGTGGAAAAACGGGTATACACAGAATCCAATGAGCGGTACAATCTGGACTTGGCATCCAAATATCCCAGGTGCTGGTAAATTTCGCGCACTTGCCGGATCAGGTCTTGTTGGGTATGGGCCAATACCGCGGAGGCTTGGCTTTGTTTTTGTTGATAAAAGTTTGTGGTTGCCCGCGTGGCCTTGCGGCTGGGAAAACTTTGGCTGATGCCAAAAGTGGTGGTACCCAATATGCCCAAATCGGGGTCAGCAGTGACGTTGTGAAACAAGTTCGCAGGGTCATACATCTTGGCCGTACCTTGTAAGACTTGTTGGTGCTGCACCTGGAT
The DNA here is from genome assembly GCF_041740695.1 of Haliscomenobacter sp. Taxonomy (GTDB): domain Bacteria; phylum Bacteroidota; class Bacteroidia; order Chitinophagales; family Saprospiraceae; genus Haliscomenobacter. Next base: position 96,718 of record NZ_JBGSLK010000018.1, on the reverse strand, counting down.
ACTGGCTGATCGCACTGCGGGGTGGTTCTTCAACGCCAGCGTGATGGCTTCGTTTTCGCGCAGTGCATTCTGCCCCTGGAGGGAAACTCCAGCCAGGAGCAGCGGAATCAACAAAATGCCAATCGATGTCGGTACTTTGATGAAACGTTCGCGCTCAAAAAACAGGGCATAAAGCACGGGTAGCACTATCAGGGTCAGCAAGGTTGAAGTAATCAATCCCCCAATAACTACTGTAGCCAGGGGGCGTTGAACTTCTGCACCAGCACCATGCGAAATCGCCATTGGCAAAAAGCCGAGAGAAGCTACCGCCGCAGTCATGAGTACTGGTCGCAAGCGGGCGATGGCCCCAGAACGAATCCGCTCGGGTATACTTTCGATGCCGTCTTTCTCCAACTGGTTGAAGTAGGTAATCAACACAATCCCGTTCAACACTGCAACCCCAAACAGCGCAATAAATCCAACCCCCGCAGAGATGGAAAAAGGCATGTCGCGGATCAGCAGGGCAAATACGCCCCCAATCGCCGACATGGGGATAGCGGTGAAAATCAGCAAACTTTCCTTCATGGAATTGAACGTGAAGAACAAGAGTAGGAAAATCAGCGCCAAGGCCACGGGTACAGCAATGGAAAGTCGGGCTTTGGCCGCTTGCAGGTTTTCAAATTGACCGCCAAAGGTGGTAAAGTAACCTGCGGGCAACTTGAGCTCGGCTCCCAGCTTGGACTGTACATCCAAAAATGCACTTTCTACGTCGCGGCCCCGCACGTTGGCACCCACTACAATCCGGCGTTGGGCGTTGTCCCGGCTGACTTGTGCCGCACCCAGGCGGTAATCTACGTCGGCCACTTCACTAAGCGGGATCAATTCGCCATTCGGCGTGGTGATGGGCAATTGGCGCACATCCGCCAAATCACTGCGGTTTTGATCGTCCAGGCGCAGCACCAGGTCAAAGCGCCTGGCTTCTTCATACACAACTCCCGCGGAAGTCCCTGCAAAGGCAGCACGCAAGGTGGCATTGACATCGCGAATGTGCAAGCCGTAACGGGCGATTTTATCGTAGTGGTAGTTGACCACGATTTGTGGCAAACCTTCTACTTGTTCTACTTTCAAGTCAGCCAAGCCGGGAATGTTCTTGAGGAGTTGTTCCACCCGGTGCCCCGCGTGGGCCAAGGAATCCATGTTTTCCCCAAAAATTTTGACAGCAATATCCGAACGTACCCCGGTCATCATTTCGTCGAAACGCATTTTGATGGGCTGGGTGAATTCAAAGGCCATGCCGGGAATTTCGTGTACTTTTTCTTCGATTTTGCTGACCAACTCATCTTTGGTTCCGGCTTTGGTCCATTCTTCAATGGGTTTGAGGAGGATGATGTTGTCGGCGGTTTCTATGGCCATAGGGTCGGTAGGGATTTCGGCGCTACCAATTTTGGAGATCACTTGTTCCACTTCATCAGGGAAGTTTTTCAGGATGATGTTTTGCGCCAGGCGGTGGCTTTCCAAGGTTTGATCCAAAGAAGTTCCCGGACGTAAAAAGCCGTGCATCATGATGTCGCCTTCATCCAAAGTGGGAATGAATTCGCCACCCATTCTGGAAAATAACAACAAGGAGAGTACCAACAAGCCCAGGCTAAGACCGATTACCGTTTTGCGCCAGCGTAAAGCCCACATCAAAACGGGGATGTAAATGCGCTGGATGGCCAAAATGATCCGATCCGCTAAATTGTGGTGGAGATGCAACTTCCGGCTCAACGTCAATGCGGAAACAGCGGGTACATAGGTCAAGGACAGCAACAAAGCACCTACCAATGCGAAAGATACCGTTTGAGCCATGGGTTTGAACATTTTGCCTTCGATGCCCACCAAAGACAAAATGGGCAAGTATACAATCAAAATGATCACGACCCCAAAAATGGAAGACCGCATGATCCGACTAGCTGCTTCGAGTACACTTTCATTCATTTGATCTTTGCTCAAATGCACAGTCGTGCCTGGTTCAACTCCCGGCTGGCTCAAAAAACGGACGTGTAAAAAGTGCAAAGTTGACTCTACAATAATGACCGCACCGTCTACAATCAAACCAAAATCCAAGGCACCCAACGACATCAGGTTGGCGCTCACGCCAAAGAGCTGCATCATGGAAATGGCAAAAAGCATGGACAGCGGGATCACCGAAGCGATGATCAGACCCGCCCGGAAATTACCGACCAAGAGCACCAGAACAAAAATGACGATGAGCGCTCCTTCGATCAGGTTTTTTTCCACGGTGGCAATGGTGCGATTGACCAGTTTTTCCCGGTCTAAGAAAGTACTGATGGTAATGCCTTCGGGAAGCCCTTTTTTGACTTCCTCCAAACGGGCTTTGACCCTTTGAATGACTTTCGCCGCGTTTTCGCCCTTGAGCATCATGACGATGCCCAGTACAATTTCGCCCTCGCCGTTGTGACTTACTGCCCCGTAGCGCAGGGCTTTGCCAAAGCGAACCTCTGCAACATCTGCTATACGTACAGGTAGGCCATTGACGTTTTTGATTACAATTTGACCGATGTCGTCCAGGCTTTTGACCAAGCCCTGTGCCCGAATGAAATAGACACTGCTGTGTTTTTCGACATAAGCCCCGCCCGTATTTTCATTAGCACCCTCCAGGGCTGTGAGTATTTCGGGTAGGCCAATTTGCAAGCTGCGCAAACGTTCGGGACGCACGGCCACTTCGTACTGTTTTAGGTCACCACCAAAACTGTTGATTTCTACAACTCCTTGCACCCCTGTCAACTGTTTTTTGACAATCCAATCCTGGATTTCGCGCAGATCGGCGGCAGAAAACTTGTTTTCATACCCTGGTTTGGGTTCGATGCGATAATGCAAAATTTCACCTAAACCAGTAGAGATTGGTGCCAATTCTGGGATGCCAAAACCAGGAGGGATGTTTTGCTCGGCCATTTTGAGCTTTTCATTCACCATTTGGCGGGCCAGGTAGATATTGATGTCTTCTTTAAAGACTACCGTAATTACACTAAGACCGAAACGGGAAATCGATCGTAACTCTAATACTCCAGGTACAGATTTCACCGCACTTTCGATGGTGGCGGTTACAAATTGTTCTACTTCCTGGGTCGCCAGGGTAGGGCATACGGTGAGTACCTGCACCTGGTTGTTGGTGATATCGGGAATGGCGTCGATGGGCAGTCGGGTAAAGGAATAAATCCCGGCAATGACCATTACCAATGTCCCTAGTCCCACCATAAACTTGTTATGGATGGAAAAATGGATGATTCGTGTCAACATGAACTGTTGATTTACAGAAAAAATAAAATAGATGGAAAACGAGCCCAACAAGATTGGGCAATGACTAGTAGGTAGTCATTTAGCAATGGAAATTAAGCTCGGGGTGGCTGCCAAATGCCGGAGAGGTGAGCGGCGCCTGGAGTTTGATCGTGTTGAAAAACAGAAGAATTTTTTGGTTCTTCCCAATTGTGCGGGGGAGCCAGTAAGTCTGCATGAAATGGAAGCACGGAGTCTCCGGTTACATTCATGTGCATGCAGGAATCATGGTGTTTGGCTTTGCCAGGTAACTTGGAGTGATCGTGTTGTTTGCAGTGCTTAGCGTAGTCCTTGCCGTAGTGTTGGCTCAGAAATGTGCCTAAAGAAATCGCCGGATTTTCCAGGCGATGGTCTTGATAATGAGCCATGAGCGCCGGGAATTTAGCAAACTCTTCTAACCACTGTGGCGCGAGCGCTAACAGCAGGTAAAAAGCAAGCATAAATCGACTCAGGTAAATTCTCATGGTTTTTCAAGTAAAAAATACTCCGCGCTAATAACCTTAACGCGGAGCAAAGATTGCACAAAAGTCAGTAAATTTATGTGGAAAGGCAATGATTTTTTTAAAACTTGTCCAAACAACCCTCAAAATAGGCCAATCCGATTTTGACTTTTGGCGTTGGAATTGAAACTTTGCCAAGCATCGTTGGCCAAAATATTTTTGGTTAAGGCTTCGAATTCACTAGGAGTCAACCAAACGGGAGCATAGCTGCTTTCCATTTCATTCAGGGCCCGAATGAAGGCTTTGAAATTGTCTTCACTGCCAATCAACAAGGCTTTGTAAGTGAGGTTTTCCAATTCAAAGTTGGGTTCTTTGAGGGCCATCTTCAGGTCGTACATTTTGCGCTCTTCCAGATTGGCACAGGTGCGATAGGCATCTTCCAATGAAAAATTAGCAGCGATCATCAACTCGGCGTACAGATGACGCAACTTGCTATCGATGAATTGCCCCGCAGGATATTCGTTAAAATGATTGGGTACACTAATCATCAGCTCGGCAGCTACTGCGCTCAATTTGCCAACGTGTTCAAATTCTTCATTGGCTAACCGGTTGAAAATGTCAGTCACCCACATGGTATCCAAGGAGCGATAAAAGTCATGGGCTAGTTTTTCTTGTTCAACGAGGTACATTATTACAGCCTCTTTGCTCTTGAGTTGATTGCCAATAAGAGACTGGGCTTGGAGTGCGAAAGCAGCACTGATGAGGATGGAGAGAACCAATGTCTTTTTCATGACTGCTGGTTTATTGCATTTAATCGGTTGTTTACGCCAACAAAATTGCAGTCATTTCGAGTGATTTGCCTTGTCAAAAGTCTCCAAATGGATTGACAATAATCAGTCTGCAGTTAAAGCCGCTACGGCACTTGTTTTTGATTTGTCGAGGCTGAGTGCGCCTTCTTTTTTCCCGGCAATGCGAATTTTGACCAGGTTGCGCTGATCACTGAACAATTCCAGCATGAGTTTACTGGCGATTTCAATTTTTTGAGTTTCAGCGGCTACGGCGTTGAGTTTTAGGTAACAGGTGATGGTTTCGTGGGTGTTCTCCGTTCTTTGCAAACTGAAGCTCCCATTTTTGCCATTGACTTTGAGTTGTAATTTGCTGCGGAGATATTTGATGATCAGGTCATCCGTTTTGAGTTTGCCACTCTGGATTTGAGGGGCATAGGTTTCGTATTGAATGGCCCTTGCAAAATCATCTGAAAACAGTGTGACCGAACATTCGAGATTTTTGCTTTTTTCAGCACTGTAAATTTCCATCACCGTGAGGTGGATAGGGTGGGGGGCAAATAAGGTTGCAGAGAACAGGAAAAAAAGGAATAGCTTCATCACAGTCCATTTCCTCAATAAACGATTGAGGGGATGGAAAAGTTATAGTTGAGGGGTTGAGGGGTTGAGAAGTTAAGAGGGTTAAGGCTACTGTTAGCGGTCACTGAGCGTAGCCGAAGTGCCGCTAACAGTAGCCTTAACCCTCTCAACTAATCCATTGCCTTCTTAAAATCAGCACTCTCCGGTGTTACCCCAGAAGCAAAGAAATGGGTGAGTTTGCCTTCTTCGTCAATCAGGTATTTGCAAAAATTCCAGGAGGGTACATCGCTATTCCACCCATTTTGGCTTGGGTCGGTTAGCCATTTGTACAATGGACTCTGGTCATTGCCTTTTACGTCCACTTTTTCGAACATTTGGAAGGTCACGCCATAATTTTTTTGACAAAACTGTTGAATCTGAGTGGCCGAACCAGACTCCTGCCCGCCAAACTGATTGCAAGGGAAGCCAAGTACAACTACTTTGTCTTTATTCTTTTCGTAGAATGCCTGCCAGTCGGCGTATTGCGGGGTATAGCCGCATTCAGAAGCGACATTCAAAACGATGATTTTTTTACCCTTGTATTGATCCATAGAGATCGTTTGCCCATCCAGCGTTTTGGCGCTCAGGGTATGGAAAGAACTGCTCATTGCGGTAAGTTTGGCGCTGCCTTCAGCATTGTTGCCCGGGGCGGAAGTGACCTTATTGGAATTGAAACAACTCATCACCCAAGTGGGCAAACTGAGTAGAATGGCAAAAATGACTCGAGGACGCATGGTTTAATCTGTTTTAATGTTATTTGGCAATGGAACAGTTGAGTTGGTAAAAAGTTGCTGGATTGTAAATGGCTTTACAAAAATGGGGCCGCCGAAGCAGCCCCACCTGATGGACAAAATCTTAAACAAAAAGCATCGGATTTACGCCTCCACTTCCTCATGTTTATGTGCTTCAATCAATTTCTGCTGAATGTCGGCAGGCACCGCCTGGAACTCGGCAAAACTTTGATGAAACTTCGCCCGACCTTGGGAGATCGAACGCAGCGTGCTTGAATACAGGTATAACTCCGCCTGTGGTGCCCGGGCCATTATCTTTTGGTAGTGGCCATCCGAGTCCATGCCCAGCACCATAGCGCGACGCGTTTGCAGGTCGCTCATGATGTCGCCCATAACCTCGTCGGGACAAAGGATCTCCAGGTCTGCCAATGGCTCCATGATTTGGGGCGCAGCATCGCGGAAGGCATCCTTGAAGGCATGGGTGGCGGCCAACATAAAGGCCATATCATTAGAGTCCACCGGGTGCATTTTGCCGTCGTATACACATACCCGGATGTCCTGGCAGTGTGAGCCCGTCAGTGGCCCTTCTTCCATTTTGGCCATGATGCCTTTTTTGATGGCGCTGGAGTACTTGGTATCGATGGAACCACCGACAACGCACCAGTAGAAGGCCAGTTTACCACCCCAGGGCAAATCCTCTATGTCCCGGCTGCGCACATTCAAATCGGAAGGATCAGGCATGCCCTCAAAATAGGGATCGATGCGCATGTGCACCTCTCCGAACTGCCCAGCGCCACCCGTTTGTTTTTTGTGGCGGTATTGCGCATTGGCGGGTTTTGTAATGGTTTCGCGGTAAGAAATGCGGGGTTTGACAAAATTCATGCTCACGCCCTGGGCCTGTTCCACCCGGTGTTTGATCAGGTCGAGGTGCAACTGACCCTGGCCATGCAGCAAGGTTTGTTTGAGCGAGGCGCTCAATTCCACGCTCGCCGTAAGGTCTTCCTCATGAATGGTGTGCAAGGCCTTCATGAGTTTTTCCATGTCGTTCTTATTGGCTTGCTCAACGGCAACGGTCACCCGTGGCTCGGGGAAAGAAATCGGAACGATTTCATGATCAGCGCCTTTGGCGTTGAGTGTATTGTTGGTGTGGGTATTTTTAAGTTTGACGGTTACTCCAATGTCACCCGCTTTCAGTTCGTTGACCGAGACCCGATCTTTGCCATTGGCGACAAAGAGCTGACCAAAACGTTCAATGGTGCGATTGGAGAAATTGGTGAGTTCATCTCCCGCTTTGAGCACGCCACTACAGACCTTGAAGTAAGACAGCAGCCCGACGCGGGGTTCAGAAATGGTTTTGTACACAAAAACGGTAGCGGGCAGACTGGAGTCACAGGCTAAGTTTTCCCCACTGGTCAGGGGCAGCGGCTTGCGATCTACGGGCGATGGACATACGTCGTTGATGAAACCCATCACCCGACCGGAGCCCATATCACGGCTGGCCGAGGTGCAAAATACCGGAATGATCTGGCCTTGGGCAATCGCAATGCGCAAACCCTGGGCCAATTCTTCTTCACTCAGGTTTCCTTCTTCAAAGTAGCGTTCCATCAGGGTTTCATCGTTTTCAGCGGCAGCTTCTACGATGATGCGGTGCATTTCATCTGCCCGCGCTTTTTCGGCATCGGGAATGGGATGTTTTTCGGGTTTTCCACCACCATCGGGAAAATAGTACATCACCATGCGCAGGGCATCGATAATGGAATTAAAACCTACTCCCGGGTTGAGGGGATATTGAAAGGGCATTACTTTATTGCCAAAACGGGCAATGGCTTGTTCCAAAGTAGCGTCGAAGTCGGCTTTTTCGTGGTCAACCTGGTTGATGACAAAAATGGCGGGTGCGTCAAAAGTTTCGATGTATTCCCAAAGCAGTTCTGCACCTACTTCTACGCCACTTTTGGCGTTGTGAATCAGGACTGCCGTTGTAGCCACCCGGAGTGAAGAAACCACCTCGCCGACGAAGTCATCCAGACCTGGTGTGTCGATGAGGTTGATTTTGGAATCTTTCCAGGAGACGTGTTCAAGCGAAGCGAAGAGTGAGCCGCCGCGTTCGTGTTCGAGGTCGGTATAGTCGGATACCGTGTTGCCCTCTTCCACGCTGCCGCGGCGGCTAATCTCGCCTCCCTCAAACAACATGGCTTCTGCCAGAGTGGTTTTCCCGACGCCGGAATGGCCAAGGAGCACCACGTTGCGAATGTGTTTACTGTCGAAGCTCATATGGTTAGTGTTTAGATGAAAAAAGAAAAACAAACCAAAAATTTTGCTTTCAGACCAAATTAGAGTGGAATATATTGATTTTTTGGTTTTTATCAAAAATAATCCCTGGAAATCGCTATGGAATTATCAGGATTATTCTGTGGTAAAAACGTACATCTTGCCATATTCTGCTCTTTTGCCAAAAAGTTCAACGAGATTACTGCAAGAATTGCGGGGTTTTGCAAAGAAAAATCAGGGGAAATGATGATTTTTGCCGTATAAATCCGTAGCCATGATCAAATATTACAACATCAACGGCCAACAAACGCCCGTTGAGAACGCTTACCTGCACGTATCCGACCTCAGCATCCTGCGGGGTTACGGCATTTTTGACTATTTTCTGGCGCGGGAGGGGCATCCACTTTTTCTGGATGATTACCTCAATCGTTTTTACCGCTCAGCGCAGGAGTTGTACCTGGAAATCCCCTTCGACAAGGCTACGTTGAGGCAGCAGATCTATGCCCTATTGGCTGCGAATGAAGTACAGCAAGCGGGCATTCGACTGGTACTCACAGGTGGTTATTCCCCCGATGGCTACACCCCAGTCAGCCCCAATTTGCTCATAATGATGTACGACCTTCCGGCAAGCGCCTGGGAGTTCTCAGCTCAGGGCATCAAAATCATCACCCATCCTTTTCAGCGTGAATTGCCGGAAGTTAAAACCATCAACTACTCGACAGGGATACGGATGCTCAAAACCATAAAAGAACGGGGAGCTACGGATCTGATTTATGTAGAACATGGCGAATGGATCCGGGAATCCGCCCGCTCCAATTTTTTCCTGGTGCTCAAAGATGATCGGATTGTCACCGCGGATGAAAAAATCCTCTGGGGCATTACGCGGCGGCAGGTGATCGATGCAGCCCGCGAGGCGGGATACGTGGTGGAAGAACGTCCCATCCACGTCAGCGAACTGGCTGAGGCCAAGGAGGCTTTTTTCACCAGTACCATCAAAGGGGTAATGGCGATCGGGCAAATTGATGAGTTGGTATTGGGAGATGGGAATATTGGAAAGGTGACGAAGGCGTTGCAGGACTTGTTTGTGGAGAAGGTGAAGGGGTATTTGGCGGGAATTGGAGACTAAGTCACCATTTGGATACAACAACGTTCTCGATGTTGGAAAAATGTGCGTCTCGGGTTGTTAACTCTAAATCATATTGCATTGCCATTGCTGCAATCCAAATGTCATTTTCGGGAATGGGCATACCTTTCCGTTTTGGTTCACTTTTAATCTGACCATAATAATTAGCTGTATACTCGTCACAATCTAGAATTGGTATTTCTAGTTTGAATGCTTCTATTCGTTCTATATTTGCCTGCTTTTTGCTAGAGTTGTATGCACCGTAATAAAGTTCTCCGATAACTATTGCTGGCAGGTAAATTTCGGATGCCAGAGCTACCTTTTCACTAACGGAAGCATCGCCACTGAATAATGCGATTACAATATTGGTATCCAGAAGAAATTTACCATTCATTATGATCAATTTGGGAAGAGTCTAATAAAGCTTCCTCAAATTCTTTAGTGTCATTTGAGTCAAATATCCCCGCAAACTTTAAAATGCCCCTACTTTGATGTGATGAAGATGGCAATTGCATCGCATTGATAAAATCTAACAACTTATACTGCTGCACTAACGACATTTTGCGAAGTGCATTGACAATTGATTCTTGAATTTCAATTTCTGGCATAGTTTGGTAATTGCATTGTGAGTAAATGTGACTTCAAGAACAAACTCCAATTTCTAAATTTAAAAAATAAAAAACAAGCTTAAAGTTAAGCTAAGCTTTAATGAGAGCCCTACTCTGCGATAGTATAGCGGATGATTTTTTTCAATTTCCCAAAGTCATCGAGATTATCATTAGTAATTTCAGTCATCTCGTATTGGTTTTTTTTAATCTTGCGGATGCGGCTAGAAAAATGTGGTTCTGGAAAATAGGTATCATAAGCGCAATATTCTACCTCTTTCCAGGTGCTTTTTTTATCACATCTTAACAAAATGAGTGTTTTGTATCTACTGGCACAGGAAGTATAATACAACCCAAACTCTATCCATCCATCTTCATCGATATCGCCAATTGAAAACAAACATTCTAGGTTTGCACACAAGGTATTAATTTTGATTCGAGGGATGAGTGGATCTGAAAATACAAACGCTATCCCATCCTCATACCCATAATCATGTGAGTACATCAATTCCGGCATCAACTGTACAGAGTCTATCCGACGGTCTCCATTGACGTCCCCTACAATTTTAACTTTTTTGAAGGTGTCCAAATTATCGGTTAAGTATTCAAGCAAGACGAGTACGTTCGAATCCTTGATATGCCGTTTGACAAGAGGATGTAACAAAGGAGAGTTCAATAACTTCGTCTTTAAATGCTGAGGAGTATATCTATCTTTTAATGAAAGGCTATCCTTGGTGCTGGCGGTCAGATTTATGGGCTTATCATTTTTTGAATTGTGGCAAAAGCACAATGCAAGGATCGAGAAAACACAGAATAAGACCCTTCTCATGATTCAACCTTTAGGTTCAATTTCTTCAATGGTTGTAAAGCCGGCTAAGGTGCTTCTATAGTGTCTGTGGTTTCTTAGGTGGTAAAAAATAAACACAAGAGCATATTTTTTACCACCTTAGAAACCACAGACACCTTAGGTTCACCTCAGGAAGCTTTGCTTACTTCTCCGACATCGACACCCCACTCTTCTTCACCATCGGCAACCTCACCTGCGAAGGATACTGCGCCGAATGATGCACATTGTTGTGCGCCACTAAACCTACCGCTTCATCATAATTGTTCCCACCCGTATTCATGTTCCGATCAAAACGGGGGAAGTTGCTGCTGGAAATTTCGATGCGGATGCGGTGCCCTTTTTGGAAAAAGTTACTGGTCGACATGGCGCTCAGTTCGAGTTTGTACACCTTGCCTTTTTCCATAAACACCTCCTTCTCGTAACCCTCGCGGTAGCGCACCCGTTGAATGGTTTCATCCAGGTTGTAGGCTTTGCCGTCGGGATACACATCGATCAATTTGATGGTAAAGTCGGTGTCTTTCACATCCGAAGAAATGTAGAGCGTCGTTTCAATAAAGCCACTCACCTCTACCCCTTCTGCCAAGGGTTCGGTAGTGTACACCAGAATATCGTTGCGGGTTTCCATTTTTTGCTGGTCAAAAGCGCCACCTTGCACGGCGGTGCCGGTACAGCACACGTTGCCGCCGTAGGATGGAACCGGATTCTGCGGGTCGTAAGCAAAGGCATCGGGTGCATCCTTGGCCGGAGCTGTTGTACCCAACTTGCCATCGCCGTACAAACTATTCGCTTTGCCTCCACTGTTGAGGAAATAGGTGGTCATCTGTGCAGTAGCAGGCGGCCAAACCTCGGAGGATTGCCACTTGTTCAAACCCATCGTGTAGTATTGCACCTTAGGTGTTTTGGTCAAAATCCCGTTTTGTTCCCCTTTCAACCAATAATCAAACCAGCCGTAGGTCAACTCATCGTAATTCAGGCGGGCGTCACCTACACTGCGCTCGCCTACGATGGTGTTTTCGGTGGCCCGCTTGTAGGAACAGTGCAGGACGGGGGCAATCACCAGGTACTGATTGTTGCGCACATTGGGGTCTTTGGCCGTGGCGCGGACGTGGTTGTACAAAGCAATGTTGGGGCTGCTCGATACATCATACCAGGATACAAACCAGAACCCCGGGCGCTCGATCGGCATATTGTCGTGGTAAAGCCCACCCTTGTACCAGTCGGGATCATTGGGCTTGCGGCGGATCATCTTTTCGTATACGCCCACTGGGCCATTGGCATTTTTGATGATGTCTTGCAGGGGCAGGTGCGCCAAACCTTTGCCCCAATCAATCTTTGCCCGTTCAGGATCGAGGTCGAAAGAGCGAGAGGCCCGAATCAATTGCTCCTGGGTGGCGTCTTTAGGGAACATGGGGCGAATCACGTCATTTTGTACCCCAAACAACCAGGCGGTAAACAACATTTGTCCAGCCCCTCCGCGGTACCAGTTGCCTTGTTCGTAAAATTTACCAACCCGACCAACGCCAGCACCAAAACTTTGAGGGATAAAGGTCGTCAAGGCCGGGTGATTCAATCCGACCACGGCCATTTGCCATTCGGCAGTTGAAGAGCAACCAATCGGCGCAATTTTACCATTGCACCAACTTTGTTTCGACAACCAATCAACCGCGTCATAGCCATCGGTAGTCGGCGGCCCGAGGATATCCCAGTCGCCTTCCGAGAAGTAGCGGCCACGTTCGTTTTGTACGACATAAGCATAGCCGCGTTTCACGGCCTCCAATGCGGATTGATAGGTGCCATTGCGTTGCTCGCCGTCACCCCAGGAGTTGAAGTTGTAGGGCGTTTTGGAAAAAATGACGGGTACTTTTTGGGTGCCTTTGGGGCGGAAGATATCGGTGGCGAGGCGGATGCCATCGCGCATCGGCATCATTACTTTTTGATCAACAACTGCAATTTCTTGTAATTGTTTGAGCACATCGGTCTGCACGGCTGCGGCCTGCGACCAAAGTTTTGGCGTCATGAGCACGAAGCCCAAGAGCACATACCATAGTTGATTTTTCATACTAAAGCTGTCAAAGGAACGGAAACCAAATAAAGTTACATGTTGACTGAGCTCTTTTTTGATTTCCGTTCCTGGTTTCACAAAGTTGAAAGCTAAGCAATAGCTTGCAAAAATGGATGACCATTTTGCAGCTCACTGAAAAATAGCTGACAAAATCGGAAACTTCAGCTCATCGCTGAAAGCTATGAACGTTTCCCCAATTGCACATTCAAAAACAAGTTCAGAAACAAAGGCTGATTCTTCACATTGGGTGCAGTCTCTGTCTCGATCATGATGGGTACTTTTTGGAAGTAAAAATCGGCCATGATGCCTACTTCAAAAGCTTTGACGAATTCATCAAAAGCGCCCCAGTCAAAATGAAGGGCAACTTTGGCGTGGCCGCCAGGTAGGAAACGCGTTTCTCCCAGTCCTTTCGAAAAACCATCGGCACCATAAATGCTGTTGATGTCGAGGAAGCGAGCTTCATTCTCAACGGAATATTTTTCACTGCGGAAATTGCGGTTGAAATCCTCAGGTACGTAGCGCAGCAACAAGTAATAAGGCTTTAGAATCCCTAAACTGGCTCCAGCGGAATAATCCAGACCCAGTGCCAAACCCTTACGGCGTGCTTTTTCCGAGAGGTAGCGCTTTTCACCAAAAGTAGCACGTAGTGCATAAAAGTTATTTTGTTTGCCGTATACAAAGCCCCGGAAAGCGCCTTCCAAGGCAGCGATTTGATTGCTTTTGTTTTGGCGGGTTTCGCGCACGTGTTTGAGTTCACCCAACTCAATGCCCCAATAGGAGGTACGGTTGTAAGCCCGGATATTGCCAAACTGGACACCCGCAGCAATGCCATTGGTGTGGGGTTTGAAGTTGAAGGCAAATTCCTTGTTGTAAACGACACCTTTGCGGCTTTGGTAGTTGTTTTGGTTCAGGGAAAGCGTCTGTTGAGCGCTTGCCAAGAGAGGCAAAATCAAGGCCAGGCCCAGGATTATGTAGCGTATGTTGATGTTTTTCATTTTCTTAAGGTTATATTCGCTGAGATGGTATTAACTTTAAAACAAATCAGGGGATAAATGTTTAGCTACCCTTGATTTAAATGTACGATTTTTTGGAAAAAAGTGTACATTCTATGCTGGATTTTTCCAAAAAAGACAAATTTCTGTATGCAAATCACCATTTTTAGCACCAATCCTTCACCTCGCCTGGATTATGTACTCAAGGTTTTTTTTGAGCACCTGTCTTCACATACTTACACGTTTAATTACGACAAAAATAGCTATCGCAGATCTGCTGGAGCCAAAATAAATTACAGCAAAGTTTCACTTGATCCCGATGAACTGTGGATCGTCCCGGAAACTTTGCTGTTTCAAACCTGTCTGCAACAATACCCCATACAGGTAAATTGGGTGGAGGGTTGCCCATGGTTGAGTTTTGAAGAAAAAAATGCGGGACATTTGCCCGCTGATCCTTTTGCCAGTAGTTTTTACCTGTTGAGTCGTTATGAAGAATACCTGCCTTTTGTGGCGGATCAGCATGGTCGTTTTAGTGCGGCACAAAGTTTGGCTCAACGAGAAGGCTTTTTGCAAATGGCGGTGGTACAGCACTGGTTGAATGCCCTACTGGAAGCTTTGCAGCAAAAACATCCTGGCTTTGTACATACGCCACTGCCTTATGAGTTCGCGCCTACTTATGATGTGGATATGCCCTGGGCTTTTTGTTACCGACCCTGGTGGAAACACTGGGGTGGAAGCCTGAAGGACTTGCTTTCAGGGGAAAAAAAACGTTGGCAAGACCGCAGGCAAGCCCTTGAAAATCCTGCGGATGACCCATTTTATACTTTCCCTCAATTGTACAAATGGCATGAAAAATATGGCCTAAGCCCCCGTTTTTTCCTGTTGGTGGGCGATGCTGCACGATACGATACCAATCCATCCCCCGATTTGCCTGCCCAACAGGCACTCATTCGGGATTTGGCTGCGCGTTATCCCCTGGGCATTCACCCTTCTTACCTGTCCAATATTGAGCCTGAGCGGCTGACAATGGAGAAACAACGTTTGGAAAAAATAGTGGCTCAAACCATCACCCATAGCCGCCAGCATTTCCTCAAATTGTACTTGCCGGAAACTTACCGCCGCTTGATCGCAGCGGGCATCCAGGCCGATTATTCGATGGGTTATGCCGATGATACGGGATTCCGTGCGGGCACTGGGGTACCTTTCCCTTGGTACGACCTTGAGCGTGAAGAATGTACAAATTTAATGATACATCCCTTTGTAGCAATGGATGTAACCTTGCAACAATACCTTGGGTTCAATGCGGATGAAGCCTACACCCGTCTTAAAGATTTGCACCGGGAAGTAAAGCAGGTAAGTGGGCCATTTTGCCTGCTTTGGCACAATAGCTCTTTTTATGCCGAAGATGGTTGGGGAGGATGGGGTGAAATGTATGAGCGTGTGGTCCAAATTGCAAAAACAGGCACAATCTAGAATTATTATACTTCTTTTCGAAGGTGACCACTAGGGTGTCTATGGTGTCTAAGGTGGTGAAAAAGAAAAAACCCTGCGGAGCAGGGCAAATGTATTCACCACCTTAGACACCCTAGTGGTCACTTCAGATTCATTCGGCCAAAAACTGAAAAACCCGCTCCAAGGGCTGCACCACTGGCGAATTATCTGCATTCACCTCCATGATGTCTGCCATGTAATCCCACCATTCGCGCATGACAGGCAAACCCGGCAACAGGTCTACACTGTGATCTACCCGGCGCTTCTGATAGGCAAAAAGCTGCCCAGTACGGGGTTCCAAAAAGATTTGGTAATCCAAAATCCCCGCCTCTTTGATTGCAGCGGATAATTCGGGCCAGATTTCGTCGTGGCGGCGTTGGTATTCTACCTCATTGCCTTTGATGAGGTAGAGTACAAATGCGATTTCTTCAGTTTTTGTCATGATGGTGAACGCTTTACAAACGTTGAAACATCAATTTTACTGGCCCTTTCAGCCCCGAAGGGACTGGCACCCAATTGGAAGCATCAAAAGGCTGGTAGCGGATGTCTACAATATTGATGTCGTAGAATTTTTTCCAGGGTGTTTTTTGCCGATCCAGGTAACGCACCCGATTGGCTGATAGGTTGGTCACCTCGATCTGGATGGTATTTTCTTTTTGCAAAACCCCTTCTGGTACGTTGAGCACAAAAGGCAAACACCACACTGGCCCCAGGTCGCGGCCATTGATGATTACTTTCGCCATTTCCCGTACATCGCCCAGGTCGAGCCGCGCAGGCTTCCCAACCTGGAATTCTGGCAATGAAAAACTCAGGCTGTAACGTCCGGTTCCGCTGAAGTACTGGGCCAGGGTATCAGGGGCCTGCGTCCAGGAAGCGAGCGTGTCGGCTTGGTAGCCTTTGGGTACAAAGGGTTTGCCACTCACAAATTCCACTTTCCATGGCCCCGTAAAATCCTTCACATCTGCCTCTTCAAAGGGGAGTGGCCAACGGGTTAGCGTACTGTCGGCCTGATCCAGGGTCTCGACGAAGATGCTGGCGCCGGGAGCCAGTTGCAAAAAGGTTTCAATGCTATTAGGGCCCATGGTTTTGAAGCCTTCCCAACCGCTTTGCTGGCTCAAAGGGTCGTATAATTTTACCATTTTGGCATTGCTTGCCAAACGGACTCTGCCTTCCTTGAAACGCCCAGACAAGTTGCTGATGAAGTACAAAGTGCCTTTGTCCGTTTTTTTACGGATAAAAGCCAATCCCTTTTCGGCCAATAATTCGCGGCGAACGCCAGCCTTGTTTAGGGCCGCCCCCAAATCCCGGACAAGGGTGATTTGAAAATTCGACATCAAAGTTTGCATGGTTTTTTGCCGCTCGGCGTAATTGTTCCAGCCATTCACCGTACGGGGTAATCTGGCTTCAAATAGAATCGAGGCACCAGCCTGCTTTAGACGCGCCAAGGCCTGGAGTGTAGCTAGCGGGATATACTCGGTTATGGGCAAAACCAAAGACTTGTAACGGGTACCGCCAGTAGAAACCAAGTCTCCATTTTCAAATTTTAAACCCTGAATTTGCCGATCGGAAACAAAATCAAAAGCCAAACCTTGTGCGCTCATCCAGGCAGAAGTTCGCCCAAAAGGACTGTCTTTTATGTCATGTACCATGGAGTGAACTTCCATTGGGTGGGTTTTGCCTTTGCGCCCAGCTGCATGCCAAACGTCGTAAATAGGGAAATAGAGCAACACATCGTTGTCTGGTTTGGCAGCCTGCAAGCGGCTTTGGCTGCGCTCGATGTAGGCGTTCAGTTGTGGCAAAAACGGCCAGAAATGGCTTTGTTGGTTAAAATTGGTCGAAGCGTAAAACAACCAACCCGGAAACTCGGCACCCGGTGGAGAATAAGGTACGCCGTGGTAAAAAATGTGATTAACCCCCGATACCAAACACTCGTCTACAATCGGTTTGACTTGGGAGAGAGCCACTTTGAAGTGGTTGCCCAGCCAGGTGGCGGTTTCACAGGACACCATTTTGCGCCCTGCAACATGCGCTGCCGAGGCTGCCCACTTGATCACAAAGGCATCGGGTTCGCCAAAACGTTTGACTTCATAATCGGGGTCTACACGGTAACCGGGAATGCCATAGGGTTTGCTGCCAAAAAACTCGGTTTCGGGTACGTCGGAAGCAGCGTAAAGGTCGAGTAGGTTGGCGGGAGCGCCGTGGGCTTCGTTGCGCACAATTTTGCCAAACTGCTTGCCCAGAGCCATCAGGGGTTTGGTGAAATCTTCCAGCAAGACGTCGGAAATGGTCTCGTGGTAGTCGGCCCAAATCCGTTTTTCGCGGTCAGACCGAGCAGTATCCTGTGCCAGTACATCCAGGTTGCTGAGCAGGTCATAGCCGCGCAATTGTTGGAATTTTTGCACAAAAGTGCTGGTCCAGTTGGCACCGTATACTTCATAGGAGTCGTTGTAAAAAGCGCGCACGCCATAGTTTTTGGCCACAAAAACCTGGGCAAAGGTTTGAAAGTAGGTTTTGATGGCTGTGGCGTTGAAGTGATCAAGTACCCAACCTTCGGCGCCAGGGGCTGCCCGTTTTACTTTTTGCCCGGTAGGCAATTGGTACAGGGCGTAGAGGTTACTTTCCTGTGGGTGTTCCCAGGTTATGCCTTTACTGATGTCGAGTTTTTGCAGGAAAGCCTTGCGGGAATAAGCCGAAACTGCAATGAGTTTGGCGTTTTTCCACTTTTCAGGAACGGCGGGCAACTGGGTGATTTTTTCATTGGCCTTTACATCGATGCTTTGCACTTGAAAGGCTTGAGCGGCATCTTGTGGCTTGACTTGTGCGCCCCCAAAAGGCCAGCCAGTACCCAGGGTCATGTCGATGCCCAAACCCAGTCTTTTGGCCTCCGTACAGGTGTAATCCAGCATGGCCAACCACTGCGGACTGAGGTAAGGGATAAAATTGGCTTCTTCCCCCTTGACGCCGTAAATGGGAATGATGTGCAAACCCCCAAAACCCGCCGCTGAAAAATCTTCGAGGTTTTTTTTGAGGTCGGCTTTGTTGACGGCACTGCCCATCCACCACCAGTAGGCCCAGGGCTTGGCGGAATTGACTTGGGCGCTGAGGAAAAAGGGAAGAATGAAGAGTAAGGATATCGTAGTGAAAAGCTTGGATAAGCTCTGCGAGCGAAAAAATGACTTGGACATGCGCTGTAGGTAATTTTGTTGAACAAGTTAGGGGGGTAAAGGTAAGATACTTTCCTGGGAAAATTGAAGCACAAAAGCGACATGATAGTAACGCAGATGAGGCGGATTGAGCAGATTTACGCGCTGCCATCATGTCGCTTTGGGAACGTATTATAGGTTAGACTTAAGCCAAAATCATCAGAATTGTATCAATTTCTTGATAACCAACCTACCTCGAGCCTAATGAAAAACAATTACGACACCTTCCCCCGCACCGCCAGCGGTTTCAAATCCGTCAACTCCGCAATGCTCACTTTCCGGTTTTGCTCAATGCTCTTCCGAGCGGCAATCCCGATCAGGCAAGACATCGCTCCATCCCGAGTCCCAGCCTTCAAACCGAACGGATCGGCCATATTTGGATCGCGGAAAATCATGTCGTGCATGCGTTTGTCGCCGCCGCCGTGGCCGCCTTTGAATTTAGGCACTTTGACCGATTCGTGCTTGCGCGAAAAATTGTCCATCACGATGATTTCCTCGTATTCGGTGGGCACTTCATTTTTGTTTTGGGTCATTTCCTGGGCGTGGCGATTGGCCTGATCCACACTTTCAAACACCCCGTGTTGGTAAGGAATGTCCTGCCAGGAATCCAGGCGGCCGTTGAAGCCGTTGAACGCAATGCGCCAACCTTCGTAGGGCGAATAGGTGGTAAGTGAATAATTCACGACCACCCCATTGGCGTATTGAATTTGTGCCGACATTTTATCGTAAATGTCAATTTCGGAGCGCCATACACAGCCGTCGCGGAAATAGCCGTCGTGCGCTTCGTTGTCGGTGTACAGGGCCGTGTAGTATTTGTCTTTGGTGACATCGTAGTAAAATTTACACTTGTCTTTGTGCTTACAGGAGCGGCACTTGATGCCCCGGAAGGAATTGTTGGCGCCGTAGTGATCCAGGCTACCAAAAGCGGTGACTGCAACTGGCTCGGAATTGATCCACCAGTTCAATAGGTCAAAATGGTGCGTTGCCTTGTGTACCCATAGCGAGCCACTACGCGATTTGATGCCATGCCAGCGGCGGAAATAATCCGAGCCGTGGTACACGTTGAGGAACCAGTTGAAATCCACCGAAACCAGTTTGCCCACCCGGTCCTGCATCAACAGCTCCTTGATTTTGGTCATGTGGGGGCCGTAGCGGTAGTTGAAACCGATGGTGACTTTCCGTCCCGTGCGGCGCTCGGCATCCAGAATGGCCTGGCATTTGATTTCGTCGGTAGTCATGGGTTTTTCAGAGATCACGTCCGAACCCATTTCCAAACCCTTGATGATGAACTCGTGGTGCGTGGCATCCACGGTGGTCACGATGAGCACATCCGGTTTTTGGGCGAGCATCATTTCTTCAAAATCGGTATAGGTCGGGCAAGTGGCACCGATGTGTTTTTTGGCGGCTTCTACCCGTCCGGGGTTGATGTCGCACAATCCCACAAACTCAACCATGTCACCATAGTTGTCCAGTACGGTTTTGCCCCAAAATCCGGTGCCTCTGCCCCCGGTACCCACCATGGCGAGGCGCTTTTTTGCCCCTAAATTCGACATCCCCGTCAAGTTGGGGGCTGCCAATACACCTCCGGCTGCTACCGAGGCTGCTTGGATAAATTCTCTTCTGTGCATAGTGCTTATAGTTTAAAGTTGAAGGGGTATCGTGTTGAAATGATATATGCCGATGGATGACTTGTGCGATACAAGTCAGCAACTGCCAGAGCCCATTGGGGCACCCTAGCGGTTATTTGGTAAGTAGTAGTAGAAAAAAACGTGTAGTAGTAAATGGAAGACGAATAACATTAAAAAATAGCAATGCAAGGTTACGAAATTTAGAGTAAAAAACTTTCCTGTGCTGTCCTGTAATAATGCCTGAAATCAAAATAATATTTTAAGTAATCAGGATAGCACAGGAGAGTCTCTCTTATTCGTTGCTTAATTTTTTATTCCTACAATAAATGCATTGTTGCTGCATAGGTAAAAAGACGAGGCGAAATTTTTATTTAGACTTGCCTAAATAAAAATTTATGCTTACCTTAGTGTCGTATTCCCTTAAAATCACTCAATCATATGCTAGCTCGCTATACATTCCTTTTTTTGCTGTTGTTTCCAGGACTTGTTATAAGCCAAACGGCTCGTTTGCAAGGTAAAATCCTGCATGAAAATAATCCATTGCCATATGCCCATGTACAAGTGAAGGGCACTGCCTGGGGCGCCATCAGCGCTGACGATGGTTCCTTTGTGATCGAAAACATGGCAAAGGGGCAGTATGAGCTCCATGTCTCTGCTCTGGGGTATCAGGCATTTTCTCGTTCGATTGAGCTGCAAGATGCCTCACTGGACCTGGGCAGCATCGAATTGCAAGAGGATGTGCTGGGTTTGCAGGAAGTAGTGGTGACTGGGGCAATGAAAGAAACCTTTATCAAAGATTCGCCAGTCAAAATAGACGTGATCACCCATCAGTTTTTGCTGCGCAATAGTGCCCCCACCAACCTCACCGAAAGCATCAAAATGATCAACGGCGTGCAGGAAACGGTGGCTTGTGGGGTCTGTTTTACCAATAGTTTTAGCATCAATGGTTTACCGGGAGCATATACGGCGGTGTTGATTGATGGAACTCCGCTGTATGGCAATTTATCCGCGGTTTACGGACTAAATGGCATCCCCTCCACCTTTATCGAACGCATCGAAGTGATCAAAGGGCCCAACTCCACCCTTTATGGCTCCGAAGCGGTGGCTGGGGTCATCAACGTCATCACCAAAGACCCGGCGCGCCAACCCAAATTCGGCCTGAGCACCATGCTGACTACGCACGGCGAGTCTTACGGGACCTTGAGTTTCGCTCCCAAAGTGGGCAAATGGAATACCTATTGGGGCCTCGATTGGGGATACAGCAATTCCTTCTCCGATGAAAATGGCGACGGCTTCAGCGACCGGATCCACCTGGATCGTTATACAGTGTTCAGCAAATGGTCGATGGAGCGCCCGGAGAAGCGGCGCTTCAATATTTTTGGTAAATTATATTACGAGGATCGCCGCAATGGAGTAGCCGAATTTTTAAAAAATCGGGCTTATCGCGACATTCGCGGCAGTGATTATTATTACGGTGAAAGCATTTACACCCAGCGTGCGGAAGTGTTTGGTACCTATGATTTGGCTACCTCTACCCGCATGTGGATCGACTTTGCCTTTAACAACCATGACCAAAACAGCTATTACGGTGCCGACCTGTACAAAGCAGAGCAACAAGTGGGTTTTACCAACTTCATCTGGAACCCCCAATTGAACAAACATGACCTATTGATAGGCCTGACCAATCGCCTGCAACGTTACGACGACAATACGGTAGCCACCCCCAATGGTGCCGACCTGCAATACATTCCAGGCGTATTTGTGCAGGATGAATGGACCATTCAACCCAAAATGACCCTACTCTTGGGTTCTCGACTGGATTTGTACCAAGGCAGCGGCCCGATTTTTTCTCCCCGCCTTAATTTCAAATACAAAACGGGCGATTGGACCACCTGGCGCTTGAATGCGGGCACGGGTTTCCGCTTGGTCAATTTATTCACCGAGGATCATGCCTTTGTCACCGGGCAGCGGGAAGTAGTGATCACCGAAAACCTGAACCCAGAGCGCTCTTACAATTTTTCCCTCAACTACAACCATATTTTCACCATGGGTGAAAGCCAGGGCTCAGTAGACATCGATGCCTTTTTTACCCATTTTATCAACAAAATTATTCCCAGCTACGACACTCCCGGTAAAATCATTTACGCCAATACCGAAGGGTATGCCCAAACCCGGGGTATCAATATTTCTTTACAACAGCAGTTCCGTTTCCCGCTGAGTTATACTTTGGGGGCCAGTTTTTTGCGCAGCACACAGTACGATGCAGTTGAAAATGGCAATTTTGAAACCCGGGCGATTCCCTTTGCACCAGCCTGGACTGGCTTGTCTGTGGTCAATTACCGCTTCAAAAAAGCGGGCATTACTTTGGCTTACACCGCCAATTGGACGGGAAGTATGGCCTTGCCAGAAGTATTTGATCTGGACCCAGCCGGGCAGCCACTATCTACCCCCCGACCTACCCGCTCGCCGATTTTTTCGGTGCACAATTTTCAGGTGATCAAAACCCTGGCGAAGGGAAAACTGGATGTATTCACAGGGGTTCAAAACCTATTTGACTACCGGCAAGTCTATTCCCCATTGGTAGGATTTAATGACCCACAAAGCCAGCCGGGTTTTAGCAATTACTTTGACACTGCGTATGCATTTAGCCCCATTCATGGACGAGAATTTTATTTGGGGGTACGTTGGTCACGCTGATTCCAAAAAAATCTGCTAAATTTCCAGTCTGAAAGTGTATTAGACTGGAACACTATGAAACAACTACTATACGTCCTTTCCAGCCTTATGCTGGGCAATGTACTCTCTGCACAGGTGAATTTTGATGTACTCATCAAAAATGGCCTGCTGGTAGATGGCACTGGTCAACCACGGATCAAGATTGACATTGGCATACGCGATGGTAAAATTGCGGCCATGGGTGGCTTGGGCGCTTCCAAGGCTACAACGGTCATCGACGCGACCGGTAAAATCGTCTGCCCGGGTTTCATCGATGTACACACTCATATCGAAGGCAGCATCCAAAGCAATCCGAGCGCGGCCAATTTTCTCTTCGATGGCGTGACATCGCTAGTTACGGGCAATTGTGGCAATTCCGCAAAAGACTTAAATGCCTTTTTTCAGGAACTCGAAAAATTGGGCATCGCTGCCAATGTAGGCGCATTGGTCGGGCACAATACCATCCGCAGCGAAGTGATGGGTTCGGTCAATCGGGCACCCAGCGCCAAGGAATTGACCCAAATGCAGGAACTGATGACCAAGGCCATGAAAGACGGTGCTTTAGGTCTGTCTACGGGGCTGATTTACATCCCCGGCACTTTTGCCAAAACCGATGAAATTGTCGCCCTGGCCAAAATTGCGGCCCAATACAAGGGCATTTACGCTTCCCACATTCGCCATGAAGACCACCGGGTGTTTGATGCAGTGGAAGAAGCGGTTACCATCGGGCGGGAAGCCAAAATTCCCGTCGAAATTTCTCACCTCAAAGTAGCTGGCAAAGCCTCCTGGGGGAAAAGTGAGGCCCTGATCAGCAAACTGTACGACTACCGCAGCGCGGGCATTGATGTGATGGTCGACCAATATCCCTATACCGCCAGCAGCACCACCCTGAGTACCCAAATCCCGGAATGGGCTTTGGGTGGCGGGAACGATTCGCTTAAAATCCGTCTGGCCAATCCCAAGACCAAAGCTCGAATCATAACCGAAATGAAAAAAATGTTGGCAGAAAGTGGCGCTGAAAACTACAGCTTTGCCGTGATCGCCAATTGCCCTTGGGATACAACCTTGAATGGAAAATCCATTCCTCAAGTTACTCAAAAGCAGAAAGGGGACACTTACAATTTGGATGATGAAATTGAAACCGTGCTCAAACTCTGCGCCCGTGGGCCCCGGGTACAAATGGTTTTTCACAAAATGGGGGAGGAGGATGTCAAAAAAATCATGCAATTTCCCTATTGTATGATCGCTTCGGATGCGGGGGTGGCCAGTTTTGGCCGCAGCATGTTGCACCCTCGCGCTTATGGCACCAACGCCCGGGTTTTGGGCACCTACGTACGTGAACAAAAAATCATGGCCCTGGAAGAAGCCATCCGCAAAATGACTGTACTGCCCGCTACCCGCTTCAATTTGGCCGACCGTGGCCAGTTACAACCCGGTAAAGCTGCTGATATTTTGATCTTTGACCCCAATAAAATCAACGCTCCTGCAACTTTTGATCAACCCCATGCCTATTCTACGGGTATGGAATACGTTTTTGTCAATGGAATTGCCGTTATAGCATCAGGACAACTGACTGGAAAAAAACCAGGAATCATCCTTAAAGGGTTCCAGGGTTCCAAGGTCCCATAGTTCCAAGGTTAACCCCAACTCTGGAACTTTGGAACCCTGGAACCACAGAACCTTGTTTGTCCCAAAAACCTATCCATATTATGAATAAACTTCTCCTCCTCCTCGGCTTTTGTTTTTTTGCCTGCATTGAACTTTCCGGGCAAAACCTGGTTATGGCCGCCCAATTCACCAAGGAAGGCGACATCGCTTTTACCGAAAAAAAATACAACAAGGCCATCAAGCTGTACAAGCAGGCGCTGATCATCAGTGACAGTTTACATCCAGCCCGACGTGGGATGGGTGCCGCATTTGAGCAGATGGGCAACTACAAAGAAGCGCTCAGTGCCTACCTCAAGGTGGTGGAACTAAGCCCCAAGTTTTCCCGGGCGGTCTATTATGAAATTGGCCAATTGTATTATAAACTGGGGCAAAAAATGCGGGCAGTAACCTATTTTCAGCAGTTTCAACGCCTGCAATTGCTCGAAGACCTTTCTTTCACCGTCAATGGGCTGCATGAACGAGAACTGGAAGCGGGCTACCTCGAAAAACTGCCCAACAACATTCGTGCCTGTACCGTTTCCCAAGACACCAACGTATTGCTCAAAGACGTGAGCATTTACAACCTGGGTTCCAACATCAACGACAAACACGACCAATATTTCCCGTGCCTCACCAATGACCAATCCCTGCTTTTTTACACCCGGATGAGTGCCACTGGCCGCGACGAAGATTTGTACTACAGCATCCATGAAGTCAATGGCTGGCGCAGAGGCGAGAACGTAGGAAGTACCTTCAATACCAAATTGGACGAGGGCATGAGCACCCTGGTGCGCGATGGGCGGCGGATGTTTTTTACCGCCTGCAAACGAGAAGACGTGATTGGGGTATGTGACATTTGGGAAGCCCAAATTGAGGGGCACGAAATCAAGGAAGTGAAACCTATTCAAGGCCACCCCAACTCCGAAAAATGGGAATCACAAGCCGCCATCAGCTGTGATGGCCGGACCCTGTATTTTTCGAGTATTCGTGAGGGTGGGCTTGGTGGTGCCGACATTTGGTACAGCAAAAAAATGCTGGATGGCAACTGGAGCCCTCCGATGAACATGGGGCCCAGCATCAATACCACCGAGGATGAAGAATCACCTTTTATTTCCAATGATGGCCGCACTCTGTTTTTTACCTCCACTGGTCACCTGAGCCTTGGCGACCAGGATATTTTTATGAGTTTTTTGAACGAAAAAGGGGTGTGGGAACTACCGACCAACCTGGGGCCAGAGATCAATTCGCCCTTCACCGAACGCTGCTTTTTCTTATCCGCAGATGGTCGTACTGGCTATTTTGCTTCCAACCGGCCCGAGGGTTTTGGGGGAATGGACATTTACCAGGTACAATTCAAAGACCCATTGTACAGTGAACCTATGACTTTTGTGGAGGGCTTTGTAAAAGATTCAATATCGGAAAAACCCGTGCAAACCATTGTCAAAATCACTGATCGGGAATCTATCCAAACCGATAAGGATGGGCGATTTTTTATTTGCCTGCCCTCGATCTCCCTTTTGCATACCGAAGCCAGCGTGAATGGATACCTGCCTTATAGTCGTAATTTCAATATTCCAGTTTGGGATAACAAACGGTTTTATTCCCTTGAACTCCGCCTGCAACCTGTGTATGTAAAACCTCCGGATGTTCCCAAAACCAAGACCAATATCAATGGGAGCAGCGATACTACGGTTACCGCTATGAAAGTCCGCAAGCCCCAACGCTACAACAAAAGTTTTTTGTTCAAATTTGACAGCGACGAAATGGAGATAAATGAACAAGATAAGTTGGATGCATTTATCGCGACCATTGCAGGTAAAGAAGTACAACGCATTGAAATAGATGGGTATGCCGACGACATTGGGAACAATGGCTACAACCTCGAATTGTCGGAAAAAAGGGCCAAAAGAATCGCCCTGTATTTGGTGGACAAAGGTTACCCAGTCACGCGAATCGCCCTCAAAGGGTATGGCGAAAATACCGACGAAGCCATCAAAAAACTCAATCGAAAAGTGGAGTTAAAAATCATTACTTTGGAATAAAGAAAAATCATTACTTGAATGTAGACAAAGCAATATTTATTTGTAGAAACGTTTTGTTATAGCAATGCGCGTGCGCCACTTGCATGTATAACTGCATCTATACACTGTAAAAAAACCTAGTACTATATGAAACGTTTATTCCTCCTTTGCTGGTTGCTGGCCTGTACCCTCAGCAACCAGGCTCAAACTGCACCAACCGATCGCATTCCGCTAGATCCCGCAGTACAGACCGGGAAGCTCAAAAACGGGCTAACCTACTACATCCGCAAAAACGCCAAACCTGAAAAAAAGGTCGAACTCCGTTTGGCCATCAATGCGGGTTCGCTCCAGGAAGATGACACCCAACGCGGTTTGGCCCACTTTTGTGAACACATGGCCTTCAACGGAACCAAAAATTTTCCCAAAAACGAATTGGTTGGTTTTTTGGAAAAAATGGGCATCCGTTTTGGTGCAGATTTGAATGCTTACACCTCCTTTGACGAAACAGTTTACATGTTGCCTGTACCTTTGGAAGATCCCGGTAACCTGGAAAAAGGCCTACAAGTGCTCGAAGACTGGGCCCACAATTGTACCTATGACCCTACTGAAATTGACAAAGAACGTGGCGTTGTACTGGAAGAATCCCGCCTGGGCAAAGGAGCTGGAGACCGGATGTTTACTCAATACCGCAACCAACTTTTTGCTGGTTCCAAGTACGCCAGTCGCCTGCCCATTGGCAAAGACGAAATCATCAAAAACGCCAAGGCTGAAACCATCAAACGCTTTTATACCACCTGGTATCGCCCCAATTTAATGGCGGTAATTGTGGTTGGAGATGTTGACCCGGCTGCCACACTGACTTTGATCAAAAAACATTTTGAGGCCATACCCAACCCTACAACCATCGTTCCTCGGGTTGCCACTCCAGTGCCTGCGCGGAGCAAAACCGAAGTTCGAGTGGTCAGCGACAAAGAAGCGACGAATTACAGTCTGCAAATTTATTATGACAACATTAAAAGCGCAGATGCCAATACCCTCGGCGCTTACCAACAATACATTCTGGGACGTTTGCTTACCAGCATGATGAGTGCGCGTTTCCGGGAAGCATCCCAAGGCGCCAATCCACCGTTTCTGGGTGCAGGAGCTTTTAATGGCGGGATGGCGCGGGGTTACAAAAGTTTCACGCTTTCTTGTGGTATTGGCAGAGTAGGTATTGATACTGCCCTGACGGCGGCATATGGGGTATTGGAACAAGCCCGCAAATATGGGTTTTTACCCGCCGAATTTGAACGTGCCAAAAAGAGCATGCTCAATTCAATGGAGAGTTTTGCCAAAGAAAAGGACAAAACCGAATCGGAAGACTACGTACAGGAATACATCAGCCATTTCCTGGAAAAAGAACCTTCCCCAGGTATTGAACTGGAGTTGAAATACCACCAGGAGTTTTTGCAAAAAGCAACGGTGCAGGACGTCAACAAACTATTCAGTGGCTTCAAAATGGATGGCCACAAGTTCATTTTGTTGACCGGACCAGAAAAAGGTACCCATACCTTGCCGACCGAGGCTCAGTTGTTGGCCATGTACACCAAAGCCAGCAAGCAAGTTGTCAAACCCTACGCAGAAAAAGTGCTCGCCAGTAGCCTGATGGCCACAGCGCCCAATGGTGGGAACATTGTCTATGAAAATCCCAATCCAGCCCTGGGCATTACTGAATTAACCCTGAGCAACGGTGTAAAAGTCACCTTAAAAACCACCGACTTTAAAAACGACGAAATCCAGTTTCGCTCGGCTCGCTTTGGGGGCATCAACAATTACCCGATTGAAGATTTGCGCAACGCTTCTCTAATCGCCGGGATTATTGGGGAGATGGGGCTAGCAAGTTTTACGCCAACCGACCTGCGCAAAATCAACGCCGGGAAAATCGCCAACGTTCGACCGGGGATTGGCAACCTGACCGCTGGTTTTTCGGGAAGTAGCAGTGTCAAAGACTTCGAGACCGCACTACAAATGGTATACCTGTATGCCACCGCTCCCCGGCGCGATGAGGCTCTTTTTGCTGGCTACAAAGCCAAACAAAAGTCGCAATGGGCTATGATGGGTTCCAACCCACAATTTGCCTTCATCGATACCATGAGCACCTGGATGTCGAACAACAGCCCCTGGCAATTGGGTCTCCCCAAGCCCGTGGATTATGATCAGGTCAACCTCGACCGGGCCATGGCCATTTACAAAGAAAGCCTCGGCGACGCCACGGGTCTACACTTCATTTTTGTAGGTAGCCTGGACGAAGCCAAGATGAAGCCCCTGATTGCCCAATACCTGGGGGCCTTACCCGTTAGTGGCAAAGAGCGTAACTGGAAAGACAATGGTTCGCGCAACATCACCGGGGTGCAGGAACTCAAGGTGTATCTCGGGGCGGACGCCAAAAGTCAGGTGCAAATCATCTGGCATGGCGAGTTAGCCTACTCGCCAGATTTGGACTTCCATGCCGATGCCTTGTCCGAAATCCTCAACATTCGGGTGATCGAAAAAATGCGGGAAGAAATGAGCGGCATTTATGGCGGCGGCTTCAATTGTTCGATCAACCAGCGGCCTTATGAGCATTTCAGTGCCTCCCTGTCCTTCCCCTGCGGCCCGGAAAACGTGGACAAACTCATCGCTGCGGCACTGGCAGAAATTGAACAAATCAAAACCAATGGCCCCAAAGAAGAAGACCTGGCCAAGATCAAAACGCAATGGACGGAGCAGCACCGGGAACAGGTCAAAAGCAACGCGTATTGGCTGAGCGAGTTGAACAACATCCAAATCTTCAAAGCCGATCCCCAACGGATGCTCAACTACGACAAACATCTGGAGGGACTTACAGTACAAGACATTCAAAACGTAGCCAAGATTATTTTTGGTGGGTCGAACCGGGCTACGGCGGTGTTGTATCCGGAGAAGAAGTGAATAGTGAAAAGTGAATAGTGAAAAGTGAAAAATTTGGAAGCACAGAAAAGTCTCCTAATTTTCCACTTTCCACTTTTCATTTTAACCGCTTGATTATTGTTTGTTTACATTTTTTATTAAAAAAACCTACCCAAAAACTTGGAAGAATCCTGTTTTTTTTTTTGATCTTACCTTCGCAAAATTACAACAGGTACTATTATGGTTTGTGGAAAAATGACCTATTCCATCTCGCAAGAGGTGTACTTCCATTCAGCTGTAGAAATTTTATTGCGTTCAAATTCTCATGTGGTACAACCATTTGATGCAATGCCAAACAGCACTGAGGCGTAATACCGAATCGTGTTTGGGATGAATCAGTTGGTATTGCCGACTCAAAAACTTGCTTTACAACCGTACAACAAGCTTCTAAACAGTCGTATAGGAACTTCCTGGCCTTTGCCCGAGGCTGGTTGGTGACCCTGTACGAACCTGGAATTGTTTTACCTCATGGCTGACTTGCGCAGTACTGGGGGTGGTAGAATATTGTGTCAATAACAAACCCTATTGGTATGAATAAGTCTTTTGCAACCTATTTCCTGTGCTTCTTCTTGTACACAATTTCTCTGTTTGGCCATTCAAGTGAATTGCCAAATCGGAATACTGAGGTAATACTGGATACTTTGCCGAGCCAGTACACGCCCAACTCGCTAAGCACAATACTGGTTAGTGAGCAGGTAAAACCACGTGTTTTGAACCAGAAAGAACTTAGGCAAGCTCAACGTTCATTAACTTGTGGAACAATAACCGATGGGGGCTCAATCCGGTTTTCTTCGCAAGCAGGGGATGTGATCTATGGCTGCGACGGATCATCTGGACTGACGCTTGGCGGTATTAGTTTGAAAGAACTGAGTGTCCCGAATGGTAGTATCGGAGCTACCCTGGTTTACGAATGGGAATCCTCACCCAATAACACAAGCTGGTCATCATTGGGGGCCCA
Source organism: Haliscomenobacter sp. (assembly GCF_041740695.1). Lineage (GTDB taxonomy): Bacteria > Bacteroidota > Bacteroidia > Chitinophagales > Saprospiraceae > Haliscomenobacter. The sequence continues at coordinate 66,302 of NZ_JBGSLK010000018.1, read as the reverse complement.
AACCAAAGAATACACCCTGCCCAGTTTTTTTAGCAATACGATTTATTATCGCCGAAAAGTGCGCAATAGCAATTGTGCAGAGTGGCAAGTATCCAATGTGCTGAAAATTAGTATCCCCAAGTTTAAAACACAGGAAGGATCGTTAATCAACGTAAATCCAAACAGAGGGGGTTATGGTTTTGTATGTGATGCATCAGTGAATTGCAGCGCTATTATCAATATTCTTCCTGTTGAAGTATGGGGCGATCCAATCGATATTGAATACCGTTGGAAATCGTCTTTGAGTGCAGCCTACAAGTCCACAATTGCTGAGTTAGGTGCATTCTGTCCAAGCACAGTAGGGAGTAGTGTGACCATAACCCGTTGGGCAAGAGAACGAAACTCAGGATGTGGATATGGAGAGTCCGGGATCGACTTTACCTTTTATTACCCATATGACCCCACCCTAAACATTCAAGTGCTCAGCCAACCGCAGTGTTCGCAGAACAATGGATCAGTAAGCCTTAGCGATGGGAGCAGTAATGCAGCCTATTATAAACAATTCCATAAGTATCGAATCAAAAAAGACAATGGAACCTGGGTAGAGCAGTCAAGTGGCACTTTTTCTGGCTTGGCACCAGGAAATTATAGTGCAGAGTTGATTGCTGATTGTAAAACTGTAAGTGGTAGTTTTAGTTTAACAGCCCTCCAAGCCACCTACTCCCCGCCTTCCAGCGTGCCGTACTGCTCAGACGGATCCATCTCCCTGAACGTCAGCACCACCGGAGGCACCGCCCCCTACCAATACTACATTCACCGCCCTGGCGGAGGGGTATGGAGCGACAACGGCAACCTGACCCAACTGTACCCCTACGAAGGCGATCGTTACGACCTGATCATTCGGGACGCCAACGCATGTCAGTATACTTTCAGCTTTAACGTGCCCAAAACGAGTGCCCCGCAGATTGGAAACATCAACTCGACCGCCCCTACGGCCTGCAACAGTACCGATGGGAGCATTGAGGTCAGCGTCAATGCAGGGGTTAGCAACCAGGAATACAAACTCAATAACGGGGCCTGGAGCACCAATACCATATACGTAAACCTAGCTGCGGGCGACTACACCCTCAGCGTACGCAAGGTCGGGGACAACCAATGCCAGGAAAACCACCCTATAAAGTTGGCCAGTTCCTCCATCCACATTGATGGGGTAATCTTGGTGGCACCCACTGGCTGTGGCAACCAAAGTGGAAGCATCACGGCTATGGCCACCCTAAGGGGAAGCGGAACCTTACAATATGCCCTGCGGCCCTCTTCAAGTTCAGCCGCCCCAAGTTGGCAAGACGAAGGCCATTTTGGGTGCCTCAACACGGGTACTTACTTGCTGAGCATCAAAAGTTCGAGCAATTGCAGCAAGGATACCCTGATCAATCTGGTTGGCCCGATCAGCCCAAGTATCAGTGCTGTAGCCATTCCCGCCTCCACTTGTACCAGCAATGATGGACGGATTACCGTATCGGCACGCCCTGCGGGCTATTGGGAATACAGCATTGACGGGGTACATTATCAAACGGATTCTATCTTTCACAATCTCCCTGCCAACACATACCGCATCAAAGTCATCGGGCTGGACAGCACTTGTTTTGCCGAACGATTTGTGACCGTGAACAGCCTGACTACCTGCCAAACCCTGTGCAGTGGCGATTCGATCCAAATCGGTAACCCCATTTTTGGCCCCGCGCCTTTTTGTCTGCTCTGGGAGCCCAGTGTAGGTTTGGCCAACCCCACGGCAGCGGTGACCAAAGCCAGCCCCTGGCGTTCCACCCGCTACCTCCGTTACAGCATGGACAACAATGGCAACATCACCGATAGTTTGGTGGTGGATGTAAAGGTGAATGTGGCCCCCGATTTGGAATTGAGCCCCCGCCAACTCAATCTTTGTAGCGCTCAGGGGCAATCCTTACAGGCCCTGGAGGGTTTGTACAGCTACCAATGGTACCTGCCCAATGGGCAAGTTGTAGCGGGTGGGCACAGCTTTCAACCCAGCCAGGCTGGTGTTCATTTCCTGCGGGCTCGGGCGGATAGCCTGGCCTGTTGGGGGCTAGATAGTGCGGTGGTTACCAAACAAAAACTCACGCCAGCCTTGGCTTTTCAGGGCCTGGACAGTGTGCTGTGTGGAGACAGTTTGCGGTTGATCGCTCCCAATTATTACCATACCTACCGCTGGACTTTGGCCAATGGCCAATCCCAATTGGGCAGCGCGGAACTGACCGTGACCCAGCCCGGGGAGTATACCTTGATGGCTACTTATGCTGAAGGCTGTGTAGATACGGCCAGTGCCCAGATTATTCCACCGCCCTTTGGCATCAGCTTGGAGCAATCCCAGGATATTCTTGACATTGCCGACTACCATCCCACACCGAATTACTACTTGAGTCTCTCCGGCACGGGCCGCCAAAGCCTCGGCTTGAACAACCCCGAAGGCAAAACGGTCATCGTCAACATCGACAAAGGCTGTTATGACTGCGGAGCCGTGACCATCGAAGTGCGCGATACCCTGCTGCCCGATTCTACCCGCTGCCAAAAGACCGTGCGGCGAGCCTGGATTGCGCGGAATGAATGTGGAAGAAGGGCCGTGGCGGTGCAAACGCTCAGCATTGTGGATCAAAAACCACCACATTTCATCGACTTCCCCGTCGATTCCCTGATCGTAACGTGTGGATTGCCCCTGCCCGACGAAACCCCACGCGCTGCCGACAACGGTGGCCGTAAAGTTCAAGTCAACCTCCACAACGTAGAAAAAATAGCCCGGGGAGCATGCGATACCCTGCTGATCCGCCATTGGCGAGCCTTGGATTCTTGTGGCAATGACAGCATCCGCAAACAGTACCTACTGATCAAAGCCAGTCCCGAGGGGCTTTTGGGAGTGGGCAATCCCCATGCTTGTGGTACGCCTTACCAACAACCCCAATTGAATCAGGACTTGCGTCAAACCCTCCAGGCTGAGGACGTCATCTGGATGTATGGCTTCCCGGTCAAAATCTGGAATGTCACCGGTGGTGCGGGTACGTTCAGTGGCAATGGCTTGTTGACTTTGCCTTTCCAGGAACAGGCCGTCAAAGTAACTTTTGCTAACATCCAAGTCAACGAAGACGGCAAAGTGTTGGCAGGTTCCATGCAGGCGGTACGGGCACCCAATCAGGTCACTTACCGCTGTGCTGACCCCGAAGAAGTCGACTTTTGCCCCACCTATACTACCCGTAAAGACAGCATCGCGGCAATTGTGCGCCAGGAAGCCAATGGGTTTAAAAACTGCCTCTGGGATGGGGCCTCGCCAGTAGCAGGGCTGGAAATCGATAATCGCTTTGATCCCTACGGGTTCGACTGCAAAGGTATACACCGGAGGGGGGAAACCACCAATGAAATCGGCTGCACCCAATCCGAAATGAACGATTCCAAAAACGATAAATGTTATGGCAAAATTGAGCCCTGGGCTTGGCTGACCCCTAAAGACACCCTGGGGGTTATAACCGATGAAGGTGGCAAATTGGCTGAACAAATCAAAGACAGCCTCGGGTTGATTGTTACCGATATTTTGGCCGATTTGATCCTTGAATGGGAAGCCGAGCACCGCATTCAACAGATAAAATGTGCGGGCATTCGCACCGAAACCCGCAATGCTTTTGCCGTCCTGGGCCTACCCGATTCCAGTTATGTCTTCGGCAGCGAAGGGCAGTACGTCAAAGAAGGCATGTGGCGGCAATTCGCTGGTGCTCCCTCGGTACTAAGCCTGAATGTAAGCCGGGAGGATGGAATGGAAACCTTAGAGAAAAAGCACGTTGAACTCTATCCTTGCGACAAAAAACAGGAGGAACTTAAAACGCACCTCACCGAGGCGGGTGGTTTACAAAACGAAGAAGCCAAGGGCAAACTCATTCAATGGTTGACCGATATGATTCGCCGCCTGCCCAAAGATTCGGTAGTGGCTTTTCAACAAAACCGCGAACTTTTTAAAGCCTGGATAAAAAGACAAATTGCTGCCCGCGCCACGCAAAATGCCCAGGCTGCTTTTACGAGTACAGATTCTCCCGGGAGTACCTCGGGTGGGTTTCACCAACTGCCAGCCCCTTCTCGTGGTGCTATGCGTGAGGAGAAAGAAAATATTGACGCTGCAATAGCGGAGTGGCAACAAAGCCTTCGGGCCCAGGCCAAGGCGCGTCAGGTACGCATTAATCAGGCACTGGTCAGCGGCGAGGAATTCATCGAAGGAACCCACCGGGCCTTTTATTTGCAGGACATTGCACGTCAAAAATCGGCCAGCTTTTTTCCACCAGATGGCAATGCCAAAGATACTGGCGCGGTATTGTTGCCGATTGCCATCACCAAACCAGTAGGAGGACGGAATTACACCATTTTACTCGACAACATCAGCATCAATGCAAACACTGGTGGGACGCTAAATGCGTACCTGATCTTACCCGCACCAAGTGGAGTTGGTAAAGATTCAGTGGTTTTTCAGGCGCTAAATATACCCTTTACTCCTGGTGGCGCGGACTACAACAACGCCAAACTGACCCTCAAATGTGAAGCACCCATGCGTTTGAGCGACATCGCTCAGCTCAAACTTCTGGCCGGAAACCAAACCTACATCGAATGGGATTGTAATGGTTTTTCCAAGCTCAATTTGGCGGCAGAAATCGAGTTTTGTCGCAACGTACTGGTGCCTTATGATGGTGAAAGCCTTCAACCTGCGCCAGATTCGGTTCGACTTAAGGCAACTTTATCCACATACATCACTGCTTGGGATGACTTCACCATGGGCGTGAACTTTTCCCATCCCTTTGGCTTAAGTGAAGAGGGTGGCTTCTTGTTCCGGGTCAACGACGCCTACATTGACATGAGTAGTACCAAAACTCCTGCTGATTTAAACTTCCCGGAAAACTATCCCTTTGCCAGTGCTGGCGACCGCAACCTTTGGAAAGGTTTTTACATGAAGCAATTTTCCATTTATCTCCCCCAGGAACTGGACGAGTCCCGTGCACCACGGGGGATTTCTTTGACCGACATGATTATCGATGATGCCGGGGTAAGTGTTGTGGCCTCGATACCTGGCCCCGTAGTTCCGCTACAAGACGGCAACCTGGACGGTTGGGCCTTCTCCATCGACTCAGTGCTGATCAAAGTATTGAGGAACAAATTTTCGGGAGCTGGCTTTGGTGGATTGGTCAATATCCCCATTCTGAGTAGTGCCACAGGGGGCGCGATCAGCCCCGAAGACTGTGTACGGTATACCGCAATGATCGAAGACCAGGGGCGCTATACCTTCAGTGTACAACCTGCAACGAGCAAAAAAATCGGCATGTGGTTTGCTGATGTCAATATTGAAAAGAGCTCCAAGATATCGGTAACCTATGCCAATCGGCGTTTTGAGGCCAAAGCCGTACTCAATGGTATCATCAAAGTAAATGCAGAGCAGAGTGCCAAAATAAAAATTCCAGAGCTACGCTTTCAGGGGCTTACGGTGTCCAATACCGCCCCGTATTTTGACCCTGGAACCTGGAGTCGGCCTACCAGCTCGGCAGGGGTGAAAGCGGACTTCGATGGTTTTAGCTTCGGGGTAGATAGTGTAAATGTTGAAGGTGGTGCCAAACCAGGCTTAGGATTTAGAGTTCGTTTGAGCATTGGACCTGATAATGGGGGCTTCGCCGTCGAGGGTGGCTTCAAAATGAAAGGCCGCCTGGATGTGAGTACAGGTCGACAACGCTGGCTACCGGATGGCCTGGAAGTAAAGCGCTTTAGTGTCAAAGGGGCGATTAAAAAGTTTATCTCTGTTGATGGATTTGTAGAACATTTTACGAATAATGGAAAATTTGGCAATGGTTTTTGGGGTGGCCTAGATGCAAAAATGGAGTTCGAATTGTTAAAAGGAACTCGACTCCAGGCCGTAGCATTGTTTGGCACCACCAACACCCCCGACAGTACCAAATACTTTATGGTAGATGTAATGGGCCTACTTCCCGACGCTTCTCCGGGCTTCATCAAAGGTTTTGGGGGCGGGGTATGGAACCGAATGTCGGCCCGAGATACTTCTATTGTATTGAGCGCATTTGATGGCGATGTAACGACCTTTCCCATTGGGCAATCATTGTCTGGGCTGAAATATGAACCTGATGTTTCGGCTGGTCTGGGCTTAAAAGCGGCCATGTTGCTCTCCCTGTCTGAGGGCAAATTTAAGGCGTTGGTTTCGCTCAATGCTCAATTTAACAGCGGAGGAGGCCTGGATGAACTGTCTTTAAATGGCGTAGGAACCATGCTGAAAAAAACTACGCTTGACGGAAATGTTGACACCACCGATGCGGCAATTCGAGCGGGGGTTAGACTCAAATACAGCTTTTCAGAAAAGGCATTTGACGGCCATTTGAACGTCAGTATAACGGTACCCAATGCGCTAACTGGCGGTGGCGAAGCCAAAATTCACTTCAGCGACAAAAAATGGTTCATCCATGTAGGTACACCCCAAAACCCCGTTCGTGCCAACTTCCAAATCCCCCTGGTTGGCAATATTGGTGCAGCCCGACTGTACCTGGATATGGGCTCTGAATTGCCACCTCCGGCTGCCCTTCCTTCGTATTTCCGAGACATGGGGATTGCTTCCGCCATCATGGATAGCCGTTCCGGCAGTGGTGGCGGCGGTGGAGTGATGTTTGGGGTAGGACTTGATCTCAAAGCCAATTTTGACAAACTCAAACCCCTCTATGCCAGCATGAACATCAATCTGGGGGCCGATTTGGCCCTGATTGACTATGGCAACGCCATTTGTTCTACTACTGGCCAGCCGATTGGCATCAATGGTTGGTACGCCACCGGGCAAGTGTATGCCTACCTGCGCGCTTCCGTAGGTTTGAAATTCAAGAACAAACAATTCCCAATCGCGGAATTAGCGGTAGGTGCGGCCTTACAAGGCAAATTGCCCAATCCTACCTTTGCCCGTGGCGCAGTAGGTGGTAGTTATCGGATTTTGGGCGGTTTGGTCAAAGGGAAATTCAACCTACAGTTTACCCTGGGCCAGGATTGTGGCGAGCTAGAAGATGGTGATGGTACGGAGCAATCCCTAGAGCAAAATTACCAGATCATCGCGGCTTTGCGTCCCGACGAAGGCGCGGTAGGCGTGGTAACTACCTCGGTACCCGCCGCTGACTTCCGCTTTCCTATCAATAGTACCCTGGAAAGTTTCGACGACAATGGCAATCCTATCAGTTATTTGGTAGAACTGGATGGTACACCCCAGTTGATCGAAACTGTCACCCAGGCAGCAGTGCCCGCGCGGACCATCCTGAGTGCCGACGGCCGTAGCCTGAAGTTTCAACCTTACGATGCCTTGAAAGACAGTACCCGCTTCAGCTTCATCGTCAAGGTGAAATACTCCAAAAATGGCACTGTAATTGGCAGCCAGGAAAAACAAGTGAGCTTTACGACCGGGGCTGCGGCAGTCAACATTAGCGCGGTCAACATCAGTGCCAGTTACCCGATTAGTGGGATGCAGCATTTTTATCCGGGAGAATACGCTAGTGAAGAAGAGTTCATTGAACTCAGCCAAGGGCAAGCTGATTTGTTCAAAGGCAGCAATGCACCCAAGGCTATTCTACTGGGCGCTACTGGTGGTGAACTCTGGCAAGGTGCCGTACAATACAACCTGGCCAGCAGACGCCTCAGCTTTAACTTTCCCAACGAAATCCTGCGTCCCGGGCAGTGTTACACCCTCGAAATTCGTCGCCTGTCGCAACCCGAAACCCGCGCCAACGACAACAACGGCGGCACCAGTTTGCCACCGGGCTTGTTGACTACGCTCAATTTCTGCACCAGCAACTACCAAACCTTGCGTGAAAAAGCTACAGCTTTTTTACAAGGAGCTACCCGTACAGTCGTGGGCAATCAAATTGTCTTGACGGGCAGCACCGAGGAATTTGATGAACTGGAAACAGGTGCTGCTGGCGGCACAGGTTTTGTGAGCCTGGAAACCAGTTTGTACAACAACCAGTGGTACCAAACCCAAAAGGAGCTGCTCTACAAAGCGTATCGCTCCAAGTGGGGCGATGGTGCCTTTCAGTTTGTTCCCCTGGCGCGCAATGGGGCGGCACCGGATCAGGCACTTGCCTGGGAAGGAGGTAAAGTACTCAATTTTAATGTCTTGGTGGAATTACTGGCTGATTTTCAAGACTTCCGCAATCAGGTACGCGATTATGATGCGGAACTGCGCAGCAAATGCAGCGCAGGGCAAGCGATTGGCTATGCTTCCGCCAGCCCTTGTAGCAACTGCTGCGTACTACCCGAATTTTTACCCGCTTTGTTGGAGCTGAACGCCCCCACACCACCAGCTGGTACGTACCCCGTACGCTTGAGCTACAGTATACCGGGTATGGCCGCAGGCAGCAGCACAACCTTGAGTGTGAATTACGGTACAATCAACCCAGAATTGTGGAACAAAGGGCTGAAATGAGGGGAGGAGTGGAAGAGTGGAAAAGTTGAAGGGTTGAAAAGAAGGCTGCCGCAGCAGCTTTGACAAGGATTCTGTCTAAGTCACTGCGGCAGCCTTCACTTCAACTCTTTAACCCTTCAACTTTTTAACTAAATAAACGCGCAATAAAATTCTACATACAGCCTGAAGCGCCGCAAAAGAGCGGCGCACAGGGCCTTTTTTGAAGCTGAGACAATATGGTGTTTCAGCTTCAGTAACATTCTTGCATTAATTTTTGTAAAGCCCCAAAGTTTTACTTAAAACTACATTGTATGAAAAGGATATTTTTTCTTTCAATTCTTTTCTTTGGTTTGTTAAGTTCTAGTGTGAAGTCAACTAGATTTAGAACCAACCCGAATTCAATTAGCATGTTTACAACGAGTTTTAAACATGTTGAGCTTAAAAAATGGGCGGATGCGAATCCCAATTTGTTTCAAAATGGTCTTGTTCGAGAAGATTACGTTAGAATTTTCTCGAGCGCCGAGTACAATAAAGTAACAAGCATCGCCAACCAAATAGCAGATGACCATGGCTTTTTGGTACTGGAATTCCAATTTCCTATCATCTATCAATCCTTGAACAATGGTAGAGGTGTTGCTCAAGAAATCATCCAAAGGACCATCAATCAACAATTAAACTACCAGGGGCGCTGGATCGTATTGTGTGGATACCTCAACAACAGAAATTTATTGGATTTTGATGTAATGGTTAGGTGGGAGGATGGCAATGGCAATGTGTCAGGAGTTGATCAAATGCCAGCTACCCGAAGGATTGCTGCTGAAGCATTTGCTGAAGATCACTTGAATAATAACCTACAAAATGATCCGTACAGTTTGCCGGATCGAGAATATTATGTTTTGTCTGGGGTGTTTGATTACTTCACACCAGTTTCACCTGCAGATTATACTACTGATTTAATCGATATGAATACGGGGGAAGTCCTTGGATATATAAAAGATGGAAAACATCGAATAGTTATTATTAAAAAGAATGAATATGAACAGCTGCTTGGCAATTTGAAAACCGAAGAGGCCAAATCGCAGGCTGTAACGACATTGCTTAGTGATGGTACAAAGGCATATCTTGCACAAGTTAAAAAGGATGTATGGGTTTTAGCAAGTACAGGATTTGCAGAGTTTGATGGGACTCAAAACCAAACATCCACAAAAATTGGAGACCCAGAATCTAGAAAAGACGAGACTTTAACTACACAACTTAACTATGCAAGAGCAATAGCTATGGCCTCTGTGCTGAACAGAAGAGATGCAGTCTTCAAATATTATTATAAGTTGGATGATAAGGGTGAATTAATTAGCAATAGTGGGTGGCCTTGCAAGGAAATTAATGGCACTATAAAATGTTTTGATGGAAATAATAACGAAGTAGTTCCTACTGAATTTAATTATAACAAGCCATATAACGGAGGAAGTAGAGATATACAATCGATCGTTTCCATTCGGAACGGATATGAAGCAGTAATGAATAATAAGCCTTCATATGCTGATCCAATGGCATATGTATTGAATGTCTCATATGGTAGATCGGATTGCAAAAATTCAAATGGAGGATATTCTTCTTATTGTTATAGAAATAATAAAGACCAGTTAGTGAGCTGTGTTGCAACTGCTTACCGTTTTTTCTATAATATGGGAGATAGTAGGAATAAAGATGTTTTATTGTATAATTCTATTCCTTGCCAAAAGGTTAGTGATATTCGGTCGCCTTCATCTCAGTATAAAAAATGGAGCGGACGTGTTTCGGGATGCCCTTTAGGTTCGTACGGGTGTGAATATTCGTTCATGTGTGATGTTTCTAATGGATGGAAAGATGGTAATATGGATATATTTGACCTGACTAACGAAACTGGGGGGCTTATCACGCTTTGTATGAAACATCGAATAAGCGACGAAATTGGAAAAATTAAAGAACAAAAAGCGAGGCCAAGATATGAAGATTTACATTAGTTTGTCAGTCCTAGTTTTTTGCCTATTCAGTTGTGAAATTAGGCAAAAACAGTTGGAGGGTAACATAAACCTGCAAGAGATTCGCGATTCTTTCATTGTGAAAGACGCAGTAGTAGTTGATACTTCGCTTGTAAGTGCCCAAGATAGAATGAAGAAATTCTTTGATAAAGTTAATGCTTTAACTAGTGGTTTTTTTGATCGAAAATATAATTATATTGAAATTTGTTTTAGCCCATCTATTATATATTCGGCACTCCCAAGTACTGACACAACAGTGATAAATCAATGCTTAGAGCATCAAAAGCCAGCATCTAAGGAATTTTGCGCATTTATTACTCATGTAATTCTCTTTCAAGACTATGGTAATGGAAATTTTTATACAATAGTTAGAGATCACTCAAAGCAAGGAAGCTTAGTTAGCATCTATTACAATAGTGCACTGAAAAAATTCCATATTACCTCGGATTTAGGTTTGTTATATTGGAAACCAGCACTTGATGGGCCCAATAAATATTCTAACATTCTTTTATTTAGGGTGAAATCAAAAGAGTTTTATTTATATGCGGCAGAATTGCATGGTTTTCCAATAACCCCTGTGCCTGAAAATTTAAAATATTTAACCGTTGAATTTCAGATGATTACAAATCAAGGCGAAGCTGTTTATTTTGATGGGATTGCAGATGTACTATTGCAAATGTACGCCGTTAGATCAGGAGTAACTTTCCAAAAACTTTTGATTAATGGTAAGAAATGCGACGAGGTTCTTCGAAATATTATTAAAGGAACCAAAATAAGTTTAGTACCGAAGTCAAAAGCAATCACCATCAATTTTCCCATCCACAACGATACCGTTCGATATTATCTGGATGAACAAAAATTTCAATTTATTAAAATGTTGGACAAATGATCATGGAAGCACAATTAAATTGGAGGTTTTCATTCCCCAAAACGAAAATGAAAAAAAAATGACTACGCCTAAGCCTTTAGCCCTGCCATACTTTATTGGCAAAATGGCATTGGTATTGAGCACCTTTCTGCTGCTCACTAGCGCAACCATGTTGGTACAAGCCCCCCAACCTAGGGTGCCTTTTCCTGATTTCCAAAACTTACCCCTTCCGGTCTCGGACTTTGTAGAGCGCTACGACGCCTTGATGATCAATGACCCCACCGCTGTTTTTTTGGACGCGGAGGCAGAATACCTGGCCGGAATCGTGCAGCGGGTATTGGGTTATACGGGTGTTTTTAAAACTTATGAATTTCGCATGTATGGCCCCAGTCTCATCGCCAATGGTGAAATCGCCTTTGAAACTGCGGCAGGGTCTTTTGCTGGGAAAATAGAAAACGGAGGTGTGGTTGCTGTAAGAGGCAAAGGAGGGCAGCCGGAATTGCGCAAGGTAACCCAAAATGAGTACTATCTGATGATCGCCATGCAAGCCCAGGGTGGCAATGCGGTGAAGTTTAAAGTGGTACTCAAACTGCCGAAGAAGGCTGGCGTGAGTGATGCGGAGCATGCGACGATGGAGGGGGCACTGGGGCGAATAGGGGAGGCAGAACTCCTTTCTCAATGGAATAAGCGTACGGTTTTGGATGAAGCGGGTATTGCAGAAGCAAAGGGCACCCGTAAGATCGCCGATATGCTGGAAAAATGGACGCCTGGGCAACCAATTGGCAGTGACCAAATGCAGCAAATTTTATCGACTGATGGTTTTTTTAGCCAAAAAGTGCCTTGTTCTAACTTTAGCTTAGATAATACTCAAGCACCCGGGAAAAGTGGCAATGTAGAGTATTACTCCCATGTAACTGTCTATGATGATGAGGCTAATACTGTACCTGCATTTGGTGCCTCCAGCGGGATTGCACTTCACTCTTTTTTGCTAAGTAATGGATTCAATACGGAATTGCAAAAATTGGCCTCTTTTCCGGTTCATTTCATCATTACCTCGGATAAAGATTTTCAGAATGAAAATTGGAATAATGCGAAGCGCTCCTTTGAAGACAAAAGTAAAAAAGTAGCGGTTTGGATTCATTACTCAGAGGGGGATTGTGCCACCAATCTTCGCTCTGCTGGAGATGGATCAGCCAATCTGTCCATAAAAATCAATTCAAACTTAAGTGAAGCGGATATTAATGGAATTGGAAGCATCGACAACCAGAATGACGCCTGGTCATTTTTGAAAGAATGGAGAGCCAAAACCGCTTGGCTGGAAGGTCACGACTCTAACGACCTTGTCGAATTATTTGCCTTTGGGGTCGTGTGTGGAATGATGGATCAAGCTTTAGATCGGCTAGCTGAATTGGTGAGTTTTGTAACTGAATCTGTGAGTTGGCTCGAAAGCCTGGGCAATGAAATTAAAATAGCGGGCAGCAAATTGACTGTATGGATTTTAAATGCGGTCAAACAAGGTATGGAATTGAAATACGTATTTGGGCCTCTGGGGTTAACCATTGATGAATTTGCGCGTAGAAACCCGGAGTCCATCAACCTTATGATCACTGAGTTTTCGGAGTATATTGTTGAACTTGAAGCAATGCAAGGAGAGTTTAGACAACAAATAGAAGACCTCAAAAAGTTGTTTCAACTGTCAACGATTAAAGCTTTTGTAGATGGATTTATTACTGAAATTGTCAAGTGGCTTGGGGATATTAAACGTATTTTTACCAATCCAACTCATACGGATATTAAAAACCTGGGCTATAGCACAGGAAAGGAATTAATGGACTTTGTGATATCCTGGCTTACTGGAGGTGCTGGCAAACTCTTGACAAATACATTTAGCCAAATCAACAAGTCTTTTAAATCTGCTAACAACATGGTCGATTTTAACTTTAGAGGTGGGAGTCGTGCAGTGGGTGACCCTGATGGCATACGTACACGGGAGCGATCCTACGCGGCCAAACTTGGCTGCTTCATCTCCGGCACCCTCGTCCTCACCACCCTCGGCGCCCAACCCATCGAAGCCCTCAACCCCGCTACCCCTATCCCAGTTTACCAAGCTGCCAGTACCCCCACCAGCTACGACCCCAGCACCACCACCGAGTTCGGCATCCAAGCCCTCAATGCCGAGCACACCCTACCCGGCGATGTGCAGGACATCGACCGCGAAGAAATCACCCCCGCCACCTGGCGCTGGCTGCACCTGAGCTATACCAAACCCGATGGCACCGCCGCCCAAGTCTACCTACGCCGCCCCCTGTGGTGGATGCAGCAGCACGGTGCCCGCGCTCCCGGTGACCACATCACCCTGCTCATGCCCGAAATGGGCATCGTAGGCCGGGCCCAGCTCGAAGCCATCCTGCCCAATACCCTCGATACCCACTCCTGGGACTACCGTGCCCAGGGCGACTACGCCCACTACCCCCTCACTGGCTTTTTTGCCCACGAGAGCGCCGAGGTCTGGGATTTGTACTTCTCCTCCTCCAAACAACCCGTGGGTGCTACCTACAATCACCCCTTTTATTCCACCGACCGCGGCCAGTACATCTACGCAGGCGAACTAGCGCTAGGCGAACGAATCCTGACCCAGTCGGGCGATACCGTACAGTTTTTGCTCAAGCGGCCACATGCTGACCTAAGTACCAGGGTGTACAATCTGGAGGTATGGCGGGCACACAATTTCCTGGTGACGGAGAAAGGGATGGTTGTGCATAATAATGGGTGTATGGTGGAGGTGATGGGGGATGACCCGATTACGTGCCTTTTGGAAATACTTAAAAAGAAATTAAAAGACCCTAAATTGGAGGCGGCCTTAGAAGCGGATTTAAAAGCTACTGGGAAAGAGTTTCGTGATGAATTGAGTAGCAAACCTGAAATGTTGCAAGCTTGGGAAGCATTAAACAACAAAAATGATCCCAACACCGTAGGTATTCGCCAGAATGTAGATAACCTGAAGAAACTGGATGACTTCAAAACTAGTTCAAATAAGAGTCTCGCAGAACTTCAAGCTGAATACGAAAAACTACCTAATGCCGAAAAACAGGCTTGGCTGGATCATTTGGAGTATAGAAGTGTAAATGGGAGAGTGGCGAAGGCGGGAGGGAATGCAAGTGTTTATCGAAACATGAGCGATTTGTCAAATATTCCTGCTAGATACCAAAACCATAGTGAGTTTTCGAAGTTGAGCAAAGATCCAGACACTGGTAAATCAAATGTCTATAGAGAAGCCATGACTGGTATAGAAGCAGAGCGCCAAGGGTTATTGAAAAGTCCAATAAAGAGGGGGCCTAGAGGGATTGAATTTTTTGATGCTAATGGTGATCCTTGGGATGCCAAAACCCCTGTAGGTGGTACTTTTTTCAAAGTTGCAACATCTGATAAAAAAGGGATAGGGGACTCAATTGTAAAAGAACTTACAGAGCCCAAGAGACTTGATATTTACGGAGATGGAAATTTAATTGATTTTCCAGGAGGGCAGTATATAAATGAAAACACGAAAGCTATCGTTTTTAAGAGAATATTGCTTGATGTGTCATATATTGATGATCAAGAATTAGCAGCACTGAGGAACTGGTTGAAAAATGATAGTGGGTTGAGTTCTGATGAATTATCTAGAATTGTGGAAATCAACATAAACCTTTAACGATATGACTGAGCTAACAAAGGATGATATGGATAGAGTTGTTGATACTATTCGATTTGAAGTCGAAAGCACAGATTCTATACCCGAATTTGAGTTTGTTGAGATGCATCTATTGAATTTTGAATTTATAGAACTGTTTATCCAGTTTTATTGTAAGGGATGTGTTTTTGAAAAAATAATTTTCAAAAAATCCCATTTTACTCGATGCATTATAATGGACTCTAAGTTTGTAAGTTGTATTTTTGAAAATTGCAAAATTCATGCGAGTAATATTGGCGAGGAGTTTATTGATTGTAAGTTTATTGATTGTAGTTTTGATGAGAGCAGTTTAGGCTCTTATTTCGTATCAGTATTATTCCAACAATGTAATTTTTGGAACTCTTACTTTTTTAAATGCAGGTTTAAAAATTCTCAGTTTGAATATTGTTACGGGTTTCGTTTGGGGAGTTTTAGAGATACATCAGAAGAAAATGTCCGTTGGATTCCAGCTCACTTCCAAGAGATATCTAAAAATGAGTATATAAGGATTTGTGAAATATTGAAAGAGGAACTTCCATTACTTATTAAAGAAAAATCAGTCGATGAATGGATTAAGGATGATATTTTGGTGGAATCGATTAAACTTAAATACAGTGGTTGGGATAATTTGCATGTAGATCACATTTCTTCAGGCATTTATGAACATTTACCAGATGCCCACGATTTTTTCAGTCATTTTTACAATAGTCAAGAGCATCATAGTGGATATACTCGCTTAAATCAGGGTATTATTAATGATGAAAAAGCTCATAATCCAATAACTACTAAGCCATGAAAAACCTCATTTACATCCTCTTCTTCCTCTTTCTCCAGCACCTGAGCGCCCAAACCCCGCGCCAGGTACTCGACCTCATTCCGGGCACTGTCACCACCCTCGGCGCCCAACCCATCGAAGCCCTCAACCCCGCCACCCCTATCCCGGCCTACCAAGCTGCCAGTACCCCCACCAGCTACGACCCTAGCACCACCACCGAGTTCGGCATCCAAGCCCTCAATGCCGCCCACACCCTACCCGGCGACGTAAAAGAGGTCGACCTCGAAGAAATCACCCCCGCCACCTGGCGCTGGCTGCACCTGAGCTACACCAAACCCGATGGCTCTACCGCCCAAGTTTACCTGCGCCGCCCCCTGTGGTGGATGCAGCAGCACGGGGCTCGCGCCCCCGGTGACCACATCACCCTGCTCATGCCCGAAATGGGCATCGTAGGCCGAGCCCGACTCGAAGCCATTCTGCCCAGCACCCTCGATACCCGCAGTTGGGACTACCGAGCCCAGGGCGACTACGCCCACTACCCCCTCACTGGCTTTTTTGCCCACGAGAGCGCTGAGGTATGGGATTTGTACTTTACCTCCTCCAAACAGCCCGTGGGGGCTACCTACAATCACCCCTTTTATTCCACCGACCGCGCCCAGTACGTATACGCAGGTGAACTGGCGCTGGGTGAACATATCCTGACCCAATCGGGCGATACCGTACAGTTTTTGATCAAGCGGCCACATGCGGGGCTGAGTACCAAGGTGTACAACCTGGAGGTATGGCGAGCACACAATTTTCTGGTGACGGGAAAAGGGATGGTCGTGCACAATAATGGGTGTATGGTGGAGGTGATGTTAACCGATCCATTGACTTGTTTGATTGAAAACTATAGAGAGAGAATCTCAAGAATTGCTAATAGATTTGGTAGACCAGAGGCGTTTGAACAACTGCTAAAAACTCTTGCATCAGCTGGAGAGGATGGCCTTAAACTACTTCAAAGAATCGAGTCTGGAGTATTTGAAAATGTTGAAGGGTACACGCAGCTACTTAATAATGCTAAAGCTGACCTTCAAAGCGTAAGATCCGTGAATCAGGCTTTAAATAATGCAGAGGAATTGATCTCAAAAGATATTTCGGTGAGTGATTTACGATTTGAACATAATACAGGTACTGGACTTCATGATGTTGATTTAGGAATTAAAAACCCTAACATTCCGGATGCATACCTTGTAGCATACCAGTTTAAGTATTTAGAAGGAAAACTTAATGCGACTAAAATTCAAGGTGCTGCAAAACAGTTAATAGAAGTCAACTCAGAGAAAAAAATCCTTGGATTTATTTGTGATCCAGAAACAACTATAGACGATATCCTAAATCCGAGTATCATTAAGGAAATGCGATATCAAGCAAAATTGACATTTCCAGATAAAGGTGCAGGTATCCACGAATTTCATTTTCATCTTTCAGATGGCACTAAAATTGTAAAAACTGTTGCTGACCTATGAAAACAATAAAATTTCCTTACATGGGATTTGAAATTTCTTGGTATTTTCATGATAGTGAGGCTACTGAATATCCGCAATACATCATTGATCGTACTGCGAATAAAAAGGTGTATGTGGATTTGGAGCAACTGCTTTTGCTTTTATCTAAGCATCAATTGCTATTTCCAACATATGTAATTGATGAGCCATCACGGAGAATTGAAATTCAAGGAAAAACCATACAGCAATCAATTTGTAACTTAAAGGAGCTAATTCTTCAAAAGGAGATATCTGTTGAAATTCTTCGAATCGGAGGATATGGATTTGTCCTTGATGATAACAAGGAAATGGTGCTCCAAAATGACCTGATTGTTGTGGATAGCTTTCGGTTTTTTGAACGAGCTTTTTGCATTTCAATCAATACAAGTATTTGGCTGCCAATTAGATTTGAATATCAAAATGATTATGACTGGCAAGTGAATCTTGCAAAAAACAATAGCGTTCGTTTAGAGAATTGTCTCAAAGAAATAAAAGAAGTCCTAGCCATTAATGTTACCCCTGCTGAGGATGAACTCGATCGGGAAAATCCCATCTGGCAAAAAGGTTTTAAACTGTACGTGAATCCAGAAATTCTATTACGTGAATATCGGAATAATCCACCTTCAAGTGCTTTTGACCTCCAAGAATTTTTGATTGACGAGCAATCCAACAAACCAAAACCATGAAATACCTCTTTTACATCATCTTTTTCCTCCTGCTCCAGCACCTCGGCGCCCAAACCCCGCGCCAGGTACTCGATCTCATTCCCGGCACCACTTCCACTTTCAACGACGCCCAGGACGAGCTCAGAATCGGCGTAGGCAACCGCGTACTCTTTGTCGTGTACCGTCAGTTCAAATACGAGCTCTGGTCATCTGATGGCAGCGAGGCAGGTACCAGCATGCTGATGGTGGGCACCAATGGGGAAGACTATCCCGAGTTTTTGCCTTACGACAGCAAACAAGTGCTCTTTGTAGCGGATCGCAACAATGGAAACCGCACAGGTGGCGAATTGTGGATCACAGATGGTACCGCAGCGGGCACCCGCAAGCTATTCAGCAATGCCAGCAGGCTAATTCGCAAGGTAGTAGTACACCAGGGGCAAATTTTTTACGTGAGCGCTTCGGCTTCCGAGTTTTTTGACCAAACCGAACTGTGGCGTTACAATCCCACTACGAGTGAAAACCAGATGTTGGCCCGCTACAAAGGCCCCGATGGCATTCTAGATGTAGTATCCTTTTCCAATCAACTCATTCTGCTGGCCCAAAGCAAAGACAGTACTTACCAACTCATCAAGTCGGATGGCACTGTGGCGGGCACCCAAGCCTACCACACCCTGAAGAATGATGGCGAGCTGGGCGGTTCCCCTTTGTTGACCGCAACCGAAAAGCAGGTGTTTTTCTTTTTCCAGTACAGCAAAAAAGATGAACTCTACCGTACGGATGGCACTGCCGCGGGCACGCTGCGGCTGGCTACCTATGAGCCGGTCGTTACCGGTGAAGTGGCGCGTCGCGAACGGGAATTTATTGGCTGGAACAACCTTTTCTTTTATTCCGCTTGCCCACTGGGCACCAGCTTTTGTACCTATCGCGATTTTTTTGTATCCGATGGTACGGTGGCCGGCACCAAACAACTCGATTTTAACGATCGCTCTAAAGAGGATGTCAATTACCTCACGCCATATCGGAACAAGTTGTTTTTGCATGCTGGCCAACCCTCCGGTGTCGCTACTACCGATGGTACCCTGGCGGGCACCCGTTTCCCGATTGTAGACAACCGCAATAACTCCACTTATTACGGTGGAGATTACCTCTGTGTGTTGCAGGATTCGTTGTACTACGTCGGTTACCGCGCTGGCGGCGGTGATGAGTTGTATCAATCAGATGGCACGGCAGCAGGTACCCGCTTTATTGATCTCCGCCCTGGCAGCATCAGCAGCGAACCCGAACAACTGACCCCGGCGGGCAATCGTCTCTTTTTTACGGCCAACACCCCTGTCGCCGGGCGAGAGTTGTGGGTATACGAACCGAAAAGCAACACCACGAGCACCCGCACTCCCGAGGCATTGCCAGCACTGGTGCAGCTTTGGCCCAATCCGGCCACTACCCGTTTGGAAGTGTCTGCCCAAGCCCAGGTCGATTTGGCTCAAATCCGGGTGTATGACCTACTGGGTCGCCCTCGGTTTCAGGCAGCAGTAAGCGGGCAGTCCATTTCCACGTCCATCGACCTCAGCACCTGGCCGAAAGGTTTCTATTTGCTGGAGTTAAGGGCGCAAAATGGTGCCAGGAAAATAGAGCAATTTTTGTTGAAATAACGATAGGCAGCTTCGCTGCTTGTTTTTGTGTATGTAGAATTTAATGCTAGAGTTCCGTGGCAATCAGCCGCCATCGGGCTGATTCTGTATTTATGTAAAAACTACAACACAAGGACATGATAAAACACCCATCGAGCATCATTTGGCTACTCCTGCTGTGCCTCAGCAGCATTGGCCTGAATGCCCAAAGTGAGGCCCAGGTGC
Source organism: Haliscomenobacter sp. (assembly GCF_041740695.1). Lineage (GTDB taxonomy): Bacteria > Bacteroidota > Bacteroidia > Chitinophagales > Saprospiraceae > Haliscomenobacter. The sequence continues at coordinate 46,430 of NZ_JBGSLK010000018.1, read as the reverse complement.
GCTTATTGGGCATTCACAGCAATGGCAAAGCCCTCTTGCGCTGGGCACCTACCGATTTCAAATCCTGGCAACAAGGTCGGGATCAGGGTTATCGCCTGGAGCGCTACACCATTTGGAACACGGGCAGTACCCTGAGTGCGGAGCAAATTCTCGCCTCCAAGGTTGTTTTGACCACTCAGTTGTTGCCACAACCCGTGGAAGTGTTTGAAGCAATGTCGGACACCAGCAATGCTGCCGGGGTGGCTGGGGCTGCTTTATTCGAAGACAGCGTACAAGTGAGTGTGGGTACCGGCGATCCCTTTGTCCGTGCGCTCAGCCTGAGTGAGCAAAACGATAGCCGTTTTGGCCTGGGGCTCGTGGCTGCGGATGCCTCTTTCCCGGTGGCTTTGGCGATGGGCTTGGGTTTTCGGGACAATACGGTGGCCGCCAACTCGGTTTACGAATACCGGATCCGCTTTTACAGTGCCGATACGACCCAAACGAGCGCAGCCTGGCTGACGACCATCGATACCCGCCAAACCCAGAGCTTGCCCGCTTTACCCGCACCTACTACCGATGTCAACGTCAAGCAAGTTTTGCTGAGTTGGTCAAAGCAAGGTCTGGACATGTACTACACGGGCTATGATGTAGAGCGTTCGGCAGACAATGGGAGCAGCTGGCAAAAACGCAATCAGGAAACTATCCTTCCGCCAGAAACAGAAACTGCACTCAACCCCAACGCGGTGTTCTATACAGATACCCTGGAGTCGGAAAGCGTGACATACCAGTACCGTTTGCGGGGGCATTCCATTTTTGGCATCAGTGCACTGGGTACCAGCAACAATGCCAAAAGTACCCCGGCACCATTGGCCGAAAAGCCTTCCATCACGGATGTAGCGCGGGAAACGGGGAGCAAACTCTTGGTGAAATGGAGTTTCCCCAGCGGTTTGAATGCCCAAATCAAGGGTTTTAAAATCTATCGCTCACCCTTTGTAGATGGCCCCTTTGTCGCCTTGAGTAGCTTGACAGCAGCGACTGCCCGAGAGTACCTGGACGCCACTCCGCTACATACCAACTATTACCAGGTAAAGGCGGTGGATGTACACGACCGGGAATATGCCTCGCTTGCATTGCTGGGCCAACCCGAAGACAACACCCCACCCGTGCAAGTAGCGGGCCTCAGTGGCCAAATCGACGCCACTGGCCTCACTCTGATCAAATGGACGCACAACCCCGAAGCCGACCTGAGTGGTTATCGCATTTATTTGGCTGACGCTTTGGAGGGCGAATATGTGCAGGTCAACGGTGAAACAGTGTTGGCTAATGCTTTTTCCATCCAGGTGCCGATGAACACCAGTTCGGAGTACGTCTACTTCAAAGTACGCGCAGTAGATTTTCGCGACAATTTGGGCGATTTATCGACTGCACTCAGTCTCAAACGCCCCGATGTGATCCCTCCCGCTCAGCCCAATCTGGCAGAAGTGGAGCCCGTTAGCCTGGGCGTCAAAGCAAAATGGGCACCCAGTGTCAGTACCGACGTAGTGAGCCACGAAGTGCAACGCCGTTCGATCTTACAAACTGACTGGACGACCATTGCCACCTTAACAGATAGCCTTTCCGGGGATCAAATGACGCTCGACACCACTTTACGCGATGCCGCAGATTGGGAATACCGCGTCGTAGCCACCGACGAGGCTGGCTTGAGCAGCACTTCGGCCACGGTGAAGGTGACTTTGCCCAACGTGAAGCGGCCAGCACTCAGTGCAGTAAAAGCAGAATCAACGATTGTGGAGAACAAACCCGCCATTAAGCTCAGTTGGGAGTATGTGCAGGATCCCTTGTTGCGCGCTTTTGTGGTATACCGCGCTGAAAATGGCGGACCTTTGCGCGAATTTCAATACCTGGACGCCGCTACCTTTTTGCCGCTTGGGCAAGTAGAACAAGGTCGAGCCTACTACGCCTGGCGAGATACCCAGACCAAAAGTGGGGAGAATTACCAATATCAACTTGTCGCCAAATTTTTGGACGGCAGCGCTTCGGGCATGTCCGCAGCGGTGACTAAATCCTTGTAACCCGCCACAAAAAACAAAACACCATGAAAAAGACAATCCTTCTCCTCCTCAGCTTTTGTTTGAGCCTCCAGGTATTCGCCACCATCCGCATCGTCAGTACCACGGCGGCTACGGGCAGCTGTACGGGCAGCATCAGGGTAGAAGCAACGGGTACTGCTGGGCCCTTCACGATCACCCTGATTAAGTCCGATGGCACTCAAATCCCCTTCAGTAGCCCTTTTACGGGTACTAAAACCCTACCCAACTTGTGTCACGGCACTTATACGGTGAAAGTATTCAATCGCTTTGAATGTGCTGCCGAGTTAAGTGCCACGGTAGGGAAACAATTGAGCATCAAAGATACGATCCTTTACAATTGTGATGCCAATGGCAGCATTGTGATCACCCCTAGCGGTGGTGATGCTCCTTATACCTATGTTTGGGTGGGGCCTGGATCATTGTATGTACCGCCTCAGAATCCGGTATCGGTATCCCGATCCGGGACTTATTCCATCACAGTAACCGACTCTAAGGGGTTAAGAGCTTCAAAGTCAATCAGCTACGTACCCTTGGTGAGCCAAGCTGTACCAGGCTCTGCCCAAATCAGCATCCAGGCAAGTTGTAGCAGTGGCCAGGGAGGGGGGAGCATTTGCATCAACGTCGACACTAGCAAATGGAAAATAGACTGGCCAGCATTGGGAAAAACAGGAGCCTGTGTGAACAACATCAATGCTGGCACCCACTGTTACAAGTTGACGGATCGGGGCTGTAATAAAGTAACGAACCAGTGTGTAATTGTGCCGATTGGAACACCAAAAGCGCTAAGTATAGTGAGTGACACCAGCCGAGATTGTTCTGTGCCGCAGGAAAAGACAATTTGTGTAAAGGCAAGTGGGGGTTTGGGCCCCTTTCAATACACCTGGAGCAATGGTTCAACCTCCGCTTGTATGACGCGTAGCTCTAGTAGCCGAACAGTAACCATTACCGATGTATGCAATACTACGACAACACAGAGTTACAATTTTGGAGCTACTTTTCCTGCGCTTCGAATCGTCAGTGCGGAAGGGATCAATCAGTGTGCACACCCCAGCGAACAATTTTTGATCAAAGCCAGTGGAGGCAAAGGACCCTATACGTATGAATGGTTTGTGGGCAATCTTAGCAATACGGTGTATTCGCTGGTTGCAGGAGACATAAACAACCCATTGTCACCCGTGATTCCCAGTCAGGGGAATGTAGGCTCTCCCAAAGTTAGGGTTAAGGATGCATGTGGCAATAGTATTGAAAAAATATTGACCAGCAATAGACTGGGAGGTGAAACGATCAGTTTTGAGGCATTAAACAATATTAGCTACGATTGTGATGTGATAAAAAACATTGGGGTGTCGTTTGCAAGCAGTAGCAACAACAATAGCCTGAGTTATCTGTGGAATACCGGGGCTAGTACCAGTCAGATTAGTGCTACCCAAGCTGGAAATTACACGTTGACCATCACCAGCAGACAAAATAGTACTGGAAAAACATGCCGAGAGGTGTACAATACCAGTATTCCTGCAGATTTTGTTGCTCCTTTCTTCCAGGTATCATACGTGGTTACTCCCGCCAGCAATGGCAGCAACAATGGCAAAATTGACCTGAGTGTGTTTGGTGGAGTAAGGCCAATGATCTTTTCCTGGGGCCCAGGTGGACCCACCACAGAAGATAGAAGCAATTTAGCTGCCGGAACCTATACGGTAGCTGTATTGAATAACAGTTGGCCTTATTGTGAGAAAAATATTAGCATTCAAGTTCCAACCTTAGCGGCCAATTTTGGGGGTGCCGAGGATTTAGGGGTTTTCAGCGCCAAACCCCAATCAATAACTTCCACGGCAATGGGGCGTTTTTTGTCAAAAGTATACCCTAATCCTTTTGAAAAGACCTTTAAACTGGAAATTGACTCATCCTTACCTGGGAATAGCGACATAGTGGTGTACAATACGCTGGGACAAGTTGTATTAAAACAACAGGCAATGCTTGTTTCAGGCCTTAATGTACTGGAACTTGATTTGGGCACAGCACAAAACCAGCAGGTGTTTTATGTTTTTGTGCGTCACAAGTCCGGCCAAACGAACTACCATAAAATCATCCAGGCACAGAGATGAGGAACGAGTAAAATAAATAGACAGTAATTCCCTAGTTGACTAACCCTGTCAAATCGGGCTATACCATTTCTTGGGGAAAAGCGAATAGCGAAAAGTAAAAAGGACCTCCCTTTGCTTTTTGTTATTCGCTTTTGCTTTTTTACTATTTTTACTTGAAGTTGAAAAAAACTACATCAGATCATGAAGCGAATTTGTGTCATTGGCGCAGGCTGTTCGGGTATTACCACGCTGAAAAATTTATTGCAAGCAGGGTTGACCGATGTCGTCTGTTACGAACAAAACGACCAGATTGGTGGCAATTGGGTGTACTCAGCGGAAGAATCTCATTCAAGCGTGTGTGAAACAACCCACATCATCAGCTCCAAAACGATGTCGCAGTTCGCCGACTTTCCGATGCCCGCCGACTATCCAGATTACCCTTCCCACGATCAATTGTTGAAATACTTTCAGGCTTACGCAGCGCATTTTGGCTTGTATCCCTATATTCAGTTCAATACCAAAGTGCAAAAGGCAGAAAAAATCGCGGGTGAAAAATGGTTGATTACCCTAGGCGACGGCCTACAAAAGACCTTTGATTATTTGCTCGTTGCCAATGGCCACCACAATGTGCCCCGACACCCTGAGCATTGGCCGACTCAGTTTGCAGGGCGGTACATGCATTCCCACAATTATAAAACAGCCGAGCCATTCAAAGGCCAAAAGGTGTTGATCGTAGGTGCGGGCAATTCGGGTTGTGATTGCGCGGTGGAAATCAGCCGGGTAGCCAGTTTTGTGGCCATCAGTACCCGAGGGCCACAATACATCGTGCCCAAGTTTTTTATGGGCAAACCTACTGATACCTTTAACGGCCAAATGTTGTGGGTTCCCAAACCCATTGCGGCTTTTTTACGCCAGTTGAGTCTGAGGATACAGGTGGGGAAATATTCAGATTACGGCTTGCCTGATCCAGATTTTCCAGTCCTCAAGGCGCATCCCACGGTCAATTCAGAATTGTTGTACAAAATTCGCCACGGCAAAGTCCATCCCCGCAAGGGCATCGTGAAGGTGGAAGGCCACAAAGTGTATTTTGCCGATGGGGTAGAAGAGGAGTACGATACCATCGTCGCTGCAACGGGCTACAAAATCAGCACTCCGTTTTTTGCCCCCGATTTTATCAATTACGAAGAAGCGGATCGGGTGCCCCTTTACCTGCGCATGTTCCATCCTCAGCATCCCAGTCTGATTTTTATTGGACTTTTTCAACCGCAGGGCGCTGTTTGGCCGTATAGTGATTTACAGGCCAAATTGGCTGCAAATTACATTGTCGGGCGCTGGGCTTTGCCTAAAAATCTGGCAGAATTGGCGGAGAAGGATGCCGAGCATGTCAGTCGGGAATTTTTACAGGCCAAACGCCATAGCATCGAAGTTCACGCGCACGAATTCGAGCGGGAATTGAAAAGGCAAATTCCTAAAGATGCCCCATAATATTTAGGCGTAGGAATTCCAAGGTTTGCCGTCAGACAAAAGGCGAAGCGATAAAAAGTTATATCCATGCAGTTGCCCCAAATGAGCCGACCAGCGGCAGAGCCGCGCAACGTCAATAGGGTAAGGGAACGAAGGTAGATTTAAGGTGCGTAGCACCGGAACAATTGCCCGCTGTTCCGGTGCTACGCACCTTAAATGCACTGCTTGGCTTAAATGCTATCGACGTTTCGCGGCGCTGCCGCTGGTCGTACGCTCTAATATGGTGCAAATTGTATCACTTATTGTCGCAACAATTTTATAAAATTTAGAGTCGAGCGACAAACCCTGCAAACCTGCACCCCATTTTTCATCAACATCTTGAGTTTATGCTGCAAGCAAATGTTTTTTCCCAACAAGTCGCCCTGGTTACCGGCGGCGGAAGTGGCATCGGATATGCCATTGCTAGCCAATTGTTAAAGTCAGGTGCCCAGGTTTTTATCTCCGGGCGCAAAGAAGAAAAACTCCAAAAAGCACAGGAGAACCTGAGCCAACTGGGCACTTGCCATTATCAGGTGTGTGACATCCGGGATAGCGCCCAAATCCAACAACTCGTAGCGTTCATTCGGGAAAAAGCCGGGCGCCTGGACATCTTGGTCAACAATGCGGGCGGACAATTCCCCTCTCTGGCTGAAGACATGGCCGAAAAAGGTTGGAATGCCGTGATCAACAACAACCTCAATGGCACCTGGTACATGACCCAGGCGATGGCCAAAGCTTTTTTTATCCCCCAAAAACAAGGGGCTATCCTCAACATTATCGTCAATATTTACCGGGGAGTCCCCGGAATGGCGCATACTGGCGCTGCCCGCGCCGGAGTGGACAACCTAACCAAGACCCTGGCCGTGGAGTGGAGCAAATACAACATTCGGGTCAATGCAGTGGCCCCGGGTATCATCCAGTCTTCAGGACTCGAAAACTACCCTCCGGAGATGTTGAACGGCCTGGCTGAAACCATTCCGATGCAACGCCTGGGTACTACTGATGAGGTGGCCTGGTTGAGCGTGTTTTTGGTTTCCCCGTATGCATCCTACATCACGGGCGAGACCATGTACGTGGATGGTGGGCAACGCTTGCATGGCCAACAGTTTCAGATTTGATTGAATACTTTGTGAAAACATCAGTTCATGACACTCCAAGACAAACAAGAACTCAAGGGCTTGAATGAAGCCAACCTAAAGAGCATACTGGCCTATTTTTATGAATGGGAACAAAAAAAAGGCGATGCCGTTTTTTTGCGTCAACCAGAAGGGAATGACTGGAAAACCTATTCCTGGAGCGAAGTTGGGCAAATGGCACGCCGACTGGTTCGCGCCTTGTACGGCATGGGCTTGGAAGAGGGGGACAAAGTCGCCATCGTGTCTAAAAACTGTTACCACTGGATCGTCAGCGATCTGGCGCTGATGATGGGGGGCTTTGTTTCGGTGCCTTTTTACCCCAACCTGACCGCCAAAGAACTCAATCAGGTGTTGTCGGCCAGCGAGGCAAGGGTCATGTTGGTGGGCAAACTGGATGATTGGGGCAGCATGCGTTCAGGTGTGGTGGAAGGGGTGGAGCTGATTCGCTTTCCCCATTATGAGGGCAATTCGCGCGTTGAAGAAGGCCTGGATTGGGATCAATTGCTCGCTGGAGTAACCCCCATTGAAGGCAACCCTCTTCCTGGACTCCACGACCTGTGGACGGTCATTTTTACCTCCGGCACCACTGGTGTACCCAAAGGGGTGATGCTGAATTATTACCACGCCGCTGCCTTGATTCACAACGAAAAAGTCAACGGCAACCTGATCGATTTTTCTACCGAAGACCATCGCTTTTTCTCTTTCCTGCCGCTCAATCACATCGCCGAGCGCATCATTGTGGAATGTGCGTGTATGGCCACCGGGGGTAGCATTTCTTTCAGCGAGTCGATTAATACTTTTGCCCAAAATCTACAAAGTACTCAGCCCACTCTATTCATGGCGGTACCACGCATTTGGTCCAAATTTCAACTGGCCATTCTGGAACGTTTGCCGGAAAGGCGCTTAAATTTGTTGCTCTCGATTCCGGTACTGGGGGCATTTTTGAAGCATAAAATCATTCAGGGACTGGGTTTGAGCAAAGCCAGGGTTTTACTGACCGGGGCTGCACCTACGCCCGACTCAGTGAAAGCTTTTTTCAAAAAACTGGGCCTGGCCGTCCAGGAAGTTTACGCCATGACTGAAAATGCGGGTGGCTGTACCCTAATGCCCCGCGCCGACATTCGCCCCGGTACAGTGGGCAAACCAATGGCCAATGTCGAAATCCGCATCGATCCCCAAACCCAGGAAGTGATCATGCGTGCCCCCTGGATAATGGCTGGTTATTACAAAGACCCGGAACGTACCGCGCAGGTCATTCAGGATGGTTGGCTCCATACTGGTGATCAAGGAGAGATCACCCCGGATGGTTACCTGAAACTGACGGGTCGCGTGTCCGATACCTTTAAGTCGGCCAAAGGGAAATTTATCGTCCCCGCGCCGATTGAATGGGGTTTTGCCAAAAACAGCTACATCGAACAGTTGTGCGTGGTAGGTTTTTCCATCCCGCAACCCCTGGCACTGGCGGTGCTTTCTGAGATTGGCCAAAAAACGCCACTGGAAATGGTCCAAGCTTCTTTGATCCAAACCCTGGAGGAGGTCAATGCTGGACTGGCGCATTACGAACGGGTGAAAGCGGTGGTCATCACTCGGGAGCCCTGGGCGGTAGAAAATGGAGTGCTGACGCCTACCTTGAAAATCCGCAGGGAGGCGCTGAATCGGAAGTATGCGGAGCAGTATGAGCATTGGTTTGAAAAAGGGGAGCGGGTGATATGGGAGTAGGTTTTCCTTCTAAGGTGTTTCTAAGGTGTCTTAGGTTTCTAAGGTGGTTCAATAAATCACAACCCTGCGCAGCAGGGTATTTTTCTCTCACCACCTTAGACACCTAAGGAACACCTTTAGTAGATTTGTCACCAATTCTATCACCACACATTTCCTCAACATGCCACTAATAGATACCATCCGCCAGCACGTCGAAGCAGATTACGAGCGTATTTTTCAACTCTTTTGCCACTACAACGAAAATCCCGAAATCGGGATGGACACCTTCAATACCTCCCAACGCCAGGCCGAAGAGCTCCGTGCTGCCGGTTGTGATGTGGTACAAATGGTGTGCGAAACTGGAGTCGTGGCGGTGATGAAAAACGGCGAAGGCCCCACCTATTTGTTTCGCGCCGATTGTGATGCCTTGCCCCAACCCGACCTGCGTGGCGAAGCCTGGGCCTCTAAAATTCCCAATGTCGGGCATCAATGCGGGCACTCGCTGCATTCTGCAAATTTGATTGGGGTGGCCCGAGCAATGGCTAAATTGAAGTCTGAATGGGCGGGTACAATGGTGTTTGTGACCCAACCCGGTGAAGAATTTGACAATGGTGCCGATAAACTCATCAAAGCGGGTTTGTTCGATCATTTTCCACTTCCGAAAGCAGCTTTGGCCTACCATGTTTCGCCAACTTTGCCGGCTGGTACCATCGGAGTCGTGCGTGGACCAGCGATGGCTTTGATCGAAATGCCAAAAATCATTGTCAAAGGCATTAGCGGACACGGAGGCTATCCCCAAACGACCAAAGACGCGGTGGTACTGGCCTCGAGCATTGTTGTGCGCTTGCAAACCATAGTCAGCCGGGTGATGTCGCCCTTTGAACCTACGGTAGTTTCAGTTTGTAGCATCCATGGGGGTTTGTCGCACAATATTTTGCCCGATCAAGTGGAATTGAAACTCACAGTGCGTTGCTTCAGTGTGGCCGTTTATGAAAAAATTATGGCAGAAATCAAACAGATCTGCGAGGGTGAGGCCATTGCCTCGGGTTTGCCGAAGGAGCTGTTCCCTGAAGTCATCGAGCGCGGCTTTTTTACCAAACCCGTGATCAATGATGTGGCGCTGATGGACAAACTACAATCCAGTTTTGAACAAACATTGGGGAAAGACATGGTGCGCCAGGAACCTTGCTATACCTTTGGAGAGGATTTTTCAAGCTATGGTCTGGATGGGAAAATCCCATTGGGCTTTGTTTGGCTTGGCTCGGTCAATCCGAACAAATTTGATGAAAACATGCAGCCTAAATCCACAGAAACCTACCCGCCGCTGCACAGCTCAGTATTTAATCCGTATCTGCCGGGGACGATTCGTACCGGGATTGCTGCAATGACTGCAGCGCTGATTCAGTTGTTTAAAAATGGGTAGGGGGGGAGGAATATTCGCTGGGGTTCAAGTTTACCGCAAATTCAAAGGTTTTCGCCTTGATTTGTGTCTTGCGCTCTTTGGGGTGTCAGATCTAATAAATATTTAACTTCTCCGGTATAAATACTTTCTGAACTCCTGCTATAACTTTCGAATTCTTGTTAAACCTGGTTGTAATACCACAAAATGGCCAGCTAATTTATCCAAGTTTTCACGAATGAAATGATCAACATAAGTCGATCTGGAAATAGAAGGGAGTTCCTCCATCCGAACCAAGATAATACCAGAGTGAATCCTTTTTAATCGATAAACTAATTCTCCAAAATCTTTATCTCTCGTGATAAGAATACGACCATCGCTATTGGCTAATGCCAATACTTCTTCGTCAGAGATGCTACTTGCTGATTCTGCAACGTAAAACACATCATAACTCGCAGCCCTCAATAACTCTACCAAGGACTTGTCCACACCTTCATCTGCTAAAAAAATCATGCTGCACTGGGAATGAGGAATTCACTTTTAAGCGCCAAGGCAGCGAAAGCGAAAGCTGCTTGGATATGGTGCAGTTCTAAGCGAGGATGTTCAATTAAAATGGCATCAAAGGATTCACCAATTGCTAGCTTTTCCAGAATTAGCTCTACTGTTATACGAGTACCTTTAATGACAGGTTTCCCAAACATTATAGAAGGATTGACCTCAATGAAATTTTCAACTAAATCATGTGTGCTCATTACGATTGAAATTTATCCAAAATTAAAGACTTTTTGTTAAATATGCCATACTATTCTGTTTTCCCTCACCCCCAATTCCCGCTCTTTCACCCCCACCTTTCCGTCACTTCAGCCGCAAAGCCCCGCCAATCCTGCGGCCTGGGCCCTGCTTTTTGCATCCATTAACCAACGAAATCATTCGATCATCCACCAAATGAAGGATCATGAAAAAGTACAAAATGCTGGCTGCAAGTTTACTCGTACTGGCCGTAGTAGGCTGGGGGAGGGCGCAGTCCAAACTCCTGTATCAAGTCTCCCTAAACTTCCCGGCTTTTGGCATGCCTGGTTATCGGCTGAGTGAAAATTTTCGGAATATGGGCCTCAGTGCAGGCATCACTTACCCACTCAATCAAGCGGAAACATCAGGGCTGCGCCTGGATTTGGGGCATTACCGCACTCGTTCACAAGGCAGCAGTTTTTACCTGCAAAGCCAGTTTAGTTATCACCCCCGCATCGGTAAACTGGAGGCGGGTTTTGATCTGGGGCTGGGTTACCAATTGAATCAGGGTTCGGGCCCTGGATTAGTAAGGGATGGAGAAGGGCAATGGCAAACGCAGAAGAACCAAAAGGCGCTGCTTTTTGTACCCGCTGGCCTGCATTTGGGTTACCGGGTCAGCGAACACTGGCGGCCTTTTGTGCAGTATCAGGCGCAGGCGCTGCTCGGCTACAACGAAGCCTTCCCCGTTTTCCCCATCCATTTAATCACCGTAGGGCAAACCTTCAAATTTTAATTCCCATGAAAATTGCACCCATTTTATTCATACTGGTACTCGGTATGCTGAGTGCTTGTGAGAGCACTGAACAAGCCATCGCGCCGCAGCAAAACTGTGTGGCACCCGGCATCAATCCCACCCATCCTTTGGCGGGTCGTTTACAAACTTTGATCGATAGCTTTGTCGCCGAAGGTATCCCTGGCGCGGTGGTGGCCATCAAAGATGCCAATGGAGTTTGGACTGGCACCAGCGGCTTATCTAAGTTGGAGGACAACACCCCCATGCAAACTTGCCAGGTTCAACACGCCTACAGTGTCAGCAAAACTTTTATTGCCGTAGCTACCTTGCGCTTGGCCGAGCGAGGTTTGTTGAACCTGGACGACCCGGTTGCCAATTATTTGCCCACCTCCATCGCCAATCGCCTTACTCAGGCAAAGGGAGTCACAGTGCGCATGCTGCTCAATCAAACATCGGGCTATCGGGAATTTCACGAAGATTTGAAGCGGCTTTCGGACTTGCTGAATCGCCCTACTCGCCCCTGGTCGCGCGAGGAGTTGTTGGAATACGTAATCGATAAGCCGCTGCATTTTCAACCCGGCAGTGATTGGGCTTATGCCAATACCAATTACTTGCTCCTGACTTATGTGCTGGAAAAAACCAGCGGCAAAGACCACGCCGAAGTCATCAAAGCAGAAATCCTGGAGCCGCTGCAACTGAAAAATACCTACTACAAATTACAAAGCGGTTATCCGGCCAATTTAAGCTTGCCCAACCACTATTGGGATCGTTACGCCAATGGGGTATTGGAAAACTGCACCCAAACCAACCTCAATATTGCCGCTTATTCTGGGTATGGAGAAGATGGAATCATCGCCTCGCCCCTCGATTTGGTCACCTTTATGGATGCGCTGGCAAATGGCAAATTGTTGAACGCACAATCCTGGAAGGAAATGACGAGTTGGGTACAGGGCAAGCAATCCACTGAGCCGGATTATGGACTGGGTTTGGTATGGGTGAATTTTGGCGGCGGCCAGCCAGAGTTTGGACACTATGGCGGCGGAATTGGCGGCCAATGCTCGCTGATTTATTTGCCCCAACAAAAAATAACGGTGTTTACTTCCACCAATGTGGGTCGGGAAGGGGGCGGGCGCTTTGCTTTTTTGAGTAGTGTGCTGGTGAATCGGGTACCGGAGGTTTTGTCGAAGTTGCCGTGACGGTGTTTTCGCAAAAAATATTCATTATCCCGATTTTTTCATAAAAACCAAAGCGGCATTTTATTAGCACAAAGGAAAAAAAGAGGACACAAAGGACACAAAGTTAGACGTTGACAAGGCTTCGCTTTGTGTCCTTTGTGCTCCTTTGTGTATTCTTTGTGAAAAAAAATGTCGCTTTGGTGATCTTCTGAAAAACTCAGATGACGAACTATTTGCCGCAAAATCAAAACAAGTTCTTTTTGCGTATCTGAGCATAGTTGTACTTTTGCCAGGAACACACAACTATGCTTTTATCCATTTCCTATCCTGACCGCAACCTTCGTTTGATTGCCATTCCATTGTGGGGGTTCCTGTACCGCAACATTGGTGAAGTAGCTTCCTTTGGACAATTGTTGAAGGATCCCCAGTACTATCTGGATTTGGGGGTTGGCATTCTGGTTACCTTTTTGATTTGGGAACTCAACCGTTTTTTCATCCTTCGTTTTGACAAAAAATACTCCTGGGTAGACCAGGGTTTTCAACGCGTATTGATCCAGGGCGCTACCTGTTTTGGCCTCTCCAGTTTGATCGTTTTGATGGTTACCTTTGTGTACAACACCTACCTGGCGCAACGGCATCCGCTATTCAACATCGAGATCGTTTTTATGACCGATATCCCGATGGCCTGTATGTTTTTGTTGGTGATGCACTTGTTGTATATTGGAATGTGGATGCGGGTTTATCACTTGCGGGTAGTGGAGGGTTTGCAGACGCGAATCAACAGTTTAGAAAGTACTAGTGTACCCAATGTCAATACGCCAAGCGGGCGCTCTTTGCGCAGTTTGTTGGTCAATCAGGGCAAAGCTCAGGTACCTTTGAACCTGGAGGAAATGGCCTACCTCAGTGTGGCGGGGGATTTGTGCGTGATCCGCAACTTGCAGGGGCAATCTTTTACCATTGATCAAACTTTGGAGCAACTGGAAGATAATTTGCCAAGTAGTGAATTTTTTCGCCTCAATCGACAAATCATTGCCCACCGCCAAGCCATTCGCAAGGTGGAAACGGATGGTTCGGGGCGTTTGCTTTTGCAGTTGAGTCCGGCTTTTTCGGAAGAGGTGAGTGTGAGCAGAAAGAAGGCGAATGCCTTTAAGGACTGGATGATTGGCCAGTAAGGATGACAGTCCACCTGATAATAGACGCTCCTTTGACTAGATTTTGGTCGACCAAAAGTATTTTACACATTCATCAAATTTCCACTGACGACCAACAACCTTTCCCCGTCGCTATACGACATTTTGCCCCTTCAACCCGCACTCGGTCGCAATTGTTTAAACTTCAAGTAACTGACCCAATAAAGTTTCGTATTTTTCCGGCTTAGAGCTGGTTTAAGCAAGCTCTTGAATTTTAAAGCCCATTTTGCACGTGAACAACATTTGTTCGATTTTACTAACCTGCAATTTTTATGAAGTACATTTCTTCCCTGCTCTGTCTGGTCCTTGTAAGCCTAGTAATGATTTCCTGTGGTGGGAAAAAAGAGGGCGCCCCGATGGCTGGTGCTGGCCCTGGTGGAAAACCTGGCGGCCCCATTCCTCCCACTCCGGTAGACTACATGATCGTAAACTCACAAGTACTGGAAAACACGCTGTTCACTACGGGTAACCTTGTCCCCAACGAACAAGTTGACATTCGCCCCGAACGTTCCGGGCTGATGACCAAGCTGCTCTTCAAAGAAGGCGCATTGGTACAAAAAGGTACCCTTTTGGCTGAATTGGATCGTGCTGAACTGGAAGCTCAGTTCGCCAAACTCAAGGTCAGTGAAGCCTACAACGAGCGGGAGCTCAAACGTGCGAAAGACCTTTTGGCCATCGACGGGATTTCACAGGAGGATTATGATCGCCTTGGCCTTACCCTGGATCAAACCAAGGCAGACATGCGAATCACCCAAGTCGCCTTGGACAAGACCCGCATTCGGGCCCCATTTAGTGGGAAATTAGGTTTGCGTCAATTGAGTGAAGGGGCCTATGTGTCTCCCAACGATATATTGGTGGGTTTGCAACAAACCAATCCCATCAAACTCGAATTTGAAGTCCCTGAGCGCTTTTCCCGCGACTTGAAGCCAGGACAGCGCATTCGGTTCAATGTAGAAGGGATCACTGAAAATTTCAGCGCAGAAATTTATGCCCTGAGCAATCAGGTGAATTCTGCTTCCCGCACCCTTACTGCCCGGGCACGTTGTGCGAACCCCAATGGCACTTTGAAGCCGGGTAACTTTGCCAAAGTACAAGTGATCACCAGCCAAAATAAGGCGGCATTTTTAGTGCCTACTGATGCGGTTATTCCCATTTTGAACGGCCAACAAGTGTTGGTGATCAAAGGGGGGGTCGTAAAAATGCAGACCGTATTGGCAGGTCAACGCCTGGAATCCGCCATAGCAATATTGGACGGCTTGGCACCTGGTGATACGGTAATTCTCTCGGGCTTATTGTCCCTCAAAGAAGGAATGCCTGTGATTCCTACCAAATTGCTTGAATCTCCAAATCAGAATGGCCTATGAATATGTCTTCTTTGAGTATCGACCGGCCAGTAATGGCTACGGTGATCTCCATAGTGATTGTTCTTTTTGGTTACATTGGTTATCGTTCACTGGGCTTGCGTGAGTACCCCAGTGTGGATCCCCCGGTTGTATCGGTATCTACGAGTTATACCGGGGCTGCTGCTGACGTAATCGAATCACAAATTACCGAACCACTGGAGGAAAGCATCAACGGGATCGCGGGGATTCGCTCTCTGTCCAGTACCTGTTCGGATGGCCGAAGCAACATTCGGGTAGAGTTTGAACTGGGCATCGACCTGGAAGCAGCTGCCAACGATGTGCGGGAAAAAGTATCGCAGGCGCAGCGTAACTTACCTCCCGATGCCGACCCCCCGATTGTATCGAAGGCAGATGCCAACTCTAACCCCATTTTGTCGATCACCGTACAAAGCAATCGCCGCGACCTGATGGGGCTGAGCGAGTTTGCCAATAACGTGATGAAGGAACGTTTGCAAACCATCCCCGGGGTGTCAAATATTCGGATTTGGGGGGAAAAGCGCTATGCGATTCGCATCAAAATGGATCCCACCATGCTGAGTGCCTATAGCCTGACGCCACTGGATGTTCGCACTGCACTCCAACGTCAGAACCTGGAGCTGCCCTCTGGACGGATTGAGGGTTACCGCACGGAGTTGACCATTCGTACCGAAGGCCGCTTGTTTACCCCCCAGGAGTTTTCCAATATTGTATTGCGGGAATCCAACGGTGCAACCATCCTTTTGAGCGATGTAGCTACTGTGGTATTGGAGCCGCAAAACCTGCGCTCAATTTTGAGGGGAAACAACATCACGCCCATGGTAGGGGTAGCCATTACCCCACTGCCGGGTGCCAACTACATCGAGATTGCCGACCGGGTATATGATCGGGTCGCCGAAATCAAAAAGAACATTCCTGAAGACATTACGCTGGATTATGCCTTTGACGGGACGATCAGCATCCGCAAAGCGATCAAGGAGGTAGAAGAAACCCTACTGTTGGCTTTTGGACTGGTAGTATTGGTGATCTTCTTGTTTCTGCGCAACTGGCGGACTACGCTCATTCCGGTTATCGCTATTCCGATTTCATTGCTTGGGGCCTTCTTCATCATGTACGTATTCAATTTTTCCATCAATATTTTGACCCTGCTCGGGATTGTGCTGGCTACGGGTTTGGTGGTGGATGATGCCATCGTGGTGATGGAAAATATTTTCCGGCGGATTGAAGATGGGCAAAAACCTTATGAAGCGGCTCACGAAGGTTCCAAAGAAATCTACTTCGCCATCATTTCTACTTCGATCACCCTGATCATTGTATTTCTGCCGATTGTGTTTTTACAGGGTTTGACCGGGCGTTTGTTCCGTGAGTTTGGGATCACCGTAGCGGGAGCCATTCTCATTTCGATGATTGTTTCGCTCACCTTGACACCTATGATGAGTGCCCGTTTTTTGAAACAACAAAAACATGGGTACATCTATAACCTGACCGAAGGTTTTTTCAACGGGATGACGAATTTGTACAACCGCACGCTGAAAGGCTTCATGAAGGTGAGGGGTCTGGCTTGGATCATCACCATCTTGGCAGGCTTCGGCATCTATGCCTTGCTGCAAAAAATCCCTACCGAGCTCGCGCCGATGGAAGATAAAAGCAGCTTGCGGGTACAAATGACCGCTCCGGAAGGCACTTCTTTCGAGATCATGGATCGCTACATGCTGGAAGTGCTGAAAATAGTGGACACCTTGCCGGAAAAACGAGCCGTTATTGCTGTTACCGCTCCTGGGTTCAGTGGTTCTGGGGCAGTGAACTCAGCATTTGTCAACATCATCCTCAAACAGCCCGAAGAACGTACCCGTACCCAGGATGAATTGGCGAAAGCTCTTTTTCCTCAGATTGCTCAGTTGAACTATGCTCGTTCACTGATTACCCAGGAACAGACCATCGCGACTGATCGCCGGGCGGGTGGTTTGCCAGTGCAATTTGTTATCCAGGCACCCAATTTTGATGATTTGAAGACGGCTCTGCCTAAGTTCATGGACGAAGCCGCCAAAAATCCTGCTTTTGCGGTAGTCGACCTGGATTTGAAATTCAACAAACCTGAACTACGCCTGGAAATTGACCGCGAACGGGCCCGGAAACTCAACCTGAGTGTACGGGACATAGCCGAAACCTTGCAGTTGTACTACGCCGGCCAGCGCTACGGTTATTTCATCAAAGACAGCAAACAATACGAGGTAATTGGGGAAGCCAACCGGATTTACCGTGATGATCCTCGCGATTTGGCATCCCTCTTTGTACGCAATACCCTGGGGGAACTGATTCCGATGAGCAACGTGGTGCGGGTGATCGAACAATCCAGCCCCCCACAATTGTACCGCTTCAACCGTTATTTGTCAGCTACAGTATCGGCAGGATTGAACCCTGGCTATACCATCGGACAAGGCATTGAAGTGATGGAAAGCATCAGGGATAAGGTTTTGGATGAGTCTTTCCAAACCGATCTGACGGGTACTTCCAAGGACTTTAAAGAAAGTTCAGGGGGGATCCTGTTTGCCTTTATCCTGGCGTTGGCACTCGTTTACCTTACCCTGGCAGCCCAATTTGAAAGTTTCTTTGATCCCTTGATCATCATGGTTACGGTGCCACTTGCCCTGGTTGGGGCTCTGTTGACGCTGTGGTGGTTCAACCATACGCTCAACATTTTTAGCCAAATTGGAATCATCGTTTTGATAGGTATTGTAACCAAAAACGGGATTTTGATCGTAGAGTTTGCCAATCAAAAAATGGAGGAAGGTATGAATGCTTATGAGGCAGCTGTTGAGTCGGCGACCCTGCGTTTGCGCCCCATCCTGATGACCAGTATTGCCACCATCCTGGGGGTTGTACCGATTGCCCTGGCTTTGGGTGCCGCTTCAACGAGCCGGATCCCGATGGGCGTTGCAATCATTGGCGGACTGAGTTTCTCATTGATCCTCACCCTTTACGTGATTCCAGCTATTTACACCTTTTTCAACCGACAAAAAGTAGTGAAGCATGAAGAACAACTCGAAGAAGTCGCAGTTGCTGAATAACATATTCTGTGTAACATTCATTTTATTTATGGCTTCATTCTCCTACGCGCAGTCTCCAATGCTGCGCGTAGAGGATGCAGTAAAAGTGGGTTTGGAGAAAAATTTCAATATCCAGATCCTCCGCCAACAAGAGCAAATTGCCATAAACAACAATACGCCAGCTCGGGCAGGAATGACCCCAACGGTAAACACAACCGGAAACGTTTCGTACGCCATCAATAACACAGAGCAAAAGTTCTTCACTGGAGAATCGCGTGGAGCCCCCAATGCAGGTACCTTCAATATCCGCTTTGGTGTGGAGGCCCTCTGGACCATTTATGATGGATGGCGGATGTACGTAGCCAGGGATCGCTTTACTGCTTTCGAGCAGCAAAGTCGGGCGTTCACCACGGCTCAAATGCAAGCACTAGCTGCAAATATCACGCTGTCTTATTACAATATTGTACAGTTGGAGCGTACCACCGCCAACCTCCGTTATGCGGTTCGACTTGATCGGGATTTGCTCAATTTGGTACAGGCTAAAAAAACAATTGGTAGTGCTACCGGTTTGGAAGTGTTACAATCTCGTTCGCGCCTGACGGCAGATAGCGCCCGTTTGGTGCAACAAGAAGTCGATATTAGAAGGCTTTACATGTCTTTTAATCAATTGTTGAACCGTCCGGTTGATGAGAACTTTCGGGTAGATACTACCTTGGCTTCTCAACTGGTGATTGGCGTGGATGAGTTGGTTCAAAATGCAAAACAAGCTCACCCTCAGGTAATTCTGAGTAAACTGGATCAACAAGTTGCGATGTTGAACACTAAAGAAATTAGAGGCACTTTTAAGCCAGAACTGGATCTTTCTGCCAACCTCAACTATTCGTATCAGCGCAACGCAGTAGGATTTTTATTGTCCAACCGCAACTTGGGTCCAACGGTGGGCCTTACCGCGCGTTATCCAATCTACGATGGACATTTGCGCAGGCAAAATTTGGAGAATGCTAAAATTGTGGAAGAAAGTGTCAAACTGCGTCAGGATGAACTCCTGTATACCCTCGAAGCGCAAATCCGTACCCGTTACGCCGATTACCAATCGCTCAAGCAATTGCGTGACCTGGAAGATGCCAACCTGCGGGTGACCATCGATCAGGCCAATTTGGCGCGGGAATTGTACCGCCTCGGGAAAATCACCAACTTTGAAGTGCGGGAATCTACCCTTTTGGAGGTTCAGGCACGGGATAGAGCCATTCAGGCTGGTTTTCGCCTCAAACAAGCGGAGATTGAGATACTGGATTTGGCTGGGATGAAAATGTTTCAATAAGTTGAGGGAGGTTGAGAAGGTTGAGGAAGGTTTAGGCTACCGCGAGCGATCCTTGCACTTCGGCTACGCTCAGTGACCGGGTTGCTCGCGGCAGCCTAAACCTTCCTCAACTTCCCTAAACCCTCTCAACCAACAAAAAAGGCGCCAGGAGATCATCTCCCAGCGCCTTTTCTTTTTTATTGAACAACAACAAAAGCAGCTACTTAGGCCCGCTCCCGATAGTTTTCGTCGTATAGTTTTTGCAATTTTTTACGGGCGAAGAAAATCCGGCTTTTGATGGTACCCAGTGGTGAGCCCAGCTCTTCCGCAATTTCTTCATACTTAAAACCATCGTAAGCCATCAGGAAGGGCTCGCGAAAATCGGTAGGCAAAGTATCCACCAGGCGCATCAGCTCTCCAAAAGACACATCGTGTTCGCCATCATTCTCCACTTTTTCTTCCCCGGAATTGAGGTAGAAATTGTTGGGGGTCTGATCCACGATCATGTTGCGGCGTACTTTTTTGCGGTAATTGTTGATGAAGATGTTCCGCATGATGGTAACCGCCCAGGCTTTGAAGTTGGTGCCTTGGTTGTATTTATCTGCATTGGTGATGATCCTTACCGCGGTGTCTTGGTAAAGGTCGTCAGCATCGTTGTAGTTACCGGTCAGTTTGAGTGAAAAGGCGCGCAATGAATTGCTCACCTTGTCAAGTTGCTCGTAGATCGGATTTTGAATCGCGTAAAGCATGGTCCGGTGATTTATTTGGGTTACAGTATTGTAATAAATTTTTACAAAAATAAAGAATGCTGGGGATTTGTGCAATTATTTTTGTCTATTTAGATTCATTTTTAATAAAAAAAGTCGCAACGCGACAGTTTTTTCCAAAAATAAGGGATTTTGTTAAAAAAATTAACACCCATAAAACAATGAGCGCTTAAATTTGTATTCAAGTAATAAGATTTGAACCACTAATTGAAGGAGACGAATGGAATAGATTCGTCGTTCAACTGCTTAATTTATTACGAAGGATCTTTTATTTTTTTCTTTCGCCTCTATTTTGGATGATTAATTTGGATGGAATGGAACAAATGGTTGATTTTACTTATTTGGACAAAAACATTCGTTTTTTGCGCAAGCAGATGAATTGGAGTCAAGAAGAACTTGCGTCAAGAATCGGATTGAATCGGGGCAACATTGCTTCGTACGAAAATGGCACTGCCGAACCAAAGGTATGTAACCTGCTAAGGTTGTCTCGCTTGTTTGGCGTCTCCATCTGTGATTTGGCACAACGTGACCTGAGTGGTGACGAGGTACCTTGCGCTAAGAGCAACGGCCACGCTAAAAACGGGCACTTGGTTGAACCCCAGAATCCCGAACTGTTGAACATCATTCATGGGAATGCCCAACGCAAATTGCAGATGATGGAGGGCTTGGTTACTTGTAGCCGCTTGAAGCTTGAACAAGTCCATACTCAAATCCCCCCTGAACTACAATTGATCATCGTCAACTTCGAAGAATTGTACCGCACTGCCCGTTCCCTCATGGATGAACACCTTTCACTGCTCAAAAGCCTCAATTGCAAAGATTCTTCTGCAAACGAGTGATCTTTAACAGATTAATGGTTGCACTGCATGGGGAATAGGGATATATTGCGACGTTTTAGTTGTAGTATAATCCCATAGTCCCATGAAAAAATTGTCCCTTCTTCGGGGCCTGCTGTTGGTATTGACCCTATTGACAGCAAGCCAAAAGTTGCACGCCGTGCAGTTTGCTCGCTTATCACTGGCCGAAGCCAAAGCTAGAGCAGCCCAATTGCAACGTCCATTGTTGATTCATTTTGCCGCCAACTGGTGCTTGCCTTGCCAATGGATGGACAAAAACACTTTTGTCGATCCGGAGGTGTTGACCTACCTGAGCAATCAATACCTAGCGGTAAAAATCGACGTGGATGAAGTACAAGGTTATGCCGACAAGGAAGCTTGTGGGGTAAAATACCTGCCTTCTTTATTGATTTTTAATGCCACGGGAATAGTAGTGTCCCGCTACGAAGAGACGCTTGATGCGGCCCAAATGCTGGAGGTCTTGCGCAAATACGATACCCCTGCCAACCGAATTGCCCCACGTTCCACTTATGCAGTTCCCACTGTGAAGATCAATACTCCTAGCAACACCGTAGCTCAAATTGATCAAAGTGAAATAGGCACAATTTCTGCCGATGTTGAGAATGACCCTGCCCATTTGGATGCACAACGTCTGCCAATTGGCCAAACCAATGCAGGCCCGGCCTTGCCGAGTTCTCGCAAGATGGGGATACAAGTGGGCGTTTACAGCAGTTATGAAAATGTAATTCGGCAGGTACAGTATTTTGAAAAAAAATTTTACAAAGCTGTTCAGATCTCGGCTCAAACCAAAAATGGACAAACCTACTATCACCTCATTGCCGGGCCTTTTGAAACCCCTGCGCAAATGCAAACGTACCTCATCGCCCTGCAACGCGATGGACTTAAAGGTTTAATTGTCACCTTATAATGTGTTAATTTGCTAATGTGCTGATTGGCTAATTTAAAGAAAACGATCCAGCTTGATATGTAAATCTGCTGCCGTGTTTTTTGAAGGCTAAATCAGCACCTTAGCGCTTTAACAAATCAACATAGGAGCACATCAGTAAGTCAGCAAATCAGCAAATCAGCAAATTAGCTCGACTACACATCAAATAATTGTCATTCTGTTTCGTTTCTTTGTCGGAGTATTTAAAGAGTGTAGTGGGGCTTCCACTTTGCGCTGCAAATGACTAAATTTTGCTCTAGTTTCGTTCCGAAAATGCTCATTTAGCGCTGCTAAACTCCGCTTTTCGTGCCTCACTAGAGCAAAATTTAGCTCATTTTCGCTTGCAAAGCAGAAACCCCACCACACTCTAAGTTCGTTCAGGACAATCAGAATGATGAGCAAAATGAGCAGATTTTTCGGCTATCTAATTGTAGTTTTATTAGTACCCATGGGTGCTATTTACGGTCAAGAAATCGACCATATTCGGTCAAAGTACGATATCAAGCGCCCTCAACTTAGGCAAGCTTGCGACAATCGTGCTGGTACAGTTACCATCGGACCAATTCAAGGGCAAAGCAATACCTCGGGAGGCGGAACCATTTATCTTTGCTTTGGAGACTCTATTTCCATTAAGCATAACGGTGATTTTGTAATCAATGACCCTAATCGCAATACACCTTCAGGGATTAAATATTTGGTTACAACTTGTCCTCCCTCTGCCGAATTTTCGGGGCCTGATGTCCCTACTATTCAAAAAGAGCCTTGCCTATTTCCTGATGCTACTATAACTATTAATGGACAAACTTCTACAAAAGGGGATTACTGGACGATTTCAGATCCAGTTAGAAGAAATGGAGACCTCATTATTCGTAATCTTGGAGGCTTTATTGAAGGATTTGGGAAAAATAAGCCAGTAGGCTTGTATCTCACGCCCATTACGTCTGATGACTTCGCCAATGATATAAATGAAGCAGGCGGCTGTGTGGTGTTTAACCCTGAAGCAACTTTTCGGGTGGTTTATCTTAAGCCAATTGACACGCTCAGGGTTCGTACCCGGGTTGACAATGCAGGATGTACAGGATCATTTATTGTAGGAGGGGGTGTGCCTGAATTTGAGACAACTGAACGTTTTACCATTACGGTCGTCAAAGAAGATGATCCATCGGTTACGGGGATTGCAAAAGCCTCCAGTACCAATAGTAATACGGCCATGCATTTAGACTCCGTTGCATTTTTTGTGCCGGAACCAGGTCGTTACATCATCACGATTAGCGATGGACGGAATTGCAATCTGTCTTTTCCAGTGAATATGGCTGGCTGTCAGGCCGTAGGCTTTCAGCTGCCTTTTTTAAATGCGAAAACAGGAGACGAAATTTGTGTGGATTTAAAAACGACCAACTTTACTAAAGTAGGTTTGTTTGAGATGAACATCCGTTGGGATACGGCTGTACTGGAGTTTATACGCACCCAGAATTTCAACCCCGCTTTGGGTGGCTTTGGAGCAGGTAGCATCGGCCAAACTTCGGATAAATTGGGCCTTGCACTATCTTGGTCAGACAATACCCTCACTGGGATAACTCTTGTAGATAGCTCAACCTTAGTTACTTTTTGCTTCAGAGTAAAAGGGGCTTTGGGAACAACTAGCCCACTTCATTTTCAAGGATCGCGTGACCCCTCTGAAACAGTGGGCACACCTGATCCAGCCAGATTGGGATATATTTTCCGAGATGGACAAGTGAATGTGACGGATGATATCCTTTTTACAAGTGTTAGAACTTCTGGCTTAGAATGTTTTGGCCAAACCAATGGTGTGATCGAGGTCGTTGCAGACAAAGGGACTGCTCCATATAGTGTAAGTTTGCGGAAAACCGCACCTAATGTTCAAAATTTTCAAGATGAAATAATTGCAAAACCTGGAGGAAATTTCCGCTGGGAGGATCTAGATGTTGGTTCATATGTTGTCACTATTCAAGACGATAGTAAACCTACCCCTAATACCAAAACATTCAATGTTGAGTTCACTCAACCGGAGAATGTAGCAATTGATGTACAGGTTTTATCTGAAGTTTTGTGTTCTGATTCTAAAACTGGCTCACTTAAAGGTGTTGTTTCTGTCAATTCTATTTTAATCCCTAATCCAGATTCTACCTATAAATTCCAGTGGAACATCCCTGGTGAAAGAGGTCAAACGGTGGATTCTCTGGGCCCAGGAACTTATTTCGTGACTGTAACCAATAGCCGAGGTTGCCAGTCCAGCTCCAGCACCGGTTTATCGATTCCGGTTAGGCTTGAACCTGTACCGACAATTACACCAAACACCTGCTCGGGTGTTTCCAATGGGGCAATCTCCATTAGAGTGAGTGGAGGGGTCCCTTTCAGTGGCAACAGGTACTTTTTTAAGTGGGCATCTACAACAGGTGATACGACAGATACTTCGACCATTTCAAACCTTGCTGAAGGGAACTATACGGTAACCATTACAGATAGTAGGCAATGTGTGAAAGAGTTCAGCTTCCCGGTTGAACCTTTTAAAGTTTTGGAAATTGATACCGCAGTAACAGACGTGACCTGTTTTGGATTGTCAAATGGGGTAATTATTGTTACTGGAAATACCAGTGGCGCCCAGGCCCAATTGCCTTACGACTTTACCTGGACAGGTTCTACCAATACACCAACCAATCAACCAACCAATAGTACGCTTGACAGTATACCTGCGGGCACCTATATTGTAACCATGAAGGATCAAGATCCCCTAGGATGCTTCACTTCAGATACCATCGTCGTCACTCAACCTACTCAACTCTCTGTTGCCCAAGGCCGCCTGCAAAATGAGACTTGTAACCCTGGCAACGATGGACTAGCTTCCCTTCTCGTAAGCGGTGGTATCAAACCCTATGCCTACGAGTGGCGCAGGGATACGGTGCTGGATACTTTGCAAACCGATTCACTGGCCATTGGCCTACGTTCTGGTAACTACATCATTACAGTGATCGACAGCAACCAGTGTGATACCACCTTTATGCTCGACATCAATGCACCCGCTGGGCCTCAGATTACCCAGCTCAACGACTTTACCTTGCGTTGTTTTGGCGATGCCAACGGTCGTTTGTCGGTAAGGGCAACGCCAATACCGGGCACCACGATTACTTCTTATACCTGGGACAACCAATCAACTGGCCAAGACCTCACGAATCTACCTGCTGGCCGCTACATTGTGACGGTGACTGGGAGCGATTTTTGTAGTTCAGTGGATACCGCGCAAGTGATTGCTCCCACGCCCATCAGTGTGGATAGTATAACGGCGGTTGCACCCCGCTGCCCAGGAGATGCCAATGGCTCGCTGACGGTGAATGTCAGTGGGGGTACGGCACCGTATAAATTCTTGTGGAAGGATCAAGGTACCGATACTTCGAGATTCCAATTGCGCCCAGCTTTGGTTGCGGGCACCTATGATGTGGCTATTTTCGACGCCAGTGGTTGCCCCTCTGTGATGAGTTCGGCGACCTTGCAGGATCCTCCACGCATTGTCATCACCTTTACAGATAGTACTGGAGTCGCCTGTTTTGAAGGAAGTACAGATGGGCGAGCTACGGCGGTCGCACAGTTTAGTGATGGAACCAATGGCTTGTTTGAGTTTACCTGGCAAGGCAGCCAGGAAACCTTTGCTGGGGTAGCCAGTTCTACTGCCACTATGTTGTCGGCTGGTATGAACGTAGTGGTAGTGGTTGATTCCAACTCTTGCGCAGCTGCCGATTCAGTACTCATCACCAGCCCACCTGAAATCAAAATTTTAGCGGTGGTAGAAGCCGTGACTTGTTTTGGTTTGGCGGATGGAAAAGTGAAACTCACACCGGGAGGTGGAACCCCTCCTTTTAACATCAACTGGCAAGTCATCGGGTCTACTCAGGATAGTTTGAGCAACCTGCAGGCTGGAACTTATACCGCGGTCATTACCGATAGCCGCAATTGCCCCAAAACGCAAGAGATTGAAATTAAAGAACCTGCCGAACTCAGGGTGGAAGTGGATCAATCCTTCTCAAGAGCCTCCAGTTGTAGCAATACTGATGATGGTCGCTTTGGAGTAGTTGTCAATACAGATGAGGGCATCAACCCCTTACCTGAAGATGCCTTTACCTGGTCGGGTAGTATATCACGCCCCAATTCTCCATTTGCGGAGAACCTGGCACCAGGAACGTACTCGGTGACCGTGACCGATACTAAAAATTGTACGGATTCAACTAGTTATACCGTGGTATCACCACCACCGGTGATTGGCCTGCTCAACCCAGTGACTGAACCTCGTTGTTTTGGCGATGCGACTACCCTTACCGTAGATACCGCTTACGGTGGCAATGGTGTTGATTTGACGGATTTCACTTTTACAGTAGACAACAACGGGATCAGTTTCCCGCTGAATCAGGCCGCTAACATCTTCGCTGGCCAACACATTGTAGCGATTGAAGACCAATTGGGTTGCCAATACATCGACACCATTGTAGTGAATCAACCGGAACAATTGACCGTTGCTTTTAATCCAAATCAGGTTGTAGTGGAATTGGGCGATAGTTTGCAACTTACCCCGATTGTGACCAGCACCAAACCCATTACGGGCTACGATTGGCTACCAGCAAGAGGGCTCTCCGACAATAAAATCGAAAGTCCATATGTGATTACGGCAACCCGTACAGAACGCGACATGCGTGATGATACTGAATTTATCTTGACGGTAACAGATACCAGCGGTTGTAAAGCAGAAGGAACCATCTTTGTGGAGCTCGATCGCAACCGCAATTTTTTCATTCCTAACGCATTTACCCCCAATGGAGATGGACGCAACGATGAATTCCGGGTATACGGTTGTAAGGGGGTAAAAACCATCAACTACGCCCGGATGTTTGACCGTTGGGGCAACCTGATTATGCAAGCCGAAGGGATTGTGCCAGATTGTGCTGGTGGGACCATTGTTTGGGACGGTTTATTGTCCTCCAAACTGGCCAATCAAGGTGTATATGTGTACATTATAGAAGTGGAATTCCTCGACGATGTGA
This sequence comes from Haliscomenobacter sp., assembly GCF_041740695.1. Classification (GTDB taxonomy): domain Bacteria; phylum Bacteroidota; class Bacteroidia; order Chitinophagales; family Saprospiraceae; genus Haliscomenobacter. Next base: position 19,334 of record NZ_JBGSLK010000018.1, on the reverse strand, counting down.
AGTTGTTGTATCGGGGGGATGTGGGGTTGATTCGTTAAAATGCGTAGGGGCAACCCTTTGTGGTTGCCCCTATGCATTTGGAAATATTCCTGATGGATTGCCCCTACTAAATATTGGGCAACCACAGAGGGTTGCCCCTACGGATTTGGATATAAATATTGGGCAACCACAGAGGGTTGCCCCTACCGTAATACCATTATGCTGCCTGTTGCCAATTTTTCCTCACCTTTGCAACGGTAGCGAATTTTATACAACATCACGCCAGGGTTAATTTCTTTCCCCTGAAATTTTCCATCCCAACGGGAAAAAGGATCGGCGGAGCCAAATACCCGGCTTCCCCAGCGGTCAAAAATTTCAAATGCTATCAATTCCTGAATGACAAAAGGATTGCTGATGCCAAAGGTTTCATTCAAACCATCTCCATTGGGCGTAAAAGCTTTGGGGAGTAATACCTGCCCACAATCCAGGGTGTTGGGATCAATCACGGTGATTCTGATCGAATCTGTAGCTACACAAGCTCCGCTATCATCCGACATATCGACCGTGTAAAAATGGATACCTGGGCTCAAGGGTTGAATTAATGGTTCTTTTTCAAAAGGGGAAATCACGTCAAGGGTGGGCGACCAGTTAAAAATATAATTACAAGTAGGCCCTATTTTGATTTTTACAGCTCCACCGACAAAAATGCTGGTATCACGCGTTACGATGTTGTCGGGCTCTATGGTATACAGTGATTTGATTTCATTGTCGTTTAAGGAGCGGTTGTACAGTCTTACTTCGTCCATATAGCCTTCAAAAGGGGCTTGATTGGCTACTGGAGTACAAGGTGAATTGCCCATGGTAAATTTTCCATCATTGGATAGATTGATTCTTCCCTGGGTATTCAATTCCTGAATTTTTACGCCATTGATGTACAGTTTAACTTTGTTCGCTTCCCGAATCACTGCAACGTGGTGCCAACATTTTCCAGCGGGAACCTCACCAATCAAGTTCACCGTTTTGGCACCTTCCCCCAAAAACACGTTCAAGGTGCGGGTAAAAGGCCGGTAACGGATGTAAAAAAGATTACCATCGGTCGCACAATTGCTGGTGAGCTTATGCACCAGGTATTGAATGCCATTGGAGTTGGTTGATTTAAAATAAAAACTCAGGCTGAAGTCTTCGGTGGTAAACTCGTCATTGGCGGGCCCCATCACGACTGCATTTCCGATGGCCCCAGAAAATTCCAGAGCTTTCCCTTCTACGCCACATTCATAACTCCGATTGAGGGCTGGTTGAAATGCATTGGCCGTATTCCCTGCGGCATCGGCATTGCTGTTTTCAAAAGGGTAAAAAGCCACCAAACCAGCCGTGGGTTGGGCGAATAAAGCAACGCTGCAACAGAGGCAGAATAAAAATGCAAGTATTCTCATGGTATTTTTGGAATTGGCAAAATAATGGCTGATCGCTGCACATCCGCGGCAGAAATCCAAACACACTCTAAAAAACGAAGGAAGAGGAGGCTTATTTTATTGCGTTTCCTTCAGCAACCCTATTTGAAGAAACCATCCAGCCCTGGAGGCATCATGTCTTTGAGCAGTAGTTGGGTTTCCGCCGCCTCTTTTTCCAAGGCGCTGTTTAGCGCACGATTGATGGCAACTAGGAGCAAGTCTTCCAACTCCTCAGCCTCAGCATCTTTTAAAAAAGCGGGATCAATGCTGATGTTGGTGATTTCGCGATTGGCGTTGGCACTGATTTTAATGGCGCCGTCGCCGGCCTCACTTTCTACAATGAATTCGGCCAATTTTTCGCGCATGGCCTTTTGTTGGGCCTCCATATCGCCAAACATGTTTTCAAGTCCAAACATGGTACGGTTTTTTGTCGGTAAAATATGTGCGAAGATATAACAGAACGTACAGGAAACGTCAGTATTTTATACATTTGTCCCCGTTAAACCAGTTGCAGGGTAAAACTGTTTTGGCATTAGTGCCAATCCACAACAAATGGGGACTGGCACACGGGAGCACAAATTCTACTTACAGTGTAAAATAGCGCCATCATGGCTTTGGATCAAGTTGATGTAGATCAGGAAGAAAAAAAGGTGGGTAAAGAAATGTCTTTTCTGGACCACTTGGAGGAGTTGCGTTGGCACATTATCCGCTCGTTGTCGGTCATTTCTGTTTTTGGAATTGTTCTGTTCCTCAACCAGGAATGGATGTTCAACGTGTTGATTTTTGGCCCTTCCAAACAAGATTTTATTACTTACCGAGCACTGTGTTCTTTTTCAAAAAGTATGGGGCTGGGGGATACCATGTGTTTTGCGGCCACTAAAGTCAATTTACAGACCATTGGTTTTGCCGAACCCTTTGTGACCAGTATGTGGGTTTCTTTTGTGGTGGGTTTGATCCTGGCTGCACCTTATGTATTGTGGGAAATCTGGCGCTTTGTCAGCCCGGGTTTGTTGCCCAAGGAACAAAAAGCTGCTACAGGGGCAGTTGCTGTTTGCTCATTCTTGTTCCTGTTGGGAGTGGTCTTTGGCTATTTCCTAATGGCGCCTTTTGCCATCAACTTCCTGATTGGCTATACCATTCCTGGCGTTACCAACGTCCCTACGCTCAATTCGTACATCAATTACATGGTGATGTTTACTTTGCCATTGGGGCTGGTGTTTGAGCTGCCTGTAGTGGTATATATTTTAGCTAGAATTGGCCTCATCACCGCACAGGATATGCGGGCTTTTCGTCGGCAGGCCATTGTGGTTATTCTGATCGTTGCAGGGATCATCACGCCACCGGATGTGGTTTCACAATTGTTTGTCACCATACCTTTGTATACTTTGTATGAAGTCAGTATCCTCATAGCTAAAAGGGTTGCCCCACGGGATGATGACGATGATGAACCTTCAAAAGCAGTAACCCCTTCATAGTTGAGATGTTGAGGAGTTGAGGCTGCCGCAGGGACTTAGACTATAGCTAATCCAAATCGCTGCGGTAGCCTCAACTCCTCAACTCCTCAACTCCTCAATTTTCAATCGAATGGAACGGATTTCGAGTAACCTTACGTTGATGTATAAAATTGTACTGCCCATTTTCTGGATTGTGTTTATGGGCGGTGTTACAGTGGCCATCATGCTGAGCAAATTTGCAGGCATTGGCAATACCTCTTCGTGGGCAGTGAAGGCAGTGATATTGTTCGTGTTCACCACGGGAACCTTGTTCCTGGCATTTACCTTGATGCGCCTCAAAAGGATAGAGGTAGGCCAGGAAGGGGTATACGTGACCAATTATTTCAAAAATGTGCGTTACCCTTTCAGCGAGGTAGATGGCATTACCTCTACTTCACTGTTGCTTTTTTCGGTGGGGACACTACATTTAAAAGGCAAAGGGAGCTTTGGCAAGAGCATTACGTTTATCCCTAGCCCAAGTCGGTTTTATACTTTTTTTGAGGAAAATCCGGGTTTGAAGGAGCGGTTATTGAAGGTGTAGGGCTTTTCCTCAAACGACGATGGGGGTTGAGCTCTAAAGAAATTTTAGTTTTCCACTGGAGCTTATATGACGCTTTATGGAAAAAGACAGAATAAGAGAAACTTTTTATGATGCTTGTCCAATGTGTCCAAGCTATTCAGAAAAAAATGGAAGTCGAAACCTTCGAAAGCTTTGTTAAAGAGGGGGGAGTATTGCTGACTTTAGATATATACGAGTAAATTTTCGGCATCAAAGAAAGTGATTGGGAAGTTAAGCAAACATCATGAAAGCAAGCCGCGATGACCTGATTCTAGAAATCACTTCAACACTTGAACAGATTCAGAAAGTCAATTCAATGATCCTTTTTCATCAATCCTTTGAAGAGCCTGATGAAAATGCGTTGGATAATTTCAATCGCCTTCGGGATGATTTTTTACAACAATTGAATGCTTTGATGGGCGATTTGAACATTGAGGCGAAATGGCGAATGTAACTTGGCTTTTTAATCTTGCCAACCTAATTGGTTAAAAGTCAAAACCCAAATCAAACATGGTTAAAACATACCCGATCGGGATTGTTTTAACAAAATTTCCTTGTTGTATACCCGATCGGTGCTAGTAGTGTGAAATTTTCAGCTCCCCCTCGCCAAATCCCTTCCCAAACTTCCCAATCTCCCATTTTTTTCCTAAACTTGTCTTGTATTCGACCCAAACAAAGCCATGAAAAAAGAAAAATACCTGTGCATCCACGGTCATTTTTACCAACCTCCGCGTGAAAATGCCTGGTTGGAGAGTGTGGAATTGCAAGATTCGGCGGCCCCTTTTCACGATTGGAACGATCGCATCAACTTCGAATGTTATGCCCCCAATACGGCGGCCCGTTTGATGGACAATGACAAACAGATCATCAACATTGTCAACAACTATTCCAAAATCAGCTTCAATTTTGGCCCAACTTTGTTGTCCTGGATGGAAAAAGCCGACCCAATGACTTATCAGGCCATCATCCAGGCCGATAAAGAAAGTCGTTTGGCGGGCGGAGGCAAAGGTTCTGCGATGGCGCAAGCTTATGGGCACCTGATCTTACCCTTGGCCAATCGCCGCGATAAAGAAACCCAGGTAATTTGGGGCATTCGTGATTTTGAATACCGTTTTGGCCGCAAACCAGAAGGCATGTGGCTGGCGGAAACGGCGGCGGATACTGAATCGCTGGAAGTCTTGGCCGAAAATGGCATCAAGTTTACCGTACTCGCCCCCCGACAAGGCAAAGCCATCCGCAAAATCGGCGCGGAGACCTGGGAAAACATCCCATCGGACAGCATCGACCCCCGCCGGGCTTACCTGTGCAAACTGCCCTCTGGCCGTACCATCAACTTGTTTTTTTACCACGGAGGTGTTGCGCAGGATGTTGCTTTTAAAGGTTTGCTCAACGATGGCATCAATTTTGCCAACGCCATAGCGGGCTCTTTTGAAAACATCGATACCCCTCAATTGATCCACGTGGCCACCGATGGCGAAAGTTACGGCCATCACCACCGCTACGGCGAAATGGCTTTGGCCTCTTGTTTGGATCATTTGGAAAAAAATACCGACATACAAATCATCAATTACAGTGCCTTTTTGGCTAAATTTCCACCGCAATGGGAAGCGCAAATCCACGAAAATAGCTCCTGGAGTTGTGTACATGGGGTAGAGCGCTGGCGCAGCAATTGTGGTTGTAACTCTGGTGGTCGGCCCGATTGGAATCAAAACTGGCGGGCACCTTTGCGGGAAACCCTGAACTGGTTGCGCGATGAATTGATCCCCATTTATGAAAGCCAAACGGCTGGTTTGCTCAAAGACCCCTGGGCGGCGCGCAATGACTACATTCAGATCGTGTTGCAACGGGGCAATGAGCCTTTGTTGCAAAAATTCATCCAGGCACATGCCAGCAAACCTTTGAGTGAGGCGGAAAAAATTCAACTCCTGCGTTTGATGGAAATGCAGCGGCAAGCCATGCAGATGTTCACCAGTTGTGGCTGGTTTTTTGATGAAATTTCGGGTTTGGAAACCGACCAAATCCTGCAATATGCCAATCGGGCCATCCATTACGCGGAGCAAGTGGCTGGCAAAGAGCTGCATGAGGAATTTGTGCAACGCCTCGAAAAAATACCCAGTAATGTGTACGAAAATGGGGCTAGCAGCTACCGCAAAAACGTTATTCCAGCGCGGGTAGATTTAGCGCGAGTGGGCATGCATTATGCGGCCTCGTCCTTGTTTGAAGAATACCCCGAGTACCTGGAGATTTTTAACTACCAAATGAGTAGCGAGGAATTCCACCGCTACGAGGGCGGCAACCAACGGCTGGCCTTTGGCCGCACCAAAGTGCGCTCTAAAGTCACCCTTTCCGAAAAACATTTCAGTTTTGCGGTATTGTACCTCGGGCAACAAAACATCATCGGGCACATTTCGGTGAACATGCCTCAGGCTGATTTTGATGACATGGAGGCCAAGTTGATACCCGCTTTTGAGCAAACTGACCTGGGAGAAGTGGTAGGCGTGATGCAAGATTATTTTGGCTCCGAACGCTTTACGTACTGGCACCTCTTCAACGACGAAAAGCGCAAGATTTTGGGTGAAATCTCTGAGCGGAGCCTACGCGCAACTGAAACCGTTTTCCGCGAGATCTACAACGACAACTACCAACTGATGACCGGGATCAAATTGAGCAAAATCCCGGTACCCGAGACGTACCTCACCGCAGTGAAGTTCATCCTCAATTACGACCTGGTGGCCATGTTTGCCAATGGAAATAACTTCAGTATCCGCACCTTGAAGCGACTGATTTCCGAGTTTAAAAAATGGGAAGTCAAGCTGACCAATCGCTCCAGTTTGCGGCTGAGCATCACTGAGCGGGTATACCTCGAGTTGCAGCTGATTTTGCAGGAAAAAGAAAAAGCGCTGGAACGGATGCGCCTGCTCAATCTGGTCATGGAAAACCTCAAAGAACTGGAGATGGATCTGAACATCTGGAAAGGGCAGAATTTCTATTTTTCGGCCTCCCGGCAAATGAAACGCTTCCAGTACTCCATCCATTGGTGGGCGGAGTGGACGAAGTTGGGGAAACATTTGGGGGTGAAAGCGGTGGAGGGCTAAAACAATTGATGTGGTGGAGCACTTTATGCTGCATTCGAGTTGAAAATTGTATAAATTTATCCTGTTGTAAACAGTTTGAATTGCGACAACATGAAAGCTATAATAGAATTGAATGAAACAGAACTGGACAATAAAGTTCTGGAGGCAATAAAAATGGCGTTTAAAGGCTTGGACTTGGAAATTTCAGTCCAAGTCAAAAAGCCTTATTATCTATCCGAGGAAGATTTTATTTCAAGGGTAAAAACCGCCCAGGAGGCTAGAGAGGCTTATCGTTTGAGCCCTGAACAATTTGAAGGCTTTTATGAGAAAGTAATGTCAGATGAAGAAATTGACTTGGATAAAGAATTCACAAAATTCAGAATAGTGCTTGATAATGAGAGGAATTGAACTTCGCCCTCAAGCATTCGAGCAGATGAATGATTGGCTGAGGGAGGATCGAAAAATTTTACAGAGAATATTGAGAATATTGAAAGAGTGCCAACGCACTCCATTCGAAGGCATTGGAAAACCAGAACCATTAAGGGGTGAGTTGTCAGGATGCTGGTCTAGACGAATAAATGATGAACATCGGTTAGTTTACGAAGTGACAGAAGAGTTGATAATCGTACTGTCCATGTATGGGCATTATGACTAATTTTTGTTCAACTCCCAAAAAACGTCCCATCCAAAACGCAAAAGCAATGCCCCAATCACCCCCAGAAAAAAAATCCGTACAAACCCATTCCCACGTAAAATAGCGGTTCTGCTGCCAAGGTAGGACCCAATCATATTGCAAACCATCATAGGTAGGGCGATTTCAAAACTGACGTACCCGTGCCACAAAAAGAAAATCAAGGAAAATACATCAGCGACCACGTTGATGAACTTTGAAATGGCGGAGCCAGTGAGGAAATTGTAGCCGATCAAACTCACGAAACCAAACACCAACAAACTACCCGTACCCGGCCCTACAAAACCATTGTAAAACCCACAACTCATCCCAACCAGCAGCCCATAAACCGGGATCAGCTGCACACTCACCCGAAACTGTTCCTGGTGCCCCAGATCTTTCTTGAAATAGGTGTATACGGCGATGACGACCATCAAGACCAAAATGAGCGGCTTTAACACTTCTGAACTGACCAAACTGGAAAACCGTGCCCCCAAAAAAGACATGGCCCCGGCACCAATACCGCCATACAACACGGTACGCCAGGGGATCGTTACCTTGCGGGAGTATTGCCAGGCTGCTACAGCAGTGCCCATAAAGGAGGCAAAACGATTGGTGCCAATGATGCGTGGTACCGAAAAACTGGGAAACAGAATGAACATGGCCGGTGCCTGGATCAGTCCTCCTCCGCCCACGATGGCATCTACAAATCCCGCCAACAGCGCGGCTAAACAGGCGTAAATCATTGCTTTTGTTGCATTAGTAGTGGGGCAAAAATAAATGTTCATTTTTTTTAAGCCATAGGATTAGATAAGATACTTAAATTGAACCGTTTACTTATCTAATCCTATGGCAAAATGAACATTTATTTTTTTATCGCCCCTAAGTGCCTGCAAAGTTAAGAATAGCTACAAAAGCATTACTTTTACCTTGCATTTGTCACAAAATCGCTTTATATCTGCACTTCGACTTCGCTCAGTGACCCTATAAAACCCTATATCATGACACAATTCGACTGGCAAGAACAACTAAAACCAATATTGCCCCCGGAATGGCTGAGTACCCAAGGCAAGGGTGTAAAAATTGCCGTTTTGGACAGTGGGCTCAATTTGGACCACCCTGCTTTTAAACATTTTAACAAAGGTATTGGACATCGCTACAATGCAACCTTAGCGGGCGACCGTATCCTATTTGGGGGAAACGACGATGTGAGTGAGCAAAAAACCGACAATACCGACCACGGCACTCCTTGTCTGAGCATCATCAGTGGGCTTCAGGAGGGTGTTTTTAAAGGGATTGCGCCCTTGGCAGAAATTTTTGTGATCAAAGTATCCCGGAAAGTGCCTGGTACTCCCTTTGAACTCTTTCAAGTGCCCGATTTTATCAACGGACTTAAAATTGCCAAGGCGCTGAAGGTCGATTTTGCCGTGGCGGCACTGACTTTCAGCCAAATGAAACTGAGTGATTTTAGCATCAGCAAACCTGTTGCCAATCAGGCGATTGATGATTTTTTGGCTACTGGCACCGAACTGTTCAACTCCGTCAAAAACTACCACGTATTGACTGATGGGGTTTTGTTGTCCGCAAAATACTTTCCTACCTGGCATCCTAAAGGGATCAATTGTGGCTACGTGCCAGCCGCCGATTTGTTCGAAAAACTACAACAAGATGCAGGCATTCATTTCTTTTGGGACAATTTCAAACCTGTCGTTTACCGGGCTTCCGGTGAATTGGAAGAAGCGGATTTGTCGACCAGTTATGCTACTTACCTTACCGCCGGGGTTGCAGCCTTGGGGCTTGCCCACTTAAAAGCTGTTGAAAAAGACAACTTCAAACCACGCAATCGTGCGGAGCTTTTGCAGATGATGCAAAATGTAGCCAAACCTCTAGAAAACGTAGGTGCCCAACCAACACTGAGCCTGCTGCACAATAAACTGGAAATCAATCCCTAAGTAGGGGGGCAAAAATAAAATGTTCATTTTTTTTAAGCCAAAGGATTAGATAATACATTTAAAATGAACCGTTTACTCATCTAATCCTTTGGCAAAATGAACATTTATTTTTTATCGCCCCTAAAAACCTAAACCAATGAAACGACTGTGCTTAGTTTTTTTAGGCTATTTTTCCATTTTTGGGTTGGTTGCTCAATCTTTAATTGATGATGCACTGGCACTCAAACCTTATTTTGCACCAAGTGGTCAGCGCCTCGCCCTGCTGAATGTATCTGCGGAGGATGCCCAGAAAGTAGCCAATATCCTGGCGCGCTATACCGACGAAAGTAACATTGAATTGGCATTTGAAGACAACGCCTTTTTCTCCACCGAGCGCGTGCCCAATGCGGATATCCGGATGTTGGGAGATGCGGCCAAAGGAGCTTCGCCTTCTTCCTTTGTTACTTATTTTGCGGATGGTTTGGCCAAATTCATTGCTACCCGCACCAAGCAGGAGTTAACCAATGCTTTTTTCCGCCGCTTCAAATCTGACCTGGATAATTTTCCCGTCCTCGATACCCTTTTTCCGGCCACTGGGCTGTTGTTGAGGCGGATCGATTCCGATATTTATTTTTTTGACAAATACATTGACGACCTGCGGATCCATTTCATCAAGGACCTGGAGCGTTTGCCCACGGGTTTGCGCGAATTGGTTGTCGCCGATCGTTCCCGTTTGCGAGCAGGGGAACGTTTGTGGATGGCCGATTTGTTGCAGGTATCCCAAATGTTTCTCGACGGTTTTGGCATCAAAGAATCGCTGGACTACCTGGCTTCGGATGAAACCCAGATGTTCAGCAAACTCCGTGAAATCAGTGGAGATACCAGCGAATTCCGCAAAGTGGCCAATCTTTCTGCCGCATTCCGAACCACTCGTCTATTGATGCAAGCTGTGGAGGTGTCGCCTGAGTCTGGCGCGCGGAATGCCGATGAAAAGAGCCCACCCAAATGGATTGCATCCGATAAACTATACCGGGCGCTGAACGACCCCATCGCACGGGATTTGATTTTGGGCTTGTTGTTTCAGCAAGGGATACACATTGATTTTTCCAACAATCAAGCCCAGCGAATCCCCTTCCGGGAAATGTTGAGTTCGGTTAAAAATGAGGTGCCCAAACTGGAAATATTTAAAAATGCGCTCAATGATTTGGTAAGCGACCTTCGCCAAGCACAATCCAGCATTGGCGAGGTTCAAGGGCTTGCACCGGATGATGACAACAAAATGGCGACTTACTATCGCTTGTTTGATGCCGCCTTTGGCGCTTTCCAGGCGGGCATGAAAATCAAAAACCTGATTGCCACGCCCAAAAATACGGAAGACAATAAAATGTTCTTCGTCATTCGGCAGCTCAGTGAGTTGAACATGCACTTGCGCAGCAAAGCTTATGGCTCGGCGGTGATCAATGTGGGCAATGTAATCGACACCTTATCTTGGAAATTGCTGATGAACAAACGCAAGAGCCTCAAGGCTGGTCAACCTGTCATGGAGCAATCTTCTTTCTCCTCCTATTTCTGGCGCTATGGCAGCTTTATGGCCGCAGTAGCTGAAGCCAAAAATTCGGACGAAGTGGCCTATGCCATTGACCGCATTGCTTTACCTCCTGGCAGCGCGGCGATGAAAAAAAGCAGCGCTTTTTCCTTGATGATCAATGCTTATGGAGGCGTCAGTGGTGGCATCGAATTTTTGGGACAAGGCATTGGCCAAGACCGAGATGCGAAAACTTTGCTGGCTCCCTGGGCACCATTGGGCTTTGATTTCAGTTTTGGCAATAAAAAAGGCAATGCCAGCACAGGGCTATTCCTACCCTTCATCGACGTAGGTGCGTTGGCGGCTTTCCGCTTGGGTGATACGCAGGCAGCCGATGTGCCCCAACTCAAATGGAGCAACATCATTGCACCGGGAGCTTATCTGGTGTTTGGGTTTTCACGCGCAGCTCCGCTGAGCTTAAGCATTGGAGGCCAGCTAGGACCAAACTTGCGCAAGGTGAATGTCCAGGGTATCACCCTTGATGATCAGCGGGGGTACCGGATTGGTGCGACCTTGGCGATAGACATTCCGGTATTGCGCTTGGTGGGTGGGCAGTAGCCCCGCAGCCCTATGTGGCTGCTGATGGTAATCGGCAGCCTTGTGTTGCTACACTTGGTAATCTATAGCTCCACACCAACATACACAATTCCGTTCAGCAATTTTACACCCCTGGAAAAATTCATCATTCATCACTCTCTCGTTATGCCAGCATACGTCATCGTTCAAGTAAAAGTGAACGAACCCATTGAATACGAAGTATACAAATCACTCACTCCCGCCTCCATCCATGCTTATGGTGGGCGATTCATCGTGCGGGGTGCTGCCGTAGAAACCTTGGAAGGAAGCTGGGCTCCAGGCCGTTTGGTGGTCCTGGAATTCCCGGACAAAGCTACCGCCCAAGCCTGGTGGGATTCGGAAGAATATGCCACCGCCAAAGCCATTCGGCAGCGTACCGCGGAAACGGAAATGATTTTGGTGGAGGGGTTTGTACCTGTGTAGGGACAACCCTCCGTGGTTGTCCACATTCACACCGCATGGGCAACCCTCCGTGGTTGTCCACATTCACGCCGCATGGGCAACCGGACACAGGGCAACCACATAGGGTTGCCCCTACGTGCGATACCGCATGGCCTTAATGCCAATGCGCACACCTGCAATAAACATCGTCAAACCGGCAATAAATAGGGCAACAACTAACGTCGTCATGTGTGTTGGTTTTAGGTGAAGTAAGAAACACGGAGTGCCGCCAGTTTTGGATGAAGGGCAGCAATGATTTTTTAGACAGAGTGACAAATAGAGAGGTTGCGATGCAGAGGGAACTTTAACAGGATCATAACTTTTTGAGATCATTGGGAAAAGAAGATTTAGTTGTTTGTAAATCATCGCCGCTTGGTCAAACTATTATTAAAAAACATTTGTTTAAACGAATATCTTCACTAACTTCACACCATGAAGATCGAAGAACTGATCAAGCAGACCAAGTTTGTTTCGCCACTGCAAAAGGCCGTACTCAATCTAATCTATACCTACAATTGGCATGTGGATCAGGCGGAAGCGCTATTCAAACCCTTGGGAATCACCATGCAACAGTTCAACGTATTGCGCATTCTAAGGGGTAAATACCCTGAGTTTGTTCAGGTAGGAGATGTCAAAGTGGTAATGCTGGATAAAAATCCCGACCTGACGCGCTTGTGTGATCGATTGCAGGAAAAGGGTTTGATTGAACGAGAGACCAATGCCTGTAACCGCCGCCAGGTTTTGCTCCGCATTGCCAAACCGGGTTTGGAGCTTTTGGAGAAAGTAGATCCTATGATGCTCCAGCATGCAAAAAAATATGACAACCTCAGCGATGAAGAAGCAGAGTTGCTCTCCGATTTATTGGATAAACTAAGAGGGTAAATTTTTTTGCCCTGATATTTGTTTAAACAAAATTTGTTCAACCATTAAAACAACTAAAATGTCAAGTATTGAAAAAATTGCGGCGAAAAAACTCCTTTGGGTTGCGCCATTGGCTGGTGCAATCGCTGCCGGGATCAACAGTGTATTGTTCCTGATTGGCTCAGCGATAGGTTTAATCGATGCTGCGGTGTTGGTTCCTGGAATGAATACGCCGATTACGATTGTTCCAGTAATTATGTCCTCCTTTATACCCAGTCTGGTAGCGGGCTTGGTGCTGGCTGGACTGAATTATTTCCTGAACAAACCATTTAAGGTGTTTAGAATTGTTGCGGTAGTCCTATTGCTTTTATCTTTTGTAAATCCTTTTATGGGTATTCCGGGTATCCCAATTGGAATGGGAATCTGGTTGAATGTAATGCACATCGTAGTAGCCGGAACGGTGGTGTATTGCTTTGGTCGCTTTACGGCGAAGTCATAATGCAATTAGCAATTGGAGATTGTATTGAAAGCATTGATTTGGCTTTCAATACAATTTCGTTTTTTAAAAAGCCTTTTTCAAATTGTATTGCCACATTGAAAAAATTACCTAGTTTTACCCACCTGATTCAATCCAGCATCTTTAAATAGAACGTATATATTTTATGCTAAATCTACTTCCTGCCCACTAAGAAGCGTAATCACTTACTCAATTATTTTTTGAATACCTAAATACTGACTGAGTAATGAAAATTCAGCCTAAACCCGCTTTGTGCAGTTTGTTGATTGGAGTATTCTTTGCCCTTCCCCTTTTGGCTCAATCCCTAACGCCGGAAGAAAAAGCCAAAAAAGTCGCGGAGGAAAAAGTCAAAAAACTGGCCTACGTCAAAAAGTTTTCCTGGCTCGCCATTGAAGAAATGCGCCGCACGGGAATTCCCGCCAGCATCAAACTCGCCCAAGCCATCGTAGAATCACATTCCGGTACCAGCCCTTTGGCCACAGAGGCCAATAACCATTTTGGGCTAAAATGTGGCAAAGAATGGGCGGGAAAAACCATGTTCCGCGTGGATGATGATCGGGATGCCTACGGGTTTTTGATCGAATCTTGCTTTCAAGCATACACTACCATTCGGGAGTCTTACATGCGCCACTCTGATCATTTGTTGAACCCTTCCAAAATGGATCGTTACGGCTATCTTTTTGCCCTGGATGTGCTGGATTACCGAGCTTGGGCGGAGGGCTTACAAAAGGGAGGGTATTCGACCAATCCACTTTATGCCCAAATTTTGATCCAGACTATTGAAGAACTGGCACTGCGGGAATACGATTTGCGGGTGTTGACTGAGGTGAATGGGGGGCGGAATTGAGGGGTTGCTCTTGAACTTTAACCATTAGCCTGCGGCATACCCTCAATAATGTAGAAGAAAGTACGGACGCGTTGAAGTTGAACATGGAGGCGCTGAAGCATGATTTTTTGTTTAGGGGGTATTTTAGGAAGATGGAGAGGGGGAAGAAGTGAGTGATTGAGAAGGTCTATTAAAACTTGCGAATTGAGCCAAATAACTACATCACTGTGGTAATGGGTCAAACTTGTGATCAATACAGTCATTACATTAAAGGTAAAGAGCTGGATTCAAATTGATGAAGGGTAGTTTTTTGCTTAAGTATTCTAAAACAAATGCACTGATCAGAATTTCCAACCAGTGCATCCTATTTTTCAGTTCTTCATAAGATTAGCATCAATCCGTTGTGAGATCAAGCCTAGTTCGTTCATTTTTGCTTTTGATAAGCCTGAGATTCAAATTGCCAGATCGCTTTTTCATAAAAAGCTCAAGAAAATCTTGAACACTAATGCATAAGTCTTCAGCAATGTCATCATAGGAATACTCCAACTCGGACTTCAACAAGTCAATTGTTTTCTTCACAATTTTCGGTTCATCAAATTCTACGAAACCCGGTTCACTTGTTACGTAACCTAGCCTACTCAATTCAATGTAAAGGTTTGTGGCACGACTTTCAGCAATTATTTTTAAGCTCTTGGCGCGATAAACCAAAGACCGCATAGAAACTTGCCAATAGTCTTTAAGTCCACCCAGTTTACCTATAGTCAAATGAGTGAGATCATTTCGAATATCGAGCTCAGGCATCAAACATTCAGCAGCAAACTGATTGGCTTCAATTTCTTTGTCTTGGTCGGTACGATCATCTAACTTCGCTCTTAAATGTAGAACCAGGTGACCTAACTCATGTGCAAGAGTGAATCGTTTACGGTCATTAGGTAAATGCTCGTTCAAAAAAATCACAGGGTACTGTTCGTCAGTGAACAAAGTAATGCCATCAAATTTATCAGACTCAGAATCAACTAAAAAGATAACAACCCCATTTTGCTCTAGTAAATTGACCAGATTTTTAATTGGCCCTCTGGTCAAATTTAAATGAGATCGGATTTTTCTTGCTGCTTCCTCTGGTGTTAATCCATTCCTTAAATCTACATGTGGTATATTTAAGGAGGGTAATTCAATATCAAAAAAGAGTTTATCTAAACCCATTCTGATTAAATCCATGGTAGCTTCGAGCTTTGATAAGCTCTTTTTCGGTACGGATTGTCGCTTGCGGTAGTAAAAATCATTAATTGGAGTTTTAACATTTTCCTGAAAAAAGAAAGCTTTGGGAAAATTCAGCGCGGCTGATATCTCTTCAAGAGCATTATCTGAAATAGAAAGTTTTCCTTTCTCCATTCGCGATAAGTTACCCTGGTTTACAGAAGGTGCTCGTGCTGATAGTTCTGATTGCGTCATGCCCCTGATCTCACGAGCAAGCACAATCATTGCATGGTTTGGTTGTAGCTCTTTCATGGACTATTGGAAGTTGATGGTAAAGGGATGGTATTCCTCTGGCTATTTTAACAATTTAAGCCTTTTTTCTACGAATGCCGTCCTTCACTTTGAGTTTTACCTCTGGCTCGGCGACAGGATCATGCTTCGTTTTTGTAATGGTTTTTATCGAACTTGAAGAATGTACCATTTCCTCCATGTCGACAGCCCAATTAAGTTTTCGGTCGGATAAACTAACGCTGTAAATGCCGTTTAAGGACGACCACGTAGAATCTACCTTGTACCCAACAAAAATAACTGTCTTGTCGTCGTTCGAAGACCATGTTCGGTTTCTCTCTAGCAAACTACTCCTTTTGGTGTAGTTGTAACTTGGCCGATATTGATCATTGAGTTTTTTAAACTGGAGCTTATACTTTCCTTTTTCAAGATAGAAAGTATTGTACTCCTTTTTGATTAAGGGAGCAATTGTCGGCTGACTACTTAAATACGAATATACATGTCGATTGATAGCATCCGCAGGCCACCGAGAATTAATTTCTCTGGTTTTTAGCCTGGAACGCTCTTCACGCATTCTTTCAAAAGCATATTGATATGCCCAGAAGAACTCTGGAAGGAGCTTCTCAAAATCCTTGAGGTACTCTACCTCCAAGGCAGATTCTCGTTTAGGAAATTTGGAGAAGTCGAAAAGAGTTAATACATTTGTCATAACGAAAAATTTTCTTGCCTGAGGAATACCAGTCCGAAGGCTTTTTTTACGGAGGCAAGATACATAATTTTTTAGATAAAATTGTACATAATTTTTTAGATAAAATTGTAAATTTGATTTTTTTATTTGTAAATGTCTATATATCAACTCTTTTGAAGAAAGAACTATGCTTGCTTCTTATTCCATTTCTTGGAATTTAGTTTCTTCTTTCTATAAAGAACTAAGAACTCAATTTTCGAACAATTAAATGTGACAGATCATTGCAAGCTTTGGATAGTCAAAAGCAAATTGAGTACAAATCAGTAAACCAAGCTGGGTTGGGCGATATTTACGATATCTTCAATAGTTACCAGAGTCAAATCTACATTTTTCATTAGGGCAGACACTCAGATTGTGAATTTCTACACCTTTAGGGGTATCATGCCCGCAAGTTTCTTCTTGATCATGGAGTACCTGTGGTGATGTAATTGCCACAGGTGAACCGGTTCATGATAATACCAGTTTCCGCTTTTTTGCAGAACAATTACACCAAGCCGTATAAATTACATTTACATATACCCAAAATAATCAATATCTGAAGGGTCTGCTTCATCAAAAACTGTATCAAATTCATCTGAGGGTTCTTCAGCAATCTCGGCTATTTCAGGATAGTCATCCTCCGATGTATTCTCGTATTCTGTCTCAGGTTCAGCTTCAATAACTTCATTCTTATTCAAGTCTATTGGTTGAATTTGAAGGTTCTCATCGTAGAAGGAGATGCCATTATTCTTTAATATTTTAAAAAATGGGACGCTATCAATGTAAGTGTGTGAACTTCCGATCCATTTTTTAACACCAACTTCATAAGCAAAAAGCCAATTTCCATTAAGTAGAGATACTTCATCAAGTTTTTGCTCCCATTCGGAAGTGTCTAAATCTGTTTTGGTAATTAACCCCATGCTAGTAAGGTTTAGAGCAATTAGCATTGAAATTGTATCATTTGATTTTGAAATAATCTCAACTATATCTTTTGGTATCTTTATTGAAAATGTTTTTGCTATCCACAATGCCCATGCTAACTCATAATCATTTCCTCTAGGGCAATGGAACCTGATGAACTCTAAAAGAACCTTTTCAACTTTTTTAACTCTTACTTTATTTTCGTATGTGTAAAGTATTCTAAATACCTCCTTAATTGTAGACGGTTCTGCTACTATAGTTTTTAGCAGCATAGTTTCTAGAACTGCAAAATTTTTGTCTGAAACAAGTTCTACTCGCTTTATTTTTTCAACAGCATATGATAGAATGTATTCATTTGGAAGTTGCAAAGCTAAATCGAAAGCCAAACTGAAAAAACTGATTAAATCATTATATTGAGTTACTTCCGTATCTCTAATAGAAAATGTTCTTAGTTGGACTATCCATTCAGGTTCAATGCCCCTAGGTATTCTTCTGATTTTTGTTTTTTCAGTATTTATTTGTAACTCAAATTCTTTTAGTATTTGTTGTAATTTTAATAGGGCATTTTCAGCTTCTGAATATGTGTGAAAGAAAAAATACATGTCATCTACATATCTATAGCCTTCTAGATTGGGAATAGTTGAGGCTAACAGGTTGTCTATTGTGCAGCCAATTATTTCTGCAATAATGAATGATATGTCTGGTCCAATTGGAATGCCAATCGTCTGACCATACATTGTTTGTTGTACTTTGTTGTCCAATTTATTGCCTAAAAGTGTTTTATCCGTTCTACGGTTTTTTGCGACTACTTTGCCATGAATTGCCCAAGGAATACTGTGCGTGTAAATTGTTGGATAATATTTTGAAATGTCTGTTTTTAATTCATAACTGTAAGGATAAGAAGCGAGAAAAGTCTTCCTTATAAACTCTTTAAATCTCATAGGGTTTGCAGCTCTCTCTCCAATTAGCTTAGGACGACTGCACGAGAACTTTGATGTTTGGTAAATTGCTTCTATATCAGTCCAATTATCAACTACTGTCTCTGATAGGTCACATTGATGGATTGGATTAGGAATTTTTATAATTTTTCGAACAAGGCCAACTTTGACCGTTGAAAAATCAACACATCTGGTGGGAACCTTTTTGTCCGTTCCAGCTAAATTACGTCTAATCGCAGCGTATTTTGTAGCTAATACTTTTGTGTTAAATGGAGGGGGTAAGTCTTTTGGAAAATACCCCTTGCCAAGTAAGTCTTCTATTGTCATAGTAGATATTAGTTTTTATCTATCTGAATGGCTTCAACTTTAGTTTTTAGTTAAAATTAAACTTACTAAAAACATAGCTAACTTGCTCAAACAGAATATTGGTTCAAAATAATCCTTACCGCATGTTTTGGTTGCAGTTCATGAGCAATTTTTGATTTAGTTTAGACAACTAAAAAGCATCTAATCCCCAAAGTTGCCTTAAACGGGGTGCTTTAACTGCTAAATCATAAATACCTCAAAACTCTATACGAATTAGCTATTTATAATGTTACAACCTGATCCATTATTCCAGGGGCTTTTTGACCAATAAAGATTCTTTTCTTGCTTGAGTCATACATCAACTCATTAAGTAGTTTTATGTAGAGCTCCCACTTGAGTTACCAAAACCTATCAAATAACTGTTCTCCCCAGGCACCATTAAAAAAGGTTGATTCATAGAATGTTGTAATTCAAGAGAATTAATCACCCATTCACAAGCTTCCTTAAAATCTGCGTAAAAATCCTCGCATTTTAAGTTAATCCTTTGTTGTGTATATGCTGTTGATTCAAGAAGATGTGGGTCTTCTTCTTTAGAAGATAAGGTGATTTTAAACTTAGGTTGTGCGCTGTGCAATAATCCACAGCGGAGAGAACCGTACAGGTCATATCCATTTTTATCCAATAGAGGCTTATATTTTTGAAGAGAAGGTATTTCTTCAATCGCCTCTCTAAAACTGGACTTAGACTTGCCTTCATCATGCCAACCTGTTTTATTAAGGTCCAAGCACTTACCGAGAAACTCGATGCCAGTACTCATTACCATAAACGCAATGTAAGGATGATGATCTACAATGTATCCCTCTGGGCAAGCCCATCTTGTAGCTAATCTAAAGGCGGTGTAAATTTCGGCACAAAAAACAAATGGAAAGAAGAGTAAAATGTCTCCGGCGGAGCGCTGGAGAGATGTATGGGGTCATAGAAGGGTGGCAAGTGA
>NZ_JBGSLK010000017.1:0-74523 GCF_041740695.1 Haliscomenobacter sp. | reverse complement strand
AGTTGAGGCTGCCGCAGAGACTTAGACCAGGACATTGTCAAAATCGCTGCGGCAGCCTCAACTTTCTCAACCTCCTCAACCTTCTAAACTTTAACGGCTTTGGTAACTCAAAGCAGCTTTATATTTTCCAACACTTTCCCATTCCTTGATGGAATCGGCCTGAAAGCGGTAAAAATCGAAGAAAGAAGGAATGCAAGAGCTGGCAATCGGGCTTGGGTTGTTGAACAAAATACAAATCCCTATTTTTTCTTTGCGGTCAAACGCCAGTTCGCTGCGGTAGCCATTTACATAGCCACCATGATAGATCAAAGTATCGGCCCCACAATCCAACACCCGCCAACCCAAAGCATAATAAGCATCACGCATCGGTGCCCAGTGCGGAAATACCCGACGCTCATTGCTGGTCGTGATGATCGGAGTAAACACATGATCCAGGGTAGCCTTACTGACAATATCCGGGCGATTGCCCATCAAAATTTGTAGCCATTTGCCCATATCGGAAATGCTTGCGTTGATGCCTCCAGCTGCTGCGGTATTGTAATATTTGGTGGTAATGTCCATCCGACCGCCCAGGTTATCGTGGGGGAAGGATTTGTCCTTGGTTTTGATCATGTCCCGGTACGACATCGAAGCAGAAGCCATCCCTGCAGGGTTAAAAATCCGCTCTTGTACCAATTCTGGATACGTTTTTTGGGTTGTATTGTACATCACTTCTTCGATCAAACTAAAGACCACGTTTTGGTAATTGTACAATTTACCCAATGGAGCGGCCGGGCGTACCCGTTGCAAGCGTGCAGCAATGTTTTTCAAGGTCCAGTCACTTTCTACCAAATCCGAATAGGTGTGATATGGCATTCCGGTGGTATGGGAAAGCAGGTGAGTAATGGTCGCGTTTTCGGTATGTTCTGGTGTGGAGAGTTTAAATTCGGGGTAATGTTTTTTCACTCGATCATTCCAGGCAAATTGCCCGTCCTCAACCAACATCCCACTCAATACACCCGCAAAACCTTTGGACAAAGAACCAATTCTGAATACCGTATTGACGTCAACTGAATCGCGCACCCGTGAATTTTTGACCCCAAATCCACGCATGTACAAAATAGACGTATCCTTCACGATCACCACCGCAGCACCCGGCGTGCGTGAACCTTCCATAGCCGTCTTAAAAAACTGGTCAAAATTGTTGACGACCTCGCGCAAGTGAGGGTTCTCCAGGTTTTTTGGAAGGTACTTCAACTCGCGTTTTTCGGAGACTTCGTTCTTTGGCCAAAAATAAGGTATCGCCAACATTGCCACCAACGCCAATAGCGTTTTACCACTCCATCGCATAATCTTTTAATTTTTTGGTATTCATGGAATTAAAAAACAAAAAAGGGCATTGAGGTTTTAGGAACTGAGTAGTTTAATGCTTTTTTAACGGATTAGCCTATCTTATTCTTGTTGCTCTTTAACTATACTTACCCATAATGCAGCAAAAAGCGAAAAGTTACACTTGACTTCTCTTTTTTTTAAAACTAAGTTAAACGTCTTGTGGCTGTGATTATTGCCAATTGGTCTGTTATTTTTGCCTGATTACCGACGCAAGCCCTCATCTGTTTGGCCGTTACAAGATTAGCAACTATTTTGAAGCGCACATTGATCACAACCATTTACATGAGCCGCAAATTATTAACACCATTCTTGCTTGGTTTGAGCACCTTGTTTTGTTCATTTTTACAAGCTCAAGAAGCAGGGAAAACCCAAACTTTTACCGTTTATGGGAATGTCCTTGATTCCCTCACCCAAGAACCGATTAGTGGTGCTGCCGTTTTTTTAACCGAGAGTCGAGCTGGAATTTATACCGATAAAAAAGGCTTTTACGGCATTCCCACCCCCGCAGGGGCTTTCACCCTCCGCATTAGTTATTTGGGGTATGCTGCCAAGGTTATCCCGATCCAGGTGGATAAAAACGTAGTTATGGATGTGGTGCTGAGCAAAGACGCCAAGTTTTTGGAAGAGGTCACCGTAATCAGCAGCAAACCAGAAGAAAATGTACGCAGCACCGAAACCGGAGTAGCCCAACTCAGCATCCGCAGCATTCGCAAAATCCCTGCCTTTATGGGAGAAATTGACGTGGTGCGCAGTTTACAAATGTTGCCGGGAGTGAGCACCGTTGGTGAAGGCGCAACCGGATTGAACGTACGGGGTGGCAGCATTGACCAAAACCTGGTGCTGATGGATGACGCTCCCGTATTCAACAGCTCGCACCTTTTTGGCTTTTTTTCCATTTTTAATCCCGATGCCGTGCGGGATGTGACCTTATCCAGAGGTGGGGTATCAGCAGAATACGGGGGCCGTACTTCTTCAGTATTGGATGTCAAATTGAAAGATCCAGACCTCGAAAAAAGCAGTTTTTACGGTGGAATTGGCATGATTTCGAATCGCTTAGGATTGGAAGTGCCTTTGATCAAGAACCGCCTGGCCATTTTAATTTCCGGTCGGGGTTCTTTTAATGACTTTTTATTTAAACTTGGCCCAGAAAGCATACAGGGTACAGTGGCCAATTTTTATGACCTGACGGGGAAAATTCTGTTCAAACCCAGTGAAAAAACCCGTTTGTCCTACACCTCTTACAACAGTTTTGATGCTTTCAAATTGCCTTCCGATTCTTTGAATACCGTAAATGTAAACGCCAGTTCGTCGCGCTATGAATATCGGACGTACAACCAAACCTTACGCTTCAACTGGTTTGTAAGCAAAAATGCCTCCTTTACCCTGACCGGGGTGCAAAGCATTTACAAAGCCAACACTGCTGTTCCCGATTCCAGCATTGCCTTTGACCTGAGTTCAGGCATCCGCCTACGGGCACTCAAAGCGCGTTATGTACACACCGGAGAAAAAAACAACCTTTCTTTTGGTTTGGAGAGCACCAATTATCAAATCGACCCTAACCAACTGGTACCAGGGCCTTACTCCAATATTTTAGCCATCGACATCCAAAGGGAATTGGCGCGTGAGTCTGCGGCATACCTGGAAAATGAATGGAAATTCAGCCCGCAATTTTCGGTCATTGCAGGTCTGCGCTATTCCTTTTTTCAACGCCTCGGAGCTGATACCGTATATCGCTACGCGCCCGAAGCGATTCGCATCGACGAGAATGTGGAAGAGACCCAGGTTTTTTCCAAGGGCACAGCATCAAAAACCTACGGCGGGATTGAACCCCGTCTTTCCTTGCGCTACAGCCTGAATGAGAACACATCCATCAAGGCCAGCTACAACCGCATGCGCCAGTATGTGCAGTTGATTTCCAACACCACTGCTGCCTTGCCTACCGCGCGTTGGGGTACCAGCGACCTGAATATTTTGCCTCAAATTGCTGATCAGGTGTCACTAGGTTTTTTCAAAAATCTGGAAGAAAATCGCTGGGAGACTTCCGCCGAATTGTACTACCGCCAATCTCAAAACTTCCCGGATTACCGGGATTTGGCGGATTTGATTTTTTCCAAAAATCTGGAACAGGAAATTATTCAGGGCGAGGGAAAAGCATATGGACTGGAATTGATGGCCCGCAAAAACACTGGATTTTTGACCGGATGGGTAACTTATACCTACGCCCGTACCCAAATTAAAGTGGATCCCCGCTACAAATCTATCCACAACTATACCGGAGCATGGTACCCAGCTAATTACGACAAGCCGCACACCATGAATGTGATGATGAACTACCGTACGGCCATCAATGTCACCTTATCCGCTAATTTCACTTACAGTACGGGGCGTCCCGCCACTTATCCATATGGCCGTTTTATTGCGGCAGGCAACACGGTGCCTTTGTATCCCAATCGAAACTTGCAACGCATCCCCGATTATCACCGCCTGGACCTGGCCTTGATCGTGGAGCCAAACCCCAACCGCATCCGCAAATGGAAAGGCACCTGGGTGTTGTCGGTATATAATCTGTATGGCCGCAAAAATGCCTATTCGATTTATTTTGCCCTCAACCAGCGCAAACAGACCAATGCCAACAAGTTGGCCATTTTTGGTTCCGCTTTTCCATCCCTTACTTACAATTTCAAATTTTGAGATGACCATGAAATTTAAAAATAGCCTGTTGCTGTTGTGCTTAGGTCTGAGCTTGTTTTCCTGTGTTCAACCCGTTGATTTAGCGGTACCCAATCGGGACGATGGAATGGTTGTTGCAGCCAATTTGACTACAGTAAAAGGGCTTCAAGAGGTGCGTCTTACCCGCCTGGCCAGGTATGATACCCGAGCCCTCAATTATCCGGTAAGCGCTGCACAGGTATGGGTTGTGGATGGTAGCGGGCAACGACAGAACTATATCGAAGACGCCAAAAACCGGGGCTGGTATTTCCCGGCTAGTCGTGAATTTGTTGGCGAAGTTGGTAAAACTTATGTACTGCATATCTTGACTTCGGACAACCGTAAGTATGAATCCGGCCCAGAAACTGTCCGCCCAATTGCGCCTATCAAAAAGGTTTATCCCGAACCCGTTGTTGTGGATGATCCCAAACTAGGCAACGCCATCATTGGATACAATATCCTGTTGGACACCGAGGATTCACCTAACAAAGGGGATTATTACCGCTGGAGTTGGATTCATTACGAACAATTGGTGTATTGCCGGCAATTTGAAGGGGTTCCATATACCGGCGGTCCAGAAACCCTGGTTGGCCTCACTTGTTGTGAGCCATGTTGGGACATTGTCCGTTGTTACCGCAACTGTACCAACGTTTTATCCGATGCCTTGATCAATGGCAAAACAATCACCCGGCACCCCATTACCAATGTCGCCTATTGCGCCCGGGATTACTACATCGAAATCCAGCAAAGGGTGATTTCCCGGGAAGCCTATAATTATTGGAAAGCAGTGGATCAGCTTTCGTCCAACAACGGCAGTCTTTTCGATACGGCTCCGGCAGCTATTCGGGGCAATATCAAGTGCATCAGCAACCCCGAAGAAGAAGCCTTTGGTTTGTTTGAAGCCAGCGCCATCAGCGAAAATGGATTCTTTATTGAACGTACCCAATCGGCGGTGCCCGCAATTGTGACCTGCCCGCCCAACCCGGTGACTGCAAATCCATTGATTTGTGCTGCCTGTGTGGAAAGTGCTTTTCGAACCAAAATCAAACCAAAATTCTGGACAAAATAACCCTGCGGAATGGGAATAATACGGTACATTTCCATTGCTTATTGATAAAACGGATTAGTATGATAAAAACAGTACACACATTGCTCCTCACCCTCGGTTTGGTGAGTGGAGTATTGGCCCAAACATCCAAATTGACCACTGAAAAAATTGAAGCCCTTAAAAAAGAAGTGGCGGAAAAAGTCCAAAGCCGGGCCAAACTGGCGCAGGTCATGGTCGATAAGGTGTTTAGTTTTGCCGAGTTGGGTTTTCAGGAAGTGGAAACCTCCAAGTACCTCACTGGCATTTTGCGCGAAAATGGCTTTTCCATCGAATCTGGCATCTCCGGGGTGCCCACCGCCTGGATGGCCAGTTGGGGCAGCGGCAAACCCGTCATTGCTATTGGCAGCGATTTGGATTGTATCCCCAAAGCTTCACAGAAGCCGGGCGTTGCCTACCACGATCCCATCGTAGCGGGTGCTCCTGGGCACGGTGAAGGGCACAATTCGGGCATTCCACTGAACATCATTGCGGCCATTACCGTCAAGGAAATTATGATCCGCGAGAAAATTCAAGGTACCCTGGTCTTGTGGCCCGGAGTAGCTGAAGAACTGGTCGGCACCAAAGCCTTCTTCACCCGGGATGGTTATTTCGATAAGGTCGACGCCTGCATTTTTACCCACGTTGGCAGCAATTTGGGCGTATCCTTCGGTCAAGCATCGGGTACGGGGCTGGTGTCGGTAGAGTACGAGTTTGAAGGGGAAGCCGCCCACGCCGCGATGGCACCCTGGCGTGGCCGCAGTGCGCTCGACGCTGTGGAATTAATGAGTATAGGCTGGCAGTATTCCCGCGAGCACATGGATCCACTGCAGCGCTCACACCACGTGATCAAAAACGGTGGCGACCAACCCAATGTGGTGCCTTCCAAAGCGAGCATCTGGTTTTACTTGCGGCACATCACCTACCCGCAAATCATGGAGCTCTACAAACGCGCCAACCGCATCGCCGAAGGGGCCGCGTTGATGACGGATACCAAAATGACTTCGCGGGTACTGGGCTCGGCCTGGCCTCGGCACTTCAATCAGGTGATCGCCGAAACGATGTACGAAAACATCAAAAAAGTTGGCTTGCCGACCTGGTCTGAAGCTGACCAAACCCTGGCTCGCGCCATTCAAAAAGAAGTAAAATCACCTCGGGATACCAATGGCATGTCGAGCAAACTGGATACCCTGGGCCAGCCCGTGCGCAACCCCATCAGCGGTGGATCTGACGACATTGGCGACATTTCCTGGAAATTGCCGACCATCACTTTGAGCTATCCTTCTAACATCCCTGGGCTGCCTGGGCACCATTGGGCCAATGCCGTAGCCATGGCGACCCCCATTGCCCACAAAGGTGTAGTGGCCGGGGCCAAAGCAGAGGCGATGACCCTGCTGGATTTGTTGCTTAAACCCGAATTGATTACCAAAGCCTGGGAGTATTTCCGCACCGAACAAGGCATGAAGCAGCAGTACATCCCTATGGTGAACCCCACGGACAAACCAGCGGTGCACCTGAATACGGATATCATGGAGGAGTTCCGCCCGAAGTTGGAGAAATTCTATTACGATGAGAAGAAGTACGGGAGTTATCTGGAGCAGTTGGGGATTAAGTATCCGGTGGTGAGGAAGTAAATGTTCCAAAGTTCCAGGGTTCGGGGTTGAACCCTGGAACTTTGGAACCCTGGAACCTCTAGTAAAGCTTACTCCCCACCGGCCCCCACCAAGGCATCACCTCCACCGTAAACCTTCCAGCCCGCACCGCCGGATCCTGCCAGATCAGGTGCTCCGCCTCTTCCTGCGAGAGCGCCGACAAAATGAGCATTTCGCGCATATCGCCCTCCCCTTCCATCAGGCCAGCCATGCATAGTTTTTTGGTATCCCCCAACCATTTGAGGTGATCTTGATGATACCTACTCAGGGTTTCTATTTCCTTTTGGCTCAAATTGCGTACTGGCCCTCGCCGCAACAAGCAGAGGAAATATTTCTTCAGCAGGTAAATGGTGTCGCCCATTTCCATTTGCATGAATTGAACTTGTGTGGTGGTTTTAGGAGCGGGAGCCGGAGCAGCCGGAGCTGGAACCGGAGATTTGGGCATCAATTGAGCCGAAACTGAGGTGTAAATGCCCAGAAGTAACAAGAACAGTAACAGTCGTGATCGCATGAGTGTACATTTGAAAGCTACATATAAACTCTTTCCAGTAGTTTTTTTTCTCCCTTGGCTTTCATTCGTTCATTTAACGCTGATTTAACGATTCATATTTTAAAAGCACTCATCAGGGCGAAGCCGGTGTAAACATGAATTTGATCGTCAAAAACCAAAAAAACCAAGGTAGTATCCAAATTACCAGAACAATCTATTACCTTTCTGCTCTAACTAAAAGCTATTTATGGAGCGGTTTATCGGACTGATTGGAATGGTTCTGATTTTGGGAATTGCCTTTTTGCTATCCAACAATCGGAGGGCAATCAATTATCGTACAGTTGGGGTAGGACTTTTGCTACAACTTGGATTGGCAGTGTTTATTTTAAAAACCACCGTAGGCAAAAATACTTTTGCCTGGTTGGGTGCCAAAATTCAGCGCTTGTTGGAAATGGCGGACCAAGGTGCATTGTTTGTATTTGGTCCACTGGTCAACAAGGGCTTATTGGACAAGGTTTTAGGCCCTGAAAACAGTTTCATCTTTTTCTTCAAAGTAATTCCCACTATCATTTTTGTTGCCGTTCTGGTGAACATCATGTACCACATCGGGGTCATGCAGCGGGTGGTATCGGTCATGGCCGTGGGCATGAAATGGCTGCTGGGCGTGAGTGGTGCCGAAGCCATCTCGAATGTAGCCAGTACTTTTGTAGGCCAGGTGGAGGCCCAAATCATGATCAAACCTTATCTAAAAACCATGACCAACTCCGAGCTCATGTCTTCCATGACGGGTAGCTTTGCTTGTATTGCCGGGGGGGTTATGGCCACTTACATTGCTTTGGGAGTACCGCCTGAGTACCTCCTGGCGGCCAGCATCATGGCTGCACCGGGAGCTCTGGTGATTTCAAAAATCGTGTACCCCGAAACCGAAGAACCCGAAACCCAGGGTACCGTTAAGTTGAAAGTTGAAAAAGCCTATGTCAACTTGGTCGACGCCATCGCTGGTGGTGCCGGAGATGGCCTACGGGTGGGCTTGAATGTAATCGCCATGTTGATTGGTTTCATCGCCTTGATTGCCTTGCTCGATTTGTTTTTGGGAAAATTTGGCATGATGGTTGGCCTGCCCGAGTTGAGCTTTAAATTTGTCATGGGTAAGATCTTTTTCGTGTTTGCCTGGGCAATGGGGGTTCCCGTCAAAGACTTGACAGCCGCGGGCTCCTTGATGGGCACCAAATTGGTGGTCAACGAATTTGTAGCCTACCTCGATTTGGTTCAAATGAAACATTACCTGGAACCAAAAACCATTGCCATCACCAGTTTTGCCTTGTGTGGTTTTGCTAATTTTAGTTCCATCGCCATTCAGGTAGGGGGAATCGGTCAGTTGGCGCCCGAACGAAGGGCTGATTTGGCTCGGTTGGGCTTTAAAGCGCTCATTTGTGGTACGCTGGCGAGTTACATGTCGGCAACCATTGCTGGCTTGTTGTTTTAAGTGTAGAAAATTCTTTTGCGATAAACATGAGTTATCTCGAATTTTTTAAATATTACCAAAGCGACACTTTTTTAAGCACAAAGGAAAAAAAGAGGACACCAAGGACACAAAGCGAAACATAGTCAACATCTAACTCTGTGTTCTTTGTGTCCTCTTTTTTTTCCTTTGTGCTAATTTTCATTGTTTTGTGTTGAAAAATTCGGGATAATTCATGTTT
This sequence comes from Haliscomenobacter sp., assembly GCF_041740695.1. Lineage (GTDB taxonomy): Bacteria > Bacteroidota > Bacteroidia > Chitinophagales > Saprospiraceae > Haliscomenobacter. Next base: position 65,514 of record NZ_JBGSLK010000017.1, on the reverse strand, counting down.
GCGGTACAATAAACATTAGATCAATGACTATTTACAAACCAAAACATTACGGAATTGCCCTGCAATTTCTCCTTTTACTCGTGGGACTGAATGTTCAGGCTCAGAATACCTTTTACGAACTGAGCAATCTTCCACTCAACGACCTCTCTGGTTTTCGTTCTCCCGCCGCCTGTTGGCAAATCGTGGGCGAAACCAGTGGAAGTCCCGAGAATAAGTTGCTGAGTTCAAAGCCAGGTACGGGAGTGCTCTTCGACAACTTCAGCGAAAAGTTTCTCTACAAACGCGAAGCAGACATTTACAGCCAATTGGAGCACGGTGACATGTACCTCGAGCTTGAGTTCATGTTACCCCAAGGCTCCAATTCCGGTATTTACCTGCAAAGCCGCTACGAAATCCAGCTTTACGATTCCTGGGGTGTAACCCGTCCTAAGTACCAGGATGCGGGTGCCATTTATCCCCGCTGGATTGAAGCGACCAAAACCAATTACGAGGGGCATGCACCCCGTGTCAACGCTGCACTGGCACCAGGGCTTTGGCAAAAATTACAAGTCCATTTTCAAGCGCCACAGTTTGATGCCCAGGGGCACAAAACAAAACCAGCTGTATTCAGCAAAATTATCCTCAATGGCATCACCATCCACGAAAACGTGATCCTGCTGGGTGTAACCAGAGGTGCTACTTCGACTGAAGAAGTAGCCAAAGCGCCTTTCCGCATTCAAGGCGACCACGGCCCTATCGCTTTCCGCAACATCAAATACGCCTTGTTGAACGAGTTTGAAGCGCCCATCAAGGAGCTGACTTACCGATACTACGAAGGGCAATTTGAAAACTTTGAAGCCCTGGCCAACGCCAAAGTGACCCGCGAGGGCAAAGCTGCCGCCATCGATTACACTCTGGCTGACAACGTCAACAAAATGGCGCTGGTTTTTAATGGCAAAATTGACATCAAAGAAGCAGGTAGTTATCAATGGATTTTGCAGCGTTACGGTTCCGGAAAATTGAGTGTAGATGGCAAAGAGGTTTTACCCAGTGATTGGAAGTCGGTCGGTGATCCCTCCATCGCGACTACCAATTTGAGCGCCGGAGAGCACAGTTTTCAGGTCAGTTATTTGAAAAATTTCAGTTGGTGGCCAACCGCCGCCGGATTGAGTTTGCAAAAAACCAATGGCAAACCCATCGCCCTACATACGCTCGCCTCCTTGCCCGATCCACGGCCCTCACCCCTCATTGAAGTGGAACCCAAACAAGAGCCTAGTTTGCTGCGTTGTTTTTTTCAACATTTCAACAAGAAAAAAACCCAGGTCATTCTGGTGGGCGACCCCAAAGGAACCCACTACGCTTACGACCTTGACCAGGCCGCTTTATTGCAAGTTTGGCGGGGCGATTTTGCCAATGCCACCGACATGTGGCACGAGCGAGGTGAGCCTCAAACTGCGGTGGCAATGGGCGTAGGGCAACGATTGCCCGGGCGCTGCCCCTTGGCCTTGGATGGCTTAACGGATACTTTAGACCAAAAAGATTTAAAATACAAGGGCTATCAATTGTCCGTAGAGCGTCATCCCACTTTTAGCTATCAGTACAAGGGCATTACCTTCAGCGAAAGTTTTAAAGCTGGAAGTACCCCTGGACTGGAAAGAGTGACTTTGATCAAAAATCCAGCGGGAAAAAAATTCAGTTACCGCCTGGCCCAGGGCAACAGCATCAGCAGCGTCGGCAACGGCTTGTACGCCATCGATGGACAACGCTACTACCTGCGCGTCACTGATCCGATCAACTACAAGATCGTCAGCAACCAGGGCCTGCAAGAATTGATTTTTGAGTCCAGTCAAACGGAGCTTAAAGTGGCTTCTACCTTGATTTTTTAAAAGCTTAGGGGCGATAAAAAATAAGTGCTTCATTTTGCCAAAGGATTAGACAAGTAAACGGTTCATTTCAAGTGTCTTATCTAATCCTTTGGCTCAAAAAAAATGAACACTTATTTTTGCCCCACTACTTAAACAAGCTAAAAGTTAAACCAATGCAATCCATCAAAATATTTTTATCCACCCTTTGCCTCCTCAGTGGATTGAGCGTTTTTGCCCAAACTGGCAAACCACTCACCGAGAAAGATTATTACTTCCTCAAAACCGTAGCCATTCCCGAAGACATCAAGCTGGAAGTAGGCGGTTTGGCACCTATGGCCGACGGGCGACTGGCAGTTTCGACCCGCCGGGGACAGATCTGGGTGATTGAAAACCCTTACATGATCAACGGTACCCAGCCCCATTATCAGTTGTACGCCGAAGGTTTGCACGAAGTGCTGGGCCTAGCCTACAAAGACGGCTCCTTGTACTGTACCCAACGCGGCGAGTTGACCAAAATGACCGACACCGATGGCGACGGTCGCGCCGATGTGTTTGAACCCATCTACCGCTTCAACATCAGTGGCAACTACCATGAGTACGCTTATGGGCCAGTATTCGACAGCAATGGCGACATGTACGTCACCCTCAATGTAGCCTGGGTAGGTTATGGCGATGGTTTGGGCAAATGGCACGGCTGGTTGCTCAAAATCAAACCCGATGGGCAAATGGAACCCATCGCTACGGGTTTGCGTTCACCCGCCGGTTTTTGGGTCAATGGCAAAGACGAAGTTTTTTATGCCGAAAATCAAGGTGACTGGGTAGGCTCTGGCCGGGTGACCCATCTGGAAAAAGGCGATTTTGCGGGCAATGCCGGAGGTTTGAACTGGACCAAGGAACCCGAATCTCCTCTCCGCCTCACCAAAGCGGATTTGGCCAAAGTCGACGATGGCCGCACCATGTACGAAGCGGCCAAAAGCATCAAAGAAATGAAATTGCCCTGCGTATGGTTTCCCCATACCCTCATGGGCATTTCGACATCAGACATTATTGAAGACAATACCGGCGGGGCTTTTGGCCCTTTCAGCGGCCAATATTTTGTAGCCGACCAGGGGCATTCCAAAGTCATGCGCATGACCCTCGAACGGGTCAATGGCAAATACCAGGGTGCTTGTTACCCCTTCCGCGAAGGTTGGGCTTCGGGGCTTCTGCGCCTGCGCTGGGGTACGGACGCCTCCATGTGGGGCGGCATGACCAGCCGAGGTTGGGCCAGTACGGGCAAAGCCGAATACGCATTGCAACGCCTGGTGTGGTCGGGTAAAATGCCCTTTGAGATGAAAAACATCAGCGCTCGGCCCGATGGTTTTGAAATTGAATTCACCCTTCCCGTAGATAAAAGCCTGGCTAAAAGCGCCGCCAATTATGGTTTCACCTCCTTTAATTACGAGTACCACCACCAATACGGCAGCCCCATCATCAACCAGGGCAATTGCCCGCTGCGCGGCCTGATCGTTTCAGAAGATGGGTTGAAAGTACGGGTGGTATTGGACAGCATCCGCGAGGGCTACATCCACGAAGTAAAGTTGAAAAACTTCAAAGCGGCGGATGGCACTCCCCTACTCCACGATTTTGCGTATTACACCATGAACAACATTCCGGTTGGGGAAAAAGCGAGCCTCAGTGCCGACCAAAAAATCGTGGCTGTTACAGCGCCCGCGCCCATGCAGCACGACCACATGGACATGAAGACTCCTGTGGTGCCCGCTGCCAAAGGGAAAAAGGGAAAAAAAGTACCCAAAGCGACTAGTACCGCTGCGGCCCTAAGCAAAAACCTGAATGAACAACCCGCGAGTTGGGGGCAGCCTGATCAGGTGCTTTCACTGGGCACCAAACCGGGCCTGAAATTCGACCTGGATTTGTTGACCGTGAAGGCAGGCAGCAAAGTCAAACTGGTGTTCAACAACAACGATGATATGCAACACAACCTCGTTGTCACTGTCCCAGGCATGGCCAATAAAGTAGGCGAAAAAGGCATGGGCTTGGGCCTCAAGGGGCCTGAATTGCATTATGTGCCCAACCTGGCGGAGGTACTTGCCAATACCAAAATTTTGGAGCCGGGTACTACCGAGACGATCTATTTTGTGGCACCGAGCAAACCGGGGGATTACCAGTTTGTATGTACCTACCCTGGGCATTATTTGGTGATGCAGGGAATCTTGAGGGTTTTACCGTAGAGACGCACGACTGTGCGGCTCTGCCCAAGAGAGGAGCCGCACAGCCATGTTGTATCCACTGAAAAAATTGTTATTAAAAAGTATCCGCAATAAAAATTAACTGTTAAATCTCGACGATTTGAGTTAAGGTGAAAATATTGAATATTAGTAAAAAACCCTTGATTTTCATAGCTCATCAGCCTCAGAACCCTTTGTCGCCTACTTTACAAAAGCTTCAACTAAACTTAATTTCCATTTCTCTTCTAAGTCATTCACAATCTGGACTTTTGTGCATTCAGTTCACCGACTAAAAAGGCTATGCTGGCGGCAACCAACATAGCCCAAACATTCTAGATTGATTAATCTAATCAGTTAAACCTATGAAATTAAATTTACCAAAGCAAGGCTTGCTCATGGCTTTGCGCAGCTTTTGTCTGCTATTTGGCTTCCTGCTCACGCTACAAGCCAATGCCCAGCGCACACTCACCGGAACCCTGACCGACCAAAAATCAGGTGAAGCCCTAATCGGTGCTTCCGTATCCGTAAAAAACACCGTTAAAGGAACCGTAACCGACATTGATGGAAAATTCAGCCTGGTACTGGCTGATGACGAAAAAACGCTGGTGATTTCCTACACTGGTTATGCAACCAAAGATGTAGACGTTAGCTCAATCAGCAATTTGGAACTCGCCCTGGAAGCCGATGTGATTGGTTTGTCTGAAATTACGGTAACTGGTTTGGGTCAAACCAAGGAGCGTCGTTTTTTGACTTCCTCTCAGCAATCTGTGAAAGCTTCTGAACTGATCAAAGCCCGTGAACCCAACAACGTGGCGGGTTTGGTTGGTAAAGTTGCAGGTTTGACTGTAGGTTTGAACAGTGAGATGTTGCGCCGTCCCAACGTTTTGTTGCGCGGTAGTAGTGACATTTTGTACGTAGTGGATGGGGTTCCGATCAACTCTGATACCTGGAACATCAATACCGATGACGTAGAAAACTTTACAGTTCTGAAAGGAGCAACCGCTTCTGCCATCTACGGTTTCCGTGGTCGCAACGGTGCGATCCTGATCACGACCAAACGTGGGTCTAAAAACCCTCGTGGCTTCGCAGTAGAATTCAACTCTACTACCCAGCTGGAGAACGGTTTCAACTCTTTGCCAAAAACTCAAGACCTGTATGGCCCTGGTGACCACGGTATCTACGAGTTTGTAGATGGCAGAGGGGGTGGTAAAAACGACAACGACTACGACGTATGGGGACCTCCGCTCGATGGCCGTTTGTTGCCTCAGTACGATAGCCCAATTGACCCTGTCACCGGCAGACGTATTCCTACACCTTGGACTGCTCGCGGAAAGGACAACTTGTCTCGCTTCCTGCGCCCTGGTTTACTGTTCAACAACAGTGTAGCTATCTCTAGCTCAACTGATCGTTCGGATTTGCGTTTCTCTTTGGGCCATACCAACCAAACCGGTATCGTTCCAAATACCAACATCAACATCACCAACTTCAACGCCAACATTGGTTACAACTTTAATAGCCGCCTGCGTTTTGAAGCGAACATCAACTTCAACCGTCAATACACCGACAACATCAACGATACCAACTACGGGCCTAACTCCATCATCTACAACATCTCTTCCTGGGCGGGTGCCGACTGGGACATTGATGACATGAAGCAGGTATGGCAGGAAGGTAAAGAAGGCATTCAGCAGATTTACGCCGAATACCAGCGTTACAACAACCCCTGGTTGATGTCGAACTACTGGCTGCGTGGCCACAGAAACAACAATGCCTACGGTTATGTGTCTTTGTCTTACAAAATCACACCAGACCTGAAATTGATTGCACGTAACGGCATCAACAGCTACGACATCCTCCGCACTGAAAAGATGCCTTACTCTGCTGGTTCTTACGGTCGGGATGAACGTAGAGGTGATTACCGTGAAGATCGTCGCTCTTTGTTTGAAAACAACACCGATGTATTGTTGGATTTCAGCAAAACAATCAGCAAAATCCGTGTAAACGCATTGGCCGGTGGTACCATCCGTACTTTTGGATACAATACCAACTATGCATCTACCGATTACCTGATTACTCCAGGGGTATACAACTTCGCTAACTCGGCTAACCCTGTGCGTGCATTCAGCTTCAATTCCAACATGTTGGTGATGTCTGGGTTCTACTCTGCTGACGTTACCTTGAACAAGTACCTGACGCTTAGCCACACTGGCCGTGTAGACCGCATTTCTACACTACCGGTTGGAAACCAGGCGTTCTACTACCCATCAGTAGGTCTGAACTCTATCGTTACAGAGTACGTTAACCTCGGCCCTGTGTCGATGTTGAAATTACGTGGCGCTTATGCCAACGTTAAGGATGGTTTGACTCAAGGTACCATTGGTGCTGCCGGTGCTTCTATCCTGGGGTATGGTGACAACTACTCTTCAGTGTACAACGGGCCTAGCTACGCCAACGCGGAAGTATATTCTACCAGCTTGTCGTACAACAACGTTCCAGCTGCTTATTACACCAACCAATTGGGCAATAAAAACCTGAAGCGCAACTCCCGCACTGAGTTGGAATTGGGTATCGACTTCGCACTGTTCAGAAACAAGATCAACGTGGAAGCAACTTACTTTGACATCAAGGAAGGCCCACGTACTTTTGCTCGTCCAATCTCTGAAGCTACTGGTTACACCGCTCAGTTGGTTAACGGGATCGTTACCCGCCGCAAAGGGGTGGAAATCATGATTAGTGCTGATCCATTCAAAAACAGCAATGGTTTGAAGTGGATGCCGATGATCAACTTCTCAACTTTGCGTGAGCGTTACGAAGAGTTTTATACCGAAAACGGCCAAAATGTTACGGCGTTGGATCAATTCTCTCAACAAGTGGGTCGTCGTGTAGATGAATTCTGGTCCAATGGTTACCTCTTTACCCAGGATGGTCAAATCATCAACGATGCAGGTGGTCGCCCAATCCGTTTGAGTACGGTGAACTCCAGCGCTGCTAAATTCTTGGGCTACGTTGATCCAAACTTCGTTTGGAGTTTCATCAACCGTTTCTCTTACAAGAAATGGACATTGCAGTTCCAGTTTGACGGTCGTCAGGGTGGTGTAATTGCCAACTACTTGCAGCGCCAGTTGTTCCGCGGTGGTCGTCACATCGAAACCACTCAAGGAGCCATGGGTGTAGCTCGTTTGGAAGATACCAAAGGCAACAGGACTTGGGTGGGTTCAGGTGTTCAGGTTGCCAGCGGCACCATCCAAACAGACATCGAAGGCAACATTACGAACTATAATGAGTTGACTTTCAAGCCAAACGATACCAAAACTTTCTTGCAAGATTACATTAGCCGCTACTACCAGGAAAACGAGCTCAACCTGATGAGCCGTTCTTTCGCCAACCTGCGTGAAGTGACCCTAACGTACAACGTTCCGTTGAAATCCAAGAGTTTCTTCAACCAGATGACCGTGTCTCTAGTTGCGCGTAACTTACTGTACTTCGCTGAGAAAAAAGACGTCGACTTGAACCGCTACATCTCTCGTCAAGGTTCTTCTGACTTCGATACGCCTACGACCAAACGTTACGGAGTAAACCTCAACTTTACGTTCTAATATTTCTGGTTTGGTAGAGACGCACGGCCGTGCGTCTCTACATGCCATCAAAAAATAAAAGCAATGAAATTCAATAAATTTTTCGCTATTGCAGCGCTAGCCTTTACAGCCGTTTTCAGCAGCTGTAATTTCGACGAGCTGGACATCGATCCAAACCGCGCTACCGGCTCTCCTGCCAACCTGATTCTGAACGGTGTTCTGAACAACATGTGGGAAAATGCCTGGACGCAAGAACAACGCTACAACCAGTACTGGTGCATCAACTACAACTATTACGGAACCAACGAATATTGGTCTGGTGCAGCCTCTACCGATTACACGCGTTTGAAGAACGTGATCAAAATGGAAGAAGAGGCAACCAGAGCAGGTGGTGCTGCGGTCAACCCTTATTCTGCACTTGGAAAGTTTTTCCGTGCGTACCATTTTGTAAACATGACCCAAAAATTTGGTGACTTGCCTTTGAGCGAAGCACTACAAGGTTTGGACATCCAAGCTCCTGTGTACAATACTCAAAAGGAAATCTATGTACAAGTATTGAATTGGTTGGATGAAGCAAACACTGATTTGGCCTCATTGATTGCCAAAGGTGGTCAAAAAGCCGATGGAGACTGGTTCTATTCTGGAGACTTGGCCAAATGGCAAAAACTGGTGAACAGCTACAAGTTGCGTGTACTGCTTAGCTTGAGTAAAAAAGAAGCGGATGCTGATTTAAAAGTCAAAGCACGTTTCGCTGAAATTCTAGGCAACCCAAGCAAGTTTCCAATTTTCACCGGAATGGCCGACAACCTGGTATTTATTCCAAGTAGTTCTATTCCTAGTTTCTACTACCGCAAGAACCCAAACAACTACGGTTTTGACGCCTTGCGCGAAAATACTTCCAAATTGTACATCGACTTGCTGAAGGAATTCCAGGACCCACGTCTATTCATCGTTGCTGAACCAGCTGAAGCGAAAGTAAAGGCAGGCGTTAATCCAACTTCTTTCGATGCATTTGCAGGTGCCAGTACTGGTGAAGGCCTCGATGACATGGCTTTTAATGCTCAAAAAGGTGAATATTCGCTGATCAGTCGCAAACGTTTCTATGCTACTTATGCTGGTGAGCCTGTAACTCAAGTAGGGTATCAGGAAATGTGTTTCAACATCGCGGAAGGTTTGAACCGTGGTTGGGCCACAACTGGCAGTGCTGAAGACTGGTACAACAAAGGTATCCTGGCTTCAATGAGTTTTTACGGATTGAAGGATGGTGTCAACAACGTAGATTTCTTGAAATTGGGCGGAAAATTGGGCGAATTCAACTCTTACCCTGTAAACGTTGATTTCACAGCTTATCTGGCTCAGCCAAAGGTAAAGTATGCGGGTAACAATGCCGATGGTCTGGCTCAAATCCTGAAGCAGAACTACCTCGCCATGGCTCAAAGCTCTGGTTTGCAAGCTTATTACAACTGGCGCCGCACGGGTATTCCTGCGTTCTTGACTGGTGTAGGGATTGGCAACCAAGGCAAAATTCCACTCCGCTTTAAGTACCCCAACGCAGAATACAACACCAACAAAGCCAACGTAGAAGCAGCCGTTACTCGTCAAAGCTTTACCAATGACGACCTCTTCGGCAAAATGTGGATCATCCAATAAGCCTATAAAAAACCCCTAAAACCTTATCATACCATTGAATATAACAACGCCGTGGGCCTTTTGCCTGCGGCGTTTTTTTTGTTTACCCCGTCCGGATAAACTCCAAATGCGCTGGCTGCTGCCGATAATAATCCAGATAGCGACCCGATTCGATGCGAACCAGTTGGTCGGTGGGGAAATTGTAGTGGTACAGCCAGGTATCAATGGTTTGTCCTGTGTCTTCCAAAAAGGTGGGAACCAACTTTCGCACATATTCTCCAGCCTCGGGAAACAGGGGATCAATTCCTTCGTATTCGTCCAGATACGGCATTAAAAACCCAGGGTCTTCCAGCGTAAAAACTTGTCCATAAACCTTGGCAGGGTGCTCGGGAATCCATTGCGCACCAGGGTAACGGCCCAGGTCGAACAACTCACCGGAGATGTACGCTGATCCCAACCACTTGCTGTTGCGCTGCAACAAACCAGCCATTCTGGACTCCACCCCAATCATCAGGGTTCCGTAGACAAAAAGCTGCGCTTCCATTGATTTTTTCATTAGAAAAAGCAAAATAAATAAAAAAGATCAAAAGACGGGAACCAATTGCTCTAAAATCCTGCTTTAGAGGTAACCTTTCGGAGCAAAGATTTGTTAATTCTGCGTGAAGAAAGGATTAAATTTTGGCACGAATCCTTTTGTACAACAATGATTTACTAAATTACCCAATAAATACAACAAACCATGAGTTGGCGTAGATTAGATGGTCAACGAATCGAACTTCCGATTAAGGATGCCGTTGAAAAGACGATCATCCGGGAAAAAGAACTGGGTCATAAACTTAAAGTGTGCATCGGTTCCGATTCGCAAGTACGCGGTGGTAATGTGGAATATGCAACGGTCATCGTTTTCCTGCGGGAAAAAAAAGGCGGTTTCATGTTCATCCAAAACAGCCGCGAAAACCGCAAAATGAGCTTACGCGAGCGGATGATTTTTGAAGTTTCCAAATCGATTGAAGTGGCTTACGCCCTCTGCGACTTGCTGGACAAGTACGACGTAGAGCTGGAAGTACACGCGGACATCAATACCGATCCGCACTTCGAATCCAATATGGCTTTAAAAGAAGCCATGGGCTACATTCTCTCGATGGGCTTTGTGTTCAAAGCCAAGCCGGACGCTTTCGCAAGTTCGAGTTGCGCAGATAAAGTAGCTTAAAAAGTTGAGGAGGTTGAGGAGGTTGAGAAGGTTTAGGCTACCGCGAGCGACTTGGACAGAGCCCTTGTCAAAGTTGCTGCGGCAGCCTAAACCTTCTCAACATCCCTCAACCTTCTCAACTTTTTTCCCTCTCCGCGTAACCTTTTTCGCTACAATCCGTATAGAGCTACTGAAAACGTTTTTGATCAAAAACCAGTAGCTCACTAATGACCCAAATACTGATTGTAGACGACGAAGCCAGCATCCGCCGGGCTTTACGCGAGATTCTTGAATTTGAAAAATTCAAGGTTAGCGAAGCTGTCGATGGGCTAGACTGCCTGGCCAAGCTCAAAGAGCAAACCTACGACGCCATCCTGATGGACATCAAAATGCCCAACCTGGATGGCATGGAAACACTCGAACGGGTGCAGGAGCTGGTGCCTGATACACCAGTGATCATGATCTCCGGTCACGCCACCATCGACACCGCAGTAGAGGCCGTCAAACGGGGCGCTTTCGACTTCATCAGCAAGCCACCCGATCTCAATCGCTTGCTCATCACTCTCCGCAATGCCCTCGATAAGTCCAATTTGGTCACCGAAACCAAAACCTTGCGCCGCAAAGTAGCGGGCCGCCAGGTCCAGGACATCATTGGCGGTTCTGAACGCATTCAATTCATCAAAGATACCATCCAAAGAGTAGCACCTACCGAAGCCCGCGTATTGGTCACCGGACCCAATGGCACAGGCAAGGAACTGGTAGCCCGCTGGATGCACGAACTGAGCCAACGCGCCAGTGGCCCCATCGTGGAGGTCAACTGCGCCGCCATCCCTTCTGAACTCATCGAAAGTGAGCTATTCGGCCATGAAAAAGGCTCTTTCACCTCGGCGCACAAACAAAAGTTGGGCAAGTTTGAACAAGCCAACAATGGCACCCTGTTTTTGGATGAAATTGGCGACATGAGTCTGTCCGCCCAAGCCAAAGTGCTGCGCGCCTTGCAAGAAAACCGCGTCACCCGTGTAGGTGGGGAAAAAGAAATTTCGGTCAATGTCCGGGTGGTAGCCGCTACCAATAAGGACTTGCGCCGGGAAATCGCCCAGGGCAATTTCCGTGAAGACCTTTACCACCGCCTGGCCGTAATCGTCATCGATGTACCCGCGCTGAATGACCGCCGCGAAGACATTCCACTCCTGGTCGAACATTTTCTCCACCTCGTTTGCACCGAATATGGTACACCCATCAAAGGCATCAGCGAAGAAGCGATCACCCAATTACAATCCCTGAACTGGACTGGAAATATCCGGGAATTGAGGAATGTGGTGGAGCGGCTGGTGATTCTGGGTGGGCAGGAGATCAGTGCCGAGGATGTAGGGCGCTATGTGGCGCCTTTAAGTGCGCCGGTGGGGGTGTAATCGTAAGTTCCAGGGTTCCACGTTCCATAGTTCCAGGGTTATGGAAACCCCAATATAGACAGGGCTGTTAAGTTCTGGAACATGGCGATAAGCCCCGCTAGGGGCGAAATATGGGTAGTTTATTGCGATATCCATGATTTTCCGAGTCCCGTAGGGACGAAATGTGGGTATTTTGTCTCGAAGGATACCCATATCACGTCCCTACGGGACTTTGAGAAGGCCTGCTGCAATTGTTTTCTACCCACATCACGCCCCTAGCGGGGCTTTTACCCCTCAGAAATAGAAGTTAACAGCCCTGCCCAATATGAGGATTTGTTGCTTGGTATTAAATTTTCACCAATGTCTGCAACAAAAAATCATACAAATTGGTACCTTCGAATTAGAACAAACTAAAGACCATGTTGCTGAAATTTAACCTCGCCATTATTCTTGGCCTCTTTTTCATTTTTGCTTGTCAAAATACCGAAGAGAAAATAGAAAAATTATTTCAATCTGCAGGTAAAAAAACGGCAGAGGGCAACCTGCAAGGGGCAATGCAGGATTACAACGAGGCTATCGAACTTGATCCTAATATTGATGTAGCTTATAATAACCGTGGTTTATTAAAGGAAGATTTAGGTGACCAACAGGGAGCCATGCAAGACTATAACAAAGCCATCGAACTTGCCCCTAATCATGGAAAGAATTATTATAACCGTGGCGGTCTAAAGGAAGAGCTAGGTGATCAACAAGGAGCAATGCAAGACTATAATAAAGCTATCGAACTTGATCCTAATTATGATTTAGCTTATAACAACCGTGCTAGTCTAAAGAAAGCTTTAGGTGATAAACAAGGCGCAATGCAAGACTTCAACAAAGCTATCGAACTTGATCCTAATTATCATACAGCCTATAATAATCGTGGTTTATTAAAGCAAAATTTAGGTGATCAACAAGGAGCAATGCAAGATTACAATAAAGCTATAGAAATTAACCCTAATGATGGGAATACTTATTATAATCGTGGCACTCTAAAAGAAAAACTAGGTGATCAACAAGGAGCAATACAAGATTACGACAAAGCTATCGAACTTGATTCTAACATAGCTAAAGCTTACAATAATCGTGGTTTATTAAAGCAATATTTGGGTGATAAGGAAGGAGCAATGCAAGACTACAACAAAGCTATTGAAATTAATCCTAAAAGCCTTGACGCTTATTGGAATCGTGGCTTCCTTTATAAGAATACAAATAACCTCGAAGCAGCTTGCACAGACTGGAGAAAAGCTGGTGAACTAGGTGTTGTAGAGGCTTATGACTTGATCAAGAAATATTGTCGATAAATTTGAGTAATCAAGCCTACAGTTAGCTTTTTGTCATTTCAAATACTTAGAGGCAAACTCCAAGACTAGGAGGTCCCTAACTATGGAACTTGGAACCCTGGAACCCTTTAGAGTTTGTTCCAAGTCATTTCCCCACCCAACAAAAAGAAAATCGCCGCAGCCACAACCGGTGCCAATGCGGACATCGCCATAAACCAGAAATACTTCCGCGACACTTTGGAGCGCTCCAGCAATTCAGCAATACCCGTAAACAGCAAGATGAAAAAACAAATACTGCCAAAGATCATACTGAGGTACATGGCCACATAATCGTTGAGCAACCATAGCCCCAGGTAAAAAATCACCTCGATGAGCAATACTTCAATGGCGCGGATTTGTCGCATATGCTTCTTGTGTTTTACACTTGTTTTTCTAACCAAACACCAAAACGCCCGCTTAGTTTCTCCCCCGGTTCCAGTTGCGCCAGGCCCATCCCGTTGTTAAAGGCGTCTGGGGCACAGGTCATCGGTTCCAGGGCAATACAATGGCGCAGCGGAGGAATAAATACTTGCAGGAAATTGTATTTACCTGCTCCAGTCTCTTGCCAATAATGCAAGGTGCCCGCTTCAGCTTGTACCAATGTCTCGGCACGGCCCTCTTGTACAGGTAGTTCAAAACAATTGTCCAATACCGTGATGCCAACTGGCTTCAGGGTACTAAAATCATCGTATTCGTAGGTTTTCCCGGTAGGCAACATCCGTTCATCGTTTCCCACCAGGCGGCATTCCGGCATTTGTAAACGATAGGTATCTGCCTTAGGTCCAAGTGCAAAGTAAGGATGCCAACCCAAACCCGCGGGAATGACCTGCTCATCGTGGTTGCGCATCGTGAGTTGAAGCTCGAACCCCTTTTCATCAGAAAGCGTAAAGGCCATTTCTACACTAAACCGAAAAGGATAGGCCTCGTGGGTGCCATAATCAGTGTACAAGCAGGTAATGGCAGCACTTGTTTCATCCACCTCCAAAAAGGTCACCTTCATGGGTTTGTTTTGTCCAAAGCCATGGATCGCTGTATTGGTATGGGATTCATTAGCGAAGAAACGATAGGTTTGCCCTCCACTTTTATAGATCCCGTCCTTCAAGCGATTGGGAAAAGGGTACAAAACAGTATTCTTGGCCCAACTGTTGTTGATGACCTCCGGTGGGGTTTGGTACGTATCCAAGATCGAAATTCCATGCAATTGTAAATCGAGGACAATGGCGCCGTATTCAGGCAAGATGGCCAGTTGGTGGCCCGTTGATTCATTGCGCAAAACGTGTTTGGTAAAGGCCCCAAAAGCCTCGGTGCTGTGCTTGTACATGGGTCTGATGTTTGGTAAAGACGTAGGGTTCTACGTCTCTACTGTTTTTCTTGAACAGGATTTAAGCCCACATAATAAATCAAAGACCATTCACCACCAATTTTCGCCCAGCGACGCATCATGCCATAGCCGACCGTAGGGTCAATGATGTTTTCAATGATCAATTCATCGCCCAAAGTTTGGAAATTTTGTTCAAATTTTGTTTGCTCAAAATCAATTGGGTGGTGCATGCGCCAGTTTTCTGCCGTCCAGCGAAAGTCACCCAAGGTGTCCCCATAAGCAACGGCATTATCCGGCAATCCCTCAATGGGAAAGTTAATGTGTTGTACCTGAAAAAGCGAGTCCTGGAAAAATTGGTCGTAAAATTTGTTGAAATCGCTGTAGTCGGCCTTCTTTGGTCGGCAGCCCATTGCCAATACCAGGATCGCTACAGTGCAAAAAAGCAGGTTGAATTTGCTGTTCATAAAGCCAATTGAGTTTTACAAATTTCGGCCAGTACTTCTTCTGAGGGGATTGGGGCGGTTGTTATTTCAATGCAGCCTAAGTCTCTCAATGCCTGCTCGGTGCTTTGCCCAATGGCCACCAGCTTTTGTCCCTTTGACAAAGGATATTTGGCAAAATAGGCTTGCGCATTGAGCGGACTGGTGAACACCAACAAATCTGCATGAGGCAATTCAAAATCGGTACGTGGCGCATTAGTATAAACCACCAAATCCACAATGGTTACAAGTCCAACCAGTATTTTTTGGATGCTCTCCCGCGATTGAGCCGCCCGGGGAAACAAAACGCGTTGGCCTTCAGCTACAATACCAAAAGCAGCGCCCACACTTTGCGGTTCGCCGTTGCCTGCAAAATCGGCTACATAGCCCTGTTCTTTCAGACTTTTGGCGGTCCCTTCGCCCAGTACACCCCATTTCAATCCGGTGGGCACCTGTAATCCAGCAGCCTTTAGTCCCTGAAAAAAAAATTTGACGGCATTCCGGCTGGAAAAAAAACACCAGTCTATATCCGGCAGTGCTGCAAATGCTACACGCTCGAATGCCACCAGTGATTCCCCGATGATCTCGACCTGATCCGTAGGCAAAATATGGAAGAAGGGACTGTCTGCGGCTAACTCGCGGGAGATGAAAATGAGCATGGTGGTACAAGGTTCCTGGGTTCCAGGGTATATCGATCGACACTAAGTCTGTTCAATTTGAAGAAACAAAAGTTGTACTTAGGTAATATTTCAGGCTGAATCGACCAGCGGCACTATTTAGTACCATTCTACTGGACATTCTGCTCGGAGGGCATGAATAGCCCCAGGCTGAAGCCTGGGGCTATTCATGCCCTCCGAGCAAAATATCCTCTAGAGTATCCTAGAACCCTATTTGTTCAATTCCTCCGCCACCTTTTCAGCCAGCAAATAACTCGTACTTGACGACATCCGTACTTTTTTTACAGGTCCGTTCCAGGCATCGGCTTTAGCGCCCCACACATGGAAGTTGCCCGCCTTGTCCTGTTCGCAATAGATGCCCAGTGGCATTTGGCAGCCACCTTCCATCAATTGTAAGATGCGGCGCTCGATATTGGTGACGGTGCTTACTTCGGAGTGGTGCAAGTGTTGCAATATTTTACGCATGGCTTTGTCTTCGGTACAAGTCTGATAAGCCAAAACACCCTGCGCTGGCGCTGGAATAAATTCGCGGGGATCAAATTTGACCACAACTACACCCGAAAGATCCAGTTCCAAGCGGCTCAATCCGGCGGCAGCCAGCATGATGGCATCAAATTCACCTTGCATCAACTTATCGACGCGGGTAGGTACGTTGCCCCGAATGTCTTTGAGCTGCGCATCGGGGCGCAAATCGAGAATCTGGGCCTTGCGGCGCGCTGAAGAGGTACCGACCACCGGGTTTTGTTTCAACTGAAACAATTGACCTGCCTCGATGCTTTCTTTGCGAATCAAGAGCCAATCGGCAGGATCTTCGCGGTAAGAAACGGCAGTGAGCACCAATCCTTCGGGAGAACTGGTCGGCATGTCCTTCATGGAATGCACCGCCATGTCCACATCACCCCGCAGGAGTGCCTCTTCAATTTCTTTGGTGAAAAAGCCCTTGCCTTCAATTTTGTCGAAACTCAAATTGAGTGCTTGGGTATTGTCGCCAGTGGTTTTGATGATCACCAGTTCGGAGTCATAACCAGCTTTGCGCAGTTTTTCTTGAGTAAATTCGGCTTGCCACAGCGCCAATTTGCTGCCGCGGGTGCCTATACGTATGATACGGTCCAATGGAAGATACTTTTTGCGAACAAAGATAGCAAAGTTATGATTGTTTATGGGATGAACGGATAAACGATAAATTTCTATCTTTGCGGCCATGGAAATTACAGTAAAGGATTTAGCTCACGTACTCAACGGAACGATCGAAGGAGACCCTGAGGTTAGGGTAAACCGTCCTGGTAAAATTGAAGAAGGAGGTGAAGGGGCCATTACTTTTTTAGGTAATGCCAAATACGAGTCTTATTTATACACAACCACTGCCAGTGCAGTGCTGATCAGTCGGGATTTTCAACTTAAATCCCCCATCAACGCTACCTTGATTCGGGTCGATGACGTCTACGCCAGCATTGCACTATTGCTGGAAAAATTTGGCTCGGCTCAACCCAAATCAAATGGAATCCATCCACAAAGTTTAATTGGCACGAACACCCACTTTGGCCAAAATATTTCCATTGGCCCGTTTGTTGTCATTGAAGAAGATGTGATCATTGGCGACAATGTGCGGATTGATTCTCACGTCTTTATTGGTCGAGGTGCCAAAATTGGCGACAATTGCCAACTTCATTCTGGGGTAAAAATCCTGTATGGCTCGGTTATTGGGGATCGCTGTATTTTTTTCCCCGGAGTGGTCATTGGTGCCGACGGCTTTGGTTACGCCCCACAGGAAGATGGTTCTTACAAAAAAATCCACCATGTAGGCAATGTAGTCATTAAAAACGAGGTAGAAATTGGGTCAAATACAACCATTGACCGTGGTTCGATAGGTTCAACGATCATCCATCAGGGTGTCAAATTGGATAACCTGGTCCAAATTGCCCACAATGTAGAGATTGGTGAAAACACCGTCATTGCCGCTCAGGCAGGGGTAGCCGGAAGTACCAAAATTGGAAAAAACTGCCAAATTGGTGGCCAGGTTGCGGTCGCAGGGCATTTAAAAATAGCTGATGGTACCCGCGTACAGGGCAACAGTGGGGTGGCGTCCAACGTCAAAGAACCCAATCAAGCCTTGTTTGGGTATCCAGCCATTGACTATCACCTGTTCATTCGCGCACATACCATATTCAAGCAACTCCCAGATTTGGCCAAACGTTTGTATGAATTGGAAAAACGTTCGGCTCAAAAGGAGGATTAACTGAAGGGACTTGTTTTCCGTTCAGCAGATCATCGCAAATCATTCGATTATTTTTTTTGCATAATCGTCTCAGCAGACACTTATTATGAAAAAACAACGTACCATTCAAAAAGCCGTCTCCCTCAGTGGAGTAGGCTTGCACACGGGTAAAGTTGTGACTTTGACCTTTAACCCAGCTCCGGAGAACCACGGGCACAAATTTCAAAGAGTTGACTTAGTTGGTCAGCCCCTTGTCAATGCGGACGTGAGCCGGGTTATTTCCACTACGCGAGGCACGACCATCAAGTCTGATGAGGCCCAGGTAAGTACCATTGAGCACGTACTATCCGCATTGGTGGGTCTTGGTATCGACAACGTTTTAATGGGTATAGATGGGCCAGAAGTCCCCATCCTCGATGGCAGTGCCTTTCAATTTGTCAAAGCGCTCCGCGAAGCGGGCGTCGAAGATCAGGAAGCCGACCGGGAGTATTTTGAAATCACCGAGCCCATCACTTACCGTGACGAAGCCACGGGAGCAGAACTTATGGCCTTGCCCCACGATGGATTTGAAGTGATCACCATGATCGATTTCAATTCCAAAGTATTGGGCCAGCAATACGCCCAACTGTACAGCCTGGAGGATTATGAAAAGGAAATTGCGCCCTGTCGTACCTTTGTTTTCCTACACGAACTGGACAATTTGTTTAGCCAAAACCTAATCAAAGGTGGCGATCTGGACAATGCCATCGTCATTGCCGACCGCCCAGTTACCCAGGAAGAATTGGACGATATGGCCACCAAACTGGGCAAACCCAGCATCAAGGTGGACAAGGAAGGGATTCTCAATACCGTCCAGCTCCAGTTCAAAAATGAACCTGCCCGCCATAAATTACTCGATGTAATTGGGGATGTTTCACTACTGGGCAAACCCATCAAAGGCAAAATTGTAGCTACCAAACCGGGGCATACCGCCAATTACGAATTCACTAAATTGCTTAAAAAGCAATACATCGAAGACCGTAAACTCAAGGGAAAGCCCAAGTACGATCCAGATAAAGAACCTTTGTTTGATACGGTCAAAGTAGCCAGCTGGTTGCCACACCGCTATCCCTTCTTGTTGGTGGACAAAATCACTGAATTATCCGAAAGCCACGTTGTTGGTGTAAAAAATGTTACTTTTAACGAAGGATTTTTCCAAGGGCATTTTCCGGGCAACCCCGTTTTCCCTGGTGTACTACAAATTGAGGCAATGGCCCAAACGGGCGGAATATTGGCCTTGTCGACTGTAGCAGACCCTGGCAACTGGGACACCTACTTCCTCAAAATTGAAGAAGCCAAGTTCAAGTCTAAAGTGGTACCCGGTGATACCCTGTTGATCAAAATGGAGCTTTTAGCGCCCATCCGTCGCGGGATTTGCCAAATGCAAGGAACGATCTATGTAGGCAACAAAATTGTTTCGGAAGCGGGTCTAACCGCCCAAATCGTCAAGCGCTCTTGAAGATGAACCAGCTGCACCTTTCTTCTGTACACCCCGATGCCAAAATCGGGTCCAATGTGACGATAAGCCCGTTTTGTTATATCGACAAAGACGTCGTCATTGGTGACAATACCTGGATCGGGCCAAACGTAACCATCTTTGAAGGGGCTCGTATTGGCAGCAATGTCCGCATTTTTCCGGGAGCCGTTATTTCAGGGATTCCACAGGACCTGAAATTTCAGGGTGAAGTCACGACAGCTACCATTGGCGACAACTCCACGATTCGAGAATTCGTTACAATCAATCGGGGTACTGCTGCTGCGGGAAGTACCAAAGTAGGCAAACATTGCCTGGTGATGGCTTACGCTCACATTGCACACGATTGTATTTTGGGCGATCACGTCATTTTAGCCAACAATGTCAACCTGGCTGGTCATGTCCAAATTGACGAGTGGGCGATTTTGGAGGGCTTGGTTGCCGTACAGCAATTTACCCGCATTGGCGCGCATAGTTTCATTGCGGGGGGCTCCCTGGTGCGCAAGCATGTTCCTCCTTTTGTGAAGGCTGCTCGCGAGCCACTTTCCTATGCCGGAGTCAACGTAATTGGTTTGCAACGCCGCAATTTTTCACAAGAGCAAATCAATCACATCCACGAAATTTACCGCATTCTTTTTGTAAAGGGTGTACGTTTGAGCCGGGCTATCGAGATCATTGAAGAACAAGTCGAACTTACGGTAGAGCGCAGCTATATCCTGGATTTTGTGCGCAACCGGCCCGAAATCATGAAAGGTTTGCGCCACATCAACGGCAGTGCCCTGACCAATGAAGGTTGAACTCAATCAGGTGGGTAAACGTTTTCGCCGCGACTGGGTACTACGCGGCGTGAACCTGCTCATCGAGCCAGGTAGCCGTGTGGCCATTACAGGCCCGAATGGTTCTGGCAAGTCTACTTTATTAAAGATGATTTGTGGGCACTTGACGCCATCTAAAGGTAAAGTAGATTTTAGTATAGCGGGGCAAAAAATAGCGCTCGATCAGGTGTACACCCAATTGGCGTATGCTGCACCTTACATCGAATTGATTGAGGAATTCAATCTACAGGAAGCCATTGATTTTCACCGCAAATTCAAACCCTTCCAGCACCAACTCAGCACCAAAGACATCATCAGCTTACTGGGATTTGAGCGCTCGCGTACCAATGAAGTGCGCAATTTTTCTTCGGGCATGAAACAAAGGCTCAAGCTGGTACTGGCAATTTGTTCAGAAGCTCCTCTCCTACTCCTGGATGAGCCCACCACCAATTTGGATGCGCAAGGCACGGCCTGGTATGCTGATTTGATTAGTCAGTTTGGCGGTGAGCGGAGTATTGTGGTGGCCTCCAATGTGGAGGCGGATTATGCATTTTGTGAAGGCAAAGTGGATATTCGGGACTATAAAAAGTAAAAATAAACTTGGTATATCATTTCTGAGGTGACCCCTTAGGTGTCTTAGGTTTCTTAGGTGGTGAAAATAAAAAAACCTGCGGAGCAGGGTATTCTTTCACCACCTAAGAAACCTAAGACACCTAAGGGATCACCTCAGAAATCTACTCATATTGCTTAATTGTTTTTCAGCAAAGCTTCCAAAATCCCCGTCGCCACCTTCGGATCAGCTTTCCCCTTCGAACGTTTCATCAGTTCCCCCATAAAGAAACCAATCAAGCCTTTTTTGCCTTTTTGGTATTCCTTCACTTTGTCCGGGAACTGAGTCAGGATTTCGACAGCTATTTTTTGCAAAAAATCACCATCGGAAGTTTGGATCAAGTTGAGCGATTCTGCTAGTGCCAGGGGTGCTTGCGTTGGTTTGGCAAGCATCGCCGGAAAAAGATTTTGATACGCCGCAGTATTGCTCACTTTCCCCTCTTCAATCAACTGAATTAATGCAGCGAGTTGTGGTCCAGCAATTGGAAATTGGGCAATCGACATTTTTTGCTCCTGACACCAGGGCAAAATGCGGTTGATCACCAAATTGGCGGCAGCTTTGTAATTTGAACTGTGTTGTACCAAATTGAGGTAAAACAAGCCAGTAGCTTTTTCCTCCACCAGGATGCTCGCATCGTAATCTGAAAGTTGATACTGAGTGGTTAAAGTCTCATACAAGGCCGCCGGAAGTTGGGGTAATTCGTTTTTAACCTTGCTCAGGTAAGCCTCCGAAAGCACTATGGGTGGCAAATCTGGCTCCGGAAAATAGCGATAATCGTGCGCGTCTTCTTTTTCACGCAGTGGAGAAGTCACCCCGGTATTGGGGTCAAAATTGAGGGTTTGTTGTTTGACTTTTTGCCCACTTTCCGTCAATCCAATTTGCCGTCGCACCTCATAGTCAATGGCTTGTCGCGCAAATTTCATCGAATTGACGTTTTTGACTTCACAACGGTCATTCAAAATCGTGCTGCCCTGCTCACGAATCGAGATGTTCACGTCACAACGCAAAGAGCCCTGCTCCATGTTGCCATCGGATACTTCCAGGTAACGCACCAACTGGCGCATGGCCGTTATAAAGGCGTCTACCTCCTCGCCGGAACGCAGGTCGGGCTCGGTTACAATTTCCAGCAAGGGTACACCAGCTCGGTTCAAATCGATGAAAGAATGCCGAGGGGCCAGGGTATGGATCGATTTCCCAGCGTCTTCTTCCATGTGAATATGGTGGATGCGTATCGATTTCCAGGTATTACCCAATTTAATCGACAAAGCGCCTCCGATACAAATTGGCTGTTTATCCTGGGTAATCTGATAACCTTTGGGCAAATCCGCATAGAAGTAGTTCTTACGGTCAAAGGTATTGGTCGGGTTGATCCTGCAACCTAAAGCCAAACCAAGACGGGTGGCCAATTCGATCTGTCGACGATTGGCCTTAGGCAAAGTGCCTGGATGTCCCAATGAAACAGGGCTCACCTGGCTGTTGGGCTCACCACCAAAGCTGGCATCATCTGCACAAAATGCTTTGCTATTCGTCGCCAATTGGACGTGTACTTCTAAACCAATAACGGTTTCGTAAACGGTGTTCGCCATAATTGAGTTGGTTTTCGCGGCGCAAAGATAACAAAAGCAACGTAAAGCAGTCTGGCAGCAGGATAATGCGTTAAAATAGTATTTATATTGTTATATTATAAGTAAAAAAAAACGCCCCGAAAGCAGGGCGCCAACAATAGAACACTGTAATACTTGAATTTTCCGTGCAAAAGTTTTAGCTTCGCACAATATCTTTTGAGGTTTGCTTTATTAGTAGAAGATTTTCTTTTTCGTAACGTAAATGTACATCGGAAATGAATATAAGCCTGCCTGTTTTACTTAACTCAGGAAAATCCTTTATCAAAAGGGCTTATTTTTTATTAAAGGCCTTCTGCTTCTTGTTGCAAGCTTTTTTGCAAGATTTTCCCTCCGGACTTATGTGAAACCATTAAACAGGATTAATGTGAAAAGGTTGCGGCTTTGTAATGCCAGCAAATTCATCGTTTTGGGATTTATTGTACTTGCTTGTGGAGCATTTAACATGCCTCTACAAGCCCAATCTCTACGTGAAAAATTGTTTTCCATCTCTTCCAGGGGAATATTGATCAAAACACTGCTTATTTCCATTGAAACGAAGATTGATACTGCACCCATTCAGGCGAATACAGAACTAGCAGCAGTGCTTCCGTTGTTGCAAAAGACGAACTATGGTTTGTATTGGGGGAAATACCATGAGTTGAAGGGCAAAATTGCCTTTCTAACCCCTGACCCTGAAAAGGCCATCAGAAGTTATTTTGATGCGGCTGAGGCATTTAAAAAAAGCCGCGATTACCCGGCACAGAGTAAAATTTATTTAGCCTTGGGTGATATTTTTCATCAACAATGGAATCACCAAAAAGCCATTGATTATTACCTGGTGGGGCTCAACATCCTCCATAAATACCCTGGGGAGAACCTGTCCCTCCAAATTCAATTGTATGAACGGCTAGGCCGCTGCAACCTGGAATGGAACAATTTTAAGCCCTCTTTAAGTTATTTGCAACAAGGAAAAGTCCTTGCAGAAAAAACCAATTCACAGGCCGATTTGTGCAAGATTTTGCAACTAATTGGGCAAAACTATGTAGAACAACGCCATTACTACTCCGCCAAACACTTACTCAAACAAGCTTATACTATTGCCAACAAGCAAGGCCTCAAAGTGCTGGAAATTTCTATTCTCAATGAACTCAGCAGGGTCAGTCTAGCATTAGGCAATCTTCATCAGGCTAAAGCTTTTGCGTTTAAAATCAGGGAAGTAGCCGAGATGATACAGGATACCAATTACATCAATAGCGGCAACTATTTATTGGCCAAAGCCTATTTGACTGAAAACCTACTCGACTCTGCACTCAGTTACAATACCATAGCCTTAAATGGCGCTGAAAACCGAGGCAAGGATACCTTAGATCGCGAAATCTGGATACAACAAGGAGAAATTTTAGCCAAACAAAACCGGTCATATCCAGCCATAATGGCCCTCGAAAACGCACAACGCATCGAAGACGATATTGCCTCCAATGCCCAACGTTTAAAAGCCGAAAGACTCCGCCAGGAAATGACCATTCGCCGGGCGGAGAAACAGATACAACAACATTTTGAAGCGCAATTCCTCCGTGAGTGCTACATTCGGTATGGCATGTTTTCCGCTTTGTTTTTGGCTGCACTGATTAGTCTATATTACCTGTTTAAGGTGCGGATTCGCCAAAAAGCCAATCTTCATCTGAAAGTACAAAACGCCCAAATTGAATCCCAAAAGAATCAATTGGAGCAACTCAGTCAGGTAAAAGACCAGCTTTTTGCCGTGATTTCACACGATTTGCGCGCTCCACTCTGGGCCATTCAAGCGGTGCTGGATACCCTGAACGAACCCGATCTCTCCAGTGCTGAGCAGAAGCATTGGTTGGAATTACTCCACCAGCAAACCGCAAAAACCAGTGTGATGCTGGAAAATCTCTTGTACTGGGCCAGGATTCAAATGAACAGTTATCAACCGGTCAAAGAGGAATTCAAACTACAGCCGATTGTTGAAGACCTGAGTGAATCCATCCAATTCATTTTTGCAGAAAAGGAAGTTCGGATTAAAAACGAGATTAGTCCCGGGTTTACCTTGTATAGCGACCCGGGGATGATTCGGATGGCCCTGCGCAACCTTCTTGCCAATGCCGTCAAATTTTCCCACGCTGGGCAAGACGTTGAAGTACACGCACAACAGGAAAAAAATGGTTGGGCTATTCAAATCAAAGATTATGGCATTGGAATGAATGAAGAACAACTCCATAAAGCCTTAAATGGCCAACTTTCTCGTTTTGGTACCAAAGGAGAAGTGGGCTCGGGAATGGGCTTGTCTCTGGTGAAGCAATTCATTGAAAATCAGGGGGGAAAACTGAATGGGCAAGCTCGTGTGAACCAAGGTTGTGTATTTACCATCACTTTACCCTCACAAAGAGCATAATTAATCTACTTTAACCCAAAACGATAAACAAATTACTTGGTGAAAATTTTAAGCTACTTGTCTTTGCCTGGTATTTATCTTCCTGCCCTGTTGTGCGGGTTGATAGTGCTTTGCACACGGGCAGGTTACGCTCAGCTGACTCCGTTTGATCCTCAAAAACGCGCTGAACTGGAGCAACAATTGTCTCAAGTTGAGATCAAACAACAAAGGGCAACTGTATTACTGGATTTACACGACCAACTGATGTATTCCGAGCCCGTTCAGGGATATACCTACAATGATGAAGCCTTTAGCCTGGCCAAGGCATTGCACAATGATGTGCTTTTGTCCAGGGCATACGGAAACAAAGGCAACCAAAGTTTCGATGCTGGAAACCTCAACCAGGCGCTTAAAAATTACCTCAAAGCCTGTGCACTAATCAGTATCGAAAAACAACCCATCCTCACCGCCCTGCATTATTCCAATATCGCCAATGTTTTTGCCCTCAAAGGAGACTATGCAACCTCAATGGAGTACGCTTATAAAGCGATCGATTTATGCAAAAAAAGCCCCGATGGTTTAAACCTAAGGTGCCATACCCGAGCCAACTTGGCAGAAAGTTATACCAATCTTCAGCAATTTGAAAAAGCCGAATTTTTACTAAAGCTGAACCTCCAGGAATTGCATTCGATTACCTCTCCAACGGTCGAGGCAATGACCCTGAACAACCTAGGCATCATTTACCGTAAAAAAGCGCAGCCCATTCTGGCTATTGATTACCTGCAACAAGCCATTCAAGAATCTGACCCTTTTGGCTTGAACTATTTCACCTCTAGCATTTGTGCCAATCTCAGTGAACTCTACCTCAGTGAACAGGAACCCAAAAAAGCCCTGCCCTTTGCCCGCCGCGCCCGCCAGCTCAGCATCGAGC
The DNA here is from genome assembly GCF_041740695.1 of Haliscomenobacter sp. Taxonomy (GTDB): domain Bacteria; phylum Bacteroidota; class Bacteroidia; order Chitinophagales; family Saprospiraceae; genus Haliscomenobacter. The sequence continues at coordinate 39,740 of NZ_JBGSLK010000017.1, read as the reverse complement.
ATGGCGATGCTCAAGTGCAATGCATTTCGAGTCGCAACCTCGCGCAAATCTTTTTGAGCCTCAACCAACTGGATTCAGCTGATTATTATGCAAAATATGCGTTGAACATTACCATTTACAAGGGAATCCAGTCCCTACGCCCCTCGGCCTTACGCACCTACGCAAAAGTGCTAAAACGACTCAAACAATACGATGCCAGCCTTCAAGCCCTGCAACAGGCCCGGTTGATCAGCGATAGCATTTTTTCAGAAGACATTAAAATCCAATCTACGAAGCGCCTGGAAGCTTTTTCAATCCTGGAGACCCAACAAAGCATGGATAGCTTTTATGCTGATCGCATCAGTCAGGCTAAATCGATCCGTTGGGTGACGGGTATTGCGATTGGATTGGCATTCTTGATTGGGGTGGGTATTTATTCCCTCTACCAGCAGCGTCAGGGGGCGAATAAAATCCTGACTGATAAGGGCAGCGCCATCGAAGCCCAACGCAAAGAGTTGTATAGCCTGAATCAGGTTAAAGATCAATTGTTTAGTGCCCTTGCTACCGAACTCCGAGCGCCCTTGGCAGCCATACAAGGACTACTGGCTAATCTGGATCAGGGCGCAAATGCACAGGAGCAATACCAGGAGCATTTTTTGAGCCAATTGCAACAACAAACAGTACGTACCATTACACTATTAGAGGATTTGTTGTTCACCGCCCGGGTGCAAATGCAGCAGTACCAGCCCTTGCGCCAGGAATTCCAACTCAAATCCCTGATTGAGGAGGTCCACAAAAACATTCGCTTGTTGAGCAGTGGTAGCTTTGTTCCGATCCTATACCATGTTCCCTCGAATCTGGATTTGTACAGCGATCCAACGATGCTCAAAATGATCCTGCGGAACCTGCTCCTGATCGTGGCGCAACGCCCCGGCAAAAAAGAAGTCCCCGTCACCTTGAGTGCTTGGCGTGAAGGGGACTCGGTTAACATTAGAATTGCCGATGTGGAAGAAGTAGACCGTCAGCCGGATCCATACCCGCATCCGGTTAACGCTTCCAGCCATAAACCCTACTGGGACATGCAACTCATCCGCACTTTTGTGGAGGGTTATGGTGGGGAGTTGCGGGAGTGCCCGGAGGGGAAGGGGTACGATTTGGTGCTGTTGGATGCGCAAGGGGCGTAACCCCCTATTTCAACTGCTCCAACAACTTCGACACATTGTCCTTTGTAAACGGCAACTGCGTCCCATTGCGCATCAGCACCACGCCATCATCTTTCATGATCGAATTGACGTGCAGGAGGTTGATCAAATGGGAGCGGTGTATGCGAAAAAAGTTGTTGGCGCGCAGCAAGTCTTCATAGTGGCCGAGCGGCTTACTGGTGATGTACTGCTTCTTATCGATGGTATAAAACTGCGAGTAGGGCCCGGAAGCTTCGATGTTGACAATCTCTTCTACGTCCAATACCACTACCTTGTCTTGGGTATTCAAAACCAGGCGATTGAAACGTGAATTTTCGGACTGAATTTCCTTCATGGCGCTGCGCAACACGTCCATTTGTGAAAAAAGGTCTTCTTTTTTGGAGCGGTTGATTTTGTTGATGGCCTCGCTCAATTCGTTGGCTTGTACAGGCTTGAGCAGGTAGTCCACTGCTGCGTAGCGAAAAGCTTTTAGCGCGTATCCTTCGTGGCTGGTTACAAAAATAACCGGTGTATCGTTGGGACGCAACAAATCCAAAAAAGCGAATCCATCAATTTCCGGCATCTCTACATCCAGAAAAAGCAAATCAACCGGATTTTGGCGCAAAAACACCAGTGCATCAATGGGTTTATTAAAAATAGCGGCGATTTCTACATCAGGAGCGACTTGTTGCAACTTGCGTGACAACAATTCGGTATACAGCGGCTCATCATCTACAATAACCGTTTTCATCAAATGTGTTTACTTCAAATCTTTAAATCAGGCGTGGAACAGCAATGGAAACGAAAGTTTAACATTGCTTAGGCGAAAATACGCATCTTATTTGTAAAATGCAGCAAGCCTCTCCAGATGACTGAAGAGGCTTGCATAGTAAAATATCATAAAATATTCAGAATCAGTCCATAGATTGATTGGCACCCTCTGCAGCTTTTACCAAAGTTTGATATTCTTTTGGTGAAAGGCCGTCCAACACATAATGAATCGGGTTAACCTGTTTCCCTTTGAGGTGCACTTCGTAATGACAGTGTGGTGCGGTAGAGGTGCCAGTACTCCCCACTTTACCCAGCGGTTGGCCCCGTTTCACCCTTTGTCCGGCTCGTACTTCGATGGAATTCATGTGGGCGTACAAGGTTTCGTAGCCGTAGCCATGCGAAATGATCACACATTTGCCGTAACCACTGTGGTATTCCGCTTTTTTGACCACTCCATCTCCAGTAGCCTGGATGGGAGTGCCTTTGGGCGCGGTGAAATCAAGCCCATAGTGCATCCGGGGCACTTTGTACACCGGGTGAATCCGGTATCCAAAACCTGAAAGCAAGCCGACCATTTTGGCCAATTTGTCCGAACGCACCGGTTTGATGGAAGGAATGGAAGCCAACATTTTTTCTTTGGCGTTGGCCATGTTGATGATCGTGTCGAGAGATTTGGATTGAATCACCATTTTTTGCTTCAAACTGCGGACTTTGTCTAGGGCATTGATGATCGAAGCGCCGCCGTGTTTGAGATCGCGGAAACTCAGGAATTCATCGTGACCACCAACCCCACCTTCCCAGATGTTTTGGTCGATTGGGTTCATCCCAAAAATGGTGCGGTAAGCATAGGAATCTCGATCGTTGAGGTGCTTCATTTCATCGTTGATGGCTTGTAGGTCACCCTCCAGTTTTTCGTAGTGGGTTTTCATCACCTCTATTTCTTGCAAGAGGAGTTTTTCTTTAGGGGATGGAAAGTACTTGTACAGTACGATCGACAACAAAAATGCAGTAAAAACTGCTGAACATAAAAATGTTAAAGCTCTTGATGCTATGGTAAGCCAACTGATCTCTACTTTTTCAAATCGAAGTGTTTGAATGTTGTAGATGAACTTTTCTCTTTTTCCCATGACGCTAGTTATTGGTCAATGTGACTGAATTTGCGGATTTTTTCTCTTGATATGTTGCTGAGATGGGACCGTAAAATAGCTTCCTTCGTGGTTCTTACTGGCGTGGAAATAGTATAAGCTGCGACCAAATTAGTTCAGTGTGTTGATTCATCCAAAAATTTACATCTTTTTTTTTCCACATTATCAACATACGCCCTTTGGTTCACACTCTTTTTTTCCTGCTTTCTGGGGAACTTATGAAGGAAAATTGACCGTTTTTCAAAAAAAATTGCTTTGTTTTGCCTCACTTTTGGGGCAAGCAGCAGCAAATATCGAAACAGATTTCCAGATTGTGGCATCCTTTAAATTTTTTTTAACAGTTTTTTAACCAAAAATCAAATTTAAAGGATTTTATATCTGATAATGCTCCATGTTTTTTGCTTTTAAATACAAAGACTTATGATGACCGCACGCGAAATTCGCCAGGCTTTTCTCGATTTTTTCGCTTCTAAAGCACATAAGATTGTTCCCTCCGCCCCACTGGTGAACAAGGATGACCCTACTTTGATGTTCACCAATGCGGGGATGAACCAGTTTAAAGACTACTTCCTGGGCAACCAAACCCCGGAAGTGCGGCGCATCGCCGATACCCAAAAATGCCTGAGGGTATCCGGCAAGCACAACGACCTCGAAGACGTAGGCTACGACGGCACCCACCATACCATGTTCGAGATGTTGGGCAACTGGTCTTTTGGAGATTATTTCAAAGAAGAAGCCATTGCCTGGAGTTGGGAATTGCTAACCGATAAAATGGGTCTGGACAAAGAGCGCCTCTACGCTACCGTATTTGAAGGTGACCCCGCGGCAGGCATCCCTGCTGACGACGAAGCCCTGGAATTCTGGTTGCGCGTCTTGCCCAAGGAACGCATCTTGTACGGCAACAAAAAAGACAACTTCTGGGAAATGGGCGACACTGGCCCCTGTGGCCCTTGTACCGAAATCCACTATGACACCCGCAGCGACGAAGAGGTGGCCAAGACGCACGGCGCTGGCCTCGTGAATGTAGATGGCTCTGGTGTAGTAGAAATCTGGAACAACGTATTCATCCAGTTCAACCGCAAAGCCGACAAGTCGCTGGAAGTACTGCCCGAGCAACACGTGGATACCGGGATGGGCTTCGAGCGCCTCTGTATGGTCATGCAGGGCAAAAAAGCGACTTACGATACGGATGTCTTTACCCCTTTTATTCAATACATCGAAAAGGTATCGGGTAAAAAATACACCTTTAGTTACGAGCGCGACGCCAAGTCGGACATCGCCATGCGGGTCATTTCCGACCACATCCGCGCCATTGCGTTTACCATTGCTGATGGGCAATTGCCCAGTAGTTCTGGCGCCGGGTACGTGATTCGCCGCATCTTGCGTCGTGCTGTACGGTATTATTATTCTTTTTTGGACATCAAGCAGCCTTTCTTGCATACGCTCATCCCGATGTTGGCGGATGCTTTCGCCGGTGCTTTTCCGGAATTGAAAGCCCAACAAACGCAGGTAGCCCGCATCATTGAGAGTGAAGAAACGGCGTTTTTGAATACACTGGAGAAAGGCTTAAAACGTTTTGCAGATTTGGACAAATCTTCTGGCCAAATCAAAGGTGAAGATGCTTTTGACCTCTATGATACCTTCGGTTTCCCGATCGACCTGACTCAACTATTGGCTCAGGAAGGAAACATCCCGGTCGACATGGTAGGCTTTGAAGCTGCCCTGCAAAAACAAAAGGAACGCTCCCGGGCCGATGCGGCCAAAGTGGTCGGCGACTGGCTGAGTGTGAATGACGGCGAGGTAAAATTTGAAGGTTACGACACTCTGGTGGTCGAAAACACCAAAGTGCTGAAATACCGCACCGTCAACGTCAAAAACCAGGATCAGTACCAATTGGTGCTGCAGGCGACCCCTTTCTACGCCGAAAGTGGCGGTCAGGCGGGCGACCAGGGTTACCTCATCGTAGGTGCCGACCGCATCAATGTACTGGATACCCAAAAGGAGAATGACCTAATCATCCATATCGTGGACGAGTTCCCGGCCAACCTGCAATTGCCCGTCAAAGCAGTAGTGGATGCTGAGCTGCGCCAGGCGATCTCTACCAACCACACGGCTGTTCACCTCATGCACGCCGCGCTGCACCGCATCCTCGGTCACCACGCGACCCAGAAGGGGCAAAATGTGGATGACCAGCGTTTGCGCTTCGACTTCAACCACTTCCAAAAAGTGAGCGACAGTGAAATGCGGCAAATTGAGGACATGGTCAACGAAAAAATCCGTGCCAACATCCCCCTCGATGAAAACCGCAATATGCCCATCGAAGAAGCCCGCAATTCGGGCGCGATGATGCTTTTTGGGGAAAAATACGGCGATGTCGTGCGCATGATCACTTTTGATCCCACTTTCAGCCGCGAATTGTGCGGTGGAACGCATGTTCAGTCCACGGGCCAAATTGGTTTGTTCAAAATTCTCTCCGAAGGCGCTGTAGCTGCTGGAGTACGCCGCATCGAGGCCATCACCGCCACACATGCCGAAGCTTTTGTACGCAGTGAATTGCGCGAACTGGACGCCATCCGCAGCATCCTGAAAAGTAAGGGCGAAGCGGCCAGAGCCGTGGCTACCCTGCAAGATGAAAACAAGGAACTGCGCAAAGAAATTGAGCGCCTCGTGGCGGCTCAAGCCTATGCGCTCAAGGATGGCCTGATTGCCAAAGCAGAAACGGTAAATGGAGTCCAGTTCATCAGTGCCCGCTTGTCGATCAACGACCAGGCTGCGCTGAAAAACCTGGCTGCCCAAATCGACAATGAGTTGGGCAACGCCGTGATTGTATTTGGTGCCGTGATCAACGACAAACCCATGGTGATGGTCACCATCAGCAAATCGCTGGTAGAGAGCAAAAAATTACACGCGGGCAATATGGTGCGCGAACTGGCCAAAGAAATCGACGGCGGCGGCGGCGGTCAAGCCAATTTTGCTTCTGCTGGTGGAAAAAATGCGGCTGGGCTGGATCAGGCAGTAGCGAAGGCGAAGGAGCTGGTGGCTGGTGTTTAAAATCGAGCTTTGAGCTATAAACAAGGAAAGCCCAAATGTACGTCTCTGCATTTGGGCTTCTTATTTTAACGTAGATTTGGATTTATTTGTCTTGAATGTCAATGAATTGGCTTGTTTTTTTTGGCAAAAAAAACAAGCCATCCACAACATTTTTTACCGCAGAGTTTCTCAGAGTAGACACAGAGTTTCTCAGAGTTTGGGCCACCTACGGTGGCTAAGAGTACTCAGAGGCGCATTGAATGAACACTAAATGCCAAACAATCAAATTTTAATCGTAATCGACCTCCAGCCGCCAGAGGTGGCGAAACTCCTAAAAACTAATAAACCTCCGCGAAACTCTGTGTCTACTCTGCGAAACTCTGCGGTAAAAAAATCATTAATTCAGATCTTACAATAGTACAAAAACAAAAAGAGGATTCCAGCCATACAGCCGAAATCCTCTTTTATGTGGAACCAAAAAACGATTACCCCTGAACTTGGGTAACGTTCTTTTGGAATTTACGTTCCTTAATGCGGGCTTTCTTACCAATGAGGTCACGCAGATAGAACAAACGAGCACGGCGTACTTTACCACGCTTGGTTACTTGAACATCAACGATATTTGGAGAAGCGAATGGGAAAATACGCTCTACCCCAACGCCATTGGAAATTTTTCTTACGGTGAAAGTTTTAGTTGCTCCAGTACCTTTAACCTGGATCACATCACCACGGAAAGACTGGATACGCTCCTTGTCTCCCTCGATAATCTTATAGTTCACCACTACATTATCCCCAGCGCGGAAGGCTGGAATCTCTGCTCCTCTAACCGGAGTCAACTGCTCATGAACAAACTTTATCGCATCCATCACGCAAAAATTTTACTTTTTTCTTTAGCCGTGCAAAGGTAAATGTTTTTTAGAAATGAAAAGGTTTTTTACTAAAAAGTTTTTAAATTAAGATGGCATATGGCTCGGTCTTTAAACAAACCGCCCCGTTGGGACGCACGGCTGTGCGTCTCTACCGCACAAGGGTCACAAAGCCCTTGAGTTCATAAGGGTTCCCTCGGGGATCACGATAAGTCACCAACACCACGTAGACGCCCGGTGGCGATTCTACCCCTGTATTGAACTTGCGGCCGTTCCAGCCTTGATTGGGTTGATCGGTTTGGTACACCATTTCGCCCCAGCGGTTCCAGATGGTAAAATTGAAGGATTTGGCACCAGCCATCACCCCTACCCCTTTAAATTCATCGTTGACCGAGTCGCCGTTGGGCGTAAAAGCATTGGGCAAAAAATAGCGCACTTCTGGTCGGATGTCCAGAAGTTTGTCCAGGGTATCCAGGCAATTGACCGAATTGACCACAATCTGCCGGACAATGATTCGCCCAGTATCCGGGGGTGAAAAACTGGGACTTCGCTCCGTAAAGTTTCGGCCATTGCTGAGTTGCCAATTCCAGCGAATGGCCCCTTGTGATTCATCGAAGAGGTTGATGGTAGGCGTTAAATTGGAAGCGATGGGCGGATCGATCATAAAGCCTGCCGTTGGTGAAGGTCGCACCTTGATCAAATTGGGAAACACCGTATCGGTTTTACACCCGATCGGCGAAGTGATGTCCAAAGAAACGGTAAACACTCCAGCGTCTTCATAAGTATAAGTAGGACTTATGACTCTCGAACTGCCCCCATCGCCAAAATCCCAGTCGATTTTATACGTGGAATCGATCGGGAAGGACAAATTGTTAAACTTGACCCTCAGTGGAGCGCAGCCCTCTGAGGCGCTTGGCGAAATCACGAGCAAGGCTGGCACCGGGAAATAATTGATGGTTTTGGTGACCTTTTCAACACACTTGTTGGTGTCCCGAACGGTGAGTGTCACCGGGATTTTGCCCGGACTTCGGTATTGGTGTTCCGGGTTTTGTCGCCTACTGGTATTTTTGTCCCCCAAATCCCAATTCCAACTGGTGAGAAATTTCCCACCTGAAACCGACTTATCGGTAAACTTGACTGGCCCGGCCACACAGGTATCGTATTCGTATTCAAAATCGGCATCTAAAGCCGGGAAGATGTTGACAAAAATTTTGGCGGTATCCCCACATTCTGTGCCTTTGTTCAGAATGAGTCGCCCATTGTAGGTGCCGATTCCAGGAAAAAGGATCGAAGGTTCCCATTCGGAAGAAGTGATCTTGCGGTTGCTCAGGTCAAATTCCCAGTCGAAGGTTCGGATAAAAGAACGTGGGGTACTTTCGTTGATGAACTTGACTTCGGTCGGCCCACAAGAGTTGACGAGGTATTCCTTGTCTTTGATTTTGATGTCCTCCTTGATGTCTGCTAGCAATTTGGGATCACATTTGGCCACGTTGAACTGAAAGTCTCGAAAAATTCGACTCAACAATACCCCATTGCGGTATTCGGATACGCATACCCCTACCACATATTGCCCAATGGGGTTGGGTTTCCCGGTGATCAGTCCGGTTTGTGAGTTGATGCTCAATGCGGGGTCGCCACCAATGGGGCTAGTTGCGGAATACAAAGGTGGGCGAAAAGGAATAAACTTGTAAGGTGGAGGGCAGCCGGGATCAGGATAGGCACCATCACAGGTATTGTACACAAAAGGCTCCAGGTTATTGGCACCGCCATCAAAAGGTGGGCAAAATTCATACACCAGTTGATCTCCGTCAGCATCGCGAGCCGAGTGGTCGTAATTGAGGTTGAAATTGGCACAAACTACAGTAGGTGGAAAAGTATTGAACTCTGGGCTATTGTTGCACAAGCGTTGTGCCTCGGGGGTGATTTCCACCATATAAGTCGCGCCCCAGGTGTCGGGGTTTACAATATTAGTGATGGTTTCATTGCGACAGCAGCGTTGGTAGCTGATGAAATAACTGTTGTCCGGGCTATTGGGCAAACGAATCCCGTAACGACTCAGGCGAAAGATGTAGATGCCCTCTTCGGTACAAACTGCGGGCGGTTCCAAGCAGGGATAATCCGGACGGTCAATATTTCTGCGCTGCGTTAAGGGTACATCTAGTTTGGCAAGGGCACTATTTTGTCCATTACAAAGCGCAGTTGGCCCACAACGATAGATCCCAATGAAGGCCACAGGATCAATCTCGGCACAACGGGTACAAAAACAATCGCGGTACACTTTGAGGGTAAATTCATAATCGCCATTCCCCAAACAGCGGTAAGTCATCGAACCACCAATGATGTGGCGGCCATACAAAGCAGCAGGAATCAGGGCAAACCAAAAAAGCACAATTCGGCTCCATCTCATAGTATTCTTCATATCCGGTGTCGTATCTTGGATTAGACGCTATGCACACAAGGTCGCTTGGCCATAGAGTCTACGAAAGTCACAATTTTTTTCCTTAAATTCTACCGCAAAAGGGTGATAGTACCTTGTTTAGTAACTGTTTTGCCAGCAGCAGACTGAAAAACCAGCTGATAAAGGTATACACCCTGCGCACAATTTTCACCCTCGTTGTTCACTTTGCCGTTCCAGGCTGCTTCGGGATCATTGGTTTGGTACAACAAGTGTCCCCAACGCGAATAAATCCTGAACTCGTAACCGCTAAATCCAGGTAGCAGCCCCAATGGTTTAAAGACTGCATTTGTGGCATTTCCGTTGGGTGCAAAGGCGTTGGGAATGTATAAGGCATCCACTGCTTTAATTTTCACCACTTTGGTCACTGAATCCCGACAAAATTGGCCATTGCCGACCACTAGTTTTACCGGGTATTCCCCTTCAAAAGGAAAGGTAAAAACGGGGTTGCGTTCGGTGGACTGGCCTTTTCCGCCAAAGTCCCAGTTCCAGTTGTCCGTTTGAGTAGATGTTTCGCTAAAAGTCACCTCGGGGTTACGCGCACTAGGTTGTTCTGGGGTAAAAGTAAAATCGACACTCGGTTTTTCCACAACTCCAATTGGCGCATTTGCATTGTCTCCTTGTGCACTACAGGTACCCGGAGCAGATAAACGGTAGGAAACCACATACGTACCAGCGTTTGGGTAAGTTTTATTCACCCTAAATCCAGTGCCTTTGGTCCCGTCGCCAAAATCCCATTCCACCAAATAACGGGGATGGTTCATTACGGGAGGCACTTCCAGCGAAAGGTTCAATTGCCCGGTTTGGGTGCAGATTTCCCGAGCTGAGACCTGTAAACGGACGGCATTGGCGGGGGCAGGGAAGTAGTTGATGTTTTGTCGGGCGGTATCGCGGCAACCCGTATTGGTCAAAATGGCCAAACTCACCGGGTAGGTTCCAGCCAGGGCATAATTGTGCTGGGGCGAGGTTTCGGCGGAGCGCATATTGTCGCCAAAATTCCATTCCACGCTGCGGTAAGCGGCGCCCTGGTTCAATTGGGAGGTGTTGTTGAATTGAATGGGGCCAATGTCGCAACCAGGCAGAACGGCGTCAAACTGCGCTGTGACCGAAGGAAAAACCTGCACAAAAACCCTGGCGGTATCCGTACAAACGGTGCCGGGATTGAGGATCATCAACCCCGAATAACTACCCGGGGTGCCAAAATCAAAACTGGCGTCTTTGGTATCCCGCACTTCCGTTTTGCCGTTGATGTTGAATTCCCAACGGTAGGCAAATACTTTATCCAGGCCTGTGCTGCTGTTGCTGAAGTTCAGGTTGGGTTTGTTGCAGGATTTGACCCAAAAGCTCCCTTGTCCATTGCTGCTGTCCGATTTGACGATGGCATCAATGGTAAAATTACAATTGCTGACTTTGATTTGAATGTCGCGGCGAATCATTCCGATCAATACGCCATTGCGGTATTCTTTCACACAAATCCCCATGGTGTATTGGCCCAGGGCACGGGGCAGGGCCCTTAAAATTCCGGTCGTGGAATCAATGCTCAAGGTTCCGGCATTCCCCAAAGGGCGATTGAAGGAAAAAGTAGGCGAAAAAGGCAATTCCTCGTAGGGGCCGGACGTAGCAGGATCGGGTTTGATGCCCTGAGCACTGCTGGCCAGGTGCATGTCATTTTGGCCACCACCCAATGGGCCTCCACCAAGCAAAGGTGCGCAGAGGTGATAGGTCAAACGGTCGCCGTCTTTGTCGACTACTTGTAGTTGGATGGCCGATGAAATGCCGACACACAATTCACTTTTCGGTGCCGCAGTAAACCGTGGGCTGCTACTGAGGTTGTTTTGCGCCTGTGGACTGATTTCTACCGTCAAGGTAATGCCCAAAGTACCTGCGCTATTGGGAATGTTGCCAATGGCTGCATTGCGGCAACATACTTGGTAGGTTAAGGTGTATGCTTGATCCGAACGAACCAATTCCAGGGTGTCGCTGTACACCGCTTCCTCTTCACAAAAACCAGGCGGAACGATCAAGCAGGGATTGCTTTGGTCCGGTAGCACCTTGGTTATTTTGGGATTGCTGATGCGCAAATTGCGCAAGGGCCGGGTATTGTTCCCCAAATAAATCGCAATGGGCACCGAGCGGTCAAAAGACGCGCCGCCATTGCAGTCTCGTACCAACACCAACACCACCCGGTACAACAAAGTATCACTGCCAACCCGCCCACCTTTAAAGCCAACAAACTCATAATTGATTTCCCCCCCGATGATGTGACTGGCCCTTAACGTCGTGGAGCTTACCATACCAGCCAAAATCAGGTATATAGCAAGCAATAAGCGGGTAGGTCGAACCGTTAATGAGGTTTTGAAAATTAGCCTTGTACAAAAATTAGCACTCATTTTACTCATGCGTCTGATTTTGAAAAACAGGGAACAAACCTGGAATGAACTAGATGAAGATGACCTATACCAACGTAAAACACATGGCGCAGCATTACGATTTTGAAGGGGCAGAAAAAATTTTGTCTTCTGGAGGACTTGTACTGTTGCCGACAGATACGCTGTGGAGCATTGCTTGTTTGCCAAGTCAAACCGCTTCACTCAATCGGCTCATTCAACTCAAACGCCAAAATTACGCGGATAATTTTGAGCTCATGGTCAATTCTATCTCCATGCTCAAACATTATGTCGACCATTTGCATCCGCGCCTGGAAACCCTGCTGGCCTATCACCTGCGCCCGTTGACGATGATTTTTGACAATCCATCCAATTTAGCTACCCTAGCTTTGAGTGCCTCCGGGCAAATCCATATTCGGATCGTGCAGGATCCTTTCTGCGCCGGGCTGCTGGAACAACTCAATGAACCCCTCATCAGCACCTATGCACATACCCGTGATGCAGCACCTCCAATCAATTTTGGCGCCATCAGCTCCGAAATCATTCAGGGCGTGGATTATGTGGTGAAATACCGCCAAAATGATAAGAATATGGATGAATTGCCGGTGATGGTGAAGTTGTTGGAGGATCAGGAGGAGCTGGAGTTTGTGCGGGAGTGAGCTTGTCTTTTCTGATTTATCCTCCTTGCAAAATACAATAATCGTGCAAATTTTAACCCAACTCGAACCGCGGCAGCGGTTGAATTTAGAATAGCCCCGGTCGTCCGGGGATTTTCGTTGCCCGGGGTGTTCGGCAACCACGGCAGTGGTTGAACGAGTGCGATTCCTAGTTCAACCGCTACCGCGGTTGCAAAAACCTCGCCTGCAATTTTGACCCCGGACGACCGGGGCTATTCTAAATTCAATCGCTCCGCGATTAGAAATTCGCACAATTTAAGGCATTGCTAAAGGCTTCCTTCATCCTTTTGAAATAGCCTATCTAAATATTCATTAGTTATTATTTCTTATCCTAAAATTTAAAATCGACTTCAAATTTAATTCTTTATAAAACAACAAGTGACGAACCCCGCCCCAAACCCAAGGCGACCATTCGTCACTCGTCATTCCTTCATTCGTCACTTATTTCAGTACCACCATCCGCTTCGTCTCCACAAATTTTGCCGTTTCCAGGCTGTAGTACAACACCCCGGAGCTACGCAGCGTCGCCGCCTCTACGTTCAGCAGATTCCAACCTTTGTTGTACTCGCCCTGAATTTGGTAAAGCACCGCACCCTTCACATCCCTTACCGTCAGCTTGGTTTGGGTGGCTTCGGGCAAGTAGAAGCCAATTTGGGTATTGCCCTGGAAGGGGTTGGGCACGTTTTGCAGCAAGACTACTTTTCCCGCTGCGGGTTGTTGAGCCGCTTCTACCATATAGTCCAGCAGTGCAGGAGCGATCGGCTTTTGAAGCTGGAGCGGTTTGTCCAGGCTGCCTTGTTTTTGTTCCAACTCCTTTGGCTGGGCCGCAATTTCTGGCAAGGCAGGTTCAGTAAACCCAGGGGCTCCTTGCACCGTAACGACTACGTCGAAAGAAGCACCCAGCACATCATCGCCCGTGCCGTTATTGTCGCGCCAGTTGGATCCATTGGTATAGGGTACAATGGTGTACACAACCACGACAGGTTGACGCGTGCGGTTTTGCAGTACATTTTCTTCGAACACCGAGCCACGTGGGCGAGTATACGGCGCTTCACTCACACCTTCCACACTATCGGGATTGCTGATCGCTTGTACCAGGTATTTTTTCCGTTTTTTGGGCTTGATTTGGTTGACTTTGATTTGAGGTGCGGTATTGTGCGGGATGGTTTCGCGGAAAGCCGTTGGTTCCGCCTCGGGGCAACGTTTGCCCATGCTATTGACCTTTACCCGCACAGTGATGGGCTCGCCAATACAACCCGCCGCCTGGGAGCCTACTGGGGTGATCGTGTACACTACTTCGGTGCGTTTACGAGTCAGGTTGATCACTAGTTCGTCGATGGCATTGACGCCAAATGGTACGCCACTGCCACTGCCGAGGCCCAGGCGGGCTTTGCCGTAGGTCGCCGTCCAATTGAAGGTCGCGCCGGGTGCAGCATTCGGGTTGAGTACCGTGATATCCGCTGGAATGCCACTACAAATGGTTTTCCCGGTAGCCGTTGCATCAGGGATGCGGCCAATCACTACGGTGACGGGTTTTACATCGAAGCAGCCTGTACTGGCAACCGTACCTTTGATGTAATACACCCCGGCGTCGGCGCTTTGGGGTGCCGCCAAAGGCAAGGTTGTAGCGGCATCCGTCCAGTATGTGAAAGTCAATCCTGTGCTAGAGCCCGCCGTAATGGCAGCCTCGCGCAAATCGATCAAGGTCGTGCAACGGGGCGCGGGATTGTTGGTCATCAGCACTGGTTTGGCATTTACGGTTACACTCACCTGAGCGTTGTTGGGGTTGTTGCAACCATTGGCGCTCAGGGTATATTGATAAATGACATTCAAGCTACCAGCGGTGGTATTGAGTAAACTTTCATTGATGTTTCCAGTGCCACTGATCGCCCCATTGCTGATGCCATTGACTGCTGCACGAGCCCAGTTGAATTGAACCCCGGTCACATTGCTGCTTGGCGTATACGTAAAAGCCGTGCCACTACAAATGGCGGCAGGATTGAGGTCACTGTTCAACGTTGGAATCGGGTTGATCGACTTGTTCACCGTGAAGGTAGCGGGATTGCTACAGCCATTGGCGCTCAGGGTATACACGTAGGATACAGTGATCGCTGCATTGGTGGTGTTGGTCAAGATTTCGGTGATTGCTCCCGTACCATTGGCAGCAGCATTGCTGATCCCATTTACCGCCGCCCGAGTCCAAGTGAAACTGGTTCCCGTGGTTGCGCTGGACGGGGTATAGGTAAAACTCGTGCCGCTACAACTACCCTCCAATGCCAAACCAGAGCTGAGCGTAGGTAAGGGATTAACCGTCACCACGACACTGTTGCTGATGGAATTAACACAAGTATTGGCGCTAATCAGGTACACATAGGTCACATTGATGGGGCCAGCAGTGGTATTGACCAAGGCTTCATTGGGGTTGCCCGTGCCCTCGGATAAAGTATTGCTGATGCCATCCACTGCAGCCCGTCGCCAAGAGAAAGTAGCGCCGCTGGTACTGCTGGTCGGGTTGTAAGCAAAAGTAGCTCCACTACAAATGGCGGGCGGATTTACAGTACTGCTCAGTGTTGGTTTTGGATTCACCGTCACCCTCACATTGTAAGTCGTTGTATTGACACAACCATCTACATTCAGCGTATAAACATAGGTTACATTGATTGGTGCAGAGGTCGTATTGTTCAGGATTTCATTCGGATTACCAGTACCACTACCCGCTGCATTGCTGATGCCTACGATACTGTCCCGAGTCCAACTAAACGTGGTATTGGGCATCGAACTAGTGGGGGTGTAAGTAAATATCTGGCCACTACACATGACCGGAGCATTAGTCTCACTGGTCAAAACCGGGAGTGGACTCACCTCTACCTCCACATTGAACCCAAGTGGGTTGTCACAAGTGTTGGCACTCAAGCGGTAAACGTATACCACAGTAATGGATCCAGTGGTTGTGTTGGTCAAAACTTCAGCCGGGTTACCCGTCCCATTTGCAGCAGCATTGCTGATGCCTTGCACGGCGGCACGCGTCCAGGTAAAACTGGTGCCTTGAGTTGAACTTTTGGGCAAATAGCTGAAGAGAGCACCGCTACAAATAGCTGGTGCCTGAGCCTCACTGATCAAGGTTGGCAAAGGATTCACGGTCACTTCAATGACACTGGGCAAGGCGGAAGCACAACCATTTGCCGTAAGGGTATACCGGTAAATGGCACTCAATGGCAATTCTGTCGTATTGGTCAAAGTTTCATTGATGCTGCCATTCCCACTGCCAGCCGTATTGCTGATGCCAGTGACAACGGCCCGAGTCCAGGAAAAGGTGGTGTTGGCTACATTGCTGGTCGGTGTGTACGTAAAGGCAGTGCCGCTACAAATAGCGGGCACATTGACCGTGCTGGTCATCTGTGGGCTGGGTTTTACACTCACCGTTACATTCACCGGATTGGGGTTGCTGCACCCACCTGAGCTGATCGTAAATGCATAGACGACATTGATTGCGGCAATGGTAGTATTTTCTAAAACTTCGACCAACTGCTCACCAGTGCCGCTACTTGCTGCATTGGAAATCCCGTTTACTGCTGCTCTGGTCCAGCTAAAAGTAGCATCGAAAGCCCCACTCAATGGAGTGTAAGCAAACTTGTTCCCGCTACAAACGGCGGGCGGGTTGGCATCACTGATCAGCGTTGGAAATGGTTTTACACTGACCACCACATTGAAGCTTTGTGGATTGATACAACCATTGGCATTCAGGGTGTAAACATAGGTGACATTGACTGGCAAAGCTGTGGTATTCACCAATGCTTCATTCGGGTTCCCGCTGCCATTGGCGGCGATGTTGCTGATGCCGCTTACCGCTGCGCGGGTCCAGCTAAAGGTGGTACCTTCTACAGCGCTGGTAGGGGTATAACTAAACACTGCCCCACTACAGATAGCTGGCGGGGTTGAACTGCTGCTCAAGGATGGCGGCTGATTGACCGAAACGGTAACGTTTGAAGTAGCAGGATTGGCACAGCCTGCAGCACTCAAGGTATAAACATAAATGGCGTTGAGTGGCCCCGAGGTCGTATTGACTAGGTTTTCATTGGGATTCCCAGTGCCACTGGCCGTCGCGTTGCTGATGCCCGCCACTGCGGTCCGCGACCAGCTAAACGTTGTGCCTTCGGTAGCACTGGTAGGGGTATAACTAAAGGTTGTCCCGCTACAAATCGCTGGTGGTGTAAGGGTACTGCTCAGCGTAGGAATAGGTTTCACCCGTACTGTCACATTTTTAGGGTTGGGGTCCGAACAACCACTGGCACTTACCGTATAAGCATACACCACTACTACAGTATCGGTAGTTGTATTGATTAGGGTGTCACTAGCAGGTCCGGTTCCATTTTTTGCGACATTGCTGATGCCATTGACAACCGCTCTAGTCCAGGTAAAAGTGACATTGTTGTTGTTGCTGGTAGGCGTGTACACAAAGGGCGTACCGCTACAAATTGCCGCAGGCGTCAGGGTACTGCTGAGCAGCGGGCTGGGGTTCACCGCAACCGTAACATTCACTAGAGTGGGGCTGGTGCAGCCGTTCCGGGTAGCCGTATATTGATACACAACATTCACTGGATTGGGCGTGGTATTGAACAGAATTTCGTTGATCCTACCCGTATCGATCCGCGCACCATTGCTAATACCCATTACTGCAGCACGAGTCCAGTTGAAGGTTGAGCCTGTCAGATTACTAGTTGGAATGTACAGTAAGGCAGCCCCGCTACAAATTGCGGGTGCAGTAGTGCTGCTATTCACTAGCGGGATAGGTTTTACCATCAGCTTCAGACTGGGGGGCATGGGGTTGGAACAGCCATTGGCCACCAGTGCGAAATTGTAGGTCACAACAACCGCGGTATCTCCAGCATTGTTCAGGCTTTCGTTGATGGCAGCGGTGCCCATGCTACTGGAGTTGCTGACTCCATTTACAAAGGTTCGGCTCCAGGTAATGGTCGTTCCAGCAGTGCTGCTAGTAGGCGTATAAGTGAAAGGTATCCCACTGCATTGCATGGCCGCAGCGGTGGAGCTACTTAGTTTGGGAATGGGGTTAACCGTTACCGCCACCCGGAAGGTATCCGGTTGGAGGCAGCCGCCAGCGCTTAAATTAAAAAACTCGTAGGTGACCATTACTGGATTGGTGGTAGTATCATTAAGGGTTTCGCTGATGGCACCCATGCCCGTTGCAGCTGGGTTACTAATTCCCGGCACTGCTTTGCGCCGCCATTGGAAGGTTGTGCCCGGCACATTGGTGGTTGGCATGTACCCAAAACTGGTTCCACTACACACTGCCGGTGGAGTCAGCGTGCTGGTCAGCAATGGCAAGGTTTTAAAACGCACGATGATGGTATCCCGGTCACTTACCGGCATGCTGCAGGTATCCCGCACGATACAAATGATGGTATCGAGATGCGCCAGGGTGTCGATGGTGATTGTTTTGCCTTTTTTGAGAAAATCTCCATTCAAATACCACTCAAAGGTTGCGGTGGTATCCGCCACAACGGCAATGGCTTTGAAGGTAACTGTATCGCCAGGGCAAATGGTATCGCCAGGCATCGCCTCGATGACGACTGAAGTACTGGGGCAATTCGTAAACACGAATCCAGGCAAAGTCAAGGTATCGCCTTCGATGAATACCGCTACTTCGCCAGAAGTGCCATTGCCTACCACTGCTTTAATTTGCAAGGGCGTTACGATTTGAAAAAAGCTGGCCAGCGAATCACCAAAAGTGACTTTGCTTGCGCCAAGGAGGTTGTTTCCAGTGATCACAATGGTATCGCCAGGGCCACCCATCATGGGGCTAAACGACGCAAGGGAGGGCGGGAGGTCAAAGGCAGTGCGGAAGACCGAGACCGTATTCGCATTTTGGTTCACCACCGCAAAATCGGGTATGTTGTCCCCCGTTAAATCTACAATGGAGCTGGCGAAAGGTGCTGTACCAGTAGCCAAATCCACTTTGGTTGCCAGACTGATGTTTCCGTTGGTGCTGTTATTTTTGAAAATAGATACAGTGGATGGAGTCGTTGTAGAAATGGCATTATTAGAAACAGCAACTTCAGGCTTCCCATCGCCATCTAAATCACCAATTGCGATGCGAATTGGAGTGGTACCCGTGGTAAACTCTACTTTAGTGGCAAATCTGACGGTATCAACCTTACTGGTATTGCGCAAGATGGTGAGTTTTACGCCTTGGTCAACTACCAGGGCATCTAGTTTTCCATCTCCGTCAATGTCACCCAAAGTTGTTCCAAAAGGAAAACTACCTGCTTCAAAATCGGCCTTGGCAACAAATGATATATTGCCACTAGTGCTGTTATTGCGTAGGACTGAAATGGTGCCTGTCTGCGCATTCCCTGTAACAATATCTAACTTCCCATCGCCATCAACATCTCCAATGGCGAGGGTAAAAGGTTGACTTCCTACTGGAAAAGTAATCCGGCTGGCAAAGGAAAGTGTATCCACTGTACTCATGTTGCGCAGTACGGATACCGTTCCGGCGGATGAATTGACAATGGCTAAATCAGGTTTACCGTCTCCATCCAAATCACCAATGGCTATACCTTGTGCCGCACCGCCAGCACTGGAATCTACCCGAGTAGCAAAACTCATTTCATTCCCACTTGAGGTATTTCTGAATAAAAACACTCTACTTGCTGTCGAGCTGGTTGCCGCAATATCCAATTTGCCATCACCGTTCAAATCGTCCACTGCAACTCCGGTTGCCCCGGCATTCAGTGCTAAATTGACGCGTGGACTAAAAGACACCGCATTACCGGCACTGTTGTTGCGGTAAATCCTGATCGATTGAGAAATGGAATGCGCAATCACCAAATCTGGCTTACCATTGCCGTCCATGTCACCAGTAGCTAGACCACTGGGCCGTGTTGCAGTCACAGAATCTACTTTTGCCGCAAAAGACATGGCACTAATGCTCAAACCCGAGCTAAATGTAACTCTAAAGGGCAGTGCACTTTGAGCGCGCAACCCACTGGCGGTATTCAATACAGTAATGGGTTGGTAATTGGTACCTACTGGCACCGTAACCATTAGTGTAGTAGCGGTTGCAGCATTGACAGTGGCTTTTACCGGGCCAAAATAAACCACATTGTTGGCCGCAGTGGTGTTGAAGTTGGTTCCGGTGATGGTAACGGTGCTACCGATGGGCCCAGAAGTTGGAGCGAAATTGCTGATGCTTGGAACTTGGGCAGAAAGGAAATTTCCCATCAGGCATGCCGATAGGAGAATGCATAGTTTTTGGATCATAGTATTCATGGTCGTATAATTATCAATAGACTTGCGTTTTAATGTGCCATTCAAAAAAATGGCGCCATTTCAACAAGTACAATTCCCATTTGGCAAAAATAACTTTTTCTATTGTTATGATGGTTTTTTACCCATTTAATCTAAGCAGTAAGTGAAAAAAAATAACAAGCATAGATTTTTTTCTTATTCATTTTCAAGCATTTCCCACAAACGGATCACTTCAGCGGCAGGTTTTACATCGTGTACGCGCAGGATTTTAGCGCCTTGTTGTAAGGCAACCATATGTAAGGCCGTAGTACCATTGAGGGCCGCGACGGGTTCAATTTCCAGCAAGCGATAAATCATCGATTTTCGGGATAAGCCAGCCAAAACGGGGGCGTCCAAAATCTGGAATACCTGCAAGTTTTTTAATAAAATATAATTGTGCGCAAGTTTTTTGCCAAAACCAAAACCAGGGTCGAGTACGATGTCTTTTACGCCCAATGCCCGCAATTTCCCTACTTCGGCAATAAAAAAGTCCAGTACTTCCGTTATTACATCATTGTAGGTAGGGTTCTTTTGCATGGACCCTGGTTGCCCCTGCATGTGCATGAGTACGTAGGGCAATCCCAATTCGGCCACGGTCGGGTACATGTTGGCATCAAGTCGACCGGCAGAAATGTCGTTGATGATGCCGACCCCCAGCTCCGCCCCCACCCTGGCACTGTGGCCATAAATGGTATCAAGTGAAAGAATGGCTTCGGGAAAACGTTTGGCTAGTGCGTCAACGACAGGAGCAATACGTTCCACCTCCTCCTCAGCACTGATGATGGTCGCTCCCGGGCGGGAAGACATGCCGCCAATGTCCAAAATTTGGGCACCTTCGCTCAGCATTTTTTCCGCTTGTTGTACTATGGCGTCCAATGCAGTGAACCGACTACCTGCATAAAAACTGTCAGTTGTCACGTTGATGATCCCCATAATGACTGGTCGGGAAAGATCAAGGAGGCGGCCAGCGCAATTGAGGGTGGTCTGTGGATTGAGCATTGATTTAATTTTTGGCACCCGCAAGGGGTGCCCGTACCGATGTAAATTTATTACTTTTGACCAAAATCTACTGTTATGTCTGAAGGTGGTGACTCCCGTTTGCGCATCAGCCAAACTTTTTTGGCTATCCTGGTGATTGCCTTGTTTGGCTTGATTGCCTATAAATATTTGCCTAAAGGTGCCATGAGTGGCGATGTCACTACTGTGCCTAAGGAATTTCAATTGAATTACCTGCCTGCCGATTTCAACTTCGACATCGACGAAGAAGACGCCCTGGCCATCCTGACCAATCCCAAACGGTACCGCCGGGAATTCAACCAACTGGTGTACGACATGAACATGGCCATCCTGAATCACACCGCCAATCGTATGGGGCTCAGTGAGTCAGTAAAAAAACAACTTCCCAACGAATACGACAAGCACCATGACTACTTGCGCAACTTGTACTTCGATGATTTTTTAGCCATCAAAGACACCACCAGCAGTTTGTACCAAACCTGGTACGACAATGGTTTCAAAAACGCTGCACAAATCTGGTATGAAGTAGCCGCCAAATATACCTGCTATTTGGTCAATAACGTGATGGGCGGCCTCATCCCGATGAAGGACGGTGCTTTTTATGCCAAGGGTAAAAGAGTAGATACACCTTGTGGGATTGCACTCACTGAAGCCCTGGCACCTTTGATGAAACGCATCGAAGAGCGGGCTGCCGTAGAAGACTTCGGTCGATCCCGAGGTCTTTTGCAGGAACGGGTGGAAAAAGTGGTGTCCGAGCTGGCCACTTTTGAAATACGGGACAAAAAGGGCTTAACCAAACAATTCCAGACCAAAGTATGGGGCTTTGCCGTGTCCTCTACCGACCTGGAAATCACTGCCATCAGCATCCTCAAAATTGGTTTCAAACTCGACGATTATTTCGACATCAAACTCAATGGCAAAAGTAAACTGGTCACCGTCACCCTGCCTGAACCAATCATTCTCTCCCACGAGGTGTACCCCAAAATGGACCGCATGAGCATCGGTTGGTTGCGCGAAATCCAAAGTGACGATTTGAATAAAGCATTCAATGTATTGCGTCAAGAGTTTCGCCGCGATGCCCTGAATGCCGATGCGATGGACAAAGCCAAAATACAGGCCCGTGAAGTGCTCAATACCATGATGGGTCCATTGATCAGTTCTTTGGGCTCCAAATACAAACTGCGGGTGATGTTTGAAGAAGGAGATCCCACTCCTGAAGAATTTAAA
Organism: Haliscomenobacter sp.; assembly: GCF_041740695.1. Classification (GTDB taxonomy): domain Bacteria; phylum Bacteroidota; class Bacteroidia; order Chitinophagales; family Saprospiraceae; genus Haliscomenobacter. The sequence goes on along the minus strand of NZ_JBGSLK010000017.1, from coordinate 17,697 downwards.
CCTAAAGACCAGTTCAAGGACTTGTCTCCAGAACAATAATCCAGCATTTATAGGGCATCTGACACGCTATTTAAACGTAGTCTAAATAAATTTTGCATCCGCAAAAAAAAACCGTACCTTCGTGGATATAGTTATATCAACCATGAAGCAATATTCCGTATTACTGGCAGATGAACAACCTTTGGTCCGACTGGCCTTGCGCCAGCTACTAGGCCAGAAGGAACAATACCTGATTGTAGCGGAAGTGTGCAATGAAGAGGAAATGATTGCCTCCCTACGGGTCAATAAAGCCGATTTGGTCCTCATTGATTACAGCCAATCCGAAAGTTTCCGTCCCAGCTCGATCGCCAAAATCAAAACCGTTTCGCCACATACACAGGTATTGGTCATCAGTGCGGATACCCGCAAAGACAGTATTGCACAGGTACTGGAGTTAGGGGTCACCAGTTTTTTGACCAAAACATGCGGCCTTGGCGAAATCCTCGAAGCAGCTCAGGCTACGCTCAAAGGAGATAAGTTTTTTTGCAGTCGGGTAATTGATTTTTTACTGGAGAAATCCTTTGCCAAGGAAACCGAGGTCAATTGTGCTCCTACCCCTCTTTCCGCCCGTGAAATTCAAATTGTACAACTCTCTGCCAAAGGCCTGATTGCCAAAGAAATTGCCGATACACTCAACCTGAGTACGCACACCGTTTACACCCACCGCAAAAACATCATGAAGAAATTGCAAATCAGCTCTTCTTCGGAGCTAGTGCTTTACGCAGTGAGTAAGGGTTTGGTGCAAAATGAAATTTGAACTATTTCCTATCAGTCTTACTCCTTTCTTTTCAGAATTGTTGTTTTTTTGAATAAAAACTCCCAAATTGCCTTGATATTCAAAGGCAATCAATATGAAAAAAAATTCAATTACGCTGTACTTGCTGATGTGCACTCCGCTTTGGGTAATGGCACAAACCTACGTTGCTCCTCCCCCCTTGTTACCCAATCCAGGTTACAATGCCAACAACAACCCCAATAGGGAACCCGTTTATGCGCCGGAGACCAACAGCAATCTCAACAATACCGCTGCGCTTAACCAGAGTAGCAGAACCCACTCCGTAAAAAAGGGAGAAAGTCTTTACCGCATCGCGAAGTTGTACAACGTCACCGTTGACGACATCAAGGCGTGGAACTACCTGCAATCTGATTTGATTGCAGTAGGTACCAGCCTCAGCATTGGTACACCAGCACCGTATGTGGCCAGCAATAATGTGCCTCCACAATACGGTCAAATGACTGAGCGCTCCGTTCAGGGTTGGCAAACTGGGCTTCAAAATCATACCCTCTTATCTGGTGAGGCCCTTGCTAGCATCGCCAATTATTATGGTTTGACCGAAGCGCGTTTGCGTTCGATGAACAACCTGGGCCCACAAGACCCTGTTCCCGCTGGTTATATACTCAATGTAAATCCTTGCCTCAACAGCACCACAATGGGCCCTCCACCTCCTAATTCATTCGAGCAGTCCAACAATGTGGGGAACTATACCACAAGTGGTGCTCAGGATTACAGCTCTGCGGTGCCCAAATACATTCCACAGGATCGTTCTGTGAATACCAATATGCCGAACACCAATACGCCGAATAGCTACGACTATAATGGCAACACCACTTATAACCCTGGTACTTATAACCCTGGTACTTATAATCCTGACACTTATAATTCTGGTACCTATAATTCTGGCACCTATAACCCCGGCGCCTACAATTATCGGCGCGAAGACCAGTACGACCCCAATGCCGCCAACTCCTCGGCAATACCCAATAGTTATGATTACAGCGCTAGGGGTGGTGTGCCGAACAACCCGAATACCAATCTTGGCACTCCAGGAGCTTTGATTTATGAAAATGGTCGACGTGTTCACTTGGTAGGAACAAATGACACGCTGGAAACCATTGCTGATCAATATCAAGTATCGGCAGATCGTCTTCGGACACTTAACAAGATGGGTGCGTTCGATGTGGTTTGGCCCAACCAAAAATTGCAGTTGGAATAATTCGATTAAAAAATAGACTAAAAATGCTTGATTGAACGCTTCAGGGTCCCGTCCATCGTTCAATCAAGCATTCTCTTTTTCTAAATGTTTCTGGTTTACTCTTCAATGTTAAATTTATGTTAACTTTTTTTTCGGTAGCTTTTTCTAAGTTTTCAAGCGAATCAAAAAATTTTACCACGTGAAATTCAGGTGACAATTTCTTTTATTCTTAGTAACAATATTTTTACAATAAAATTAACATAGGGATTTTTTTTATAATCGATTGATTTTTAATCATAAAACTAACGATGAGTTAATGTTGATTTCAAAACCGTGAGTTAATTTTGCGTCGTGATTAGTATTTACTCATTCCATCACCAAATTTAACTAGTTTATGAAGCTTGCTAACCTGTTTAAAGCGCTTTGCACAGTAGTTGTTATTCTGGCTGCGCAATTGGGCGCTTTTGCTCAGGTGACTTCTTCCGCGATGACCGGTATCATTACCGACACCAAAGGAGAAGCCCTGATTGGTGCCAACGTGGTTGCAGTACACGTTCCTTCGGGTACATCGTACGGTACCGCTACTGACCTGGACGGTTCTTACCGCATGCCAGGTATGCGTGTAGGGGGGCCCTACAAAATTACGGTGACTTACACCGGATTCGCCGACCAAGTAAAAGAAAACATTTACATCAGCCTCGGTACTGCTGCAACCATCAACGTTGAGTTGGCGGAACAATCAGTGACCCTGGACGACGTTGTGATCAGCGCGGGTAAGAACGCTATCTTCTCGAGCGATCGTACTGGTGCTGCAGTTCAATACGACACCAAAGCCATCAACAGCTTGCCTACCATTGGCCGTACCATAGACGACATTACCAAATACAATGCTTATAGCAATGGTCGCTCTTTTGCTGGCCAGGACAGCCGTTTCAACAACTTTACCATCGACGGTTCGGTGTTCAACAACGGTTTTGGTTTGGGTTCTTCGGCTCAGGCTGGTGGTCGTACGGGTACTACTGCAATTTCTCTGGATGCATTGGAAGAATTGCAAGTAAACATTGCGCCTTTTGACGTTCGGCAGTCGGGCTTTGCAGGTGCAGGCATCAATGCTGTTACTCGCTCTGGTACCAATGAATTCTCGGGTTCAGCTTACCACATCTGGCGTACCCAGGACTTGGTAGGAGAAAAAGCTGATGGTCTGACCATTCCTGCGGTTACCATTGATGAAAAAACGACTGGTTTCCGCCTGGGTGGACCAATCGTGAAAAACAAACTGTTTTTCTTCATAAACGGTGAGCAGTTCAAAAGCTCCAACCCTGCTTTGACCTGGCAATTGAACCGTCCAGGTGCAACCGGCAACGTATCTCGGGTAACTGAATCCGACTTACAGGATTTGAGCAGCTTTTTGCAGACCAACTTCAATTATGATTTAGGCCAGTTGGACAACTTCAACAATGACGTAACCAGCCGCAAAGGCATCGTGCGTTTGGATTACAACATCAGCCAGAAGCACAAAGCCTCATTGCGTTATTCTCACCACAACTCGGAGTCAGAATCGCTAATCAGTGGCTCCAACAGTAGCAACACCGCAGGTAATGGTAACCGCCAGAACTCTGCATTGGCTATTTCTGGTGAAAACACTGGCTACATCATCAAGGACAACACCCGTTCGGTTGCCTTCGAGTTGAACTCTGTGTTGAGCAACAAAACGTCGAACAACTTTGTGGCGACCTTCAACAAACAAAATGAAGACCGCAAGTATCGCAACGCCAACCTCTTCCCAACGGTAGACATTCTGAAGGATGGAACTACCTACACTTCCGTAGGTTTCGACCCCTTTACGCCGAACAACCAGTTGAACTATAGTACGCTCAACCTGATCAACAACTACAACATTTCGGTGAAGAAGCACTATTTTACCCTCGGTTTGGGTTATGAGTACTTCCAATCCAACAACGTATTTTTCCCAGCTTCTAACGGGGTGTACGTGTACAACTCGATCGATGATTTCAAAACTGCAGCACTGCAGTTCAAAAATGATCCAAGCAACCCGGTATCACCAGTTACCGTCAACCGTTACAACTTGCGTTATTCCTTGTTGCCTGGAGGTGGCGAGCCACTACAGGTTTTGAAGGTGTCTACTTTTACCGGATATGTACAGGATGAACTGCAAGTGTCCAAACGTTTCAAATTGACGATGGGCTTGCGAGCTGACTTGTTCAAATACGACAACGGTACGGCTGAAGACTTCTTCAACCCAGTTGTAGGGGCGCTGACATTCAAAGATGAGAACAACGAAAACCTGACCATTAATACCGGCGCTTTCCCTAAGGCCAACTTGCAGTTGTCTCCACGAGTAGGTTTCAACCTGGATGTAAAGGGCAATCAAAAAACCCAGGTACGTGGTGGAACGGGTATCTTCGTTTCTCGCATTCCACAAGTATTGGTATCCAACCAATTGGGTAACAACGGGGTGAACACTGCGATAATCAACCAAACGAGTACCACTGCGTATCCGTTTACTACTGATCCTAGTGATTTTGCTCCTGATAATACCGACATTACCAAGTTGCCACCTTACGTAATCAACGCTTCAAAAGAAGATTTGAAGTACCCTACCTTGTGGAAAAACAACCTGGCCATCGACCAGCAGTTGCCACTTGGTCTAGTGCTGACCGTAGAAGGTTTGTACAACAAGGTAATCCAGGGCCTGCGTTACATCGATGCTAACCTGAATGGGCCAGACCGTAGCCTTGCCGGTGCTGATACCCGCGATCGTTTCCCTGCATCGGCGGGTCGTTTTATCAATAAAGCCATTAACAACGCTTTCATCCTGTCCAATACCCAGGATGGGTATTCGTACTCCTTCACTGCGAAGTTGGAAAAACCAGCAGTTAAAGGCTTTGGAGGGATGATTGGTTATACCTATGCTAGATCAACTGACCTCCAGTCGGTAGGTAGCACAGTACAAGCCAATGCACCAACTGTAGGTGGCCAAAACTACTTGGAAGCTTCTTTCTCTGACAACGATTTGCGTCACCGTTTTGTAGGTTTTGTCAATTATCGCATCAACTATGGTGGTAAATTTGGTGGTGCCACGGAAATTACCTTAGGTGGTGTTGCGGCAAGCGGCTCTAAAATCAACTACATTTATGGTAATGACCTGAACGGCGATGGTCAAACCAACGACCTGATCTATATTCCCAACAATGCTTCTGAGCTTACTTTCGCGAGCTTTACCTCTGGGGGCAAAACTTTTTCCCCTGCCGAGCAACAAACTGCCTTTAATGCCTTCATTGAAGCAGATGACTACCTCAAAACCCGTCGGGGTCAGTATGCAGAGCGCAACGGAGGTTTCTTGCCCTGGTTAACTCGTTTTGACCTTACTGTGATGCAGGAAGTATACATCAAAATTGGTGGGACAAAAAACACCTTCCAGTTCCGTGCGGACATCCTGAACTTTGGCAACATGATCAATGATGCCTGGGGTATAGGCAATCAACTTACTGCTGGTAACTTTAACAATGCTAACCCACTTTCAGTGGCCAGTGTTGCTGCAGATGGAACACCTAATTTGCGTATGGCAACCAGAGTTGTAGGTGGTCAGACTATTCTGCTCGATACTCCATTTGTAAAAACCATCAACGTGAACAGCGTTTGGCAAGCCCAATTGGGTGTACGTTACATCTTCAATTAAGACATGGACTAATCTCCATTTTTAGGATAAAAAAGGGGCTGCTTCCAATGGAGGCAGCCCTAATTTTTTGAAATGGCAACGATTAGTGTGGCTATGACCTATGTGGCAAAAACACCTCCGCCATCATACACCGCGCACTTCCACCACCATAAGTTTCAATGGTTTTAATCGGACTGTGCAAAATCCGGGTATGTTTTTCAATTTTGGCAATTTGATCTGGCTTTAAGGATTCGTAAGCTTGGGTCGACATGACCAAATAGGTCTCACCACTCGTATTGCGCACCTGCAACATATTGCCCGCAAAAGACATCATTTGTTCAAGACTCAGGTCGATGACTTCTTTGCCCGTGGCATCAAAATAGGACAACAAATCTGACTTATCCTCGGCATCCCGAATGCTATCCATCACAATCACCACAAAAGTCTCACCCAGGGCCATCATCACATTGGTATGGTAAATATCCTGCCCCTGGCCATCCACCGCATGAAAAAGCACGGGTGTATATCCGGTGATTCGGGAAAACTCCTCCAACAATTCGGGATCAGTACGCGGACTCAAGCACGCGTACACCAGTCGATTGGGGCGATCCAAAATCATACTTCCAGTGCCTTCCAGGAATTTATCTTGGGCTTCGTGGCCCTCCATCCGCACGTGATTGGTAATGGCGAACTGCCCAGACAGGTTATTGAGTACATCTTCGCGGCGTTCCAGGCGGCGCTTGGTCGCGTACATGGGATAAGTAATGATCAGCCCATCCTGATGAAAAGTAACCCAGTTATTGGGGAAAACTGCATCCGGAGTAATGGGCTCAGCCGTATCTTCCACGATGATTACATTGACTCCAGCCGCACGAAGCTTTACAACAAAGGTGTCAAATTCAGCTTTGGCCTTTTCTTGAATTTCTATCACACTCAGGCTTTGGTCATTGACTTGGAAGGCATTGTTGGATGCCGTTTCCTCATTGAATCCAAAATGAGCTGGACGGACCATCAGGATGGTATCGGTAGTTTGCTGGATGCTTTGCATAAGTATATTAGGTATCTGGTAAGGCTAAAATCGTCTGGCAACAAAAATCAACAAATTTTACTATTTACCATCATAAATCACACCTGTATTTGGCGTCTCCTTTACTTCAATAGATTTGAGTTGAGCCAATTTAGGTTTGAGGCGATCCCATATCCACACCGCGATGACCTCTGCGGTTGGGTTTTCCAGTCCGGGGATGTCATTGAGCATTTTGTGATCCAGGATTTTTTCCAGCGGTTCCCAGGCATTTTTCACCTCTGCAAAGTCTACTACCCAGCCCAAATGTGGATCCAGCGGCCCCTCCAAAAGTATCTTCACATAATAGGTGTGCCCATGCATGTGTGCACACTTGTGGCCTGCTGGTACATTGGGCAAAAAATGGGCAGAGTCAAAGCTGAATTCCTTGTACAATTCCATGTTTGGGTTTTTTGAGGCGCAAAGATAAGCAATCAGCAGTCAGCTTTCAGCAATCAGCTATCCGTTTTACTGAGAGCTGATTGCTCATTGCTGATGGCTGATAGCTGATCGCCCTAAAACACATACTTAATTTGAGCACTCAACTGGGTTCTCCGTTGCCCTTCGATCAGCTCCAGGCCGCTTCCGATCTGGGTTTGATTGGACCAAAAAGTTTGGGCAAAACGGGCTTCTATCGTTAAAGCAGAGACTGGTCGATAACGCAAATTCAGATATACCCGTGAGCCCCGGTTGTAATAAGGCGGAATGGAGAAGGTATTGAGTAGGTCGTTTTCGTAATAATAAAACCGCACATTGTAACTGTCCGTATCAAACAAGGCGAAACGAGTCGAAAAAGACAATGGAAAGCCGATGGGATGGACAATTACATCCTGCAATACCGCAAAACCAAACTCCCTCGCCCCAACTCCCCCATCCCAATACCCCCAATCGGCGCGGGTGCGCAGCTCTACTGCTTTACTTACCTGGTTGCTGACATAAGTGCGCAGTTGCAGCAAACGGGTGGGCGCAAGTATGTTGTAAGCAGTTTCGTTTCCAAAAGCATTTTCTTCTTTGTTTTCCTGGCGCAACTCGATGAAAGCCCGCATTCGACGGCGTTTTTCATAAGTGAGCCGCAGGCGCCATTCGGTACCTCGAGAGGGTGCATCCACCTGAAAGCGCAGCCAAGGGTGCCGCCACACGTCATAATAGGCATTAACAGTCCAGCCAGTGCGAGGCCGAATTTCTAAGCCCATGTACACCCCTTCCTCGTTGCGACCTCCATCGGTTTCGCCAAAAGCAGCCGCGCCCAGCGCCTGGAAATTGCGTGGATAACGGCGGTAAACCAGCGCTGCATCCATTTTCCGATCCAGGGTCATCAGCAGTCCGTTAACGGTGGCGACGGCGCCATTGTCGCTCCAGGCCGTTTCGCCAAACGCATTCAGATTGCCCCAACGCGCAGAGTAATCTAAACTGGTGTTGAGCAGGGATTGCCCTTGGAAATAAAAGCGGTTGTAGGGTTGTGGATTGAGGGTCAATGCCCGGTCAAAACGATGGTAAACACTATTGAGGCCCAATCGGTAAGCCCCACTGTGGTACTGTAGCGACAGGCCACTGATGTTCTGACGCACACTGTTTTTATCTTCAATTTCACGCGCTGTCCGGTGAAATCCGGCGTCAATAAAAGAACTGAAGCTGGCTACTTCTTCATCTAGCGTGTCCACTCCATTGACATTGCCATCCCGCAAGCGACTAGAATAAAAAGCGGTTACCTCTAATTGGTTGCTCAAGGCATAGCTGACACCTGCGCCACGCAAATAGTTGGCTTCGTTGGCTGAAGCATAAGGGCGAAGGTTACGCGCATTGCGTTTGACCAAAGTAGACGCCGCATTTTTACCTGTGCTGAAACCCGAAAATAAAATCAAACCCTGGCCAAAACTGGCATTAAAATCCCCCAGTGCGAGTGCTTTTAGTTTTTTGCGGTAATTGTTCAGGAAAAAATGCGCTGAATAAAAGTCAAAACCCTGGCGGTTGTTTCCTGTAAAAAAAGCTTCCCCCCGATCCTTCTCCGCCGTAATGCCAAAACTCAAACGATTGTAATAGGTGTGCCGCCAACGGACAAACAACTGATTGGGATCGCCTAGGTAAGATTGTTCGGATTCTGGATTGGCGTATCCTGCCTGTTCTTCCATTACGCGTGACCAACGCATCTGAACCTCATTGCGGCCATCACCGATCATTTCCAAAATGGAAGCCTGAAAATCATCCAAATCACCACCTGTGGTCAGATAAGGTATAATGCGGCGAATGAGTGCCAAGTCAAAACCAGGAATCACCTGCAACTCATATAAAGCCAAGAGCGGCCCGGCAGTCTTGCGGTATTGTAGCAAGTTGTTGATTTGAATATCGTTCAATAAGCCCATTTCACGCAAGTCAGCTTCCTCGCAACGATTGATGTTGAGCGGGCGTTTTCGGAAAGTAGCCAAAAGGTCAAATTGGCCATTTAAATCAAAATCCCCTGATTCAGCACCACTATTTTGCAAAAAATCTTCCAGCAAATCCGTTGGCACTGGGTCTACGATAAGGCTATCGGGTCGCTGGGCGAACAAAGGCAGCGATACAATCAGCAAAAAAGATAAAATGAGTATACTGCGCATAATGAATGGCGATAGTGAGCTATCATGCGAAGATAAAGTAAGCTATTTAAGTTCTGGTGATAATCCGAATGAAAAGAGATTTTTAGTCCAATGTGGGGGAAAAAGCAAATTTTTTACGCTGAATTCACTTATTTTTAATAAAAAAACAAGCCATTAAGTGGACTTGGACGTAAAGGCACAAAACTTATTTAAACAATTGCGAATCAAATAATTAACATGGTTTATAGACACAGAATAGTGCGCTAGCCATCACATTGAAAGCAAAAAATAAATAGTTTGGGCCAAACTCAGCAACTACTTTTACATTATCAAATGAAGCCAAGGTCAACTGACCATAACCAAACAAGCGAATAAGCGCTACTCAACAAACCCCGCCTGCCCTTAGCCAAATTACCACTTTAAAGAACAACCATTGATTGAACTTTCACTTGTGTGGGCGAGTGATACCAATTCAAGCAATGAAGTTTCACTTCAATTCCGGCTGGAAGAAGTGGCTCATCGTCAGCAATGGCTTTGAGTATCAAGGCTGGATTTTCAACTAAAGCAATTTTTTTTTGATTGTTGACCCCATCAGGTCGAGCACAAAAACAAAAAAGGCCTCCGAGATTTGTGGGAATCTGGAAGCCTGCGAAAGAAAACGGTAATCCATTTTCAACTAAAGCTGAGCAAAGGTATAACATCTTGCGCATTTTCTCAAATGATTTTTGAGAGGATGAGAATGGATTATCATCATACCCACTAAGATTCACTCTATTCGTGGTGAGCATTAATGGGTTAGCACAATCTCAAGTTGTGCCCAAATGTTGGTTTGTTCTTTCTCTAACCCTCAAATATCTGAACATGAGAATTTTTTACAGTGCAGTATGTCTATTTGTGTTTGCTTCTCTCGCAAACATTTCTTTTGCTAGTAACACTGATCTTGCAACGGCAGGAATTCAGAACGAAGGAGACTCCATTCCAGAATCTCCATTTGAAATCAAAGGTGCAGTGGATGCCTATTTCCTGGCGGGAAAAGCACCACTCCCCACTAGCTTTACTGGTGGATCCAACAACTCGTTCAATTTGGGCATGGCCAACGTGATCTTCTCCAAAGAAGGTAAAGTAGGTTTTGTGGCTGACATTGCATTCGGCCCTCGTGCTGAAGCTGCCAATGGTGGATTTGATGCAGACGGGAAGGTAACTACCCTGACTGCCATCAAACAATTGTTTGTCACTTATTCGCCAACCGACGCGTTGAAGTTTACAGTGGGTAACTTCAGTACTTATTATGGTTATGAGGTCATTGATGCGAACGTCAATGTGAACTACAGTACTTCATACCAGTTTTCTTACGGCCCATTCTTCCATACGGGTATCAAAGCGAATCTTGCGCTTTCGGATAACTTTGGAGTGATGTTGGGCATGTTTAGCGATACCGATACCAAAATTGATGTGGTAAAAGGCCAACACATTGGTGGCCAGCTTTCCTACGCTGGTGGCAATTTTTCCGCTTACTTGAACTATCTGGGTGGTCGCTTTGCCGAAGAAACCGAAGATACGCCTGAAATCATGAGCAATCAGTTTGACATTACCGCTTCTTTTCAGGCAACGGAAAAATTCGGATTGGGTTTCAACGCTTCTACACGTATGTTAAGCTCAGATGATGGCGATGCCAGTTGGTCAGGTGCGGCTTTGTATGCCAAGTATGCTTTCAGCGATTCTTTCCTCATGGGGTTGCGCGCTGAAACCATCAGCGATAAAGATGGCTTCCTCTTTGGAGAAGAAGACAATAACATTTTTGCGCTGACTATTTCTGGCAACATTACCGTAGGGAGCAACTTGCGTTTCATCCCAGAATTGCGTTTTGATTCCGCTAAAGCCACTGGCACCTTTACCTCATACAGCGATGAGGCACTGAAGGCAAATTCAGTATTCCTCTTGGCTGCTGTGTATAGCTTCTAACTCAAACATGAGATAGAGATAGAGTGCTCAAACCTGCCTTCTGCAGTATTTGGGCACTCTGCCTTTCACCTTAAACACAAAATTTTTAAACTAAAAGCAGTCATGGCAAAAGCAAAACTAGAGTACATTTGGTTGGATGGCTATCAACCTATGCAAAGCTTGCGCAGTAAAACAAAAATTGTTGAAGATTTTAGCGGAAAACTGGAAGATTGCCCAATGTGGTCTTTCGATGGTAGCTCTACGGAGCAAGCTCCAGGTAACTCCTCCGACTGTCTGCTGAAACCTGTTGCCTTGTATCAAGACCCAGCTCGCAAAAATGGCTGGTTGGTAATGACCGAAGTACTGAGCGCCGATGGTGCTGCACACCCATCCAATGGTCGTGCAATGATCGAAGATGACGATGACGACTTTTGGTTCGGTTTTGAACAAGAATATTTCCTTTGGGATCCTGCAACCAGCAAACCACTGGGCTTCCCAGAAAACGGTTATCCGGCACCACAAGGTCCATACTATTGCTCCGTTGGTTACGGCAAGGCTTATGGCCGCGACATCATTGAAGAGCACCTGGATATTTGCCTCGAGGCTGGCCTGAACGTTGAAGGGATCAACGCAGAAGTCGCTACTGGCCAATGGGAATTCCAGATTTTTGCCAAAGGTGCTAAATCTGCTGGTGACCAAATTTGGGTTGCTCGTTATTTGCTTGAGCGCGTTGGTGAACAACATGGCCTTTCCATCGAGTGGCATTGCAAACCTGTAAAAGGTGACTGGAATGGCTCCGGTATGCACGCTAACTTCTCAAATACCCTCTTGCGTACTGCAGGAAGTAAAGAAACATACGAAAAAGTTCTCGAATCTTTCCGTCCGGTTATCGCCGAGCACATCGCTGTTTACGGCCCAGATAACCACTTACGCCTGACGGGTAAGCACGAGACTCAATCCATTGATGCCTTCAGCTATGGTGTATCTGACCGTGGTGCTTCAATCCGCATCCCTGTCGTTACCGTTGAAAAAGGCTGGAAAGGTTATTTGGAAGATCGTCGTCCAAACTCCGCTGCTGACCCCTACAAAGTGGCTGCAGTGATCATCAAGACGGTCAAATCTGCTTCGCTCTAGTTCCTGCATAGACATATGCCAACTAGCCCGCTTTGGTTCGCCGGAGCGGGTTTCTTTTTTTTAAGCGATCAGCTATGAGCAATCAGCTGTCAGCTCACACAGAATTGCGAATAACCAATTCCGGTTTAAAAATCCGTGTTTGTAATTTGAAGTCTTTGTCTGGAGATTCGATGTTTTCGAGGAGGATGCGGGCCGTTTCTTCTCCCATTTCATAAGATTGTTGGCTGATGGTGGTAAGCGGAGGTTCTAATAAAGGGCCTACTGCAAGATTGGTGAATCCAATTAGCGCCAAATCATTTGGGACATGCAAGTTCAACTCCCGCGCAGCCTTGAGCACACCCAAGGCAACATAATCACTTACCGCAAAAATGGCATCGGGGGGCTCAGGCAGATGCAACAAGTCCAGCGCCGTTTGATGACTATCTTCCATCCGAAAAGTAGTATGCACTAGGTATTCCGGGCGCAGCTCCATCTGGGCATCCCGCAGTGCGGCTTTAAACCCTTGCATGCGCAAGCGGGTCAACTTCAGCGTAGAGGGTCCAGCAATATGGGCAATCCGCTTCCGACCACTTTTGATCAAAAACTCACCCGCTTTGTACCCACCTTCAAAATTGTCGTTGATGATTTTATGGCCATACACCTGATCATTGGCCCGATCGAACATCGCGAGGGGAATATCTAGGTCTTTGAGCATGTTAAGGTGTTTAAAATCCAGGGTAGAACTACCAATCGAGATGGCTATCCCGTCTACCCTTGCACCAATCAATTGATCGATTATTTTTACTTCCCGCTCGTAGATGTTTTGGGATTGGAAAATCATCACGTTGTAGCCTTGCTGGTACGCTACATTTTCCAGTCCATTGATGATTTCCGAAAAAAACTGGTTGTCAATCTCAGGTACGACCAAACCAATCGTGTGGGTACGTTTTTTCAACAACCCAATGGCGTGTGAGCTCGGCCGGTAATTCAAGCGCTCAGCCAGTTCCAAGACCTTTTGTTTGGTTTCAGGTTTTACATCATACCGATTGTGCAAGGCCCGCGATACCGTGGCAACCGAGATGTTGAGCATCCGGGCGATGTCCTTTATGCTGACTTGCGGCATGGCTTGGCTTTTGTTGATCCTACAATATTACTCAAATTCAGAAAAAGGAAGGGGATTTATCTACCCGTCTAAAAAGTTCCGTAAACGTTTACATACATTTTTGAGGCATTTTATCGCCATTTACCAAAACAAATACCACGAATTGAACTAATTTCGAGTATTCTTCAGGGAATGGGGATATTTTCCAAATAAACTTCGGAATTCCTAAACGGACTTCATTATGGCTGCACAAAACCACCACATCGAAACGTTGTTCAAGCAAACCCTGGAACAAGGCGATTCGGCCAGTTTTGAGGCCCTTTTTAAAAACCAATACGTACTATTGTGCAGCTTCGCGACCCGCTACCTGCACAGTCCGCAAGCTGCCGAAGAGGCCGTATCGGAAGTATTTTACAAAATTTGGAAAAATCGCGCTCAAATCAACATCAAAACTTCCGCAAAATATTACCTCTACGCCAGTGTGCGCAATATGGCCATCGATATGCAGCGCCAGTCCAAAAAACAACAACACAATTCCGACGACTGTCTTTACGATCAGGCCTGCCCCGGGCCTGATGCCTACGATACCCTAATCGGACGAGAAACCCAGCAAAAAATTGACTCTGCAATTTTACGTTTGCCGCCACAATGTCGTACCGTATTCCAATTGAGTCGCCACGAGGGCCTCAAGTACCAGGAAATAGCCAATCGCCTTGGCATTTCCATCAAAACGGTAGAAACCCAAATGACCCGAGCACTCAAACAACTGCGAGTTGAAATGTTGTAGCTTACATCTTTTTTGATTTTCAGCACAAAGCAGCACAAAGGATACAAAGCCTAGGTAGTGGGGCAAAAATAAATGTTCATTTTTCCTAAGCCATAGGATTAGATAAGACACTTAAATTGAACCGTTTTCTTATCTAATCCTATGGCAAAATGAACATTTATTTTTTTATCGCCCCTAGTCAACGTCTAACTTTGGGCCCTTTGTGCTGTCTTTGTGTTCTTTTTGCTAAAAAATGTCGCTCTGGTTAAAATACTTCTTTCTTGTTGCACTTGAAAATACCCGGCTTGTACAACCTTTTTACCGATATTGCGTTAATTTGCATGTTCTTTTGGTTAACCATGTTTTAAGCAACAGCTATGAAAGAAGTCAAATCCCTCCTGGCCCGCTCCGCCTTTGGCGTTTGCAGTTACGTTGGTCAAAAAATGGGCCTATCTCCTGATCGGGTGCGTTTGTATTTCATCTACGCTTCCTTCGTTACCTTAGGGTCACCAATCATCGTATACCTGGTGATGGCTTTTTGGTTGAATGTCAAAAAGTACATCAAGGCGGGCCGGAATATGCTCTGGTCTTAGCCCAAACACCTTAGTAGTGGGCAAAAATAAGTTATCATTTTTTCTGAGCCAAAGGATTAGATAAGACACTTAAAATGAAACGTTTACTCATCTAATCCTCTGGCAAAATGATCACTTATTTTTTATCGCCCCTTATTTTCGCAATTCCTTTTTCAAAATTTTACCCGTAGCACTCATCGGCAGCGCATCCAACAACTCTACCACCCGGGGATATTTATAGGCCGCGATCCGTTCGCCGGTCCATTGTATGATTTCCTCCGGGCTGGCACTGGCTCCGTCTTTCAATACCACACAGGCCTTGATTTCTTCTCCGTATTCATCGTTGGGTATCCCGATCACTGCTACTAGCGAAATGGCCGGGTGTTGAATCATCACCTCTTCTACCTCGCGTGGATACACATTAAAGCCGCCCCGAATGATCATGTCCTTGGTGCGATCAACAATGTAAAAATAGCCGTCTTCGTCCTGAATCGCCACATCACCCGAGTGTAGCCAGCCATCTTGCAGGGATTCGGCGGTAGCATCTGGCTTGCGGTAATACCCTTTCATCACATTGTGGCCCCGGTAAAGCAATTGCCCCTTCTCCCCTACTGGCACGGTTTGACCTTTGTCGTCTAACAGTTTCACTTCGACACCCCAAACGGGAGTACCAATGCTCCCCGGCTTACGCGGGCGATCCGGATGGTTAAAGGTCACTACTGGTGAGCCTTCCGACATGCCGTAACCTTCAATAATCGGCACATTGAAGCGGGCTTCAAAATCATTGAGTACTTGTACAGGCAGTGAAGCACCACCCGACACCGCAATGCGCAGCTGGGCCGAGATGCTCGGGTAGTCGAATTTCTCTTCCCGGTAGTTCAGCAAACCCCAGTACATAGTAGGCACCCCGGCAAAAACACTGACCTTGTGTTTGGCCATGAGCCCGAATACTGCCTCAGCATCAAAACGTGGCAACAGCACACTGCTGGCACCACGGTACAAACCCGCATTCATCAGTACCGTCATCGCAAAGATGTGGAAAAGCGGCAGCACAATCAACAAAGTATCCGCAGGCTGAATGCCCACCAAATCGGCTGAAAGGATGGCGTTTTGCAGGAGGTTATTATGGCTCAGCTCAGCACCTTTAGGGCGGCCCGTAGTACCCGAAGTGTAAATGATGATGGCGGTATCTTCAGCACCAGTGGCATAAGCTTGTCCAGCGGGGGATTGCCCGGCCATCAAACTGCCCAGGGTGGCCACGCCTGGTATCGCTGGTGCGTCCGTTGGCTGCGGCATGATGAGGAAAAAATGATCGCAGCTGGGCACTTCGCCAAAGGCCTGGTGCCCCATCTGGCCAATCGGTAAATCGGGTGTGCCCACAAAACAAAAGTATGCTTTGGCCTCACTGTCGCTGAGGTGGTAGACAATTTCGTCTTTTTTGAGCAGTACACTGAGCGGCACCACTACCGCACCTGCTTTCAAAATCCCAAAATAGATGATCGGAAAATAGGGCAAGTTGAAACAACTAAGGGCTACTTTGTCACCCGGCTGAATGCCTTGCGCCCGCAGGCCATTGGCCACTTGGTTGGCCGCCCCGTTGACCTGGGCAAAACTGAGTTGAACTTCGCCAAAAATATAGGCTGTTTTTTGTGGATAGCGCCGCGCGCTGTCTTCAAGCAGGACAGATAGGTTGAGCATGCGATCTAGAGTTTGATGTAGGCAGAATCGTTTGGGTGAATATACGAGGAAATTGGGGAATGGGATGTGGGGGAGGTATGGATATTCTATGTAAAGCTATTTTAGGACGAGACAGTTGGTTTAGTTTGTGAAGTTTGATAATGCTGTATTCAATGATTCTATGAGCAGTTTGAACCAACTAAGGTCAATTAACTGCTTACTTCCAAGATTGCGCTCCAAATAACTTTTAATTTCGGCTAATTTTTCCATGTGTGCACTAAAATACATTTTGTTCAGGTCTTTGAAAGAATATGCATTCTTGACACTTCTATCAAACACATCTAGAAAATGACGATCTTTAATTTTAGATTCAATAATCTCAATGAGTTCATTAGCCGAAAGTAGGCCAACATATGAACGTATTATATTCTCGTCTTTCCATGTGTCAAGGTCATCTATTTTTTCTAAAAGCTTGGTACGGTACTGTTCTCCTGTCGCTGCTTTAAATTTATCATAAAGTATCTTCTGAACATCAGGATATTTCTTTCCGATAGTCTCCAAAGTATCTTCGAAACGGAGTTGTTCTATTGAATCAAATTTAGTAGTATTCAAAAGCTGGAAATCTAAAATTTCATCAATGAGGTGCCTTTTATTGATTACTAAGTCTATTCTTTCGTCTAAATAACAAATCAAGCTAATCCCTAGAATAACCTCTTCTACTAAAAGCTGATTTTCTAATGCGAGTAATTTAAACTTAGAGAAATATCCATTGAACTCCTCATTCGTCATCCAGATATACCCGCGAAGTTTATTGACAATTTTCAGAAATTCTGATTCTTGGATTTTCCTTTTGTAATTTTCCCAACTTTGGTTTTCCAAGCTCAATTGATCTTCATCAAATGATGCGTTATTAATAAGACAAAACATATATTCAAAATACACAAAATCAAAATCATAGCCACTTTTCATTATCAAGTCATTAGACACAAATCTCATAAAGGCGTTTTCTTGTTGGACTTCTTCTGAATCACTCACCTTTAGGTATGCGTTATGTCGAGTGGGTGTAATTCAAATTGTCGCAGACAATTTGAAAAAGGCTTATCTTGAGTACAAAGCCAATTAAGATGAGCAAGGAAGAATTTCTGGCCCTAGCGGCCTCACGTTACGAAGCGCTTAATAAGCTCAATGAAATCAAGGAT
>NZ_JBGSLK010000016.1:0-50911 GCF_041740695.1 Haliscomenobacter sp. | reverse complement strand
CCCCCCCCCCCACCCCCCCCCCCCCCGACAATACCCGGAACAAAAATCACGCATTTTTAAAATCAGGCAGTGCCAAAATTTTCCCGCCTTGCATCGCCGATTCATGGGCCAGGATGCCCACCGAAGTCCAGTTGGCGGATTCCCAGGCATTGGGGAAAGGGTCGCGGTCTTCAACCAAAGCCATCAGGAACTCATGCGCCAAATGGGGATGTGAGCCACCATGACCCGCACCTTGGGTGAAACTCAGGTGGGTATTTTCAGCCACATCGTACACCCCTTGCGTGGTAAAGCGCTGGATGCCTTCAGGCAACAAATGGGCGAAATCGGGCACTTTTACCCGTTCCGGGATTTCATGCTCTTCTTTTTTGGCGGTGTGAATGACGGCATCTTCCCCTTCAATGAGTGGCCACTCAAAGGATTTTTTGGTGCCATACACCTCAAAACTTTCGCGGTACTGCCGGGCGATATCGAACAGGGAACGGTACACATAAGCACTCAAGTCGCTGTCCTTAAACTTGATGTGGGCCGACTCAACGGCAAAAGGGGAATTGTGGATTTTTGACAATTCCTCCCGAATCGTACCCGAACCAAAACAGGAAACGTATTCGGCTTCCAATTTCAACAAACCGGCCACCGGGCCCACACAATGCGTGGCATAATGCATGGGCGGTAAGCCAGGCCAATAATCGGGCCATCCATCCATATCCTGCTGATGTGAGGCTTTGAGGAACTGTACTTTGCCCAGTTCACCTTGCTCGTACAATTCCTTGACGAATAAAAACTCGCGGCTGTACACCACCGTTTCCATCATCATGTATTTTTTGCCCGTGGCTTTGCTCAGTTTCACAATTTCCATACACTCCTCCACCGAGGTGGCCATTGGAACAGTACAAGCCACGTGTTTGCCCGCTTTCAGGGCTTTCAGGGTTTGTTCCGCGTGGTTGGGGATGGGCGAATTGATGTGGACTGCGTCAATGTTGGGGTCTTTGAGCAGTTCATCATAATCGGTGTAGCGTTTTTCGATGTTGAATGCATCACCAATATTGTTCAATTTGGTTTCATTGCGCTGGCAAATCGCATACATATGTGCATGAGGGTGGCGCTGGTAAATGGGGATGAATTCTGCCCCAAAGCCCAGGCCAACGATTGCGATGTTTATTTTTTTCATGCTGTGCAGGTGTTATAGGATATGATTTTACGTTTACTAAACTTCAAAAGTTTAGTAAACGTAAACCCATTCGCGTTTAGAGTAATTTTTTAAGGTAGTTGATGCTGTCTTGCATCAGTTGTGTTTCGGATTCAAACATGGGGCGCCAGATATTCGCCGCCGCCAATTTCATGCTGAAGGCTTCAATGCTCAACATGCCTTGGTAGTCCATCGACTTCAAGGTAGCGATGATTTTTTCAAAATCAACATGGCCTTTGCCGACGGTGCTCCGGTCGTTTTCGGATAGTTGTACGTGAACGAGCCGATCCCCACATTTTTGCAGGGCGGCGGGGATGTCCTTCTCTTCGATGTTGGCGTGAAAGGTATCAAACATGATCTTGCAGTGTGGATGATCGACTTCGTTGACAAAGCGCAGCATGTCGTCGGTGCAAGTGAAAAGGTAGGTTTCAAAGCGGTTCAAATATTCGATGCCCAAGGTGATGTTTTTGGTCGCTGCGTATTCAGCCAGGGCGCGAATGTGCGCCACGCCGCGTTGCCATTCTTCTTCGGTAGCGGGTTGGCCTGTGAATACCCCCAAGGCTGAGTGAATCGGCCCCATCAGCAAACTTGCGCCGATCACTGCGGCACAGTCCAGGGCTTTTTTGTTGCTGGCCAGGGCGTGAGCCCGCATGGAGGCGTCGGCACTGAGTGGGTTGGTATCGGGGCCGTTGATGGCCACCGCGAGGCGTTGCAAGCCCAGATTGTCCAGTTTTTGACGCCAAACCTGCCAATCGGCGGGGTTCAAATTGAAAATAGGCACTTCTACCCCGGCAAAACCCAGGGATTTGATTTCATCGAGTACGGGGAAGAGCGCCGGGGTGATGTCGGTACCCCAGAGCAAAAGATTCATTCCAATTTGCATGCGATCTGCGTTTAAGAGACTGATAAACAAATCTACTTGGAATCGACAATTTAAAATAGGCGTGATTTTACTATTTTTGACTGTATTTTGATATTTTTTCCTGAACAAGGTAGAATTTTTGTTAATATTCAGTAAGATAAGTGCTCAATCATGAAACCGCTGCTCAAAAAGTCGCTCGAAAGCCTCAATCAGTCCTACATCGTGCGGAACCTGAAAGAGGCGCATTTCGACCCCAATTGGCATTTTCACCCCCATTATCAATTGTTCACGGTTGTGGAGGGCAGTGGAACCCGTTTTATCGGCGACGACATTCGCCACTTTGAAGCCGGGGATACCGTTTTTTTAGCCCCAAATATGCCGCACTTGTGGCGCAGCGACCGCGCCTACTTTGAGCGGGATTCGACCCTGCAAACGCAGGGCATCGTGGTGTATTTTACCGAAGATTTTCTGGGCAAAGACTTTTTCGAAAAGCCTGAAATGTATGTCATCAAACAATTGCTTGCCTCCAGTGAACGGGGCCTTGACCTGACCCATAGCCACAACCTGAGAGCAGACGTCGTCAGAGATTTAATCGAATTGGAGGCCACAAGTGGTTTTGAGGGCGTCTTGAAACTCTTGTCGATTTTACAAAAACTATCCACTTGTACGGATTACCAATTCATTGCCAGTGTCAATTACGAAAACACGCATAAAATTTCTGAAACGGAACGCATGCGGCTGGTCCACGAATATGTGCTCAAACACTATAAGGAGAAAATCAGCTTATCCGAAGTAGCCGCTTTGGCCAACATGACCGAAGCCGCGTTTTGCCGCTATTTTAAAACCCGCACCAACAAGACTTTTTCAGACTTTGTGCGGGAAATCCGCATTGGTCACGCCTGCAAACTTTTATTGGCGGGCAAAATGTCGATTGCCCAGGTGGGGTATGAGAGTGGCTTCAATACGGTATCTAACTTTAATAGCCAATTTAAAGTAATGAAGGGACAAAGCCCGAAGCAGTATCAGAAGATTTATGTGGGGGGGTGAGGTTGGGGGCGATTGGTTCAACTTCATCCAAGATACCCGCCAATTGATCATGAATCAGGTTACTTGTTCCCAACTCATTTTTAAACCCATCGAATTCGAGGGGTTTAAAATCTGGGTTGTTTGGCTGTTCCCACAAACCGCAAAATTCAATAGCGCTTCTTGTTCGTAACCGGTTTTGAATAATGTAAAAGGAAGAGAAAATAAAAAACAAAGCGCCATTCCAAAGTTCAACGACCAACCGCGGAGCGGTTCAATTCATAATAGCCCCGGTCGTCCGGGGATTTAGAGGATTTAGGCGCGTTCTACAACCACGGCAGTGGTTGAACATGGTCACCAGGGGGACAATTGCTGTTGGGGTTGCCGAACTCTTTTGAATCTTCAAAACAAAAAGATAAGGCCATAGGGTTAGGGCAGCCGTGTAACGATGCTCCGTCAAAAACTGCGACAAGCTGTCGCAGTTTTAGGTTAGAAACAAGGTAATAAGCCATCGTAACACAAAACTGCAACGCTGCGTTGCAGTTTTGCCATTATTTGAGTGATTTTCTGGCCGCTAATGGATTGGCACCTGAATCTACTCAAGAGCCCTAAATTTTCAAACCGTGACAATTCGTCACAGTTTCATTACCCTTTGCCTTGGGATGCTAGGATATTTGTTCTGCTAGTCTTTCATCAACAACTTCATCCGCATCAATTCACTTTGCAGGATTTGCTCATCGGACATTTCTTTCAGCCGCTCAAAGCGGAGCTTGCGAAATTCCTCGTCAGCTTGTTTTTTTTCTTCAGCGGTCATTGTGCTTCTGAAAACAAAACTTTCGACTATTTCTTCATCCGACAGTTCCTTCCTTAAATCCTCGTAGCTTGGTTCCTTTATCTTACTCATCTCCAAGATATTTGTTGATTAAACTGTAAAAGGTCACATTTCCTCAGGCATAAAATCCTAATTCCACCAATATCTGGCGTTCTAAAATCCGCTCAACCGCGTTAAAGTCCAAAAGCCTGAGGGTTCCTTCGCCGATTTCAGTTTTGGAACAGATCAGTCCACTGGGCAAGATGTAAAAGTTTTCATGCCAAAGCTCAGCCCTTGGATTGAACAAGGGTAGAATTGGACCGTCTTCCAATAACAATGTACTATCGAAAAAGTTTTACTCATGCTGCAGCCGCTGAAATGTACTTTAATGCCCGTGCTTTGGCCACACTGACGATGTGTTCTACCAACATAAACTGTTCTAATTCTGCTTTTTTAGCCTCATCCAGACCTTCGCTGGCTTTGTTTTTCCACAAAAGTTCTTCCAATCGCTCCTGCGCTTTCGGCGAGGTACGAAAGGAGAGTACTTTTTCTGGATCCATCTGGGCTAATAATTCATGTCCTCTGCTCCTAGAATACAAAAATGTCCAGTAGTATGTTTACCAACAGTTTTTTCTTTTTGTACAGTCAAGTGTCCCTTTACAATTGTTTTTTTTGTTAATTTTAAGCGGTAAATTACAACAAAAAGTAAATCACAAAATTCAACTGAACTAAAAGAGCGAGGTCATGGATTTAGACCAACACTATTCCGAAATCTTTCAACAGGCGGTTTCTGAAATCAGAAGTGCAAAGACTACAATTGCCCGACAAGTAAACACCGCCGCCAATGGCGTGTATTGGAATTTGGGCAAGCTGCTTTCGGAAAAGAAGATTGAAAAAGGGCATGGTGCCGGAGTGGTCAACAGATTGTCCGTAGATTTGAAAATGGAGTTTCCAGATATGGGGCTTTCGCCAAGAAATTTGTGGAACATGAAACGCTTCTATGAGCGTTATTTTCAGGCAGATACAAAACTGCTACAAGCTGTAGCAGTTTTGCCATGGGGGCATAATCTGCTTTTACTGGATAGAAAAGATAACAGCGCCCACTTTGAGCTTTGTGGATGAGTTTATTAATTTTGTTTTGCACAAAAAGTTGCTGTTGCTCGGGGTTGGCTTTGGCTGGAATATGCCCGGCTTTTCTGGGTTTCATACCCAACTTGTGCATAAAATCGCGTACTGCATCTATGCCTAAAGTCTCTCCAGTTAAGCGCGTAATGGCAGCTTTGGCTTGTTTAGCAGTACGGGGAGGATGCACATTGAAATATTCTTCCAGAGTCATTCGATGTCCGCTAAGTCGAGACTCGGGTCCTTTATACCGAAAGCTCAGTAGTTGATTCAACCCACCTTCATGATAGCGTTTGATATACGTGACTATACTATTGCGGTGAACACCGCTGACAGATGTCACTTACTTTTGAGCGACTATTCCCCTGGCTTGTCCAATATAATACATCCATCCGTTTGCGAACTGATGCTAGAGGATTATGAAGTCTTTCGTATTTTGCACGTTCAATGTCGGCTTCGCTGATGTTGAGGGTAAGCATGTGGATTGATTCTTGGTCGACTCAAATCTAACTTTGCTTACCCTTTTTTTATACCTTTTTGCACAAATCCTCACTCCGTGAGGTATAAGCAAGTTAATTGCGTTCTCTTGTTGGATAATTACTGCTTTACTTTCTTCTGATTTTTTCTTGCTTTCTTCAATTCCCTCTCGAAGTTTTCTAATATCCTCATTGCGTTAGTTTAATAACCATCAAGAGGTTGGTCGAGAATGCCATTCATGAAACAAGCGGTCAGTATCCCATTTGGCACGGATTTTATCTAATTTCAAAAGATTCTCCGTCGACATAAATTTGCTCGTGCGATGGTTCAAGTTTTCATCTGCTAATTGTGTTCCGGTAGCAAACGGTTCCAACTTTTGCATTTCTTCTGTTATGAACTTCGTATGACGTTCGTCATCGGCGGGGTTTTTCCATGCTGCCATGGCGGTCAGGAAAAAGTCATCTTCCATAGAAAATGCCATGTCGAGACGTTTCCGTGCGGCACCTGCCCAGTATTCAAAGTGCAAAAAACTGGGTTCCGGAGGCATATCCTTCATTAGTTGGTGAAACGAGGGCAAAAGGTCTTCGGGTTGGGCATGTGTCCAGATATTGTCAACAGCCCAGCGCTGCTCGTCAGGATAGTAAAGCGATGTCAAATAGTAGTGGATACCCATAGTGACAGGAATGAGCGGAATACGAAGCGATGCCTTTTTCTTTATGGGGCAGTCGTGCATAAATTTGGTAACTGCCCTTGCTTCAGCCCACGAGTCCGCAAATACGAATGCTCCCACATCTATTGAAGGTTGATGGATGACGGAGGATTTCCGGGTTATTGAAATCTTGAGTTCCACCTTGTCGGATAATTGCCCCCTAAGTCCCATCATCCAGTGTACAACCTCATCCATGTGCTCAAATTTGTAAATGTGGGTATTCAAACCAATGAAACCCGGCCTGCGATACAGCTTGAGGTGATAGCGAAAAACAACCCCGAAGAAGCCGCTGCCAGCACCCCGGGCCGCCCAAAAGAGGTCGGGGTTTTCGTTGTCACTTGCATGGACAATACGCCCATCAGCCGTTACAATGTCCAACCCGACGACATTTTCGCAAGCTAAACCCAACTCCACGCTGTGCCAGCCAAAGCCGCCTTTTAGTAGATACCCGCCCAAGCAAACACCCTTACAATGACCCGTCGGAAAAAATAACCCCTGCTTTACCAAGGCCGACATCAGCGTATGTCCATAACAGCCAGGTTCTGCCGTTGCCTGCATACGGGGTTTGTCAACAGCATACGCGTTCATGAACGACATGTCTATGACGAGGCTGTTTTTACGCATATGATTCGCAGACCAGCTATGCCCACCGGAAACTACACTCACTTTCAGCCCTTCTGCCTTCGCCAATTGAATAGCCTCCAGAATGTCTTCTACACGATGCACCTGAAAAAGGATTTCAGGAAAGTTAATTGGAGTTCTCTTATTGAAAAGAGTGTCCATGCAAGCCGCTTCGAAGCCCGGTTCGTTAGAACGCATAATGCGTGAGGTCCTTGGTTTTTTATCCATATTCATGTCGTTTTAGACGTGACAGTTAATACTTGAAATTTTTCAGTTATATTTGGACTAATGTTATCGAACACGGCTTATTCGCAACTAACGACTAAGTGAAACCCGCATTGCGTATTTTACTTAGTTCTCAGCTGGACTTTAGCCTTTTTTTGACAAGGTCAAAAAAAGGCTAAAGTCCAGCTGAGAATAGGTCTAAGTTTTTTTTCGCCTTTGTTCAAAAAAATTAGATGTGTTCTGAAAGAAATTTAACGTCCACCACCAGGCCGACGTACTGGTTTTCTTCGTTTTCCGGTAGCCTGCCCACGGGGGCTAACCACCTTGGAGGATTTATCCTGCATTTCGAAATTACCCAATTTATCTTCTTTGGCTTTCCGTCCAGTCTCACTTGGGTCTTTGATGGTCACATTTTTGTCAATTGGTTTTTTAACCCACAATTGAGTGTCATTTATCCAACCAGAGGTTTTTGCGGTTCTAGTCTTGGCTTTGGGGCGCTCCTGAGCAAAGGTAACTGTTGCAAACAAAGTGAACATGCCGAGCAAAAACAATACTTTTTTCATTTCAATAGGATTTTGAGATTCAATTAATATGATTCAATCATTGGAGTGCATGACAAAATCTGGGCAACGTAAAACATCACGGGTGATGCCGGATTGTAGAGACGCACGGCCGTGCGTCTCTACGGTGCGTTGCCTCAATTTTGTCATACACTCCAATCATTTAGCATTTGATTGAATACCTCACAAAGGTGCAGGTAAAAAAACTGGCACAACTCACCTGAACAGGTGATTTTTCCTTCTACATTTACTTAGCTGGACTTTATCCCTTTAGACATGCTCTTAGAGGGCGATGGAGAAATTCAAGCCTCAATAAAACAAAGCGTTCCAAGAATCAGGACATTTAATTATTAACCTCGGCTTTTTTACCTGATGTTGATAATTAAATCGCTTCAAATTCAAACTCCTTGTTTTCATTAGGCTCCCAATTTTTGATCTTGTCAAAAAAGGGCTAAAGTCCAGCTTAGTTGCGTGTATTTCCGCTTTGGATGTACCAAATTGTACAATAAAAATTTAAAATAATCTCTACAAAATAGATACTTTTTTTTCTTAATCCAAACCATACCTAAAAAATTCATACTCCGCCGCCACCATCGCCACTTCCAACCCCGAAGCCAGTAAGTACTTCTTCAGCGTCTCCAACTTCTTCCAGCCCCCAACTTAGCAATAAAATCCAGCGGCACCGCATGGCCAGGTTAGTTACCGCACTCCGCCTGGCCGTATGTGTCCGTACAAAAGTCCACTTGGGTGCCGTTACTCCATTTTCCGTAGCCGGAGTAGTGATGCCCGCCATACTCGCGATC
Source organism: Haliscomenobacter sp. (assembly GCF_041740695.1). Classification (GTDB taxonomy): domain Bacteria; phylum Bacteroidota; class Bacteroidia; order Chitinophagales; family Saprospiraceae; genus Haliscomenobacter. The sequence goes on along the minus strand of NZ_JBGSLK010000016.1, from coordinate 42,512 downwards.
TGTTTGATTTTGCGGTTCGCCTCGGCATTGGTCGTTTTGGGCATTTGGTTTTGTACTTTTCCCAACGTTCCACCAGTTTTCCCGATTAATACAAGTAATCATGTGGTTCTTCACTTTTCCTCCCTCACCAACAACTTACACACATCCACCTCTAAAATTGCCGCAATCTGGTACAACACCTCAAGTGGCGGTTGCATATCATTCGTACACCAGCGCGACACAGTAGATCGATCCCGGCCTATCTGTTCCGCCAACCAAAGGGAAGACTTATCCTTTTCAGCAAGGACTGCCTTGATGCGGTTGAATTTTTTCTTCATGGTTTCTTGTTGCTCTCGGCTGTGAAGATAAGGATAAGCCTCGGGAGCAGAGTGAAGAATGAGGTAAATGCGTACCTTAGTAATGCTTTAAAAGATGAATCCAATGGCAAAACCAATGACAACCACTGAAGCAATCGATTTATTACACCAAGGACAAAGCGTAGAAGATGTCGTATTATTGGATCTTGAAACCCAAAAACTGGGATTTCGAGATGCGTTATTGTTGACCGAGAATGGCTTTGTTGTGCCTGCGGAAAACATCGTTTATCAGGATTCAGCTATCCAAGATGACCCTGATTTTGATGACACCACCTGGAATGGGGAGTATGGTAAATTGAGTGATTTTCTAGCCGCTAATGGATTGGTACCTGAATCTACTCAAGAGCCTTAAATATTGGAATGCTAGACAGTGGCATGTAGTGCGGTCTTTACAGTTACAAATTATACAGGCTTTTCCGCAATCACCTGCTCTACATACTCCAGGTCTTTACCGAAAATCAGCGCAATTTCAGAGAGGGGTAGGTTGAAGTTGTGATGAAGGTTGTGAATGGCGGTTTTGGCACGTTGTTGCTCTTCTGCCAAGGCTTCTTTCAATTCTTCTACCTCTTCTTCTACAATCATATCGTAAGTACTCATGGCATCTGGATTTAATACTTTAGGCAGCGTTTGGATGAATGCTTTTACTTTTTCTTTGCCAATTTCCGTGTTTTTTAAGAAATATGCAAGCATCCGCACCATTGATGCAGCCCCGCCAGCCTCAGGGTCCGATTGATTCTATTTTTTTCGCGCAACGGGAGCCCCGCTAGGGGCGCGATATAGGTAGCAAATGGGTGATATTCGGATTTTCCAAAGTCCCGTAGGGACGAAATATGGGTATAGAGGGGTGAAATACCCACATTTCGTCCCTACGGGACTCCGAGAAACATTGGGGGTTCGCGTTTATTGACTACCCATGTTGCGCCCCTAGCGGGGCTCCCGTTGCGCGAAAAACAGGGCAAGGTTCACCCCCTCACGCCCTGACTTATTTTTAAACGCTTCGAATTCGATGCCTTTATATTTGGGTTGTTTAGCTGCTCCCACAAATCACAGCGTAAAGGAGTAAAAATAAAAAAGCCACAATCAAACGTTACCGTCTAATTATGGCTTTTTTTAAAGAAGTGATCCCGCTGGGAAGGAGTAATGAAACTAATATTTTAAAAATCAATTGTTTATATGCATCTTAATGGAAAAATAAAAAGAATTTAAGAACAAATATTCTTATTGCTCGGGACTATTGATCAGATTCATAATCAATTTTACCACCCATTCTTTCTCTTCCGGGTTGCTTTGGGCGACCAACAAAGCCAAAGCTGTAAGCCCATTATCGTTGATTTTGAGTTCTCCACTTTTTTTAAGATGGTACTTGTTCTTTTCCAAAAACCACACAAATAAAAAGGCACCAATGCGTTTGTTGCCATCGCTGAAAGAGTGGTTTTTGATGACAAAGTAAAGGAGATTGGCGGCCTGTTCTTCAACGCTGGGGTACAAATATTGACCATCAAAGGTCTGTACAATGCTTTGTAGGGAACTTTGAAACCCATCGTCTTTTTCGTTGCCAAACAGATCGGTGGCTTCCTTTTTCTCCATCAGCTGTTTTTTGAGTTCAGCAATGGCCGCTTTTGCCTCAGCGTACTGTATTTCGTAAGTAATGGCTTCGTTCAGGCTATTGGTACTGAGGGAATGACTGTCAAACTGATTGAGCAAAACAAAGCTCCGGGTATAGTGGCTTAAAATGTTCAATAAACCTTTGGCTTCAGTAACCTGCAAATTTTCGGTTTTGCCTTGTTGTTCAATCAGCTCTACCATTTTGCCCAGTTCCTGTAGGCGTTTATGGTTGATAGCCTGACCCTTGACAAGATAATCGTTTAGGCGTTGGGTGGCCCATTGGCGGAATAGTGTACCACGCTTAGAATTAACCCGGTAACCTACAGAGAGGATAGCATCGAGGTTGTAGTGCAAAACCTCACGTTTTACCCTTCGTTTCCCTTCTTGACGAACTTGTGCAAATTTTGCACAAGTTGAATCTTCCGAAAGCTCCTGAGTGGTATAAATGTTTTGAAGGTGCTTTAAAATAGAGGTTCTATCTGTCTCAAACAGTTCAACTAATTGATATTGAGACAGCCAAACTGTATCCTGCTCAAATTTTACTTCGATTGCGGTTTGACCATCTTTGGTTTTGTAGATTTCTATTCCATGCATAGGGCTACTTCTTTTGCTAATTTTAAGCCCTCTAAATTATTGATTTTTATAAAACAATCAACAATTTTTGTTGAAAAATTAAAAATGTGCGTGGCTTAGGAGAGAAAGAAAACAAAAAAGCCACAATCAAACGTTACCGTCCAATTATGGCTTTTTTTAAAGAAGTGATCCCGCTGGGAAGGGGTGAGGAAAGTAGTGGTTTGGAAATCAGGGGGTTGGGGGAGTGGGAGAGTGGAAATAAAAAGAATTTAAGAAAATGAAGTTGTCCATTTTAAGATTTAGATTTCAAAAGTTGGGTGTCACGCTTGGAATTGACCTGTCCCAAATAAATAAGATAGTGCCATGGTTAAAAGCTTCACTTTGATCTATTGGGAATTTAATGGATACAATGTTTGTAGAATTGGAAACCGCTTTCTAAATTTGTTGATAATGATGCGTTTAAAAGCGTTGGATGAATTTAAAAAAACAGCTGCACAACCAATGCTCATGCAAAAAATACTTGTTGGAATTGCATTGTACATCAAAGTGACCATTAAAAATTATAGGTTATAAAAAAAGGTCAAGTTCATTGTGATTTTTAATGGGTTGATGCCCTTTTTTCTACATAGTTAACAATTTTGAGCTATAGAATCAAGCGTAAGGCGATTGCCAATAGCTTACTACAGCAATAATTGAATGCTAATAAAAAGTGTTATTGATTTTAAGGCAATGATTTAAGTATTTGATTATCAATTGTTTTGAATTGGAGTTTTGCTAAACAGAGCTAAATTTTTTTTATGAAAGAACAAAAAAATAGAATTATTAAAGACATAGTGGAGGGTGACTTAAACAAAGCTTTTGAGGCTTTAATTAAGTTACTACCTCCCGAAATGCAAAACGATCTCATTTTGCTAGCAGCACAATATAATTTTTTAGAAAAGAAGGTAGATCAAGGGGTAACAACCTTCACTGAAGCAGGTCCTGATCGTTCTCGAATAACACAAAGTCTACTTAAATTGCTTGATCAATTTCAAGAAGGTGGACAAAATTTTGTAGAACAGGCAGTTCTTGGGCTTGGGATTGAAGCTGATAACAGCATTGGAGAAATTTCTTTGTACAACTGTAATCGAAAAAGAATTACCCGAAGATTCAAATCTGATTTTAATGATAAACGAAATAGTCAAGCCAGCCCTTTCTATTTCTATTTTATTTGTGGTTGTCGTGATGAGCGGCCAGAATCCTTTGCTCGAAGGTTGGTATATGAGGTGCTTTGTGATGACTTAAACATGGATTCAGCAGCAGCAGCAAAAGACTTAGAAGAACTCGTTTTTTTCCCATTTCGAGTTAATGGCGAACGAATAAGCATCAAGCCCTTACCATTCAGTGATGGTAATCTAGGTGCGTGTAAAAACATGTTCAAAAAAGCTTTTGAGGAGCGCTTAGGAACTTCACTTGAGAGTTTTCTCCAAAATGGATTACCTCGGCTGAATAATTTTAAATACATCATCACCATTTTTAAAACCAATTCCAAGAATTGGGAAGATGATGAAGGCATTATGAATCAATATTTTAAATGGCTTTTGGATACCTTCAGCAATCTGCCTCCTGGTACACCAGAGTTTCTTTTTTTTATCGTTATTGACAGTCCTGGTCTTTGGAAAAGTTCCGAAATGCATACCATGTTGCAACGTAATATGCTGGCAGACCTTCAACACTGCTGTGGAGGAAATGAAAAAATGGTGCTGGCAGATCTACTACCTGTTGATCAAGAGGACCTTTTCAACTGGTTTTATCAACTCGATGGATTAGCTGATGTGAATCCAAACAAAATTCACGATGTAATTGATGCCATCGTACAAACACTCAATCATGATGAACGCAATCTTTATAAAAATGAACAAAAAATTCATATGAAAGACATTGAACCAATGCAACAAAACATCTTCGATCTTGCCAAAAGGTAAATTTCGAGCACAATCCATTCAATTATGAGCGACTTTCGATTGTATACTGCAGGCGGGAAAGGCCAATTACCGAATACTCCTCAGTATGAAAAACTGCATGATCCAACTCTTTACATGCCCTCAGAGGGATTACAAAGTGCAGTTAATGTAGCTATTGCTTTGGGGCAGCCCCTACTCTTAACAGGCGAACCAGGCACAGGGAAAACCGAACTAGCACACCATCTTGCATGGTTTTTCGATTTAGGGAAACCACTCATTTTTAACGCCCAGACTACATCAATTGCCAAAGATATTTTTTATCGCTATGACGCTCTGGGGCACTTCCAATACAGTCAAACACAATCCCAAAGCCTTAAAGCTGAAGACATAGAATCCCGATTCATTCGTTTTTCTGCACTTGGTAAAGCGATTTTGGATGCTTTACAGTTCCAAAAAAGATCGGTGGTGCTACTAGACGAAATTGACAAAGCTCCCCGAGATCTTCCAAACGACATTTTAGCTGCTATCGAAGATCTTCGTTTTGATGTTCCCGAAACAGGCTTATCCTTTGAAGCTCCAAATAATTTGAGACCGCTCATAATAATGACCTCCAACTCTGAAAAAAACCTTCCTGATGCATTTTTGCGTCGAGTTGTTTATTTCAACATCACTTTTCCAACTGATGTCGAGCTTCTAAAGATAGTTTCTGCCAAAACTGATGGCTATGCAGGGGTAGAACTTAGTGGAATCATTGCCCATTTTAGTGATATTAGAGCTGGACGTATTGCGAAATTACGGAAACAGCCTGCTACTGCTGAATTACTTAACTGGGCTATGCTCCTCAAAAAAATGGGTTTCCCACCTGCGAAATTACATAATCTAGACAAGCTTAATGAATCCGAAATCAATTTACTGAAAGCATCCTATTCTGTTTTGGCTAAGGACCGGGATGATCTTAGAAACATAGTGAACTCACTGTGACCCTTACAAAATGACGGATATCGCTTACTTGCATCACATCACCGCCACTTTTCTCCACGTATTGGAGAAGGAAGGGTTTAGATTTGGGACTGACAAACACCTGCAAATACAAATTCTTTTGCAGCATTTGCCAGCCAATGCTGATGCGAAGACACTCCGTCTTGCGCTGGTACCTTTACTTGCCCGCAATTCCCAAGAACAAACCCTTTTTTATCGATTGTTTGAGGAGTGTTGTGTTGAAGTAGATATTTTGAGGGATACGTTTACAGATTCTGATTTATCTAAACCACTTAACCCCAATCCAGCTCGCAATATTAAAAAATGGCTTGCTTTGCTTGTAGTAACATTTTTAATATTATTAGCGAGTCTTTGGTGGGCATTCCCTCGTCCACAAAAACTCATCGAAAGGTATTTTTTTGTTCAAGCACCAATAGATTCCCTTCAAAAATTTTGTCTCACACAAATACCAGATTGGGACAATTTTCGGAAGATTACTAAAACCATCTCAAAACCGCCCTTGAGTAAATATGTAACTTCGATAGGAGAATATTACATCGATTCGCTCTCTGATTGTTTCATTTATAATGCTCATCGTGCTGGTCTTGACACGATAAAGGCCTTTTCTGTATTTACAAACAATGGGACGCTAATAAAAATTCGCTTCATTGTCCAGGTCCAAGAGGATAAACCAATTTCAAGCCCAAATCCGGGGCAACATTTCATTCCGATTTTGCCACGATGGGTTCTGCTTATTTCGTTTTCGTTTTTTATCATTGTGCTTTGGCGCTATTTAAAGGCTCGCGGCAGTAAACTTGTTGCAGAGATGCAACGCCATGACTCTGCCCCTTATTTCTGGAATATTAGCATCAAACAAGTTAGAGATATTGAATTGGGCAACGACCTGCCTAAAACACTACAAGTATTGCGTCGTCGAACTACGGATGACAACCTGTTTCTTGACTTGCCAAATACAATCCATGCTACGGCCTCAAAAGGTGGTTTGCCTGAATTCCGTTATCAATCTGGTACTGTTCCAGTGAGGTACTTATTATTGATTGAACGAAATACTCAACTTAACCATCTAGCACGCCTACTTGACTACCTTTATCAAATATTCAAGGTACAAGAAATTGATATTGACCGATTTTTCTTTGAAGCAGATCCACGTCTTTGTTATAATGAACATCATATTGATGGCATCAGTATTTATGATCTCCGTGTTCGGTATGCTGATGCTCGATTAATGGTTGTTGGTACCAGTTTACATTTTATTAGTCCTTTAACAGGTCGGCTGTTGAGCTGGACTGCTATAATAACTCAATGGAGAGAGCGTGTGTTATTATCTCCAACTCCATCTGATAGTTGGACACGCGATGAACGTCGTTTGAATAATCTCATCCCAATGCTACCAATCACTCTTCAAAGCCTCATTTTTTGGGTGGAGGAACTAGAGTCAGGACAAGTAGCGAGATTTGATCAGTGGCGTAATCATGTTCATGATGCATTTTTCAAACCAGTCCAGCCTGATCCAGAATTTCCTTTACCCATCCTTTTGCTAAATTTTGAATATTCTCTGATGCAATGGGTAGCAGCTTGTGCTATATATCCCTCACTACATTTTGACCTAACTTTATGGATTGGCGAGTGGTTGGAAACTTCGATGATGGAAAAGGATCCAAGCACCGTTGAAAATAAGGCACCTCTCGTTTCCCTCCATAATTTGTTATCCTTGTTTCGACTTTCCTGGTTTATCGATGGAGAGATACCCAGTACTGCACGTATTCACCTCCTTAACTGGCTTGAGCGCGAAAACCCTGATGGCCTTTCTAAAATTCGTTTAGCCTTAGCTGATGTACTAGAACAAACTCTACCGCCCACAAAATCAAGTGCTTGGGACGATGGGCAAATGACCATTGCACTCCAGCGTTGGTTTGGAGAAAAAAACTCTACTTATAAAAAACAGCATGAAACACGGGTAACTCAATTGCTCAAAGCAGGTATTGGCATTGATATGGTCAGCCTTCAGTATTTGAATCGACCTGAAAATCATTCCAATTTCACGGTGCCCAAAGCCTGGAAAAAATATGTGAGTATTAGTAATTATATTAAGATTAATCTGATTTCTAAATTGTTTCCATCTCAATTAGTTAGAACCTTAATCTTTGTTAAAGGGTTATTGATATTTGTTCTGAAATTTTTGAAAAAACACATCCAAGGGCCTATCAATAGGTCCGTATTGGACTTTCCTTATCGCTGGAAGGTTATTCAATGGATTAATGCCCCCTGGAAAATTTTAGCAGTTTGGCATTTGATTATTTTTAATTTATTTATGTATATAGGTACAACAGTTTTTTTAGGGAACCCTGATTATAATTCCTTTATATATGATCAAGGGCATTTAGGGCGTTATAAATATGCAGCCTATTTGCCGGGATCAAGTAACTTTCAATTTTTTCAAATTCTTACATATATGTTTATGCATGCAGATTTAGGTGACTTGGTTTTTGGTATGTTTTTTTTAGATGTTTTTGGAAGGCGTGTTAATTTATTCATTGGTAATTGGCGATTTATATTTCTATACCTACTTAGTGGATTAGGAGCTTATATGTCTTATTTAGTAGTAAATTTTTTGAGGCATGGACAAGAAATTATTGCTGGAAATTATCCTTTGAATATTCCAATGCTCGGCTCTGGAGGGGCAGTATTTGGAATAATGATCGCATTTGGTTATTTATTCCCAAATCACGTCTTTTTTAAAATCCCATACCTCCCAATTTCATTTAAGGCAAAATATGGTATTATTTTCCTTGTAGCAATTGAATTGATTGTCTTAATCTTACCTATTTATAATCAAACTACTGGCACTGGCATAGGAGGAGGAATTTCAGGGTTCTTGTTTACTTGGTATTGGTATAGATCTCAACATAAAAAAGACGAGTAAGCAAAGTATTTTTGTTGGCCCGTTTAGATTTTTAAAATTTTGACAGTCGTTTTTATGAAAAAAAGCATGGTGCTGAGAGAGGTTTATTTCCCCTCACGCCACCTTCTCCTCATACAAATACTTCTGAAACTCCACAAACAACGCACTGATATCCCGCACCTCGCCCAGCACCCCTTTCGCATCCTGCAAAGACTGATACTTATTAACCAGCAAAAGCGGCAATTTCTCCTGATCCAGTTCCTCCACGCCCGTTTCGATGTATTTGCTCAGTACAAATTCGATGAATTCCTTTTGCTGATCATTGAGCAGGGCGAAGATGGTGGCTTGTGCGGCGGCCACCCTTTCGGCGCGGGTCATGGGTTTAATGTCGCTATTGAACACGTATTCCAGGACGTCGAAGAGGTCGCTTTTTTCGGCATCGATGAGTTGTTGCAGGGTGCCCAGTTCATCTTTGCCAAAGCCCGCTTCGGCCAGTTTTTCCAGGAGGGTGCGTCTGGTGAGTGGGTTGCTCCAGAGGCGGCGCAACTCGGCTTCGTCACTGAAGAGTTTGGGCAGTTCACCAAAGAGGTTGTGCAAAAACTCCTCGGCTGAAATCGGGCGGCCCTCGGTGCTCCAGAACGAGGTCGACATCATGTGCTGGATTTCGCGTTCTTTCCCGTCGCGCAGTTTGACTTTAACCCGTTTGCGTTTTCCACCTTCTTCATCGTCTTCTTGCTTCTCGCGAGGCTGAGGAAGGTAAGGCTCTCTGGGTTCATTGACTACGTTGGTTTCTTCCGGTTCCAGGGGATCGCCGTCCCATTCCGGGTCGCTAAAGTGGCGGTAGGCATCTACAAAATCATAGATGGTGAAAAAGTCTTTGCCCTCAAAAAGGCGGGTACCCCGACCGACGATTTGTTTGAACTCGATCATGGAGGTCACGGGGCGCAGCAGCACGATGTTGCGGATGTTCCGCGCATCCACCCCGGTCGACAACTTTTGGGAAGTGGTCAAAATGGTGGGGATGGTTTTTTCATTGTCCTGAAAATCCCGCAGGAACTGCTCGCCGATTTCGCCATCGTTGGCAGTGACACGCACACAGTAGTTGGGGTCTCTATTGGTTTTATACTGGTTTACCAAATCCCGAATTAAGGCAGCATGGCCCTGGGTGGCACAAAAGATGATGGCTTTTTCCTTTTGGTTGGCCTCTTCCAAATAGACCTTCACCCGCTTGGCTTCCCTTTCCACAATTTCAATGCTGCGATTGAAGTCGGGTTCGGCGTACAAACGGCCTTCTTCAATTTCACCCTCAATGACTTTGTCATCGCTGGTGTAGCGGTAATCGTCCAGGGTGGTTTTGATGCGTTTGACCTTGAAGGGGGTCAAAAAGCCGTCGTTGATGCCTTCCTTGAGGGAGTAGACAAAAACGGGTTCGCCAAAATATTTGTAGGTATCTACGTTGTCTTTGCGTTTGGGGGTGGCGGTGAGGCCCAGCTGTACGGCGGGGGAAAAATACTCCAGAATGGCCCGCCAGTTGCCTTCATCGTTGGCACCGCCACGGTGGCACTCGTCGATGATGATGAAATCAAAGTAGTCGGGCGGGTATTCGCCGAAGTAGGGTGCGGGTTGGCCTTCCTTGTCGCTGCCCGACATGAAGGTTTGAAAGATGGTAAAAAAGATGCTGCCATTGGTCGGCACCCGGCCCCCTTTTTTGATTTCGGTAGGTTTGATGCGCACCAGGGCGTCTTCGGGAAAAGCCGAAAAGGAGTTGTAAGCCTGATCGGCAAGGATGTTGCGGTCGGCCAAAAACAGGATGCGCGGGCGGCGGCTCACTGCGGCGGCACCCCCGAGCTGTTGGGAGAGGTTCCAACGGGTTTGGAATAGCTTCCAGGCAATTTGAAATGCGATGGCGGTTTTTCCGGTGCCCGTAGCCAGGGTCAAAAGGATGCGGCTGCGCTGTTGAGCGACGGCCTCCAGGGTGTTTTTGACGGCGAGCTCCTGGTAGTAGCGCAGTTGCCAGGTACCACTTTTGTCTTCAAAGGGAACGGCGGCGAATTTTTCACGCCAGGCTTCTGCCTCAGCTTCGCCGGGATTGCCTGCCTGGGGGTAAGTTTTGAGCCAAAGTTCTGCGGGGCTCAGGTATTGGTCCACCAAACCTTCCACACCCGTTTTCATACAAATGCTGTAAATCGCTTTGCCGTTGGTACTGTAGGTGGTTTCTACATTGAGTTTTTCGGCGTATTGTTTGGCCTGGGCTACACCTTCGCCTACTTCCAGCTCGGCGCTTTTGGCTTCGATGACGGCCAGTTTGATGCCTTTGTACACCAGCACATAATCGGCACTGAGCTTTTTGGCCCGCTGGCCACCCGTCTGGATTTTGCCCGCAGTGATGTGGTACTCCCGCAGGATGCGAGAGCCTTCCACGACACCCCAGCCGCAGGCCTTGAGGGCGGGGTCGATGAGTTCGGCGCGGGTTTCGGCTTCGTTCATACGGCCAACATTTCAGCGGTTTTTAATTCCCCACTAAAGGCTTTCTGCAAAATGACTTTTTTCAACTCCTCCAGGTCATTGATCTTTTGCTGGTAGATGGCTTCGAGCTTTTTGGTTTGGGCGGAAAGGGAATTTAATGTAGAAACGATTTCATTTTGAACACTTATTGAAGAAGGGAATCTAACTAAAACTTCTCCAATTTTGGTTGGTGAGGTATGTCGTACTTTTACTCCTGTACCCGTACTGTGTAGCGCCTTTCGAACTTTTCGAGTATTAAATACGTGGAAAAAAAATTCATTAGACCATGGAATGTTATTTTTTGGCATAACTAATCCGAGTCGTTGATTATGCAGGAATTTATTTGATTCAGGAACAAGAATAGGGCTTCCAAGCAACCCTGCTGCTTGTTCCGTCATAGCAACAAGTAAATCACCTTTTTTGAGAATATAATCATTAGGAATTTTTCCAACATAGTATTTTTGTTTTTCACCTCGATCTCTGTAGCCGCCAGATTCATAAAAATTCCCTGGAGTAAGAAGAACAAAATCTCCCGAGTTTGAAAAATATTCCCCTTCAAAAGCAAAACCGTGTTTGATATTACAAAGTTCTGAGAGAGTCTTCTCTTCCCAACCTTCCCCCTGCTGCTCAAACACCCCTTGCAAATAACTTTCAAAAAGCCCCTTCGCGTTTTTTAGGTTTTGTTCGGCATTGGCTTTTGCCTTGGTGATGGCGGCGAAGGCTTCGTCTAGGATGGCGACAATGCGTTGTTGTTCGGGGAGGGGCATCCATAAAAAGGGCTCATTTTTATAATCCTTAAAGTAGATGTGGGGAATAGCTGCTCCTGCTAAGTACTTTTTGAAATCAATAGATATCAAATTGTAGTAGAGATAATTTAAATCTACATTTTCCTTTGGTAAAATATATTGCAAGGTCCCAATGACTGATGTGTAGGCATCCATTTTGGTGACTCTACCGACTCCTGATCCATCTTTTACTATTGATAAGTAAGGCTTATTTTGATGATAGAAATTTACATTTTTTATTAAACCACTTGCTCCAAAGATAGGGTAATCTCCTGTGTTGTTTTCAAGCTGATTCTGTGAAACATTCGAAGAACCCCGTTCACAAACATCACCAATGGTTAAAATTTCCCAACCTTTTGGTAAACTATATTTTTTACCATTCTTCATATCATCTCCATTATCGCGTTCAAAATATCCGCACTCTCCTCATCCAGTGCCCGCATTTCCGCCAGGATTTCCTCCGGCTGGCGCAGAGCTGTTTCCTCTTTTTTATTCGGGTTTTTGGCACTCAGGTCAAAGGGGTTTTGGTCGATATCCTTCACCGCGAGGTTCCAGGAGTTTTCCGTTTCGGGGCCTTCTTCCTTGGCAGCCCTGAGCTTTTGCAGTGCCACAAACTCCGCCAAATCCTTTTCATTCAAGGCATTGGTTTTGCCCAGGTTGCGTTCCAGGTTCAGTTGGTAGAACCAGACCTTTTGGGTCGGGGCACCTTTTTCAAAAAACAACACCACCGTTTTTACCCCCGCTCCGGTGAAGGTTCCACCCGGTAGGTCAAGTACGGTATGCAGATTGCAGCTTTCCAGGAGTAGTTTGCGCAAGCTGATGGAGGCATTGTCGGTATTGCTCAAAAAGGTGTTTTTGATCACCACCCCGGCTTTGCCGCCCGCTTTGAGGATTTTGATGAAATGCTGCAAAAAGAGGCTGGCGGTTTCCCCCGTTTTGATGGGGAAGTTTTGTTGCACTTCGGCGCGTTCCTTGCCACCAAAGGGGGGATTGGCCAGGATTATGTCGTAGCGGTCTTTTTCCTGGATGTCGCTCAGGTTTTCGGCGAGGGTGTTGGTGTGGACAATATTGGGGGCCTCCACACCGTGCAAAATCATGTTCATGATGCCGATGATGTAGGCCAGGGATTTTTTCTCTTTGCCGTAGAAGGTGCCTTTTTGCAGGGTTTCTACGTCTTTGGTGGATAAATTGGGGCGACCATCGGCACCACCGTTTTTCAAATACTCAAAGGCCTCCACCAGGAAGCCTGCCGAGCCTACGGCACCGTCGTAAATGGTTTGGCCAATTTGGGGGGCGACCACTTTGACGATGGTTTTGATCAGTGGGCGGGGGGTGTAGTATTCGCCGCCGTTGCGCCCGGCGTTGCCCATGTTTTTGATCTTGTCCTCGTAAAGGTGGCTCATTTCGTGCTTTTCCGCGTGGGTGCGGAAGCGCAGCTCGTCGATGCGGTTGATGACTTCCCGCAGGTTGTAGCCGCTTTGGATGCGGTTTTTGAGCTCGCTGAAAATTTCACCAATTTTGTATTCGATGGTATCGGGGCTTTCGGCCTCGGTTTTGAATTTTTTGAGGTAGGGGAAGAGTTCGATGTTGACGAAGTCGGCCAGGTCGTCACCGGTGAGGGCGCGTTGGTGGTCCAGTTTGCCGTCTTTGTCCTTAGGAGCAGCCCAAGTCGTCCATTGAAATTCAGGGCTGATGATGTTCTTGTAGGGTTTGCCAGTGAGTTCCGCCGCAGTGGCCTTGTCCTGCTCCAGATCGTCGAGGTATTTGAGGAAGAGTATCCAGGAGGTTTGTTCCACGTAGTCCAGTTCGCTGCTGCAACCAGCGTCTTTGTGGAGGATGTCGTCGATGTTTTTGAAGGTTTGTTCGAACATGGATGAGTGGGTGGTTTTGTCGGGTGCTGGTACTTGGGTTTTATGATTCCTTATACGTTGGCCGGGTGCAAAAGGTTACGGGAATAAGGTAGATGCTGAAAAGTACGATAAAATTTAAAAAGAGGGAGAAAGCGAGGGGGAAGTTTTTTTGGAGGGAAAGGGAATGCCTTATTGACTGGACCATCAAGGAGAGTGGGTGCGTACAAAAGTCCATTTCGGAGCATTTATCCCATTTTCCGTAGCGGGGGTATTGATGCCCGCCATACTCGCAATCTGTTTGATTTTGCGGTTGGCCTGAGGGTTCGTGGTTTTCAGCCGGGAAGTACTGAAGCAGATTCATCGGTATTTGGAACCGTTTTTTGAAAGGAACCCCTCTACCTTGATTTTTGTTGGAATAATGTTTATTTTTATTGCCGTAAAAAAGGAAAAATGAGCTTAGCACAGATAAGGGAAGAATTGCACCAGCGGATTGATCTAGCGGACGAGCATTTGCTGATGATGGTTTATGATGTAATGACGGAGCTTGATCTGGAAGAGGACGATCCCGAGTTGGCAGCTGTTATAGCTAAGCATGCGGAAAAAGGTCCGTGGAAGCAGCTGACACAAGAGGAGCTGCTAGCAGAACTGGAAGAAAGTCAGGAGCAAATACGCAATGGGGAGTACATTTCTATTGAAGATTTAGAAAAAGAAATGGAGCAATGGTAAATATGTTTAAAGTCATTTTTGGCAAAAAAGCTCGAGAGGATTTACAAGAAATTTCCAGCTATCATCGAAAGGTTGCATCCCCACAAGTAGCAAACAAAGTACGTAAAGGGATAATTGATTCCGCCAAAAAACTTCAAACTTTTCCTCATCGCAAACCAATTTTGGCAGGGACTGAAGATAGAAGTTCTCCGGTACGTTATACCAAAAAATGGTCTTTCAAGATTTTGTTCAGCATTTTTGTGGACAAAAAACAAGTAGAAATATTGAGGATTAAACATGATAAAGAATTGCCAGAGAAGACGGTCAAAAGTGTCAAATAGAACCATTGGCAAAAGCCAAGTAGTGCAAGTTTTTATAGGATTTTTTAAATCGATAAAGATGAATCCAATGGCAAAACCAATGACAACCACTGAAGCAATCGATTTATTACACCAAGGACAAAGCGTAGAAGATGTCATATTGTTGGATCTTGAAACCCAAAAACTGGGATTTCGAGATGCGTTATTGTTGACCGAGAATGGCTTTGTTGTGCCTGCGGAAAACATCGTTTATCAGGATTCAGCTATCCAGGATGACCCCGATTTTGATGACACCACCTGGAATGGGGAATATGGTAAATTGAGTGATTTTCTGGCCGCTAATGGATTGGTACCTGAATCTACTCAAGAGCCTTAAATTTTCAAACCGTGACAATTCGTCACAGTTTCATTACCCTTTGCCTTGGGATACCAGGGTATTTATTGACTAAGGGGCGATAAAAAAAATAAGTGCTCATTTTGCCAATTTGTGGCAAAAAACCAAGGAAATGAAAACCACTTTGAGCGCATTCCCGTTCAGGGCTTGATTTGCTTTTTCAGTTCTTCAATTTGCTTTTGCAAGTCAAAGTTTTTCTGGATTTCTTCCTCTGCACGTTTTTTCTCTTCCTCTGCACGTTTCTTCAATTCTTCGGCGTGTTTCTTCTCCTCAATAAGCAACTTATCCTTTTCTGCAATGATTTCTTCCTTCTCCGCAATGATCTCTTCCTTCTCGGCGATAATTTCGTCCTTTTTGCTCATCTCCCGCCCAAAAATCCGATCCAACTCATCCTCTACATCCATCTTGTCCCGAATTTCTTCGCTAGCAATGGCTCGCCCCAAACGATCAACCATCTTTTTGACCAAGGGGTCATTGGTATCACCCTGAAAATCCACCTGGTGTTTATCGTTTGTACTTTGGTAGATTGGACTAAAAATGTGCAGCACGCGCTCCAGTTTGTTGCGTGCTGCTTTGGCTAGCTTACGCACTTGAATCAAATAAGAATCGTGGGTCAACAATTCGACGAAATCCTCTTTAATGTCCAGAATTTCCTGGGTCACTACGTCACGATACACCCGATTGATTTTGACTACTCCTGACTGAATGCTATTTAACGGGAAACCTAAAAAGTAGATCGTGATGATGGGCAAAGGGCGCATCTCAGACTGCCCGTCATCATTGAGCACTGCATCTTCTTTACGGTAATTGTCGCCAAGATAGCGCCGGAAGCGCATCACATCAAAGGCTTGTTTGGCCTTCTGCAACTCAATGAGCACTTTGTTGATCTCTCCGTTGGACTTTTTGATCACTGCTTTGAAATCAAAACGCAAAATCCGGATATCTCCCGCCGTTTCGGTGGAGGTTTCTTGAGGCTTCAGTTCCAAACTTTCCACTTCCTCCCCCAAGATGGTCGACAACAACTCACGAGCAATCTCCACATCTTCTAGCAGATATTTGAACACTACATCGTAGATGGGATTGGCGATGATCATACCTGATTTTTTGTTTGATTTCTAATGCAAAGTAAACACTTTCGGGGGGATTTTGGTTCCTTTTTGCTCTTTTTATTTTTGGTGCGAAATGTTACCCCAAACCCGACTTTAATGCTCCCAATACCCACATTTCGTCCCTACGGGACTCCGAGAAACACTGGGGTCTCGTGTATTGACTACCCATGTTGCGCCCCTAGCGGGGCTCCCGTTGCGCGAAAAATAGGGAAAGGTTCACCCCTCACGCCCTGACTCATTTTTAAACGCTTCGAATTCGATGTGTTTAAATTTGGGTTGTTTAGCTGCTCCCACAAATCACAGCGTAAAGGAGTAAAAATAAAAAAGCCACAATCAAACGTTACCGTCCAATTATGGCTTTTTTTAAGTTGTGATCCCGCTGGGACTCGAACCCAGGACCCCCTGATTAAAAGTCAAGTGCTCTAGCCAGCTGAGCTACGAGATCGGCTTTTGAAGAAACGATTTGGCTAGTAAATCGCCCTTTTTTCTAAAGCGTTGCAAATATACGAGTACAGGAACCGTTTGTCCAAGAAAAAGATTCCTTTTTTTTCAAAAAGGCTAAATATTTTCTCTGGCGTTGTTGGCCAGTGGTGGGGTAGCGGCCTCTATTGCCTTGATAAACAGGTCAAAGTTTAAAAAATTGCTGAGTACCTGCGTGGCTCCTAAATGCAGCAAAACATCGTGGTCGTGGCCGTGGCGGATGCCGACAAAGTCCATTTCGAGGTTGCGGGTGGTGTGTACATCCCAGGCCGCGTCGCCTACGTAGACGATGCGATTGAAGGTAGACGGGGTGTTTTGTACTGCCTGGATGGCCTCCTGGAGGATTTCTTCGCGGGTGTACTTATCGTCGGCCCCGCTGACCCAAAAGCGCTGGGAGGGGATACCTACGTGTTGCATTTTGATTTCGGCCGATTCTTTCCAGCCGCCGGTGGCGACGGCGACGAGGTAGGCGGGGTGTTCCAGGAGTTGGGAGACGGCCTGGGCGGCACCGGGTACTTCGTAAAAGTGGTGGGGATTGTCTAGGCGGTGCTGGCGGAGGCGCTCGCCGTAGATGCGTTTGAAGTGGGCCACTTCGGTGCTGGTCACGGGGCGCTGGAAGTGTTGCTGGATGAGGTGGGCAAAAATGGTGGTGTCGCTCACGTGGGGGTACTTGCTCCAGTCGATGGTGGGGAAGGGGCGGTCGTAGAGGTCGGTGTAGGTTTGGGCAAAGCAGCGGCTGTCTCTGCGTTCGGAGTAGATGAGGGTGCCGTCGACGTCGAAGAGGATGAGGGTTTTCATGTGGTTCTGTTGAGGCTTCGCCTCTTTTTACTAAAAGCGACAGGATGGCAAAACGGATGAAACGGACTAAACGGATAAGAACGGATTTTTTTCCGCCTGCGGCGGATAAGGACGAGCCGAAGGCGAGTCAAAGTCCGTTTCAATCCGTTTAGTCCGTTTCATCCGTTTTGCCATCCTGTCGCTCTACGCCGAAGGTGTTAAAGCGCGAAGCGCATAATGGCCGTCGGCGTAAAATAATTCGTGGCTAATCTTATCCTATCACGCCGAAGGCGGGATCAAAATCCGCGCAAATCCGCCCAATCCGCGTCCTCCGCGATGCTGTTGTGTCGCTTTGGTGCCTGGATGAAACACTTTTGATTGGGGATTGTTTTTGTGATTTGTGCTTGGGCAGCCTTCGGCTACGTCAGCGGGGCAGCCACAGAGGGCAGCCACAGAGGGCTGCCCCTACTCCTCTTCGCCGCCGATTCGGCGTCGGGTCATTTGTTGGGCCTGATTCAGGCGGTAATTCAGCGTCAAATTGATCTGCCGCAGGCGCATTTGTCCATTGCTTTCCGTATAAAAGTTTTCACCGCGAGTGATGCTGCGGAAGCGGCGACTGTTGAACACATCCAGCACGTTGAGGATGAGTTTGCCCTGGCCTTTGAAGAGGTCGCGGCTAACCGAGAGGTCGGTAAAAAACAAGGATTTCACCTCACCTTGAGGCGTTTTGCGCGGCGCTTCGTAGCTGGCCCGGATTTGAATATCCGTCTTTTTGGGCAGTGAAAAACGCGAGGTTTGGCGCGTAAACCAGGCGTAAGTATCACTTTGATAGTCCTCCTGGATGTTGGAGCCATCGGTGATGGCGCGGAAGAAGTTGACGTTGAAGTCCAGTTTCCACCACTTGTTGACCGTATAAGAACTGGTGAATTCGGCCCCAAACGAGTGCTCGTCCAGCAAGTTCTCCGGGCGGGTGGCTGCAAAACCATCGCTGTTGACTCGGCGGATGCGGTCAATTTTGTCGATGGTGTAGCGGTAGTACAAAGAGGAAGCAAAAGATCCTTTGTCAAAAAACTTCACGTGCCCGAGTTCATAGGCATCGGTGTATTCAGGATTCAAATCGGGATTGCCGCTGGAGAAGTTGCGGTTGTCGCTGAAGGTCATAAAGGGGCTCAAATCGTTGTAGCGCGGGCGGCGCACCCGGCGGCTGTAGCTGATTTGTAGGGCGTTCTCGTTGCTTAGTTGGTAGGTGAAGTGGGCACTGGGGAACAAGTTGGTGTAATTGCGGGGGTTGGATTCATTGGTTTGTGCCAGGGTGGTTTTGATGTCGGTATTTTCGGCGCGGATGCCAAATTGGTACGAAAAACGTTTGAATTTGTTGCCAATGATGGCGTAGGCCGCGTTGATGTTTTCGTCGTAAAGGAAGTTGTTGTTCAGGCTGTCCAGGGGTTCAAAAACACCCATGCTGTCTTGTTCGGTGACAAAAAAATCGTTGCTCATGTCGCGGAAACTGCTGCGTACACCGAGTTCGTATTTGCCTTCTTTGCCGAAAGGTTGTACATAATCCGCCGAAAAAAGCCACTGCTTTTCGGTTTCATCGTTGAGCGATTTTTGGGTGCGGCTGGCCACTTTGTTGATGATGCCATCCGCAAAAACGCTCTTTTGAGTGAATGTTTGGTCGGAGTGCTCCCAGTAGTCGAGGTAGCGGGCGTCAATGAGGAGTTCGTGGCCCTTTTTTTCAAAACTGCGTTTGTAACTCAGGGCGTATTCCGAGTTGGGTTCATCTTCGGTTTCATCCTGCTGCCGATCGGTGGTGCTGTACAGATTGCTGAGGGTATTGATGTAGTCTTTGTATTGGATATCGGTGATGCGTCGGGCGTCGCTGCGGCGCCAAAGGTAGGAGGCGGTGAAGATGTTTTTGTCGTCAAAATAATAGTCCAAACCGCCATTGATGCTGTTGTTGGCCGCCCGAATCTGACCCTTGTTGTTTTGCTCCAGGATACGGGTGGTAGCGCCGTCGTACACTTCCTGGTACTGCTCGCTGCGACCCGGTTGTAGGCGGTAGGCCAGGGCGTAATTGAGGAAGAAGTTGATTTTGTCTTTGCGGTAATTCACGTTGGCACCCGCTCCAAAGTTGTCGGGGTTACCGGCAATGAGGTCAAAAGATCCATTGAAACCCTGGCGGCGGTCTTTTTTGAGCACAATGTTGATGATGCCCGACATGCCTTCGGCTTCGTACCGCGCCGAGGGGTTGGTGATCACCTCTACTTTGTCGACCAGACTGCCCTGCAATTGTTGTAAACCCGCGCCCCCCTTAAAACTGACCAGCCCCGAAGGTTTGCCGTCGATGAGGATGCGCACGTTGTCGCTGCCGCGCAGTTTGACGTTGCCTTCGCCATCCACCGATACGGAAGGGATGTTGCTGAGGATGTCAGAGGCGGTGCCGCCTGCATTGGCCAGGTCTTTGCCTACGTTGAAGATCTTTTTGTCGAGGGCCAGTTCCATGCTGCTTTTTTCGGCCTGCACCACTACTTCTTGCAGGTTCTGAGCCGAGGCACTGAGGTTGATGGTGCCCAGATCCAGGCTATTTTTACCCGCACTCACACTGAAGCTGGGAATTTTGATGGCTTGATAGCCCAAAAACTCCACTATGGCGTGGTAGTCACCGTAGGGTGCTTCGAGCGAAAATTGCCCTTTGTCGTCGCTGATGCCCCCGCTGACGAGGGTGCTGTCGCTGTTTTTGAGGATGCGGATGGCGGCGTAGGCGAGGGGCGCTTTGCTTTGGGCTTCAATGATTTTGCCCTTGATGTTGGCTGGTTTGCTATTTTGGCCAAAACCACTGTGTAGGAAGAGTAGGAGTAAAATACCCGCCAATATTACTTTAGTCAATGGATGCTTCATATTTTTTGTTTGCGACTTTAAACTAGATCGTAAAGTTAAGCGATCGGATGGACAAAGGGAGTGCGGAATAGATTCTTCACCCGATTGGCTAGAATGATGCCTTGTTTTAATCGATGGCTTGGATGGATAGACGTGGAGAGAGGACTTTACCCTTGTGCGAGGGTGGGAAAAAAATGTAAACAAGGCGGCAAAAAGCGACCTATTCTACTGCTGAGCTTAGGTGCCTCTTTGGTGCCTAAAGTTTCTTAGGTGGTGAAAGAAGACATTTTTTCACCACCTAAGAAACCAAAGACACTTAAGGAATCACCTCAGAAAAATTCAAATCCAATTATTTCTTCTTTGGCACATACTTCGCTGTACGGGCATCCTGAATCACCCCTTTCCAGTTCATCCCAAAACCAAAGGTATACACATGCCCCGCCGCGTCCTTGTGGCAACGCATGTCGTGCGGTGCATCTTCGGCTTGTTTTTCTACCACGGCCATGTCCGCAGGCATCTGCATGGGGAGCAGGCCAGAGGGTTCTGCTTTGCCCGTCAGGATGTCGAGGATGGCTTGATCCTGGACGCGGAAATTGACCAGAATCGCATTGGCTTTGCTTTCAAATTCATGGAAAACCATGGGGTTATCCATGGTGATAGACACAATAACGGGTTTGCCCTTCATTTTGTCGTAGGTATCCGTCACCATGCCAAGATCCGTATAGTTGATGGCTTGATTGGTTTTGTCCTTGTAGCTGCGGTTGGTGAAATTTTCCAGTGGGTCGCCACCAGCAATGCTCACTGCCCGCGCTTCGGTAGCTTTGTACTCGCCGTATTGCAAGCTGATGGGCAGGTAGCCATTGCCACCTTTTTTGACATCTTCAGGGCTGTAACCAATGCCCGAGTTGGGGCTGCTGATGAAGGCCAGCGCCACGTCAGCCTCATCGGGATTGTCGGTTACCGTGAAGTATTTTTTGACAATGTCGATGTTCACTGGATAGTTCATGCTTTCAGGCGTTTCTACCCCCAGGAAGTTGCGGCCAGCCGGGGTGAATTTTTTAGGCACATACACCTTGATACCGGTTTTGAGCGGCAAGGTTTGTTTTTGATTTTTCAACAAAACCATCGACTTCAATTGCGCCTCGTAACCTGCTTTCATGTAAGATGGTTGTCCTACAATTGATTTTGTGGTCTCAGGAATGACGTAAGGGAACTCAAACAAACCCACGCGGAAAATATTTTTCAACAAACGCACGGCAGATTGTTCCATCCGTGCACGCATCCAGGCTTCACCGTGCTCTTTGCTTCCGATTGCATAAGCATCAATGATGGGTTTGGCTTCGTTGTTGCCGCCAAATTGATCTACTCCCGCCATCAATACCTTGTAGTGGCGCTCGGCTACACTTAGTTTTTCAACACCCCAAGGTTTGCCCGCCGTAAAATTGTCCAGCACAGTTTCGTCTCCGGTGATGCCCCAGTCGGTACAGGCTACCCCATCGTATTTGTATTTGTCGCGCAACAAGTCCTGGATGATGTAACGATTGTAACTGTTCCCCACATTTTCCTTGTTCTTGGAGTCTTGATCCCAGGAAATGGTGTAATACGGCATGATTGCCGAAGCCATCATGGTTTTACCTTGTAATTTGAAAGCGCCTTCCGTGAAGGGAATAAAATGGGTTTTGAATTGTTTGCCAGGATAGACCGCAAACTTGCCAATGGCATAGTGCGCATCGCGTCCAGCTTCACCGGAGCCCCCACCTGGCCAGTGTTTCACCATGGCGTTTACACTGTTCATGCCCCAGCCATCGGGGTCGGCATCGTATCCAGTAGAGGTTTGAAACCCATTGCAGTAGGCGCTAGCCATGGCTGCAGCCAGATAGGGATCCTCCCCAAATGTACCACTGGCCCGACTCCAACGTGGATCAGTAGCAATATCAACCTGGGGCGAAAGAGCAGTAGTGATGCCCAAGGCCCGGTATTCTGTTGCCGCAATTTGGCCAAAACGGGTCACGAGAATTGGGTCAAAAGTTGCCGCCATGCCGAGCGAACCGGGCCACATGGAAATTGCGCCACCCGCTGCCGCATTGAATTCAGCGTTGGCCACGGTGCCGTGACGGGGATCAGAGCTGTTGTTGGCCGGAATGCCTAGGCCGGTACCTTCCACCAGAGCCTGCATGTTGTTGTTCCACTTGGCCGCAAGTTCGGGAGATTGTACCGTGGTAAGGAGGACGTGGCGCAGGTTATCTTTGGTCAAAAACTCGATTTGTTGGTCGCTCAGGTCTTCGGGTTTGGCACCACTTTCGGGGAAAGGTTTGCCTTTGTAGGTACCAGCGAAATAACCTCCCGGGCGTGCCGGAATGGACTGGTGACGGCTGTACAGCATCAAACCCGCAATTTGTTCGATGCTCATTTTGGAAGCCAGGTCTTTGGCTCGTACATCGGCGGGCAAACGCCAATCTTCGTAGGCGTCGAGCTTGCCGTTTTTGTTCAGGTCTTTGAAGGCAAAACCATCCACCGTGAGTATTTTAACCCCGGAACTGGGTGAATAGGCGAGGGTTTTACCAGCTTGGCGAATCAAGTTGAAGCTCCCCTTGGGTTCTTCAGTCCATTTTTGTTGGGCAAAAATGGAGGTTCCGCTCAAAATAAGGATGAGTGTAGTGCAGAGTTTATGCATCATTTCTATGTTTTAAAACTCCCACAATTTATGCAAAAAAGAATAAGGTAACCTGATGATTCTACTCACCCGCTGATGCAATGGAAAATTGGCCCGGAATGGTCGACGGTTTAGGGGTTTTAAGATAGCTTCTAGTTACAGTTTTTTCAACAACAAATCTGCTTTAGTAACATTGTCCCTGCCTACCACGATGATGTGTTCCAATTCCTTCCGAGCTTTACTGGTATTTTTTTGTCCCAAATACAAAAGTGCCAAATGCCAATTGATGGCATCTTCCTGCCAGCCTTGACCAAGCGACCTGGCTTGCAGGAGCTGGGTTTCTGCAAGGGCGAAATCCGGATTTTCCTGTTTCAATGCGGCCACACCCAAATAAAAATGATGGGAGGCGGTAGTTGGGGGGAGCTTTTTAAAAAATAGTACTGCCGCTGCATAATTTTTTTCAAGATAAGCGCTTCTCGCGGCTTGTTCGGCAGTGCTGAGGGTATCGTCGGCCATGCTGTTGCTCAGGATGGGGGCGTTCTCCTGTTTGAGGTATTGCAGCGCCATTTGTGGGGCATTCAGGTTCGTGTTATTGGCCGGGCTCATCAACCACCATACGGCAAGCAAGACCAGGAATACCGCTGCAGCAGCGGCCCAAGCAACCCAAAGTTGTCGGTGGGCGACTTTTAGAGGACGGGGAGATGCAGGTTTCTCCTTGGCTTCCTCCGCTTTGTTTGTTTCCGTGCGCAGTGATTCCGCGATGCCCCGGAGGTTTTGCCTGAGTTTATCCTCTGCTTGTTTTTCGGCCAGTTTTTGCAGCAATGCTTCTTCGAGCTGCTCCATTTCTGCTTCGGATAATTCCCCTTGTTTGTATTTGTCGATCATAATCCTAGCTTTTTGTGACTCTACATGCAGGCTTATTATGCTGCATTGAGGAGCGATTGAAAAATATCGCGCAATTTGTTGCGACAAACTTTGGTGCGGGTTTTGGAGGCATCTTCCGAAATGTTCAGCGCGGCACCGATGTCGCGGTGGGACATTTTTTGGAAATAATGTTGTTGCAAAAGACTGCGGCAATCCTCCCCCAAGCGGCCAAAAGCCTGTTCAAACTGTTGCAAAGTTGACTCGTCGTACTCTTCGTCGAGGAGTTCCAAATTGCTTACTTCTACATCACTTTCGGGCAGCTGCTTGCGCTTGCGGAGCAGCATTAGGTATTCATTGCGGATGGCTTGCATGCTGTAGGCGTCCAGGTTGCCGTAGCTGATTCGCCCTTCGCGGATGAAGCGATGAATTTTGATAAATGCTTCGACTGTTACATCGGAAGCATCGTCGTAGCTGAGTTTCATCTCGCTACGGATGTAGTTGCAGTAACGCTGGAAGTTTTGTTTGAATACCAGTTGGAAGCGCGATTCGAGGCCACCGATTAGTTCGTCCTGTAGTTCCTTGAAACCTGCTTCACTAAGTCCCCAGTTTTTTTGTTGATTCGACATCGTTTCAGCTTATGAATGCAACCCGCCCGATAAAGTGAGCCTGCTTGTTAAAGTTTTATTAACAAATCTAAGCGGGCTTAGCACATTTTTTTCAAAATGGACACTTAGTTTTGTCATTGCCACCTCACTTTTATTGCAAACTTGCATTGAAAAGGTAAATCACAAGTCCGAAACCAACCATTATGAGAAAATTCATTCTGCTTTTCATTTATGCCCTGTTTTTAGTCCATAGTTCATTTGCGCAAATCGTACCTCCTCCTCCTACAGGTTATTTTGATTTGATCATTGTCTTTCCAAATGATGCCAAACAAACTGAGATAGAAGCCATTCGCCTGGGCTTTAGAGCCACTCAACTTGCCATCACTCCCGTAACCCAGGCCAGACTCTGGCGAATGACCACTTCATCCAAATCTACCCTGACTTCTCCATTGGGTAGTTATTCTTACAGCGATCCGCTAGATGCTGTCGAAAGGGTTCGGGGCAGAACATCGGGTGTAGGCACCGGAGGAACTGCCATCCAAATCAGCACACCCACTCGATTGCCAGAGGCCTATGCTCCGGTAACCCCAAATGGCCAACCTTCCGGTTTGCCTCCTTTGATCAGTTGTATGCCGGAAATTGATTTTGTGGTTCCCTCCATGGGGACCAATGTTGTAAAAGTGGCCATTTTGGATACGGGTTTAGAAACTGATCAAGGAAAGTTGCCCATTCGGTTTAGAAATCCCGAGTTAGCCCGCTATGCGGAAGGAGCGGATGCCCGGAACTTTACCACCGATTACCGTTCTGAGTACGACATCAACGACAAGCACGGGCATGGAACCAGTGTGGCAAGTGTAATAGTACATGGGTTCAGGCGTTTGGGAAAACTCAACTGCCGGATCGTGCCCATCAAAGTACTCAGCAATACGGGCTCAGGTAACTTGTTTGCGCTCATCCAGGGGATTGATCACGCCATTCAAAAAGGAGTAGACATTATCAACATCAGCATCATTTCTCCAGACAAAACGGATTACAAAAAGAACAGTACCCCGATTGAACTGGCCATCCGCAAAGCCGGAGAAAATGGCATTTTGGTCGTTTCTGCCGCAGGCAACGGCAATACGGATATCGACCTGCTTGAAAACAGGATTTATCCGGCTTGTGCGCCGAATGCAAACCAAATGGTAGTCGCCGCTGGTGGTTGTAGTGGCACCAGGGCTTATTTTGCGAGTTTTGGAAAATATAGCGTTGACCTTTTTGCTCCCGGAGAAAATATATCGGTGTTCGGATTGGGAAATGTGTACAGGGTGGTAAATGGCTCTTCTTTTGCAGCACCCATTGTTGCAGGAATTGCGGCAGCATTGCGCACCCACAGCCCTACGCGCAACTGGAAGCCACTGGATTGTGCCATCCGCAGAGGAGTGACGCCAATCCCGGTTTTTAGTACATTGTGCAGCAGTGGTGGTGGGGTACACAGTGGTCGTGCCCTTTCCAGTTTGGGTTCGTGTAGATGATGAGCTTTTGCTACTTAAGCTACTAAAAATACTTAAAAGGTGAATCAGCTACAACAGTCTGGTTCATCTTTTTATTTTTGAGAAAAAATACATGCCAAAGTGTTTACCGTGCTTACCTCCGTTCCACTACAAAGCGACATTTTTCATGCTCTTTCTGGTCCTGGCGGCACGTGTATGGATCTACACCCAGGCTACATTAGATCCTGTTGAGCCCTTGTTTGAACAATTTTACCTCAGCACGGAAAGTATTGGCGACCATCCACAAAAAGCACTCCCTGAACTGCAAAGGATTCAGACCAAACTGAAAGCACTCCCCAGCCCTTCGCTTGCTGCTGCCGACCTTTGGCACGACCTGGGTTTGTTCTATTATGGCGACTTGGCCAACTACAACCAAGCACTCAGCTGTTTTTCTTTTGCCCATGCTATCCGCAAAAAGAACTTATCAGATCCTGCCCACAACGACCTTGCCCGCAGTGCCTTTATGATCGGGGTGTGTCACAAATACCTGGGCCATTACAACACTGCGCTTGCACAAGTCAATGCCGCTTTGAAGATCAGTTCAAAGGGCCAGAATTATTTCATGTTGGCGAAAGAATATTTGGAGCTGGGGGATATTTATGACTACTTGGGGGATTATGACCAGAGTATTACCTATTACGACCGTGCTTATCCGCATCTGCTCAACAGTCCACGCGACCGGGCCATTTTGTTGGAAGATTTGTACAAAAGATTGGCTCAGACCTACCTTGTCAAAGCAGAGCATCCGCTCGCTTTAGAAAAAAACCGTTTGGCCATTCGGGTCTGCATCGACTCGATGAATACCGATGTAGCCGACCATTTCAACGCCGAAATTGCCGATTGTTACACCAACATGAACCTCAGCTACCGGGCCCTACAACGCTACGATTCGGCCTACTGGTGTTTACAGCAGGCACAGCGATATTATCAGCAATCCAACCTAGGTGATGTTGCACTGCAGATTGGCAACGTGTACAACGAATTGGGTGAGCTTTATTTGGCCCAAAAGCGCTACCCGGAAGCACTCCAAAATCAGCAAAAAGCGATTGGTGTTTTACAAAATTATCCTCAGCACCGCTACTTGTCGAGCGCCTATGCCAGCGCGGGTGAGGCCCATTTGCAAGCAGGAAATCCAAGCATAGCAAGTACCTTTTTTAGGCAAGCCTTGCGTATTGTGGTACCCAAGTTCCCCAATTCGGTACAACAGATCAACACCGTTACCGACAAATGCCTCATCGCGCTACATGGCTTGGCCCGTTGTCAAATTGCACAACATCAATATCCTCTGGCGCTGTACAATTTCCGGCGCTTGGATACTTTGATAACCCAATTGAGGTCTTCCTTGCGTGAAGATGGTTCCAAATTCAGTTTAGCTCAACAAGCTTTGCCCATTTATGAAAATGCCATTCATACGGCGTTGTTGCTGAACGATACCCTTGCTGCGCTCAACTTTTGTGAACGCAACAAAGCGGTAGTCCTGCGACAAGCCCTGCAAGACCAATCTGCCAAACAATCTGCCCAGATTGCTCCCGAAAGTTTTGCCCGGGAAAATACCCTGCGCCAACGGTT
Source organism: Haliscomenobacter sp. (assembly GCF_041740695.1). Classification (GTDB taxonomy): domain Bacteria; phylum Bacteroidota; class Bacteroidia; order Chitinophagales; family Saprospiraceae; genus Haliscomenobacter. The sequence goes on along the minus strand of NZ_JBGSLK010000016.1, from coordinate 15,109 downwards.
GGTCTTTTGGCAAAAAAAGGTTCTGGATACTGAAAGTGATTCCCTGCGTGGAATTTGGCAAGACTCGCTGGCCAGGGTTCAAGTTTCCTTTGAACAATTCATTCAATTGCTTGAAAAAAAACAACCGGAGTACTACCGCCTGAAATATGCCCAAATCCGCGCTAAGTCGATAGCGGAGATTCAAGGTACTTTGCCCGATTCAACCCTATGTGTAGAATATTTTTGGGGCACTACGCAGTTGTTCGTATTTGCCATTTCTAAGGCGGATTGCCGGGTTTTTAGCCAAATACTTCGGCCTGGATTTATCGACTCCCTGGGTTTGTTGATCAAAAATCTACACCATACTGCCCCCGATGATCTTGCCTTGCGGTATATTTCTGCGGCGAGCTTTTCGGCCTATCAAACTTTGTTGAACCCGGCATTGGCTGCGCTCAATACCAAAAATCAAATTAGGCGCTTGCGGATTGTACCCGACGGTTTGTTGCATTACCTGTCTTTTGATGCCTTATTGGAAGCTCCTTCCCCCGACCTCAAAGCACGTAATGCCGCCTATTTGATCAAAAAGTTTGCCATTGGTTACAGTTTTTCCAATCAACTACTGGACAAGAAGTTAAACCCTCGGCTACGCGCCAGGCTGCGCTTTGGAGGCTTTGGAATCGGCTACGCCAACGTTGAAACCAAATTGGCCAAGCTCCCACTCGCTGAGGCGCAAGTTGACTATTTGCGAAAAAAAATCGGCGGCAAAATCTGGACTCAACACAAGGGACAAGCCACCAAAGAAAACTTTCTGGCGCATGCCCCACAATGCCGCATTCTGCACCTCTCCATGCATGGCAAAATCGACGAAAAACAACCCGCTAAATCGGCGCTGATGTTTGTGAAAAACCAGGCCATTGAGCCCCTTAGCGCCGTGGAGATTTATGGCATGCGTTTCCAGCACAATGAACTCACCGTGCTGAGTGCCTGCAATACCGGCAATGGCCAGTTGCAAAGGGGCGAAGGCATCATGAGCTTATCTCGTGCTTTTACTTACGCGGGTTGCCGCAGCTTGGTGATGAGTCTGTGGACACTCCAAGATGTTTATTCGGATGACATTGTGAAATCATTTTATGCCGCGTTGAAAGCAGGAAAACCCAAGGACATTGCCCTGCAAAGCGCGAAGCTGCATTACTTGTCTCAGGATGGATCTGAACGGCGGGCACCAAATTATTGGGCCGCGATGGTGGTGATTGGAGATGTGGAACCGATTGCGCTTAACCGATTTAGTCCGATTTATATTTATGCAGGAATTACTTTATTGATTGTGATGGTCTTAGGTGTTTTTAAATTCCGCAACAAACTTTTTTAATAAAAAAAACAAACCGGATTACTCACTTCTGGTGCCGAACTGCATTCTTAAGTTACATCAACAATCCCATTCATCACAAAAATCAAAACACCATAAAATCCTGGTGTCTATTTAAAACCCTTAAACATGAAAAAGGCAATTGCAATCGTTTTAATCTGCTTTAGTTGCTGCGCTCTTTTTGCACAATGGCAAAGAATGCCAGGTGAAGGATACGATATCGGCGTGGGTGCCAATGGGACCACCTGGGTGATTGGTACTGGGTATTCCATCCACCGTTGGACGGGAACAGCGTGGCAAGCTATGCCTGGTAATGCCGCCCGGCTTGACGTTGATGCAGCTGGATCAGCCTGGGTGGTCAACCAGGCGGGAAATGTTTTTAGATGGAATGGTAGCACCTGGGTAGCGGTCAGCGGCCAATTAAGAGACATCGGCATTGGTGCCAACAACGCCATTTGGGCCATCGGCAGAACCGCAGTAGCTGGCGGCTACAACATCTTGCGCTGGACGGGTTCTTCCTGGCAGACAATGCCTGGTGGTGCAGTACGGATCGATGTTGACCCAACTGGCAATGCCTGGGTCGTCAATAGTGCGGGCAACATTTTTAGATGGAATGGCGCGGGTTGGGCAAGTGTCAGCGGCCAGGGCCGGGACGTCGGTATTGGCGCAGACGGAACAGTTTGGTTGGTGGGCTGGAATGCTGTAGCAGGTGGGTTTCCCGTTTACCGCTGGAATGGATCCGCAATGGTCTTGACCGATGGAGGTTTGGAAAACATCTCTGCTGGACAAGACGGGGCTGCTTGGGGCACCAATTCAAGCGGGATGATCTGGAGAAGAGCGGGCAATCCTCGGGTAATGACTCGCTTTAATCCTGCCAACCATGGCTTTAGATTCGAGAATGACTTTGTCAGTAATTTTGCAGGCATTGATTTTTATGGTTTATGTGGTGGTATGGCGTATTCGGCTTTGGATTATTTCAACCGGAACATGGTTGTACCTTCACGAACGACTCCTCCGGAATTGGGCACCCCCTTACGCCAATACATTTATGACCGCCAACAAAACTCAACCACGGACAACCTGGATAAGTGGACAGAACTGACGGTCAATCCTTTTGGTGCTCGTACGAATGAATTCTTCAATTGGGGCTTGCAAGGCTTCGGTGGCGGAAGACTACAAGAATTAAGAGGGGAAATTGACGCAGGTCGCCCTGTACCGATTGGCTTGTTCAAAGGCGGAAATGGTGGATTCAACACCCATCATCAAGTTCTGGCAATAGGCTATCAATTGGGCAGATATACCGGAAATCTGGGACAATACAAGGATGAGTTGAGAATCTTCGTGTATGATTCAAATTTCCCGGGTCGGACCATGACTTTGGCACCAAATACAGGCAATGCTACCTACTACTATCTGGAAGAACCAGCCTGTTCCTGGATGACTTATTTTGTAGACAAGAAGTATCGAGCGGTTTCTCCGCTTCGCTAGTTTTTCTTGCCAGAGCTGGTGTTGGGTGAGTCAATCATCCAACACCAGCATTTTTCATTGATATTTATTTGTTATCTTCATTGGCGATTTTCAAATCACAGCAATCAGGTCCAATGAAGCAAATTTACTTGAAACTAGTTTTCTGGAGCCTCTTTCCATATCTCCTTTCTGCGCAATCCACCTGGATCCGCGTCAACCAACTCGGTTACCTCCCAGAGGACAAAAAAGTAGCGGTACTCGTCAGCAAGGAAACACCCCAGGTCAGCAGTTTTGAGTTGTGCGAAGCGAGTACCCATAAGGTCGTTTTCAGCAGCCGCAGCATTCAAACCTTTGGGGAATATGCCGCCTTCAGATCCGGTTGTCGGCTCAATTTTTCCAGTTTTAATCGGGAGGGGCGGTACTACGTGCGGGCTGCCGGGGTGCGCTCGCCCAGTTTTCGCATTGCCGCCGAAGTGTATGCAGGCACCGCCGACTTCATCCTGCGTTACATGCGGCAGCAGCGCAGTGGCTACAACCCCTATTTGAAAGATTCTTGCCATACCCAGGATGGCTACATCGTCTATCATCCCGATCCGGCCAAAAATGGCACCCACCTGGACGTTTCTGGAGGTTGGCACGATGCCTCCGATTATTTGCAATACGTCACCACCTCGGCGAATGCCACTTTCCAAATGCTGTTTGCCTACCAGCAAAATCCGGGTTCTTTCGGCGACGCGCATGATGCCAGTGGCACTCCCGGGCCCAATGGCATTCCCGATGTACTGGATGAAGCCAAATGGGGCCTCGACTGGTTGCTCAAAATGAACCCCACCAAAGACGAAATGTACAACCAATTGGCCGACGACCGCGACCACCTCAAAATGCGCCTTCCCAACCTGGATTCGGTGGTGTACGACCCCAAACAGGGTCTCCGCCGCCCGGTCTACTTCATTACCGGGCAACCCCAGGGTTTGTTGCGTTACCAAAACCGCACGAAGGGTGTCGCTTCTACGGCGGGGAAATATGCTTCGACCTTTGCGCTGGGCAGCCGGGTATTGGCACCCTTTTACTCCGAATACGCCCAAAAATTGTTGCCCAAAGCCTGGGACGCTTATACCTTTGGCCGCAAATTCCCCGGCGTGTGTCAAACTGCACCCTGCTGTGCCCCCTATTTTTACGAAGAAGACAATTACGTGGACGACATGGAACTGGCCGCAGCACAGCTCCTACAAGTGGCTCCCCAACGCAGTGAACTCCTCCAGCAGGCCAGCGAATACGCCCAGGCTGAACCCACAACCCCCTGGATGGGTGCAGACACAGCGCGGCATTACCAATGGTACCCCTTCGTGAATTTGGGGCATTACCTCATGGCCCAACAGGGTGGGGGAGTGGGCGCACCTTTTCGCCAATACCTCCAGGCGGGCATTGAAAAGGTAAAAGTCCGGGGGCAAAACAATCCTTTCCTCAACGGTGTGCCCTTCATCTGGTGCTCAAACAACCTCACGGTGGGCATTTTGACCCAAATGCACCTGTACCGCCAACTGACCAAAGACGATCAATACCAGGAACTAGAGGCTGCCATGCGCGACTGGCTCTTCGGCTGCAATCCCTGGGGTACAAGTATGATTTACGGCCTGCCAGCCGATGGCGATACCCCGGTGGATCCACATTCCGCTTTTACCAACCTCTACAATTATCCAATTGACGGCGGCTTGGTGGATGGCCCCATTTACGGGAGCATTTTTGGCCGATTGATTGGCATCACCATGCACGAAGCGGATGAATACGCCGAGTTTCAATCCAAACTGGTGGTGTACCACGACGACAATGGCGATTACTCCAGCAATGAACCCACCATGGATGGCACCGCGAGCTTGAGTTACATCCTGTCAGCGTATGAAAAGGAGGGCAAAGCGGCGACGGATCAAAAGCAGCGGGATGTGTACGGTGGCATTCAAGGGATGAACCCGCAGGAACCTACCGTTTACTTGACTTTTACTGGCCACGATTTCGGTGAAGGCGGCAAGTTCATCTTGAAGACTTTGAAAAAACAGGGGGTCAAAGCTTCGTTCTTTTTGACGGGCGATTTTTTGCGAACACCGCAGTTCAGAAGCAGCATTCAACAAATGGTCGTGGATGGGCATTACTTGGGGCCTCATTCGGACAAACACTTGTTGTATTGTGATTGGGGAAAAAGGGACTCGTTGCTGCTAAGTCGTCCGCAATTTGAACAGGACTTGCAAGCCAATTTGCAGGTGTTGAAAAGCTTTGCACCCACGGCATCCATCACCCATTTTATGCCGCCCTACGAGTGGTACAACGAACAAATTACCCGCTGGAGCCAGCAGCAGGGGCTACAACTGATCAACTTCAGCCCCGGCACGGGCACCAACGCAGACTACACTACGCCCAGCATGAGCAACTACCGCAGTAGTGATCAACTGTACGAGCGTTTGCTGGATTTTGAACAAAAAAATACCACTCACCTCAATGGGGCCATCGTGCTGATCCACTTGGGGACGGATCCGGCGCGGAAGGACAAGTTTTATCGGCGGCTGCCGCAGTTGATTGCGGAGTTGAAGGGGAAGGGGTATGGATTTGGGAGGTTTTGAATCAAGTAGTATCCTTAGGTGATTCTTGAGTGCCTTAGGTTTCTTAGGTGGTAAAATAATTCCCTGCTCCGCAGGTTTTTTCTTTTTCACCACCAAAGAAACCTAAGGCACCTAAGAGTCACTTCAGGGGGCTGTAAGTTCCCTGTACTAGTGATAAAATCACCCATTTGCGTGAGTAAACCTTCACTCCATTTCCAGAACTTTGTCCCAAAATCAATTCACCATGTTTACACCTGCCCAACGTTTGTATTTTATGTTTTTGTTCGTGTTGGTCTTCATTATGTTCATCCTCGCAGCCTATACCGCCTGGATCGATCCGGCCATCACCTATGGTTTTTGGCCGGGGATCAAGCACGGTTTTTTTGCGGTGCAAAACGGGTTCATTGGCCTGTTTACCGGGCGAGAATATCATGCGCCTTTGTGCACGAGTGGGTACCGTTGGGGGTACTGGATCGGGTTGTTTTTGATTCCGGGGCTGATTAAGCTGGTTTTTGAGGTATTGGGTATTGTGGTGGGGGAGTGGTTGCGGTGAAACTACTTCCAAATCCCCTTTAACTTCCACAACTGCCCCTTCACAATCTCCACTTTTCCCCCCTCACAAAACAAGGAAATCGAATCAAAAGGAGTACTTGGGAAAAATAAATCCGTAAGCACCACCTGGCCACCATCCGCAAAAAGTTCGATAGAAGAAACATCAATTAGGATATGCATTTTCACCTTGCGGTCTTTGTTTTCCCGGTTTGCCAAGTGAATGTCTTTGCCAAATGTTTTGGAAAAATCTTGATTGCCCGCCGCTCTGCGGTCGCTGTAAAATTGATTTTGAGCGGCATCCATCCCAATGCGGTATTTTTCCCCTTTGGCATTGCTGAGTTCAAGTCCCCATTTTACCTGTGGATCACTGGGCAGCATAACCTCCAGTTCCACTTCCAGTTGAGCCGGAGAGAGGCCACTTTTTTTGCCCAAATCCAAAGTCCCTGTCAGGGATTGAGCAGGTAAGGTGAACCCATTGGCACGCAACTTCTTCTGTTCGGGGATCGCTTGAGAAAATACCCTTAGGCCTTCTGAGGTCTGCCGAAGGCTCAGTTCGCGGGCAACCGTAGTTGCGCTCCGCCAGGGGTGGGTGGGTACATTCTGCGCGTAGTCCCAATTGCTCATCCAGCCCATGAACAAACGCCGCCCAGCGGGTGCATCCGACCAAGTTACCCCGGCGTAATTGTCGCGGCCCCAGTCAATCCACAGGACTTTATCGGGGGCATTGTCGTTGCGGAAGGTTTTTCCATCAAACTCGCCGATGAAGTATTGGGTAGCCGAGCCGCCGTTGGGGCCGCCGGGATTGATGCTTTGCAGCAACACCCATTTGGTTTGTTTGCTGTCCGCTACCGCAAGAGGGAAAAAATCGGGGCATTCCCAAACGCCACCGTGGTTGCCGTGCTCGGCCCCGAAGTCGCTGAGGAAAGTCCAGTTTTTTAAATCGGGCGAGCCGTAAAACCGCACCTGATTTTGCGCAGCCAATACCACAATCCATTGTTTGCTGCCCTCGTGCCAGATCACTTTGGTGTCGCGAAAATCCCGGATGCCCGGGTTCGGGATCACGGGGTTGCCCTTGTATTTGGTCCAGGTGCGGCCAGCGTCGTTGCTGTAGGCAAGGGATTGGTATTGAAAGTCAGTGCGGCCAGCCTTTTCCCCCGACATCAGGTGGTGGGTAAACATGGCGACCATCGGTGGCTGGCCATTGATGCCAAATCCACTGGTGTTTTTCCAGTCGATCACGGCACTGCCCGAAAAGATCAGCCCCAGTGAATCGGGATACAGGGCGATGGGCAAATTGCGCCAATACACCAAATCCCTGCTCACCGCGTGCCCCCAGTGCATCGGGCCCCAAACTTTATCCTCAGGGTAATGCTGATAAAAGAGGTGGTATTCCCCCTTGTAGTAGACCATGCCGTTGGGGTCGTTCATCCACATTTGGGGTGGGGAGAAATGGAATTGGGGGCGCTGGGGCTCGTGGTAATGGCCACTTTGGGCCAAGCCCTCTAATCCAGCCAGCAGGATCATCAATAAGTATAATGTTTTACGCAAGTAGGTTTTCATGGACTGATTGATTTTGGACACGAGGTCTTTTGACTAAAAGTACAAGATCAAGGCATTTCTACCAAAAAAATCTTAAAGCAGCTTCAACACCCGCTCTGCAGCCTCCAGTCCACTCACTACAGCCCCATCCATGTAGCCGGGAAATGTAGCGGCCGTTTCCGTGCCTGCAATGATAAAGCGACCATCAAAATAGGTGTCCCTAAAGATTGGATCTCCATTGTTTTGATGGGGCAAAATGTAGCCAGCATAGGGGGCAAAAGTATCCTGCTCCTGTTGCCAAACACAATCGTAGTAGGTACTATATTGCAGGGCTTCGTCGCCGAAATACTTTTGCAATTGCTGGAATACGAGTGCTTTTCTTTGTTCCTGCGTTGCCCCGTGCAAGGCACCGCTCATGAAGCCTTTTAGGGCAAAATGGGATGCTTCCACATTGGAATGATCGTACAGTTCACTGATCGGCCCTACATTGCTGAATACCGAACCCGAGTATTTTTTCTCCCGCCAGAAAGCCCTTGGATAAGTGATGGCTACTTTGATGGATTCGCCCATCCAGGTATGGGTTTGTTGGGCTTTTCGCAGCAGGGGCTCTGGCAGAGATGGCTGGAAGGTAAGTTTTTCAACCAACAACTTCGGCGGAATGGTGGATACTACTATGTCCGCTGTGAAGCTTTGATCAGTGCTTTCCACGCTAAAAACGCCATCCAGGTAGGCTATCTTTTGGACGTGTTGCCCCAACTGGAGTTGATCTGGAGCCAAATGACTCAGTAGTTTGTTGATCAAAACGCTGCTGCCTCCGGCAATGCGCAGGTTGGGTGCCTGTTCTGGCAACAAAAAGACTTGAGGCGGCGAGGTGGAAATGGGTTCGTAAAAAGTGTAACCTTGCAGGAACTGCTCAAAAACGGGTAAGGCCAATTCGTTCAACAAGCCGACTAAAGTTTCGTGCTTTTCGCCCAGCCAAGTCGCCCCCATTTCTACTGGTGCTTCACCAGTGGGGTAGAGGGTGTGAATGCGCCCACCGGGGCGGTTGCGCGCCTCGATGAGGGTGGCGGCGATGCCTGCCTTTTTGAGTTGATAAGCCAAGGTGAGGCCAGTCAAACCTGCCCCTAAAATCAATACATTTTTCATGGTGCAAAAATAGGCAATTATTGCGGGAGCTGGATTGCGGGGATTGCTTAAATTAGCCACTCAAACCGCTACATTATGAAAATTGTACCATTGCTCATCCTGCTCTTTTCACTAAACAGTATACCTGCTGTAGCCCAGGATATTTTTGACCAAAACAAACTCACGGCCTGGTGCATCGTCCCCTTCGACAAACTGAAACGTGGCCCGGAAGAGCGGATCGCCATGTTGGAAAAATTGGGCTTCAAGCAGTACGTATACGACTGGCGTAGTGAGCACATCCCTTCTTTTGACCAGGAAATCAAATTGGCCAAACAGCACAACATCGCCATGGAAGGCGTTTGGCTTTGGGTCAACAGCCAGCTGGATAAAACGGGGCAATTGAGCGCCGACAACCAAAAAGTGATCGATATTGTGGCCAAAAACAAGCTCAAAACCACCTTTTGGCTGGGTTTTGACAATGGTTTTTTTGAGGGACTAACGCACCACGAAAGGGTGGCCAAAGGCGCCGCATTTTTGAAATACCTGCATTCCGTCCTGACTCCCTTGCAGTGCAAAATTGCCTTGTACAACCACGGCGGCTGGTTTGGTGAACCAGAAAACGAAATTGAAATCATCAAAAAAGCTGGATTGAAAGGCGTCGGCATCGTGTACAGTTTTCACCATGGCCACCACCAAATCAATCGTTTTTACAGCATGTTGAAAAATATGCTGCCTTACCTCGTGGCCATCAATCTGGATGGTATGGATTTGAGCAAAGGCCAAATTCTCCCAATTGGCACTGGGAAAAGTGAAAAAGAAATGATTCAATTGATTCGGGAAAGTGGCTACAAAGGGCGGATCGGGGTACTGGGGCACCGGGATGATGAAGATGTGGAGTTGGTGTTGCGGGGAAATTTGGAGGGGTTGCGGGGGATTTTGAAGTAGGGACACACGGCCGTGCGTCTCTACAAGATATGTTAACGTGAGTTTTGAATTAATTAATTTTTTTACCGCAGAGTTTCGCAGAGTACACACGGAGTTTCTCGGAGTTTAGGCCACCTTCTCCAGCCACCGGAGGTGGCAGAACTCCTAAAAGCTAAAAAACTCTGAGAAACTCTGCGTGTACTCTGCGAAACTCTGCGGTAAAAAAATCCCTTATTTTAGAACGAACCTATTAAAAAAAAGGATAATTAACGCGGAAGAATATTAAGCAATCCAAAACGGCGTGGCCGGTGAAATGCTGGAGTTTTACCACTCATCGTAGGGCTCCAACAGAGGAAAGCACAATTGTCTACATTGCATTTCCAGTTTTTTTCAAGGGGCATTTGTTTGGCCACAATGCGGTAAAAATTAATGCGGTATTGGGGCGACTTTTCAGGCGAGATCAAGCCCCAGGGGATTGATAAGGTGCCCGACCAGGCCTGTTGACCTTTGCTGGCTTGGTGCACAATTTTACTACTGGCCGGGTCTAGCAACTCCCCCTTCATGTCACCTTTATCCCCCAAAGACGGATAAGTGATTTTACCCACCCATATGGCATTGTTGGGATTGATCTCCAGTTCCAGGTACTGCGTTGGGTCGGCAGTTCCGGGGGCAATAAATACCTCAAACACTTCTTGATTGTACAATGGGAGGTTGTGCTCAACGTAGGTGTTTTGCGCTACGTACTCATCTTTTTCACACAAAAAAGCGACGTGTAGGTAGTCCTCATCCGCTTTTAGTTGCACCGAGGTTGGGTAATCGGCAGCAGTGCCATCGGTAGAGTGGAAAAAAGTGGAAGTCTCGAGAGGCGTCCATTGGCCAGGTCGGAGCTGGATGGTATTGGTGTTTTGTTCGTGCATGTTGACAAAAAATAGGAGCAGAAAAAGGTGCAGCATACTTTATAAGCTTAGTAGTGGGGCAAAAATAAGTGTTCATTTTTTCTGAGCCAAAGGATTAGATAAGAAACTTAAAATGAACCGTTTACTCATCTAATCCTTTGGCAAAATGAAACACTTATTTTTTATCGCCCCAAAGAGCGATGGTAACAAATATAAACAAGGAAGGTGGATTTTTAAGGTTAAAAACAAAAAGCTGCACAGTACCAGATAAAACTGTACCTTTGTAGCGATATTTAAAATACTTGATGTTGATTTGTAGCTCAAGATACGGAAGAGCCACTTTTACATTTGTTTTTCCGGCTCGGTATTTTTGCCTTGCTCACCTTGTGATTCATTCAATTTCAGGAGATTACGGTGCAAACTGGAGAGAGTCTATCTTTTCCCTTGCTGTACCATTATTGCTACTGAGACAACAGATACCAAGGTAGCAGCTAACATTACCACATGACTTTTAAGGATTTAAATTTGATTGACCCCATCCTGCGTGCGCTGGAAACTGAGGGTTACACCACTCCAACACCCATTCAACAACAGGCCATCCCCATTCTTTTACAGCGAAAAGACCTACTGGGTTGTGCACAAACCGGAACCGGGAAAACGGCAGCTTTTGCCATCCCGATCCTACAATTGTTGCACAATGACGGAGTGCCCACAATCGGGACTCGCCAAATCAGAGCCTTGATTCTCACGCCTACCCGTGAACTGGCCATCCAGATCAACGAAAGTTTCAGTGCCTATGGACGGCATACGAACTTGCGGCATGGGGTGATTTTTGGTGGAGTCAACCAGACCAAACAAGTGGAAAACATTCGCCGAGGTTTGGACATCCTGATTGCTACTCCCGGGCGTTTGCTCGACTTGATGAACCAGAAACTGGTCAGTTTACAATACCTCAATACCTTTGTGTTGGATGAAGCCGACCGGATGTTGGACATGGGTTTTGTACACGATGTAAAACGGATCATCAGCAAATTGCCTGAACGTCGGCAAACCCTGTTTTTCTCGGCAACCATGCCCCCGGAAATCCAGAAACTGGCCAATACCATCCTGTACAACCCGGCTAAAGTAGAGGTTACCCCCGTTTCGTCTACCACTGAAACCGTGGAGCAACTGGTTTATTTTGTGGAAAAAAGGGACAAACGTGAACTCTTGATCCAGTTGCTGAAACAAGCCAAGATCAAGTCGGTGCTGGTTTTTACCCGTACCAAACACGGCGCTGATAAAATCAACCGCGACATTGTTAAAGCTGGTATTCGTTCCAATGCCATCCACGGCAACAAATCACAGAATGCACGCCAAAGCGCACTTTCTGGGTTTAAGGAAGGTAAAATCCGTGTATTGGTCGCTACCGATATTGCGGCCAGGGGCATCGATGTAGACAGCCTCAGCCACGTGATCAACTACGATTTGCCCAATATCCCCGAAACCTACGTACACCGGATTGGTCGTACCGGGCGGGCAGGGGCCAGCGGGATCGCACTGTCTTTTTGTGACAGTGAAGAAAAAGCTTACTTGCGCGACATCAATCGGCTGATTGCCAAAAATATTCCTACAATTACCTACGCGCCAAATATGCAGCTGAAGTATTGAAAAACCAGAAATAGATAAAAAAAGAAGTCCTAATTGTCTGAAAATTTGATTTTTATGACAATTAGGGCTTTTTTATAATTCCAATTTTTAGTGAAATTGTACTTTTTAACATAAAAATCATGCCGCATTTTTGTATCATAAATAATCATCCAACGGCAATGATTACGGGACTCAAACAACACTCTAATAAACCTTAAGCTCGTTTTACCTTTCATTACGCTAAGTAGTAAGCACAAAGGACCAAGGCAGCACCAATGATGTTCGTCAACTGTTGACGAGGTGCCGATTTATTGCTGCTCCCTTGTTGTTCTTTGTGCCAATTTGGGAAAATTGATGTACATTTCGCTACACTAACACTTAGCGTCATGTCCAAACATCCCAACCAAGCTCTCCTCGAACACTTCTACACTTCCTTCCAAAACAAAGACTACGCGGGCATGCAAGCCTGCTATACCGACGATGCCACCTTCAGCGACGAGGTATTTCACAACCTGGATGCTATTCAGGTGCGGGCCATGTGGGAGATGTTGATTCGCAATGGCAAGGATTTACAGTTGGAGTTTAGTAAGGTTACTGCGGATGAAGACACAGGAAGCGCTTATTGGGAAGCCAGCTATACCCTCTCTGCCACTGGGCGAAAAGTCCTTAATAAAATCAAGGCCAGTTTTGAATTTGAAAACGGCAAAATCAAAAAGCACGTCGACCGCTTTGATTTTTACGCCTGGGCCAGACAGGCTTTTGGCTTTACGGGCATCCTCCTGGGTTGGACTCCTTATTTCCGCAAAAAAGTCAACAGCACGGTGATGGGCAATCTGGCCAGATTCATGCAGCAGAAGTAATCATGCTGCCGATCGTTGTGTGTGCCTAAACACGATGAATCAATTGGATTCGGCTTCGCCAAATCTTTCAACACGACGACGCAACGAAACGACGACACGACGTCCTCAGCGCTGTGCGCTGAGTGGGTCCAACGCTTAGCGTTGGGCTGTAGCGGTAGCTAAACGTCGTGTCGTCGTACCGTCGCGCCGTCGTGTTAAAAATAAGCAGCGAAGCTGCGTAAAATGAAGTTTGTTGTTGAGACTTGATCATAAAATGAGGTCAACGGCTGGCCACGGGAACACCCGATGATTGCCGTACCACCAAATCAGAACGCAACAAAATCGTTTGGGTCAACATGATGTCGCCGGCACCAGTCAGGTGATTGATCAGGCTGCGCGCTGCCAATTCGCCCATTTCATGCCCCGGATAATGGATGGTGGTCAAATTGGGCTCTACAATTCTACTCACCGGATCGTCATTGAAGCCTACCACCGCAATGTCTTCCGGTACCCGGATGCCTTGGGCTTTAAGGCCAATGACAAGGCCTGCGGCACAGTTGTCGTTGGCCACAAATACAGCGTCTGGTCGATTGGGCAGGGCATGCAGGTATTTGGCGGCATCCGTCCCCGACTCCACACTTAAGTCGACCAAACAAATCAAACTCTTATCCAAGGGAATCCCAAACTCAGCGAGGGCCATGGCATAGCCTTGAAAGCGCTCCTTGTAGATGCTCTGCGTGCTCGATACCGTAACGTGGGCAATCCGCCGCCGCCCCTGGCTGAGCAAATGTTTGGTAGCTTCATAAGCAGCCTGAACGTTGTTGATGCGGATATTGGTAAAGGAACTACTCTCAGGAGTACGATCGAAAAAAATGACGGGGATGTTTTTTTTGGCAAATTTTTCAAAGGGATCCAAATTGCTCGTAAGGTAAGAAAGAGACACCAGGAGCCCATCAACCCGGTTGTTAAACATGGTGCGGACGTTGCTGCCTTCTCTTTCTGCTGATTCTGACGACTGGCTGATGATCAGGTTGTAACCCGCCTGGCTGGCCACATTTTCGATGCCTGCAATCACCGATGCCATAAAATAGCTATTGAGTCGGGGAATGATCACCCCAATGGTATTCGTATGCTGCTGACGCAAACTACGGGCAAACTGATTGGCTTGGTAGCCGTTTTTCTCGGCCAATTCAAAGACTCTTTTTTTGGTTTTGTCGCTTACCACCGGATCGTTCCTCAAGGCTCGACTCACCGTGGCTACGGAAATCTCAAGTTGGGCCGCAATATCATAGATGGTTACATCCTTTTTTGTCTTGCTCATAACACGCACGAACATTTGTAGTCTGACACTCAGAAACAGAAACAAAAGCGTAAATCAATGGAAAACAATAAAATGTGAGCATTTTACATGCTTCCGTGATTGGCTACAGCAAAGCTAGTCAAAAAACACCGGAAAAAACCAATGTAATCGATTGCATTTTTAAAAAAGACTTTTTACTTTTTCCTTATTAATTTGGCTATATGGCATCACAACAAAAAATAATTTTATAAACCTCCACTATTTTTTTCTATTCAATCGATTTCAACTGTTATTGCGATCACGGCAGCTTATTCATATGTTCAAAATACTATACCATTAATTCACATTTTCACCATTGCTAAGCGCCAAAAGTCGACAAAAGAACAGATATTTTAGCAATCGATTACATTGTGTTTTCCTTGTGGTGGTTTTGAAGACGGAGTTGTTGGTGTAGGATTCATCTGGGAGGGCTATTTAAAATTTGACTTTACTAACAAAATAAAAACAAAGGATATGCCATTTTATCTTTATGAAATCAGAACAGTATTGTCTATTATTATCGCTTTTGTTTTTGCTCGCCTTTTGCAAAAATAAATCAGAGTTAAGCGTGAAACAAGAACATTTAAAAACTCAAAAATCTAAAAACATCGATGAACCAATTGATGTCAATGCTAAACCTTATATAGAAACATACATCACTGATCGAGAAGGAGTTGTATTGAAGGAAGATACGAGTGAATTAGCCAAGGTTTTAGGACATCTTCATACTACTGGACATTTTTGAAAAATGCGAGGAAAAGCGCGAAATTAGAGTTTACCAAGACGCTAAGAACGTATGCTTCCCTCGCACCTACGCAAATTTAAAACATTGTACACTAGGTTTGGCCTAGGAGCAGTAAAAA
>NZ_JBGSLK010000015.1:0-86669 GCF_041740695.1 Haliscomenobacter sp. | reverse complement strand
TTAGGTCTAAGTCGCTGCGGTAGCCCACTTCTAAAGTCTTAAGTCATGTATTCTGCACTCTTAACTCCTTAAAAATGGGTAAATCACCACTTCTTGCTTAAAATTCTGATTGTCAACTTACCTCGAGTCGAATATTTTATTTTATTTCGTACTCTGCCGGATCGCAAACGCCGCCGCTCCAATCGCTCCAGCATGCTCGCCATGATGCGCCAACAACACCGGAACACCTTCACCGCGTGGACGCCATTCATGCAATTCCATAAAGGCCGCAAGCGGTTTCATCAAGGAATCTCCGGCTTGGGCAATGCCGCCGCCGAGTACAAATACTTCTGGCGAAAGGGCATTGATCAAGGAGCACATCGCAATCGACAACTTGCGCACTGAACTCAACCAAACGTAAGTGGCAATTGGATCACCCTTGCGGTAGGCTGCTTCCAGCTCATGGGTGGCTTGGTAGCGGTTGTAGGTGCGTTTTTCAATCGTGGCATTGCCGATGTGGTCTTCGATGCTACCTGGTATGTTGAAAATATCGAGATCAGGGTTATCCGCATCTACGGAGATATGACCCAGGTGGCCTGCCATCATGTTGCGCCCTTGTAGCAATTTCCCATCGATGATGATGCCGCCGCCTACGCCTGTTCCCAGCGTGAGCAAAATTACGTGTTTAGAACCTTTGGCTGCGCCAAACTGCGCCTCGGCCATCAGGGCACTGTGGGCGTCGTTCAGGATCCAGGTTTCGTGATCGAGGTAATCCGACCAAATGAATTTTTCCAGCCCATAAAAGCGTCCAGGCATGGAATAAATTGCGGTATTTTCTTCGTTGCAAATGCCGGGTGCCGACATCCCCATCGCAGTGATCTTATCACCAAATTCTTCCAAAAGATCGGCTGCAACAGATTTTACGACCCCTTTCCATTGCCACTCATCGATGGAGCTTGCGTGTTGCCCAAGGGGTCGAGACATCGTTTTTAGAACATTTCCATAGTGGTCGATGACGACTGCTTTTACCGCAGTACCGCCAAGGTCCATTCCGATTGCCAACATGGTCGTTTTTTTTCAATAATCAATCATCTATAGCCAAATTCCAGGTAGGGGAGTGGCCGAGGATGAACATTGATTATTCTGCTTTATCAATTACTTTCTGTGTGATTTCACCAGTGTTTTTGTCCTTCAGGATGATCTTTTTGCGTTCATCCGGCAGGATTTCGGTTTTGATGAGGTAGTACTGCTCATCGTAGTACTCGTATTGAGTACCTTCGGTAATGTCGTTGGAGCCCCGCCAAACGTCGAGCTGTACGGGTTCCCATTGCTTGGTTTGTGCGGATTTGTAACAGGCATCGATGATGGCATTGACGATATAACCATCATAAAAAGACTCCATGGGCGCGGCTCCATTGTCGATGCAACCAAACATATCCGCAAACATGTGCGGGTAGCCTAATTCATGTACTTCATCACCTACCGGGAACATCCAGCCCGTTTCACTTTCCGCTTTTTCGGCTACATAACCGCCCAAGCCTACGCCAGTATACAACTCAAAACCCGTGCGCAGGAAGTGATCGAGGCGAATGTTGCCTTCGGTTCCGGCTACTTCATCGCGGAGATCCATGCCACCGCGGTAGTTCCAGCTTACTTCAAACTGGCCAATGGCGCCATTGGCGTATTTGACCAGGCCAATGGCGCTGTCTTCGGCATCGATGGGTTTGACCTGAGTAGCGGCCCAGCACATCACTTCCAGTGGTCGGACTTCTTTGCCAATAAAATTGCGGGCGATTTCGATGCAATGGCAGCCGAGGTCGACGATGGCACCACCGCCAGCCATCTCTTTGTTCCAAAACCAATCGCTGTGGGGGCCAGGGTGTGCTTCGCGAGAACGAGCCCAAAGGATGCGACCTAATGCTCCATTTTTGATGGCGGCCAGGGATTTTAAGGTTTTGGGGGTATAGGCCAGATCTTCGAGGTAGCCATGAAAAACCCCCGCCTTTTCCACGATGTCCAACATCTCTTTGGCTTCCGCCGCGTTGCGACCGAGGGGTTTGGTGCAGAGTACCGCTTTGCCCGCTGCTGCGCACAATTTTACCGCTTCCAGGTGTTGATCATTCGGCAGGCCAATCACCACGATGTTGATATCTGGATCGTCAATGGCTGCGGCAAGATTGGTATAAGTTTTGGGAATTCCCCATTCTTTAGCGAACTTGTCGGCGCGTTCCTGACTGCGGGAATAGATGGCGTGGACGCGATCACGTCCGCGCAGGTTGTGCAAAGTCATGGTGTAAAAGGTACCGATTAAACCGGTGCCCAGCATGCAGATCTTATGGGTGTTCATACATTAAGGGTTGCAAACTTTCGGTAGACTAAGTGCTTGGTGTTTACGAGCGGGAAAATAGAAAGAAGCCGACAGTATTCCAAAGAAAATTAAGTTTGTAACTACAGTTGCCAAATAAATTTTTAGTTATGCTAAAAAAACGCATTGCCAGTTTCAAGTACGCCTTTAATGGGATTGCATTGTTGATCAAAACTCAGGCCAATACCCGCTTTCATTTATTGGCTGGCGCCCTTGTAATTGTAGTGGCATGGTACCTCGAAGTATCGGCGCTGGAATGGGCCATTTTGGCCTTGACGATTGGCAGTGTGGTCGCAGCGGAGGGTTTCAACACGGCGTTGGAGTTTTTAACCGATCTGGTTTCGCCCGATTACCACGAGTTGGCTGGCAAAACCAAAGATGTTGCTGCGGGGGCAGTATTGATTATGGCTTTTGCCGCCATCGCGGTAGCGGCATGTATTTTTGGGCCAAAAATTGTAGCTTTAGGGCGATAAAAAATGAGCACTTATTTTTGCCCCACTACTTTGATCATATGAATTTGAATTTTACCTGTAAACATTTTGAGCACCTAGGTTTGAAAGAACTCTATGACAGCATGGTGCTGCGGCAGGAGATTTTTGTGGTGGAACAAAACTGCGTCTTTTTGGATGCCGATGCAAGGACCAAATAGCATACCATTGTTTTGGGTATGACACCGATGGGCAATTGCATGCCTACACCCGCTTGCTGGACAAGGGAATTGCTTACCCAGAATACGCTTCCATTGGCCGGGTAGTGACTTCGGCAGCCTCGCGGGGTGGAGGTTGGGGTCGCAAATTGATGGAATACAGCATCGAGCAGTTGTACGCTACATTTGGGCAACAAGCCATCAAAATTGGCGCGCAGGCTTACCTGGAAAAATTTTATGGATCGTTGGGCTTCGTCCAATGTGGCGAGGGGTATTTGGAAGATGGCATTCCACATATCCCGATGTTGAGAGATTGACTATGCAACAGGATACCTATCGACATAAAGGGATGCGCCGCCAACTTGTGGAAAGTTTGCGCAAAAAAGGCATCAAAAATGAAAAAGTGCTGGAAGCAATTGGAATGCTACCTCGGCACTATTTTTTGGATAAAGCTTTTGAAGAACACGCTTACCAGGACAAAGCTTTCCCGATTGGCAACGATCAAACCATTTCTCAGCCCTACACGGTGGCTCACATGACCGAATTGTTGGAGGTAGAAAAACGCCAAAAGGTGTTGGAAGTAGGCACGGGCTCGGGTTATCAAGCGTGCATTCTGGCCAGTCTGGGCGGAAGGGTTTACAGCATTGAACGCCAAAAGGATTTGTACGAAAAGGCGAAGACTTTTTTGCCCGCCATTGGTTTTCCACAAATCCGCTTGTTCTACCGCGATGGGTACAAAGGTATGCCCGAATATGCTCCCTTTGAACGGATCATCGTTACGGCGGGAGCGCCCTTTATCCCGGATGCACTGCGGGATCAATTGAGCGTTGGTGGCGTAATGGTGATTCCAGTAGGGGAGGAGGAGCAGACGATGGTTCGGGTGCGGCGCATTGCCGAGAATTTGTTTGAGGACGAGCCGCTGGGGCCGTTTCGATTTGTACCGTTTGTGGGGGGGCTGAATGAGTGAAAAGCCTTTTATAAATTCAGGAATTTAACCTATTTCAAACCCGCCAATACCTCTCCTTTCTGCCGCAAGGACACTGGCACCTCCGCCCCATCCGTCAACAACAGTACATCTCCATCGCGTTTGAGCAAGGAGCGGACGTACTTCCGATTGACCAGATGCGATTGATGGGTACGCAAAAAACCATACTCAGCCAACAGGGTCGTAAATTCGCGTAGGGTTTTGGAGATCAGCAACTTGCTGCCATCTGCCAAAAACACGTAGGTATAGGTATTGTCGGACTGGCAGCGGATAATCTGATCGGGTTCTACAAAATCGACGCGGTCGCTGGCGGGTAGAGCAATTTTGGGTTGTTGCTGGGGAATGGAAGGCCAGCACACTCACAAGAATGGGTGTGAGTGTGGTGTGGGTGTGTGTTTGTGTGGGCTGCGTTTATATCGGTATCGACAGTTGTACCAAGGTTCCCTTTTCGTTGGCTTTGAGCTGGCTGCGGTCGGCAATGGTGAGGGTGATTTTTTGTTTTTTGCCAATGTTCAGTAGCTCAATGCGCTTGCGGGTAGTGTTGATGCCTTGGTGGCTGCGTTTGAGGGGGCTGTCCTGATGACTGGTCTCGCCGGCTTCAATGCCAATGCCATTGTCGATGATCGAGATGCCCATCCGGTACTCACCCTCCGGCCACATGCTGATGTGGAGGTCTTTGGGGATCGAGCTTGGCCGCAAGCCATGCAAGATGGCGTTTTCTACAAAAGGTTGCAAGAGCATGGTGGGGATTTCGGTGTTTTGTAGGTCGATTTCGGGGCGGATGTCAAAGTGGTAGTTGAATGGCATGCGCAAGGCTTCCAGGGAACGGGTTAGAATTCGCTGGGAAATTTAGGGATTCATTGATTGTACAAAGTTTTTACTATTTCACGTACCACCCCCTTCTTCGCCGGGTCGTACACCCAATTCGTATCAAAATAGCTCAACAGCTCCGTGTTCGGATCGTTGGACAAGGTAAGGCTGTGGAATTGAGTGGCGTTGTTTAGCTGGAAATAACGTACCTCTTCCAGCACTTTTTGATCCACCCGGTACATGATAAAATCGGAGATGACCAGCACATCGGCGTCGCGGTAATCCTGGGTTTTGAGTTGGCGGATGGCTTCGTAAAGGGGCAGTGAAATGTCGGTGCCGCCATGGAAAGACATGCGTAGGAACTTCGCCAGGGCATCAATCGAGTTGGCGATGTCGTACAAATCCAGGGTTTTGATGCCGATGGAAAAATTAATCAGGTAAGCCCGGCGGTTCTCGCGGGTCGCCATTTTCAGGATGCCTAGGCAGAGCACTTTGGCGATTTGTTCGGGGCGGCCCATCATCGACTCGCTGGTGTCCACACACACGATGAACGGGCCTTTTTCCCGCTGCTTGATGCGTTGCTGGACTTCGGTGTAGTTTTCGTTGCTGGGTTGCAGGCGGCGGTCTTCAAATTGGAGGGTGAGCAGGTTTTTGCCCAACCATTTGTGCATAAAGAGGTCTTCAGTGCTGGCATCACCCAGCAACGCCGCTTCCGAACTCAACAGGTGATTCAAATCGCCACTTTCTTTGATGCCCGTTATCTCGGCTGGGGTCAGTTCATCCTTGATCCATTCCTGGCGGATGATGGTTTTTTCAAAGGTTTCCTCCTCCATTTCGATTTCGGCTTCGCGCAGGTTGCCCAACAAATCAGCCAATTCCTGGATGGATTTTTCATCTTCGAGCAATTCCTGGTATTGTTGGATGACATCGAAAGAGCTGTCTTCCCAAAGTGAACGCGACATGTCCCAGCCCAAGTAATCGGAGAAAGGGCTGATCAGTTGCAGGAGTTTTTGGTATTCCTGCACCTTGGCATCGAGCAGGTTGAGGTAATTGTCTAGTTCTTCGCCCAATTTGGAGATTTGGTATTCGAGTATCCGGGCTTGCACCAAGGCGTCCCATTGTGCGAGCAGGTCGGTCAGGAGGATTTCCACACGTTGGCGTTCATCGGCAGGAATGTCTTCCAGGGCTTTTTCGCCAATGAGGGTTTGAAAACGCTGTTTGTAAAACTGCGCATCCAAATCCTCGCGGCGGTAGTGGTTTTCCAGGTAAGTGATCAGAATGGGCCAACGTTTGACGAAGAGGTGCAGCGGTGTAATCGCCCAATTGTCAATGCGGTCGAGGTCTTCCTGGTAAGGGTTTTTGTGCCGCATTTTATCGTAGCTCTTGCGCAGCCAATACAGGGTATCCAGCACCACCTGCTGGGAAATGCGCTGGTTGCGCTGGCAAATGGGCAGGAGGTCGCGCAGGGCAAACAGTTGATCGAGCGCAGCCTGGAAGTAGCGAAAATACTCGTCCTTCAGTTCGGGAATGTTATAAGAGCCCGGGCTGAGTTTATTTTGCAGGTATTGCACGAGGTAGCGCCGCATCTTGCGGTCGAGGATGCTGCCAAATTCGATGAAACGTTCGTATTCTTGCTCCAGTTGAGTCTGATTCATATTTGCATAAACGATTTGGGCCAAAAAGAGTTGAAACCAAAATTAATTGATTCCAATCAAGAACTTCCAACAAAAACTACAAACAATTGACTCTTGTTGGTATTTTTTGTTTATTTGAGAAAAAATTAAACACAGCGTATGATCACCTTGATTAAAGAAGTAGACCTGGCTGGTATTCAATCTGCCCTGACCCAAAATCCTGCCCAGGCCAATACCAAAATCCCTCTTGAGGATGGGGGCTCCGCACTGGCGCATCCCCTGCACCGCATTTGTGACGGCGTCTTTTCGGGTTTGTATTCCGATGAACAAGGCAAGCAAATGGCGGAGCTTTTTTTGGCAAATGGGGCCAAGGTCGATGGCAATGATCCTCAAATACTGAAAGATACTCCACTGGTGGCGGCGGCCAGTTTACACGCGGATCAGGTTGCTTTGTTGTACATCGAGGCGGGGGCGAATCTTGGGCACCAGGGCTGCCATGGGGGCACGGCTTTGCATTGGGCGGCCTGGTGTGGCCGACCTGAGCTGGTCAAAAAATTGATTGAAGCGGGGGCTGAAATCAATCCGCTTTGCAATGAATTCAAATCGACGCCCTTGTTTTGGGCGGTGCATGGTTTGCGCAGTGCAGAAGGCGAAAATCTGGATCAATACAAGGCCATTGTCAAAATGTTGCTGGAGGCTGGGGCGGATAAGTCGGTGCCGAATTTTGAGGGGTATTTGCCGAAACAGGTGTGGGATGGGGATGAGGAATTGAAGGGGTGGTTGGAGTAGTTCATATTGACTAATCTATTTGAAAAGTCAAGTTTTTTTTGTACATTGTTTCATCTTACTCCTTACAATATTAACGCAAATGCAAGATTTGGCGAACATAGCACTTCAATTTTCCACTAATCTTTTTTGGGATATTGATGAAGAAACACTGGATGTTGAAAAAAATGCCCGTTTTATTGTTGAACGAGTTCTTACTCGTGGACGCCTCGCGGATTGGCGAAAGCTCATTGAGCTGTATGGCTTGGATGGAATCAAAAAAGAAGTTGTAAACATTCGGTATTTGGATGCAATTACCCTAAATTTTTGTAGTACCTTTTTTGACTTACCTAAAACTCAATTTAGATGTTACAATCAGCCACAGTCCATCCAGCAACTTTGGCCTTATTAAAAAAAATAATGCAATCACCAGCATTGCAACAGTTTAATTTGGTTGGGGGTACAGCTTTGGCACTCCAGATAGGTCATCGAATTTCCATCGACCTTGATTTGTTTACAGAAGAAGACTATGACGATGTTCTGGTGCTACAGTCTTTAGTACCATTTGGTGAATTAGATGTGCTAGTCAATAATCCTCCTTTCCTACAGCTCAAATTGGATAACATCAAGGTTGATTTTCTTAAGTTTCCATATCCATTGATTCAAGATTTCATTGAAGTGGATCAAGTGAGACTCGTTACAGTTGAAAACATAGCGTGATGAAATTTTTAGCCATTGCCAGACGTGGTAGCAAAAAAGATTTTGTCGACCTTTTTTTCATTTTAAAGCAGTATAGTTTAGGGGAATTGGTCAAGCTATTTGAACAAAAACTTCCTCATATTGATATGTTTCACATTCTTAAAAGCCTAACCTATTTTGAAGACGCAGAGTTAGATGCTGACCCTAAAATGATTTTAAAGGCTTCATGGAGTGAAATGAAAAATAATGTCATAAAAAAAGTAAATGCATTTCTGGCCGAATAAATTGCCCGCCTAACCCTACCCCCCATAACTAAACTGCACCTTCTCCAACTGCAAGCCCACTTTCTGCAAGGCCTCCTGCACTTCCCGCAGGTTACTCTTCACCACTTCAGCATAACGCGCCTCCACGAATAAATTTTGTTCCAGGAATTCCAATTCTGCGGGCAAGTTATTCCGCAGGTTTTCTTCCTGTTTGCGCAAGTAGCTGCGGATTTGTTCGAAGCGCTCCTCCCAGTATTTTTGCACAATGGGGTGCGGCTTTTTGAAGATGACTTCCTGGCGTTCCCCTTTTTTGGTGCGCAGGGCGTAGGTATATATCCGGTCGTTGTGGCTCACTTCGATGGTAAATTCGCCCAGGCCCTGTTTGGCGCGCAGGCGGTTGACCAGGTTGCGGTTACCATCGTAGAAGTTGACGACTTGTGGGGCTTCGAGGTTGAGTTGTCGAAACTGTT
This sequence comes from Haliscomenobacter sp., assembly GCF_041740695.1. Classification (GTDB taxonomy): domain Bacteria; phylum Bacteroidota; class Bacteroidia; order Chitinophagales; family Saprospiraceae; genus Haliscomenobacter. The sequence continues at coordinate 78,053 of NZ_JBGSLK010000015.1, read as the reverse complement.
TGACGGACACCAGGAAACCTTCAAACTGCTGGTCTTCCTTGATCAGCTCGTAATAATCATCCTGCACCACCAGCAATTGCTCTTCCGCTACGGTGTGTTTGACGCGGATTTCATCGTTCACGTCTTTTTCAAAATCCTCTACTTCCCGTTTGAGCAGGTTCAGGTTGACGGCCATGCTGTAACCGTGGCGGCGAATGGCATCGGTGACCATTTCTTCGATCAGTTCTTTTTGCTCGGGCCGACTCCAGAGGCAGTGAATCATCAGGAAACAATCCATCAAATCGACCCGGTTGCGGCCATTCAGGAAGGCGGAGGTGCGCAGCAGGCGCACGATTTTTTTCCAGCGCCGATCGTGAATTGGAATGGGATTGTCCAGGTTGTTGGTACGGGTATTGTGTTCGTCGATGCGCAGTTTGAGTACTTGGATGCTGTTGAGTACTTCTGCGGGTACTTCGATGGCGTTGATGGCAATGTCGAATTGTTGGAGTTCCACTTCGCTGAATTGCAGCTCGGCGGGTAAATCCACCTGGTACACATCCTCGGTATCCACGATCATGTTGACGAAGTTCTGGAACTTGCGGATGTTGTCCAGTTCCAGGCGCAACAAAAAGCGGTCCCAGATGGGGTCTAAACTGGCATTGCGCGGCGGCAATTCATTCGAGGCCGTGATGATGCCCCGGATGTTCACCCGCAAATCCTGGTCGCCGTTGCGGTAAATTTTTTCATTGAGGATGGTGAGCAGGGCATTTTGGATGGCCGGGCCAGCTTTCCAGATTTCGTCCAAAAAAACGACATTGGCCCCAGGCAGGTAGCGCTCGGTGATGCGTTCGTAGCGGTCTTCTTCTTTTAATTTTTTGATGGAAACCGGACCAAACACTTCGTCGGGCGTACTGAATTTGCTCATCAAATATTCGAAGGAAATGCCATCCCGAAAGGCGTGCTTGAGTCGTCGGGCAATCAAACTTTTGCCCACTCCCGGAGGGCCCAACAAAAAGATACTTTCACCCGCCAAAGCGCTCAACAAGGCCAGTTTCATGGCCTCTTCCCGCTCGTATAAACCCTGACAAAGGCCAGTCAAGAGTTGCTGAACCCGTTGCCGCAATTGTGTATCGATGCTTAATGCCTGTTCCATACCAAAATTTAATTTACCCCCCAATCCCAACCACGCACACCATCTTCTTCAACCACTCGTTTGTGGATCAATTCATCCACGGTGGCTTTGCGGATATTGAGCACTACGCCCTTAAAGTGTAAGGTTTTACCTGCCATGGCATGGTTAAAATCCACTTTAACCAAATCATTGTCCCAGGACAAAATTTTGCCATTGAACTGCTCGCCTTCTTCATCGGTCAGCATGATGAAATTGCCCTCGATCAGGAGGTTTTCCAGGCCACCCTTATCTTCTTCTTCAAAAACATCGCGTGGAATATCCAGTACCTGGTCCTGGTCTAGGTCGCCGTAAGCGAGGTCTGGTGGGAGGATGAATTCAAAGGCGTCGCCTTCGCCAAGCCCTTGCAAATGTTCTTCAAATGCGGGCAACAATTGGTCGCCGCCGCAAAAAAACTTGAAGGGATAATGTACATTCATTACCTCCAAAATTTCTCCTTCGGGGCCACCTTCCCGCAATTCATAACTAAGGGTGACGATGTTGTGTTCTTCCACGATCATGGGTAACAATTTTAGGTTCCAGGGTTCCAAGGTTCGGCGTTCCAGGGTTTGAAGAAAAGATTGTACTTTTATACATGTTCCTGAATAAACTTAAATATACAGGAAAAGTTGAATCAGGACTTACTTTTGTCAGGCGACCTACAGTTCGGGCTTATCGAGCAACAATTGGAGCGCAATAAGCATTAATCTTAGGTTTAGGTTGAGAAGGTTTAGGGAAGTTGAGGCTACCGCAGGGACGTAGACGTGTCCTTTGTCAAAAACGCTGCGGTAGCCTCAACTTTCCTCAACCTTCTCAACCTCCCTCAACCTCCCTCAACCTTTAACCATGAAGCATACTTTACTCTTCGCTTTTTTACTGTTTTCCAGCACCTTGCTCATAGCTCAGCAATTCCCGACCAAAGACCAATGGGAGCATCCCCTGTTTGGGCGCGTTCCTCGGGTGAATATGCCGGTACAAAATAATGCTGCCTTGTCGGCGGAGGAGCTAAATTTGCGGCAAATGGGACGGGCACCTCAATTTGCCAAAGCGATTGAGGTCGATTACAATCCAGAGAACAGCGGGGTTTGGGTAGAAACAAATCCGGGCACCAGCCGTTGGCGCTTGGGTGTACGTTCTGTAGGTGCACATTCGCTCAATTTGGGCTTTACCAATTTTTACCTCCCGACTGGTGCCGAATTGTTTTTGATCAATGGCAAAACGACTGAAAAAGCAGGGCCATTTCGCAGTGCAGACAATGAAGACCATGCGGAGTTTTGGAGCCCCATCATCGAAAGTGAAGAGATAATTTTAGAAGTTACCCTACCTACTCGCCAAAAATCAGACTTGGATTTACAATTGAGCTATGTGAACCACGATTTTATGAACCTGAGGGGCGTTCGCTCCTCCGAATGCCATATCGATATCTTGTGTGGGCAAAACAATGGTTACCCCCAAATCGAAAACTTTCGCAATGTAGCCCAAGCCGTGGGTTTAATGAGCATTAGGGGTACTTCAATCTGCACAGGCTATTTGGTCAACAACGGCAAGGAAGACTGTAAACCTTATTTTGTTACCGCCCGCCACTGTCAAAGCCGTACCTCCGATGCCCCATCCCTGGTCGTCTACTGGAATTTTCAAAATAGCTTTTGCCGTCAACCCGGCAGCACCGCCAATGCTTCACCTGGCGATGGCGCGTTCACCATTTTTAATTCGGGTATGGTACAAAGGGCTACCAATGCCAACTCTGATTTTACCCTTTTGGAATTAGACGATCCGGTCGTACCCGATGCCAATGCCTATTTCGCGGGTTGGAATGCGACCATGCAAACGCCCAGCGATGGCGTAGTCACCATCCATCAGGCTGGTAGTGAGGAAAAAAGATTCAGTTATTCAGGCCGGAGTACGTATCTCGGCAATTGGGGGGCTTCCACACAAGTAGCCAATGGTTCCCATTTGATCATTCCACGTTGGGACATTGGCAGTACGGAAGATGGCTCTTCGGGCGCTCCTGTGTTCAATTTAAAAGGCCAGGTATTGGGGCAACTGCATGGCGGAACCGCCCTTTGTGGCAATACGGGTTACGACTCCTTTGGCAGCTTCGATGCTTCCTGGGACGCAGGCACCAGCCAAACCAACCGCCTACGCGAATGGCTCGACCCCGATCGCAGCTCACTCACCGAAATGTCCGGCCGCTGGCAATACCAATGTGGCAACAACATCAACATTGATCAGGAAATTCGCCGAGTTTGTGGCATCGGAAAAGCGACCTGGAACCTTCAGGTGAACAACCCTAACACCTTGTCCGTACGTTTCCGGGTACTGGATTTGCCTACTGGTCTTACTGCCCGATTTGGCAGCAATCCAACCACTGGCACCAGAACCACCCTGGAAATCAGCAACGAATCGGCTATCCTTTCGGGTTTTCAAACCATCAAAATACAGGCCATTATTGGTGCAGATACTTTATCGCGTTTCATTCTCTTGGAGGTTGTTCAAACTCCTGCTTCGGTGCAAGCTATGGAACCTCAAAATGGTGACAATCTGGTGCCTTTACCGGTACAATTGCGCTGGCACAAAGCAAATTTCGTCCAACGTTATTCTGTGCTATTGTCGACTGATCCAGGATTTAAAAACATTGTTGCACGGTACAACACCTTTGATACCACTTATCAGATCGAACGTTTGGACTTAAAAGGGACCTTTTATTGGAAAGTATGGGGCACCAATCTTTGTGATACCAGCCAAATCCCTAATACCTATCAGGAATTTTCTATTGCTCCCAGCATTCAGGCGTCGGTTTTGCCCGATTTCCAGTCCAGATGCCAAGCCGATTCACTGGTTTTTTCCTTAAAAGCGGCGGATGGTTATCAAGGTTCAGCTGTGTTGAGTTATCGACTTTCCCCACGCTTCCCGCTCACTTTAAGCTTTAGCGAGGATCCTGCAAAAATCAATGCAGGTATCTTGTTTCAGGCCAAAGCCAAAAACTTGCGGCAACTTTTACCGGGTACTTACGAAATCACTTTTTACACCCGTCAAAATACCCTGCGGGACAGCGTAAAGGTCAGTTTTGAAATCTCTGCACCCCCTTCCGTACCTGTACTCAATACACCAGCCGTTTCAGCGGTTACTTTGGATCAGCGCCCCCGCTTGTCCTGGAGCGGTACTGGTTCTAATTTGCGCTATGAATTGGAAGTAGCTTCGGATTCTCTCTTTAAGTTCCCGATTTGGGTGGCGAATCTGGAAGTTACGGATTACCAACGCGCCCAGGACCTGGTTCCCGGTCGTTATTTTTGGCAGGTGAAAGCCATCAATTTATGCGCTACCGTGGCATCACCAGTGCGGGCTTTCACGGTTTTTCAGAGCAATTTGCAAAAAATCAACAATCTGGATGTTGGACTGGAACCCGTACCAAGTACAGGTAAGGTCAACCTCCACCTCTCTACACCCATAGATGGTGCCAGCATGGAGCTGTACAACTTGAGTGGACAGCTATTGGAAACGTTTATTCCAGGGCAGGTTTTCCAGGATTGGAGCCTGGATTTGGCGCGTTACCCCGCTGGGATGTACGTACTTCGGCTGAAGCATCGACAATCCTCGGTTGGCTTGCGGCTGATTTTGCAGCGTTAAGTTTGGTTATACGTTTACTAAACTTCAAAAGTTTAGTAAACGTATAACCATCATTTCAACTTCCGCTTCACCCCTTCAAAAGTCATTTTAACCTCTTTAATCGTGCCATCTGCATTAAAAAAAAGGCGGTCGATGCACACAACGCGGTGATCTCGATCAAAATTAGGGATTGGCCGGCGGTGGTAAACCATGTACCACTCATCGGTATTCGGAACATTGATGACGGAATGGTGCCCGGCCCCGGTGGCGATGTTTTCATCCGCTGTTAAAATCGTGCCGATCTTTTCAAAAGGCCCCATCACCCCATCTCCGACTGCATAGGCTACTTTGTAGGTGCCATTGGTCCAGCCGCCTTCCGACCACATGAGGTAATATTTTCCATTGCGGATAAACATCGTTGGTCCTTCCACATACCCTTGTGGTGTAATTTCTTTGACCAAATCGCCATTCGGAAAGGGCGTCAAGGCCGTAAAATCAGCATTGAGTTTTCCAATGTTGCAATGCCCCCAACCACCGTAAAGGATGTAGTATTGCTGGTCTTTGTCTTGGAAAACAAACTGATCAATGGGCTGAGCTTTATTGTAAAAGTGATTGATCAGTGGTTTGCCCAAATAATCACGGTAGGGGCCTTGGGGCTGATTGGCCACCGCAATGCCAATGCCACCCATGGTATCGTCTTTCACTTTGTTTCTTTCGGCGCTTTGAATGTCGTTTGCTGAAAAAAACAGGAAATATTGCTTGTCTTTTTGCACAATTGAGGGTGCCCACATGGCCATGTGGGCCCATTTGATTGCGCTTGTATCGACAATTTTGGGGTGTTTTTTCCAGTTTACCAGGTCTTTAGAAGAAAAGGCGTCCAGAAAAACCTGGGCTTTGTACTTTGCTGAAAAAGTGGGGAATACCCAGTACTTGTTGTCCAAAATTACCCCTTCCGGATCGGCGTACCAGCCTTCAAAAATGGGATTTTTAGGCGATTTAGCCTTCGCCCTGCTGCGGGTTTGTCCTGCCGGTATGGCCAATACCTCTTGCTCTTTTACCGGGGTGCCAAAGTTGGGCGTACCGTCCGGATTCCAGCTGAATTTTTGCATTCTCGGCGAACGAAAAGTGCCACAACCTTGCCCTGGTTTTGCATTCGCATGGTACAAGATCCAATCTTCTTTGCCATCGGGTGATTTGAAAAATGAATTGTGCCCGGGAGCATACACTCCATTTTCGGGGGAAGCTTTAAAAACGGGTTGAGGCGATTTAACCCAGCTCTTGGCATTGAGTAAGTCCGCGTTTTTATCCGCACTGAGCATGCCCAATGCGTAAAAATCCGTCCAACATCCACTGGCGGAATAAATGATCAACAGTTTATTGTCGTGTTTCAAAATTTGCGGCCCTTCATTGACATTGACATGGCTAGGATTGCCCGGTAAATCGCCGTGTTTTTCCCAGTCAAAGTCCGAACCGGAGAGCATGACCCTTGGTCCCTCAATCATCCAGGGGTTTTTCATTTTGGCGATGTAAATGTTTTGCTGCACGTTGACGTCCCCTTCCCAGCCCGACCAAATCATGTAGAGTTGGCCATTGTGTTCAAAAACATCGCCGTCGATGGCCCATTTGTCGGTGGCGTCGGCTACTTTTCCTTTAAAATCCCAGTTGCCTTGCATGGGGTCGGGGGAGGCATTTTCCAAGACATACATTCGGTGATGGTTGTTGTCGCCATCATCAGCGGCAAAGTACATGTACCACTTGCCTTGGATAAAATGGATCTCTGGAGCCCATATTTCCTTGGAATACAGAGTGCCTGCGGGTGGAGTCCAAATGATTTTTGCTTCGGCTGTTTTAAGGTTGGCCAGGTTTTTGGTTTTCCAAATACCCAATCTATTGCCCATGGTATGGGTGTAATAGTAATAGCCATCTTTGTAAAAGCTGTAAGGGTCGGCACCAGAAGGCAATAGGGGATTGGTAAAGGTTTCCTGGGCGATGCCAGTGAAAATAAGGGCAAAAAATAGCGGTAAAAGCAAAAAGAATTTTTTCATCGCGGTATGAATATTTCATGCGGGAGCAAGATATATTCATTGTGCAAATTTTCCATTCCTTACTTGGGGATTTTGATCTCATACAACTTTCCGGCCCGATTGCTCAATTTGGAGTCAATCAACCAGGGATTATAGATTTTGAGCATCCGATAGGAGGTATTGTGCTCTTTGGCAAAGTCGCCCAGGCTCAAGATGGGTGTTTTGACTTCTACAATTTTATAATTATCCAAGGGTGGGTAATTCTCGTTGTCGAGGTAAAAGCCGTATTGCTGTGGGTTTTCAAAAATGTCTTTTACGGCAATGAGGCGAAAGAAATACCGCAAGGTTTCGTCAGGCAGGTTGAGTTCGTAATAAGACTCGGCGCGTTGGAGTTTCATGTCACTGGCCAGACGGGTTGGGCCCATGTTGTAGGCTGCCGCAACCAGGGGCCAGGAGCCAAAGCGCTTTTTGAGGTCTTTCAGGTATTTGATCCCTGCCCGCGTTGATTTTTCCACGTGGTAACGTTCGTCCACTTCTTCATTTACTTCCAGGCCATAATAATCGGCAGAGCTTTTCATGAACTGCCAGAGCCCCTTAGCTCCGGCCGAAGAAGTGGCGTTGCTGAGGTTGCTTTCGATTACGGGGAAATATTTCAAATCATTGGGCATGTCGTTTTCAGCCAGTACTTTTTCGATCAGAGGGAAATACCGCGCGGTACGCTTGATGTTGATCAGGGTATTGGCGTGCAAATAGGAGTTGATCAGCAGTTCTTTTTCTAACCGCTCGCGTACATCGAAACTTTCGCTAGGCACTACTTCACCCGCAAAATCAAACTTGCGGTCGAGGTTGACACTTTTGATGACTTGCGGCAAACTGTCGTTGTCACCTCCATTACTGCCCGAACGCAAGCCACTATAAGAACTCAATAGTGCAATGGTGAAAAGTGCGGCTGCTACCGCAGCATAAATGCGAAGTCCCTTTTGCATAGTCGAAAAGTATAGATATTGCCCAAAGATACAAAAAATTGCGGCCTCAGCCAGTTTAGGCTTTCCGCTTATAAATGGGCACGGTAGAACAGGGTTCACCATACATGATGCTCAGTACGTGCGGCTTGAGCAAGCGGGTTAATTCCAGGTACGCGGAAGGTGGTACTGGTTTATCGCTACAACCTTTGATGACGATGCGTTGGCCAGCATAAGAAGCAGGGTCGATTTGACTCAAAGATCGATTGAAGGCCGCCTTGTAATAATTGTCTGCATCGCCCTGGAAAATATCTTTCGCAAAAGCCTCCGCGTAAGTAGCCACTAGCATGTAAGCCCAAACCGGAATGATGGAGTCATTGGAGCAATAAACCAATAAAACCTTGCCTTGGTACTGCGTCCAATCATGGTTTTTGAGTGCTTCCCTAAAATCTTTCTCCTTCAAAATCAACCCCATGAATAGGTAGTCAAGCAGATCGAAATGAGCAATTTCGCCATTAGGGAAAAAGTCTTCCAGGTTTACAGTCATCAAGCCACTATTGGCCACGCGGTTTACGAGTAAATCTTCCATATTGCTTATTCTTCAATTGGATCAGCGGCATTCTCCGCCAGTTCTTCAATGTCTTCAGGTTCACCGATGAGGTTTTCCGGGTCTCTGAATTCTTTGGGCTGTGGCAGATCTTTGATGCTTTTTAGCCCAAAATAATTCATAAACTTGTCTCCGGCACCGTATAAAAGTGGTTTACCCGGGCCTTCACTCCGGCCCACAATAGAAACAAGTTCCTTCTCCAATAGTTTCTGGATGGCGTAATCAGAATTGACGCCACGAATTTTTTCGATCTCGGTTTTTGACACGGGCTGCTTGTAAGCGACGATAGCTAGGGTCTCCAAAGCAGCGCGCGAGAGGCGTTTGCGGGTTCTTTGTTTGAGTAGGGTGCCAACGGTATTGTGATAGGCACCTTTGGTCAAAAATTGGTAACCTTCGGCAATTTCGATCAGCTCAAAAGCAAAGGATTCGTCCTGATATTTTTCAATCAAGCCCTGAATCGCCTTTTCTATTTCTTCCTGGTGGAATTCCAATCCGAAGGTTTCTTCCAAACAAGCCCGAATGTCGGTAAATGAAATGGGGGCATCCGCCGTAAAAATCAAACTCTCGATGTGTTGTGCCAAATGCTTCAAGGCCAATAACTTTTTGTGCTAATGATCAAAGCGTAAAAATAATTCAGATTCTGGGAAAAAAGACATTTCTTAGTAAGATGCTCAGCACGATGAGAAAGATAAAGGTGCCTCCAGCAATCCACCAGGCACGTTGGGTGTAAGTTTTTTCGGTCTGTTCCGTAGATTTTCGCCAGCGGTTTTTTGGCGTATCCGCATCCACATTGATCTGGCAAGAGTAAGTAAACCCGACATCCTGTCGATCCAATTTCAGTTCGCAGAGTTCTTCTTCGATGAAAAAAGAGTAAGCTTTGGAGTGTTGTACATTAAAATCGATCAACACTACCCTGGAGTTACAATGCACGACCAGGTGCCCATCTTTGTCACCATGAAAAAGACCAATGAGGTATGCTTGTCCGAGGTCATTGGTGAAACGCCAAAAAGTTTCAGCCATGGGAATATGAGTTTTTGCTGATCAAAATGGGGCATTGTGCATTGGTCCAATTTAAAGTAATTCTGGCAAAAGTGAAACAGGGGCTTGAAATTAAGTTTGTTAAATTTTTATCCCTTCCCCCAAGGCCAGCACTTTATAAGGCTGCCGCATTTTTTCGGCAAGATCGACGAATATTTGAGGATCGGCGGTATTGAATTCAAATAGGTCGTAGTGATGGGGAATCACCAATTTAGCCCCAATGGCCAGACCCAGTTCCACTGCTTCACGGGCATTCAAATTACCTGCTACGCCACGCGCCGGGTCGTTGCCATTGATGGGCAATAAGGCAATGTCTACCTGGAAGGGTTTTAACACTTCCACTATTCCCGGGTACCAAAGCGTATCGCCACTATGGTAAATTTTCCAGGGCCCAAATTCGAGCACGTAGCCCATGAAACGACAATTGCCCTGGGCATCCCTTTCCAATTCATTGTGTGCAGCAGGCACTCCATGTAGGGTGAATGGCTCCAGTTGTAGACTTTGGCCATCATTCAAACCTAAGGGTAAATCCCGAGCACAGCCCACCCTTTCCACCACAAAATCCCGGTTGGCTTCCGGGATAACAAAAGCGGCTTGGGGGTTATTGGCCAAAAGCGGCTGCAAGGTCTCCGCATCCAAATGATCGGTATGGTTGTGGCTGGAGCTAAGGATGTCGATGCCTTGCAGCAGCGCGGGGTCAATGACTCGTTCACTGATGCGCACATGTGGTTTGTTGGTATGGGCATATTTCCGGGTAAGGGAGTCGGAAAGGTAGGGGTCAAAAAGTACCCGTTTGCCCTGCCATTGCAACAAAAAACCACTTTGACCCAACCACCACAATTGAAATTGCCGGGCATCGGTTGATTGTTGCAGTACCTCTGCCCATAGTGACTCATTTTTGCGCAATGCGACCTTTAGCATAATAGAACCTATTTTTGACAAGCGTTCAAAATGTTGCTATCCAATTTGTTAAATAAAAATATTTCCTTTCTTCGCGTCAATCTGGGTTGGAACAAGTACAGTTTTAGTGGTAGTGCATCTACCTGGCAATCCTTGTATTTTTGTTTCACTAAGTCCATACAGGGTAAAAGCACCAAGTAGGCTAGGGTTATTATTTCACGGCACACAAAACCCACTATCATGGAGCAATTTTACCCTTTAACTACGAACCACAATTTTCTGACCCAAACCAACTGCTGCATCGTCATTACCGACGATACTCAATTGGGCCGCTAAATTAATTTTGACCAGGCAAAAAAAAATGTCTGGTCTTTTTTGCATCTTTACGATCTAAGAAATATCCAGCAGCCCATGTTGACCAAACGATTACTTCTCTTTTTCAGCACGCTAATCCTTGGATTCAGTGTGTTGTATGCCCAAAAAAATGACTCTACCAAAACCATTTTTGACTTCATGGCCCTTGGCGATGCGCTTGAAATGGAGTTGAGTACGGACATGACTTTGCTCAAAGATCAAAAAAAGACCAATGAATACCAACCCGCCAGCATAACTTTTACAGACGCTGGGGGTAAAGTCCAAAAATGGGAAGTCAAACTGCGTTCCCGAGGAAAATTCCGCCGCCGCATCTGTGTGCTACCACCACTCAAACTCAATTTTAACAAAGGTGATTTGCAAAAAGCAGGCTTGGCCAAAGATGATGAACTCAAACTCATCACCCACTGTGTGGAAGGCTACGAAGGCAAGGAGTTTTTGATGCGGGAATACCTGGCGTACAAACTTTATCAAATGATCAGCCCTTATGCATTAAAGGTGCATCTGGTCGAAATCAAATACCGCGACAGCAAAACTAGGATGAAATCTAGCGGTTGGGGCATCCTCATGGAAGACGAGGCTAGTATGGCCAAACGTTATGGTGCCAAACTATGTGACGATTGTTTTTCCACCCCTAAAGACAGCCTCAACATGGAGCAAGTCAATGCGGCTTGTATGTTTGAATACATGATCGGCAATACAGACTGGTCCATCCAAATGGTGCGCAACGTAAAAATGTTGAAGTTTAAAGACGGGAGTAAGGCCGCCATCGTCCCATATGATTTTGACTTTTCGGGATTTGTCAATGCCAGTTACGCTTTGCCCAATGCCGATTATAAACTCACCAGCATTCGCGAGCGCATTTTTCTAAGTTTGACCCAAAGTGACACCGAAATAGCCTCTACAAAGGCGCTTTTTGAGTCCAAACGCCAGGCCATGATTGACCACATCAAAGGGTTTAAGGCCTTGAGCGCTGCCGGACGTAACGATGCGGTAAATTATCTTGAATCTTTTTATGAATCTTTAAAGCAACCTTTGCGCAGACCATAAATAATTTTTAAAAATCTGGTTCAAGCACCTCAAAATTCCTCCAAAAAAAACTAATATTGACAAGTCATGTTAGTGTATAGATGGTGTGCTCTCTTGCAGCGCCCATTCATACCCCAAAACCAGATCGCGCGTGAAAGATTTTACTAAAAAAGTGGCCGTCATCACTGGAGCAGGTTCGGGGATGGGCCGGGAATTGGCGGTTCAGCTTGCCGCTGCTGGAGCAAGTGTTGTGCTCAATGATTGGAACGAAGAAACCCTGCAAGAAACCGTTCAGCTTGTTGAAAAACAGGGCGGTACGGTAGCTGGTCGCGCTTTTAGTGTGGCCGATCGAACCGAAATCTACCATTTCGCCCAGGAAACAGTGAACCGCTTCGGTGGGGTTGACATTGTCATCAACAACGCGGGGATTTCCCTTTTGCAGCAAAAAATCGAAAGCACCTCCTACGAGCTATTTGAAAAAGTGATCAACATCAACATGTGGGGCGTGATTTATGGATCCAAAGCCTTTATCCCTTTTTTGAAGGAAAGACCAGAAGCTGCGCTGGTCAATGTGTCCAGCATTTTTGGCATTGCCGCCTACCCCGATCAAGGCGCTTACGTAACTGCTAAGTTTGCAGTGCGCGGATTTACCGAAGTGCTGCGCCAGGAACTGGCCAAAACAAGCGTAAGCGTAACCTGCGTACACCCTGGGGGCATTAAAACCAACATCATCCGCAACATTGAGACTCAACACACCGCACGGCTCGATAAATTTTCAGACATTTTCGATCGCATGGCCAAAACCAGCGCCGCCGCCGCCGCCAAACGCATCATCATGGGCATTGAGCGCAAGGAAAAACGGGTATTGATTGGCAAGGACGCTCGCTACATGGACAGCATTGCCCGCCTGCTGCCAGGCAAGTATGAAGATACCATCATGAAGGGCTACGATATTGAAAAATTTAAGTAACACCTCAAGTTTCTGTTGCTTTACCCATTGATTTTGAGCATTGGATGAAAATTCTTTTGGTGCATGGATATTTTTTCAAAAAAACACTTGATATATCAACTAAATAAACTTACCTTTGTCGCCTCAACTTATACTTAATTAACATGTTCATTTCTGATCAGGAATTAAAGGATGTGGTGTTTTTTTCCATGGATCAGTCTATGAGGAGGTTGCGCAATTATTCCAATCAGGCCTTTCATGAAGCGGGATTTGACTTGACCGTCGATCAATGGTTGGTCCTGAAGCGGGTCTATGATGCCCAGGAACAGGTCAGCCAAACCGAGATCGCAGAAATGCTCAGCAAAGACGGGGCTTCGCTAACTCGAATATTGGATATTCTGGTTAAGAAAGAACTCCTATTTCGCAAAATGAATGAGACAGATCGACGGAAATTCGACTTATTGATGACGCCTAAAGGCACTGAATACATTCAGCGATTAATTCCTTTGGTGATTTCGATTCGAGAAAAGGCTTTGAACAATGTGTCAGATGCTGAGATCATTGTATTGCGTACAATTCTTGAAAAAATCAAAACCAATTTAAGGTGATTTTTTTTGGTCATTTAATTGATATATCAATTTTTGATAAAACAATAAAATAATGAAAATGAGACACAACATTTCTTTCACTGTTTTAATTGGCTTGAGCACCTTTCTGTGTTGCGGCCAACAAACAACATCAACCCTTAACACCATGACCAGTACCAATGCAGACAAATTGGATTCGGCCATTGCTGAGGCAGTAGAGGCCTTTATCAAGGCAGGAGATCGGCAGGATATTACCCTGCTCGAATCTGTATTACACCCGGAGTATCGCAGTACGATTAACCAGTTTATGGGCCAGGAGAATGTAACGGTAATCCCCCGCGAAGTTTACCTGAAACTTGTTCAGGATGGAAAAATTGGTGGAAGCCCCCGCAGTTACCAGATTGTCCATGCTGCTTCTTTGGGCCATACGGCCCAGGTCCAGGTACACATGGAAAGTGCACAACTGGTATTCAACAATTTTCTATCTCTGGTTCAGGATACCAAGGGCAAATGGTGGCTCATTAATGATGCGGCTACAGCAAAACCAAAATCATGAACTATTCCTCTCTCTTATTCTGGCTTGCAGCCAACCTGTTTTGGGTTGGCTGTAAAGCACCTCTAAAGCAAGAAACAAGCATGCAAAAGGTTGAAGTAGGAGGTATGGTGGTGCAATGGCACTATCAAGCTGAGCAACTAATCATAGATGCCACTGCTCCGGATATTGGTTGGGTTGGTATAGGTTTCAATGTCACTGACGACATTAGTAAGGCTAGCCTAATCATGGCGGGGGTCGATCGGGGAAAAACTTACCTATCCGAACGTTTTGTAATTGGACCAGGCCAACACCAGACAGTAAAGGCTTTAGGTGGCGCCGAAGTGGTCAAATTGATATTGGCAGAAACAAACGATCAGAGCACCCATATCCGCTTTTCAATCCCTGTAAATGCAGTTGATCGTTTCCATTATTCACTTCTGCCTGGACAAGCAATTTACCTGATCTGTGCTTTTAGCATGGAAGATGATTTGCAACACCACAGCAGAATGCGCCAACATCTTAAAATCAAACTATAAGCAGTAAGTGCAAAATAATGGTTAAACTTGGGTATTTTAGTGGCACTAATCAATACCAAACCATCCATGGAAACAACAACAGCGAGCAAGATAAATCTCCAAGCCCTTTTTGAAAAACAACAGCAATTCGCTCCATCGTTAGCCAACTCCAGCGCTGCCGAGCGCATCGACCGCCTGAATCGCCTCATCCGTTTTATGGACGACGAACAGGAAATGCAAGGGCTAAAAGACGCCCTGTATCAAGATTTCCGGAAGGCTGAAGTAGAGGTGATGTTGTCCGAAATCTCCGTTGTAAAAAGCCATGCCCTACACGCCCGACGCGAGTTGCGCCGTTGGATGCGCCCCCACAAAGTACCTACTCCGCTTACTTTATTGGGTACTACTTCTTACATCGAGTATGAAGCCAAAGGGGTGAGCCTGATCATTTCCCCCTGGAATTACCCATTCAATCTTACTTTTTCCCCGCTGGTTTATGCGATCGCCGCCGGGAATACTGCCATCATCAAACCCTCGGAATTGACGCCTCATACGGCTGCTTTTATGGCGCAAGCCATCAAAAAGCTATTTCCAGAGGAAGAAGTAGCACTGTTGGAAGGGGATGCAAGTTTGGCTACGGCTTTGTTGGAACTGCCCTTTGACCATATCTTTTTTACTGGAAGTCCGCAGATTGGCAAAATTGTGATGGCTGCCGCGGCCAAAAATCTGGCTTCAGTGACCCTGGAATTGGGCGGAAAATCTCCGGCCATTCTGGACGAATCCGCTGCCATTGATACTTTGAGCTACAACCTGGCCTGGGGCAAATGCCTCAACAATGGCCAAACCTGCATCGCGCCTGATTATGCCCTAGTGCACGCCACCCAAATGGATGCCTTTGTAACTGCTTTTGAAAAATCGCTGAAGCGCCTGTATACCGATCCAGCTACCCTGATCAACAATCCTGATTATTGTCGGATTGTCAACCAGCGGCATTACCAGCGTTTGCGGCGCTTGTATGATGATGCCATCAGCAAAGGAGCGGTGGAGTTGCTAGGAGGTACCTGGAACGAGGCCGAACTGTTTGTACCACCGACCTTACTCGGCAACATCAGCGATGACATGTCGATCATGGAGGAAGAAATATTCGGGCCAATTCTGCCCGTTTTGCCCTTTTCGAGCCCCGAGGAGGTCGTCAAAATCATCCGCAAACGGCCAAAACCACTCTCCTTGTACATCGGCGCCCGGAACCGCCGCTTCATCAACTACATCATGGCCAATACTTCGGCGGGTGGTACGGTGATCAATGACTACATGTTGGGTTTTGGCAACCCGAATTTACCCGTTGGTGGGGTGAACAACAGTGGGATTGGTAAATACATGGGCTTTCACGGCTTTGTGGCTTTTTCGAATGAGCGGGCCGTGGTGAAACGGAATTTTGGGACGCTGAGTGTGTTGTTCCCTCCTTATACGCCAAGGGTGAAGGCATTGATGGCATTCGTGCAGAAACGATTGCTGTAGAAAGTGAAAAGTGAAAAGTGAAAAGTGAAAAAAGTGAAAAGTGAAAAGTGAAAAGTGAAAAAAATGCACTTCCTTCTCCAATCCAAACTTTTATGCAAATAAATCGCATAAAACAGTTGAAAAACAACTGGTGTACCTGCTTTTCACTCTTCACTCTTCACTCTTCACTCTTCACTTTATTCCACCAGCAACTTCTCCGTCCAACTCAACTCCGGCAGTTTTACCCTGACCAGATACACCCCTTTTTGCAGATGATCTACCGAAAGTTTGTTTTGGTTGATGCCTTGCACCATTTGAACAGACAAACTTTTGCTGACTTCGCGGCCACTCAGGTCAAATACCTGAATCAGCGCTTGACCAACCTGGGTTGATTCGTATTCCAGGAAAGTTTCTCCCCGGCTTGGGTTGGGATACAAACGGGGTTGCAGCAGGGTAGGTTGCTCGATTGTAGCGATTTCCGCGCTGGTAAACCCAAAAACTTTTACCAATTGGCAGGTGCTTCCTGTACCACAAGGACTGGTCACGGTCAAACAAATGCGCTGCGGGCCATTGGGTAAATTTACGGTATCTACTGACCCGCTGGTAACTAGGCCACTGCCAAAATCCCAGGTGTAGGTAGCACTATCTTGCGCTTGTGCGGTCACAATTATCCGGCTACCACTTTTGCTCACGCTGAAGTTTGCATTGGGTTTGGAACAAGCTCCGCCTTGGGTGAGCAATACCGTTTGGGTTTCACTGCCACACGTGAAGGTGAGGATTTCCTGGCGACTGCCGGGGTCGTCCTTACGAATCACACTTACTTTGGTGCTGCCATTGCCAGTTCCAGTCCGAGGGGAAAGCTCCACCCAACTCTTCGTTGGTTCGCTGCTCCAGGCTTTGGAGGCTTTGATGGTCAGGGTTTGAGGCGCGCCATTGCCGGTAAAGTCCAACACACTGGGCACTACACTCAGGTTGCAAGGTACGGGATCGCAATTGAAACTGATGTGGAAATTGCCCTGCGTCATCGCCATGCGGGCGTCCACCACTACATAATAGGTGCCAGCAGGCAAATCCTCGAGGATAGTGCGGCGATTGCCTCCCGTGCTAGATTCAGGGCTTCTACCCAAACAAAATGGTGCTTCAACGGTATTGATGGTCCGGTTTACATCCGTGCATATTTCTCCTTTAACCAACGTCAAATTTAGATCCTGACCAGGGGTGAGGATGTTCATTTCTACAAACAACTTGGTCGCTTTGTCCAATTTGATTTTGTACACCCGGTCGTTGCCTTCTGAATCGAATACCCCGGTACCACAGGTGTAACGCCACACGTCGTTGCGGCCACCAATGGTGCTTTGATTTTGTAGTTTTTCACCACATTTGACCGAAACAGCTTTGCCGCAGAGGTCGTGGAAGCCACAATCTACGTTCAGGGTAAAGCGACCCCGGTCATAATTTGTTTCGCCGTCAATGACCACTAGGTAGGTTCCCGCCTCCAGTTTAGCGACGATTTTTCTCTCTTTGTGGTTATCCTGTGGAATCCAGGCCTGGGCGATACAATCCTTTTTGTCTACCTTGTAATAAGGGTGTTGAGGATCACAAACATCTCTGATCAAGAACATGTCAAGGTCGATCCAGTTGTCCAGGATTTTCATGTCCAGGCGAACTTCCGTGTATTCGCTGACCTCCAGACGATAGACTTTTTCACCACTGTACAAGTCAGATTCGTAGCCGGAGCAATTGTACAAAGTGAGACGGTTAGGCTCCAGATTATTGTTGGCGCTGATGTTGCTGCCGCAGAAAATCTTGGGAATGTTGATGTCACAAATGGTGCCGTTTGCTGGCGCAGGCTTTACCAGGAAACATTGGCTATCCGTGGTGTTGACATTCAGGCCACCATAAAACTTCAAGCAATAATTTCCAGGATGATTCAATCCCTGAAAAGTACGGGTGAAGGTAAAGGGGGTGATCACCTGTGCACAAGGTCCGGCACTCTGGATCACATTGAAATAGAGATTGAGGTTGTTGCCCGCCGAAACTGTTGCCCCCTGATAGCTCAGGCTGTAACAGGAATTGGGGAAATCTCCTTTTAGCTTAACGGTGAAAGCTTGACCTGCAACGGGTTGCGCCGGGTCAATTTCAATTTCACGAATGGTTTGGGCGCTCAGCCAACTGAGGCTAAACAGGAAGCACGCAAAGGTGAAGAGGGTAAATAGTTTGTTCCGCATCTTATCGAATTTGGTGATTAGTATTGTTGCGGAGGGATGCGCTGCAAATATAGAATATTCTGCCATGCATACCAATGCCGCAAAGGTCTTTAGTTTGACAAAATAAGACGGGTACAAAGAGGAAAGGGTTTGGGGCTAATCTTGTTTTCTAACAATAAATAATTTCTTAGGTGTGTCTTTGGTGTCTTAGGTTTCTTAGGTGGTGAAAAAAAAGAAAAACCTTGCGCAGCAAGGGCTCTTTCACCACCTAAGAAACCTTAGACACCAAAGACACACCTAAGGGCCAGTCGATACTTCGCCTTCAAAAACCAGCTTCGCCGGGCCACACAACCACACATCCGTAAAACCCTGCTTGGTCGCCGTAAAACGGATCGCCATTTCGCCCCCTTTCACTTTGATGGGCACTTCACTCGACCCCAGCGCTCCACCTTTTTTCAAGTGGAAAGCCAGCGCAGCAGCCGTTACCCCTGTGCCACACGCCAGGGTTTCGTCCTCTACACCTCGCTCATACGTAGCAATACTGAGGCCCTGGTCAGTGATTTGGGTAAAATTGACATTGGTGCCTTCCGCCCGAAAACGTTCGTTGTAGCGAATCGCCCGACCCGCTTGCACCACATCAATGTTGCCCACCTCCTCGACAAAAGCGATATAATGAGGTGACCCGGTATTGAGGAAGTAAAAATCACTGCCCTCTTCTACATGTGTCACATCGATCATTTTTAGTTCCACCCATTCAGGATTTTTGATGAGCGCATGATGGGGACCATCTACCGCCAGGAACTGGCAGTTGTTCTCGATGGCACCCAATTGGTGCGCAAAAGCCACTGTACAGCGCCCCCCATTGCCACACATGCTGCCTTCCCGGCCATCGGCATTGAAATAAATCATCTCAAAATCGTAGTCAGGATGGTTTTGCAACAAAATCAACCCATCGGCGCCAATGCCAAAACGACGATTACAAAGTTGTTCTACCAAAGCCTGGTCTTTCCTGGCGATCCACTGCTGATCGCGCTGGTCGATCATAATGAAATCATTTCCAGCTCCCTGGTATTTGTGAAATGGAATGCCTTGCATGTTGCACATTTATTTTTTCTCGTTCCTTTATAAGGTACTATGTTTTGTAAAAGTTGCAAAAGTTGCTAAAATGTTAGATTTTGCGAAGTATAGCCACCTTAATAGTGGGGCAAAAATAAGTGTTCATTTTTTTTAGGCCACAGGATTAGCTAAAAAACTTAAAATGAACCGTTTAATTATCTAATCCTGTGGCAAAATAAACACTTATTTTTTTATCGCCCCTTATAAAATCACCACATGTTGAAAAAATATCTTCCGACTGTACTTGCTTCACTGTGTAGCGCCTTGTTGGCTGTGGCCATTTATCGCTTATTGGAAAAACCCCGTGAAGTCATTGTCCGCGAGCCTGGTGATGCATTGTACCAATCGCGCAGTGTAGCCAGAGATGGCATTACCACAGGTGGTTCCGCCAGAGCACTCTCGGCAGCACCGACCGAATTCACCAAAGCCGCAGGCATTGCCACGCCAGGAGTGGTCAATATTCAAAGCATCAGTTCCGGTGATCGTGGCCTTTCTTTTGACGATCTCTTTGGTCGCGAGCGTCAGCCGCAAAGGGGTGCTTCTGGTTCGGGGGTGATCATTTCCAAAGACGGCTATATCGTAACCAACCACCACGTGGTGGCCGATGGGGATAAAATCAGCGTTTCGTTCAGCAACCATCGGGAACTGAAAGCTACTTTGATTGGCAGCGACCCTTCCACTGATTTGGCGCTGATTAAAGTAGAAGCGGACAACCTACCATTTTTGAGCTTTGGCAATTCCGATTCGGTGCAAGTAGGGGAGTGGGTTCTGGCCGTAGGCAACCCTTTTGACCTGGAATCTACAGTGACCGCGGGCATCGTAAGTGCAAAAGGCCGTAGCATTGATGTGCTGGATGCCCAGGATAAAATCGAATCGTTTATTCAAACCGATGCTGCCGTTAATCCCGGCAACAGCGGGGGCGCTTTGGTCAATACAGAAGGGGAACTCATTGGCATCAATACTGCCATTTTGACCCAATCCGGCCAATACGAAGGCTACTCTTTTGCCGTACCTGCTAACCTGGTACGCAAGGTCATCGGTGACTTAAAAAATTACGGCATTGTACAACGGGGGCTCATTGGCATCCGAATTGAAGACGTCAACAGCGAACTGGCCAAGGACCTGGGACTCAACAACGTCGAAGGGGTACACATTACGGGCGTAACGCCGGGTAGTGGTGCCGCTGATGCTGGCTTGCGCAGAGACGACGTCATCTTGCGGGTAAATGGGGTAAAAACCGCCACCATGCCCGAATTACAGGAGCAAGTAGGCCGTTACTCTCCAGGCAATGTGCTCAAAGTGGAATACGTCCGCAATGGCAAAAAAGCCGTGGCAAAAGTAACCCTCAAAAACCGCAGCAACCGCACCAGTATCGTGAAGGGAGATGATTTGAAGTATTTGCAAAAACTCGGCATGGAAGTCCGCCCTTTGAATGCTCGTGAGCGCAAAATTTCAAAATTGGAAAATGGCATAAAAGTAACCAGCGTATTGCGGGGCAGTACCATTGATCGCACCAACCTCAAGCCCAATTTTATCATCACCGAAGTCAATGGCATTAGCGTTTCGACCGAAATTGATTTGGTGAACGCACTACAAAAGGCAGGAAAAGAAGTGAAATTGAAAGGGGTGTACGAAAACGTAGATGAACCCTATTTTTATGTTTTTCACGCAAAATAATCCATCACACTTAAGAGACCATATGGGTACATGGTGCTCATATGGTCTAATACCATCCAACATGACCCAAAAACTTTACTTAAGCCTTTGTTTCACTTGTTTGCTGAGCAGCATCCAAGCCCAAATTTCCTTGACGCGCAACGATTTTACGGTTTCGAGCAATCGGGTCGATACCATCCTCACCCAGGGGATGCAGCGCGTGGGATTCCAATTGCCGCAAGGTGGGAACAACCAGTTTTGGGATTATTCCAACCTTCAGGATTCTACCGTGTCCCCCGCACGTTTTGTGACCTCAGTATTCGGTCCACAGTTGGCCCCATTTGATTTTCCCAATTCCACTGGTGCCTACATCGCGACATATAGCTTTGGTCCTTTTCGGGTTACCGACAATTATCAGTTTGAGCGTTACGGCGATGATGGGTACTCCATTCAGGGTACCCTTTTTGCGGGAGGGCGATTCCCTTTGCAAAGTTTTACGGGTTTTCCTACCGATTCTGTCGTGTTGTTCCCTAAAGTGGACAATTACACCAGCAACCCACTTTATTACTACAAATTCCCGCTCACGGCTACGAGCAAACATACCTGGAGTTACCGCAACGTGATCAATTTCCAATTGACGGTTGCGCTAGTGGGCTTGAACCGTGCGCCTGGACAAGTGGTCACCAACGAATTCAAACGCGACTCTACCATTGGCTGGGGCACCTTGCGCATGCGCAACCCCAAAGGTGGCAGTGCCCTGGATTTTGCGGTGCTTTTGGTCGAAACGGCTGAATTATCCCGAGATAGTTTTTACCTCTCCGGAACACCCGCCCCGGGCTTGTTGCTCACTGCACTGGACTTAGAGCAAAATGCCTTACGCAGAAGTACTACCTATAGCTTTTACGGCGCCCGTTTTGCCACTGCTATCCTGAGTGCCGCCGTGCGCAATGACACCTTGGCTCGGGTTACCCGTAGCATCAATCCGGTGCGTGGCCTGGTGACGGATTTGCCAGATGTAAAAGAACTATCGGTGCAAACCAAATTGTACCCCAATCCCAGCCTCGGCGAATTCTACCTGGAATTTGACAAAACCGAAGCCGCCGATTGGGACGTCCTGATTTACAACACGCAAGGGCAAATGGTCGGTTTGGAGCGCATCAGTGCGCCAAGTGGCCAGGTCAAACAGCGCATCCAACTCAAGCCAACCCTGAACAATGGCACTTATTTTTACCACTTGTTGGATCAACGTTCTTTGATTCGCAGCAGTGGAAGTTTTTTGTTAGTGAAAAGTGAATAGTGAAAAGTGAATAGCGCAAAGTAAGATGAACCATAGCCTAAATTTAGTGTTTCGCGAAACAGGTATATGGTGGAACGCAAATGCTGTATTACTTTTCACTTTTCACTATTAACTTTTCACTAAAAAAATATTATGAACTACTTCATCCTCTCCTCCCTCTCGGTTATCATGAGTTTGCTGACGGTGTTTCAACCCATGCAGCGCCGGGTAGCCTTGCTTCATCCAATGGAGGCCCCAATGCCGATGTGCCACAGCACTGGCGACGGAATGGCCGCTTTTGTTGATGACCCTAAATTTGTGGCACTGCACCCGGCACCACTGCCACTGGATTATGCCGAAATGGGCAGCAACGTCAGCTTCAAAACACCCGATGGACAAACCGCCACTGGTTACATCATCAAAGCCAAAAAGAAGTCGAACAAGTGGTTGTTTGTGTACCAGGAATGGTGGGGCTTGAACGATTACATCAAGCGCCAATCGGACATTTTTTACACCGACTTGGGTGGCTCAGTCAATGTGATTGCGCTGGACATGTACGATGGTAAAGTTACTGCCGATCCTAAAGAGGCTGGTGCTTTCATGCGCGGCGTGCAGGAAGCTCGCCTGGAAAGCATCGTTAAAGGTGCCATGATGATGGCGGGCAAAAAAGCCAAAGTAGCCAATGTAGGCTGGTGCTTTGGTGGCGGCTGGTCCTTGAAGTCGGCTATCCTGGGAGGCAAACAAACGGTTGGTTCCGTGATGTACTACGGCATGCCCGTGCAGGATGTAGAAAAACTCAAAACCTTGAACACCGATGTGTTGGGCCTTTTTGCAACCGAAGAATACATCTCCAAAAAAGTCATCGAAGACTTTGCTGCCAATATGAAAACGGCGGGTAAAAATTTGACTTACAAAATTTTCCCTGGCGTACATGGCTTCTCCAATCCAAGTAATCCCAAATACGATGAGACGCTGTCGAAAGAGGCCTATGGGATGGCTATTGGGTATTTGAAGCAGAAATTTGGGGTGTAAGAACTCAAAGAGTAAGAACATTACCAAGCGGCATTTTTTTATCACAAAGGGAAAAAAAGAGGGCACAAAGGACACAAAGCGACGCATCGTCAACGTCTAACTTTGTGTCCTTCGTGTCCTCTTTTTTCCCCTTTGTGATAAATATGTGTCGCTTTGGTTTTCAAAACAATCATCTTAGCTCTATAAATATCACATTGGCTTTACCACATAAGTCTTTCCTTTTTCAGTAAGGAAACTCAAAGCCCCATCTTCTAGTGCCTTACTCTTGATTTTTTTCCCATTTTGAGTCACCTGAAAAGCACCTCCACCCGGCAGCAGCCGACACTCCAGACCCGCTTTCGACAAAACCTGCAATTCCTGTACCTTCCCATTCTGCCAGCTAAAATCCAATTGGAAACCGCCACGGGCGCATACCCCTTCCATCCGCCCACTCGCCCAGGCCGTAGGCAAGGCGGGCAGGAGGTGAATCCGCCCTTCGTGGGATTGCACCAGGGCCTCCACCACGCCAGCAGCAACGCCAAAAGACCCGTCCACCTGCATGGGGGTGTAACATTTGGCAAAAAGCTGTGGGTAAGCCTGGTCTTTCAGGTATCCCTTGAAGATTTTTTCCAAACGATTGCCATCGTACAACCTGGCCCAAAGGCACATTTTCCAGGCCCGCGACCAACCGGAAGCTTCGTCGCCACGTTGCTCCAGCACTTTTTTGACAGGTTCTACCAACTGCGGAGTACGCCAGCTCGAAATCACTTTGCCGGGGTAAAGCCCGTACAAATGAGAATAATGGCGGTGGGCTTTTTCCAATTGCCCCCAGTCTTCAGTCCATTCCTGCAAAGCCCCATCTTTGCCAATTTGAGGTGGCGGGAGGCGTTTGCGGGCAGCGGCGACTTGGGCGGCAAATTCGGCATCTACTTGTAAAACTGCGGCTGCTTCCGTGTAGTACCCAAACAGGTCAGCCAAAATTTGCATGTCGATCGAAGAGCCATAACAAATGGTGGTGCCAGGTAAGATCATCCCCGTTACTTCATCGTAATAAGGTTGATTGCCGGGGCTGGCCGGAAAGTTTTCAGGCGAGGTTGAAGGGTTGGTCACCAGCCACTTATGATCCGGCGTTTCCACCAAAAAATCCATAAAAAACTGCACCGAACCTTGTAGCAGTGGATACACCTCCCGCAAATACTCCCGATCCTGGGTGAACAGGTAATGCTCCCACAAGTGGGTACAGAGCCAGGCACCGCCCGTGGTGAAAGTACCCCAAGTGGGGCCGTCCATCGGAGCAGCGACGCGCCAGAGGTCAGTGTTTTGGTGAAAAACCCAGCCTCGGCAGCCGTAGTGTTCGCGGGCTACCTGCGTGCCTTGATCCACCAGTTCTTTGACCATTTGGACGAGCGGCATGACACACTCGCTGAGGTTGCCCGTTTCGACGGGCCAGTAGTTCATTTCGGTGTTGATGTTGGTGGTGTATTTGGAGTCCCAGGCGGGATTCATGTCGTTGTTCCAGATGCCTTGTAGGTTAGCGGGTTGGGTGCCCGGGCGGGAGGAGGCGATCAGGAGGTAGCGCCCAAAATGATAGCAGAGGGCGGCCAGACTGGGATCGGGTGCCGTTTGAATGCTGACCATGCGCTCGTTGGTGGGCAAAAAGGATTGCTGGGTGTTTTCCAGTTGCAGGTTGCTTCTTTGGAAGTATTGCTGGTGGTCTTTGAGGGCGGCGGCCTGGATTTGGGCGTAAGTTTTGCCTTGCAGGTTTTTCCACACCGCTTCTACCTTGGCATGTGGGTCGGCGCTGACGTCGTGGTAATTGACAAAATTGGTGGCGGCGCTAAAGTAGAGGGTAACCGACTGGGCATTTTCTACCCAGAGGTCGGCATCGTCGGTGCGTACGGTGCCACCTTCGGCTACGACTTTGAGTTGGGCTTCGAAGCGGATTTGTCCATCAATCCCGAGGTAATCGGAGGATCGGCCTTTGAGCAGCAGGCCATCCTGGCCATTAGGATCCATCGTGAAATAATCGGTGCCGTAATTGGAATGGGCGGGGTTGCGCACGCCGCGCAGGTTGGCTTTGAAGCTGATCTTTTGGTCGCTGGCCGTAATGCGCAACACCATCACCTGATCGGGGGCCGAAACAAAGGCTTCGCGGCGGTAAGTCACCTCTCCAATCCGGTAGGAAACGCCGCTGATGCCCGTTTGTAAATCCAACCAACGTTTGTACTCGCTCATGGCTCCGTTTTCAGGAAAAAAGAGGTGCAAATTGGCCAGACTCTGGTATTTCTGTTGCTCCACCGGGTAGCCCATCAGGCGACGGCCAAAGAGGTTGTGCGCCTTGAGCATTTTGCCCGCAAAAACGAGTTGCTGGATTTCGGGTAAAACGGCCGCGCCGTTCTTCACTACGGTGGAGTAGGGGCCACCCGTCCAATAGGTTTCTTCGTTGAGCTGGATGCGCTCTTCGCCGTTTTTGCCAAAAACCATCGCTCCAATGCGGCCATTGCCGATGGGCAGGGCTTCTTCCCATTTTTGGGCCGGGGCGGTGTAGTACAGGGTGGTGGCGGGGTTGAATTGATCGGGGTTTTGGGCTATGCTGGGCGTAGCGCATAACAGGAGCAGAAGGTGGATCAGCTTGTGACGCATGGTGTTTTTTGGTTTTGAAGGGCCTTCAAATGATGGGAGTGCATGACAAAATCGGGGCAACGTAAAACATGACGGGTGATGCCGAATTGTAGAGACGCACGGCCGTGCGTCTCTACGGTGCGTTGCCCCGATTTTGTCGTACACTCAAATGATGGTTCTCAAAGCTAAGGAGTTTTGGCGTTAGGAGATATTCTTTTGAGATCTTTGTGAAGTCGAGGATGCCCTTTGTACCTCTTAGGGGCTCAATGAAATAGAGCGAGTGGGTACTCGAAGCCGCTATGCTAGTTTCTACCACCTAACCCTACCCCCGTCTTTTCCCCAAACTCCCCCACACCATGCCCCACAACTCTTCAAACGGAATCACCTCCACCTCGTACCCTTGCGGGTTCATCTGCAACGGATATTGCTCCAACAATTTCAAATAGCGCTCCGCCCGTGGCAACACCGTTTGTGGATGAAAATGCGCTTTGGGAATTTGCAACAACAGCCGAATGAACACATTACAGCGGTAATTTTCATCCTGTTTCAGGTAGCGGCTGCAATACCGCTCGATGGCTTCCATACGGCTGATCACGGCGTCGTGGCGTTTTTGAGCAATGAGGAATAGAATTTGGATAATCAAAATGGGGATGTTCATGCCCCGTTTGTCTTTGGAAAAAATGGGAACTTCGTTGAGAAACTTGTTGAGTCGAAATTTGCGAGACGTTTCCGTTGCGTTGGAATTGAGTTTGCCAATGAACAGCAGGTACTCCAACCAGGCTTCATAAATTTTCCATTTTTCCATGGCCCGTTTGCCTAGGGCCGTGAACAGGGGATGATTGGTGGCGTATTGCCAAACCTGATATGCCTCCGTATAATTGTGGGTGTGTAAGGCCAGGATCAGGCACAACTCGCGGTTTTTGAACCAATTGTAAGCTCCCTCTTTTTCCAGATCCAGTGCTTTTTCCACTACTTCCCGTCCGGCAGGGTAATCTTTGAGCTGAATGAAACAAACCAGTTTTTGGTACAAAAAAGTCAAAAAAGCCGCTTTGGGCACAAATTCAATCGCCTTCAATGCGGCCAAAGCCTCATCGCAAGCTTGCGCCGCCTCTTCGTAATTGACTTCGCCCATCAATGCGGCTACTTTGAGCAAATACACGTGGCGCAAAAAATGGTAAGAACGGTGCTGCTCCTGCAAAGGGGCCAATTGCTCGTAATAGGCCCGTGCTGGAGAGGCTTCAGTTGATGCATTTTGATCAAATAAATGACTGTACACCAAGCGGATGTACAGGTCTTCGGCCAGGTTTTCACTTTGCCAGAGCTGGACGTATTGGCCGTGCAATTCGTCGTAATATTTCAGTTTGCGGGCATCGGGCTGGCGAGTAGAATAATACAGGCGCAGGATTTTGCTGATGTTGACCAGCAATTCGGAAAATTGGTAGTATTGAGCGCGTTTGAAAATTTTGAGCGCCAAATCAACGGCTACCTTGCTCGCTCCCCGATTGAGCAGAATTTTTACGGCGGCCCATTCCTTACAACAACTGATGTAAGCCCGATCCCAGTCGGAATAACCCGCTTGTTTGACGTCGATGAAAAAAATCGCGTTGACCAGGCGGTTTTTGAGCTGGTTTTTGAGTTTGCGGTAGGCGTGATCGCTAGGGGCAGCACTAAAGTAGTACTGGGCCGCTTCTTCATCGGTGCTGAACTCCCGCGAAGCAATTTTTACATAAAGGCTGTTGACCATTGAAACGCGGCCTTGCTCGGCTTGCCCTAGCAATTCAATGGATTTGAGTTTGTTGCGGCTGACCAGATCAACCAAATCCTGAATGATTTCCATAATACCCTCATTGTTGAACGAACGGAGAAATGCCTGTTTGCAAACAGGTTGAGTGCAAATGGAAATTGTTTAATAAAAGGTTGCAGTTGGAAATTGTAATAAAGGAAAGCAATTGATGTTCCAAATATTCTGGTTTTTTTTGAAAGAAGCAATAGCGAGTCAAAAAAAAAGCCCATCAAAGATGAGCCTGTACTTGCCTTACATAAAACTATTATTTACACAACCTTTCTAATCGCTGGATTTTCAAATAAATGAGTCGCTTGATAAAGCAGGGGAGAGGGGCACTCTGATTTCCCTCTCCCGGTCTTGCTAATCACCCTTGGTTAACAATGATCCTCTTTTATTAAAAATCATGGTTCAAAGATAGAGGGGCCGGGAGTGGTGTGCAGTACCAAAAGAAGGCTTGATGTTCCAGCGCAGAATTGGAGAAAAAGTTAGCGGGTAAGATTGTAAGTTATTGATATTTAGATTTTAAGGCAAAGCTTCGCGTTATAAAACACCAAAGGCTGCTGTACATTTTGCGCAGCAGCCTTTGGTATGAGCAGATTAAAATCAGCAGATTAAACTTAGTCCGCGATTCTTTTGTAATTGTCCGCCAGCGTAGTATTCACATTGCAGAACAGCGACAACACAATCCAATATTGATCGCGGGTACCTTTTGAACGCAGGGCGATATTGTCTTTATCGGTCAATTGCAGCAGCATCAGGGTGCGGTCGGCATCAGCCATGTCTTCCTTTTTTTCAATCGGAATTTCGATGCGGCCATTGCGGAAAACCCCAATGTCACTCATCGCACAAGAAGGACGGCCATCATCCAGGGGATTACCCGTAATGTCAACTTTTACCCGATCAGGACCTGCGTATTTGATGCTGATCTGTTTCCAAATGCCTTTATCTGGATAATTGGCTGTAACGTAAGTGCCATAAAGCTCCTGCATTTGTGCCGCTTCTTGGTAGGTTTCTTCTTTCGGAGCGGCGGTAGATGTTGGAATTTCTGTAATCACTTCTTCCTGTGCTGCTTCTTTTACGTTTTTGTCGTTTTTACAGGCGCTCACTGCGGCCAACAAGAGCAGACTGAATGCAAACTTTTTGATCATAGGACTATCGGTTGGTTAGCCGGCAAAGGTAAAAAATAGACTTTAGCTGTAATAGAATGGCCCTAAAAAAAAGTAAAGCCACAACCCGAAGATTGCAGCTTCCTTAACCTACATCAGATCGCAAGTTCTTTACATAGATTCTGGGGAAAAAATTTTCAGATCTGATGCCCCAAAAATAGAACCTATGTATTAACGCAATATGAATTATTTGCGAATTGTTTTGACATAAGCCTTGTCGCCAACGTTCAGTACAATGGTGTACTCACCAGCAGGCAATTTGCTCAAGTTGTAACGTTTTTCCACCTTTACTACGTCGCGTACCTCATCTTCGTAAACCAGTAGCCCTTCAGCATCCTCAATTCTGAGTTTCAAGGTAGTCAGTTGGTTGTTCAAGAGGCTCACATCCAGCAATTGTCCGGTCGTTCTAACCACGGGAGCGAAAAACAGCTTCCGGTCGTTGATGTTCAGACTCAGGCCAGTTCTGGTGATCGAGATAGGTTGTTCGGTTTCACGAAGACCTGTGCTTACTACCAGTTTGTATTTGCCATCAGACAATTCGTTCAGGTTCAAAACCCGTGCATATTCAGCGTTGGTGATTTCTTCTTCCAACAGAACCCCTTCCAGTGCACTTTCCAAACGGATAGTGGTTGATCCTTTAAGGTTCTTCAGTACCAGACTTACTTTTTTCTCGCTTCCAATTGAATTGATGGAGATAAAAGGATTGTCGTCTTTGGCTTGCATAGCTAATGGCAATACGAACATAACCGAAAGCAGTACAAGACGGGCGGTAGTTTTTAAAATGTCCTTCATAACAACAGTTTTTGTGTTTACTAAAAAGTTTGGGTTAAAATCGAAAAGTTGTGCTTGGGTGTTTACAATGACAAAATTACGCCACATTGGGTGGCTGCGCTACGCCAAAATTGATCTGTTTTGATGCTATATTACCCCAACTATTGATGTGCCTATCTTTTATGGTTAATATTGGCGGTATTTTAGAATATAATTTTCCGTTTCGCTCATTTCAGCTATAAAAATTCAGGTAAAAGGGCCAGAAGCGACAAAAATTTTTTTTGGCTTAGTTTAAAAATGAAAAGAAGTTAGGAAAATGCCGGTTTTTGCAATAAAACACCTTGTTGGGGACGTTGTAAGGTTGCATAACTAAAAATTTCTAGGATAAAAAAGGTGAAAGTAGGCCAGGCCATACTTTCACCTTTTTTCTTTTCTATGTTACTTTCTACCACTTGACCAACTTCCGAGTGGTGTTTTTTTGACCTGCACTGATGCGTAGCAGGTAATTTCCGGTGGGTAAATCGGCCAAGTCCAAACGTTGCTGCGTTTTTCCTGCACCTACTTGCCACTGATATTGCCGAATCGTGCGACCAAAGAGGTCATACACTTCCATGCGCAACGTTTGGTTGTCGTTCAGTTCCAACTCTACCAACGTTTGGTCCCCAAATGGGTTGGGATACACTTTGATGTTGGCTTCAGGCCAGGCTTCATCCCGATTGCTGCTCAAAATCCGTTGGCCATTGGCAAACCAGACACCTAATACATAGCCCGCTTTAAAAATGCTGGGATCGGCATTAGGGGTGAGTTTATCAGTTTTGAGGGGCGCAATGGCAATCACATCGTCGCCAGCGTTGTTTTGGGCATCAAAAATGATAAAGTCATCTTTGGTCGCATAATTGGGGAAACCAAGGGTGCTGTTTTCAAACACGGTACCAATGTCGCCCGTTTCCAAATTGGTGGTCAGTACTTCATAGTCATCCGAATCATCCAGCTCACCATTCCCATTGTTGTCCACGAAGTAATCGAAAGACAATATATAAGGTGTGTTTTTGGAAAAACTGGGATTACCGATGTTTTCCCCATCCTCTAGGCCAGTGAAGATTTTTTCAATTTTCCCATCGCCAAAGGTGTTGGTTTTTTTGTTCCAGGCATTCAGCAGGCCCACGTCCCAGTAGTTGTAAGTTCCAAAACCACTCAGAGGCACTTCATTATTGGCATCGTATACTACGGTTTCACTGCTGAGGTCCCATTCCAGGGCGTCCCCACCTACAACATCCCCCGTGGTTACACCCTCCGTGTAGGAAGGATTGTACAGTTCAAAATAGCGGGTATTGCTGCCGGTTCTAGTCAAATCGATGATGCCAATTTCACCCTCCCGGTCAGTCACCAGAGCCGCCAGGCGCAGACCATCTTTGGACAGGGCCACATTTTCCCAAATCCGGTTGTTGTTGAGTGTACCCGTATCATACGTAGCCTTGGCCCAGTCGAGCTCCAGGTATTTGAGCTGTTTGCGGCCATTGATGTAAATGATCAGGCTACCATCGTCAGCCACTGTTGGTTTGCGCAGTACCCCATTGGCGATGGGTAATTCCAAAATGGTACTTTTATTGACATCAAAAATGCCGAGGCCACTGTAGTCAGCTTTTACGCCCAAGACAAACTGGGTGCCCGGGTTGAAACTCAAATCCACAGGAGGGGCAGTCGGTACTCCTACCCGGATGCCAACGGTTTCAAAAGCCGATTCGGCTGCTTTGGCCACGGTTTCACCGCCTTTTTCCCGGGCGGCGCGCACAACGGCCAGGCGCGCATCCACAAAACGGGAGGAGCGGGTGATGTAGTTGCTCAATGCAGAATAATACACTTGTTCGGCCATTTCTTTGCCAACCTGGGTGGCAAACAGGAAAAAGGCACGATTGACAATGCCACTGTTGATGTGTACCCCTCCATTGTCTTCCGAACCAGTGTAGCGCTCGGAGTAGGAGGCAGGTTGCCAGCCTTCGTCGTTCAAACTGGTTCCACCGTTGTGTGGATTCGACAAATCGCGCAAGGCACCCGTGGGGAAAGCGGAGGGCAATACCACGTCTTCGCCCATTTTCCAATCATCGCGGTCAATCATGGCCCCAAAAATATCGGCAAAGGATTCATTGAGCGCACCGGGTTCATTTTCGTATTCCAGGTTGGCGGTATGTTGAATGATGC
Organism: Haliscomenobacter sp.; assembly: GCF_041740695.1. Classification (GTDB taxonomy): domain Bacteria; phylum Bacteroidota; class Bacteroidia; order Chitinophagales; family Saprospiraceae; genus Haliscomenobacter. The sequence continues at coordinate 46,478 of NZ_JBGSLK010000015.1, read as the reverse complement.
CGTGGGTGATTTCGTGCCCCGCTACATCCAAGGCTCGGGCCAAACTGCGAATTGTGGAGCCACCGTTGCCATAAAACATGGCATCGCCATTCCAAAAGGCATTTTCCAGCGAAGAACCGTCTTCATCGGGCATATTGACATAAGAACGAATGGTACTTTTGGTTCCATTGATGGATTGGCGCCCAAAGGTATTGCGGAAATAATCGTAGACCACACTGGCATTGTAGTGGGCGCTGACAGCGTTGGGGGCGGTCCAGCTATTGGTACCGCTGGTAAAAAAATAGGCATTAAAACTGCCATCCGCCTTAAGTGTGTTGCGTATATCTAAGGTTACGATGCCTCCTCTAGGATCTTGTGGCAGGTCGGAAGTTGTAGGATTGTACATGTCCTTGCTGGCATCCAACATAAAATAGGTATTGCCAATCAGGTAAGTATTGATGGTGCGCTCCACACCCGCCAGGTCTCTGGCTTTGGCGGTAGCTTTGCCATCCAAAAGCGCAAGGTTGCTGCTGTTTTGGACTTCCTCAATGCTCTCATGGGTATGAAAATGGGCTGGAGTGTCAGTTTTTTTGGCACTTTGGTGCTTCATCTTGCACAAGAGCGAATGACTTTTTAACACCGCCCCACTTTCAGCATCGATAAAATAGGCCCAGCGGGCATGTAGATTGGGGGCAATCTCCAGGTACCAGCACAGTTTAGGCACATCTAGCTCGGGGCCAGTGTGAAAAATGACCAATTGTTTTTTGGCGATTTGTTCACCCACCATGCTTACCTCAGCGGTGGAAAGGGAGCGCAAGGTTTCCTTTTTTTGCACATCGGCCAAGGCTGCCTGGATGGCTTGGGGCGAATCCAACCCAGGTTTTACCGAGCGCAGCGCTGGGGTAGGGAAGTAGCGGCCATTGAAGAGGAGAATTTTTCCCTCCTTCTCGTGCAAAATGACCTCAGCACCGTACACCTCAATACCCTGGTACTGCTGCCGGAAGCGCAGGTGATTTTGTTGTTGCTCATCGGTGGATTGACTGACCAGCACAAATTCTTTCCCGGGAGCAACAATACGTAGGTCTTTGCTGAAGTGATCGAGGTATTGAATGGCCCTTTGACTGTTGGGGGCATCGCGCAATTCGGGCAAACCTTCTACTTCACCTTCGATAAAAATGGGCAGGCCACTTTTTTCATCCCGTACCATCAGCGGGCCGGGAATGGGCTTGCGGAGGCTCAGCTTGGGTTTTGGTAAATTGTTGTAGCTGATGTTGCTTGGATCAGGTGTACTGCTGTTTTGGGAAAAACGAGGCAGCGCCTTAATCGGTAAGTGAGTATTTTGTTCCTTCGTACCAGCCGTAGTGCTGCGCTGGGGAATCGGCTTGTACTGTGCATGCACTTGCAAAAACAGTACAACGCATAAAAGAGTCAGGATTATTCTCATCGTGTTTGATTTTGGAAAGGGGAAGTTAGGGTAAATAAATAGACATTCAACTACCCTGGGAAATTGATTTTTGTCAAAAAAGCAGCCCATTCCTCCGGCGTATCCAGATCTAGCGCCCCTTCCGGAAAATCGAGTACAGCCGCCTGATGCAGGTGTTGTTGAATCAAAGCTTTGGCCCCTTGGGCACTGTGCAATGCTGCCAAGTCCCCAAAAAGGGCTTGTGTAAACAAAGCTGGAACCCCCAAAGTATTCGTGTACCGGGAGACGACCAAGGGTGCCTGGGTTTGGCTTTGCAATTCCACCAAAGCAGTTAAAGTAGCCACTTTCAACAAAGGTTGGTCGCCCACCAAGATCAAAACCTGTTGGATCGAAGGCGTTTGTTGCAACAGATGGGCCAAACCAGTCGCAATGGAGCTCCCCATCCCGGTAGACCAATCTGGATTGAATACCTTCAGTATTTCCGTGCTTTGCAGTTCTGGTTCTATTTGTTCCCGATTTGCCCCTAAAACCACCAGCACTGGCCGAAAAATTGTGCCCAGCGCGGTTTTTACTGCCTTTTGAATCAGGCTTTCGCCACCAATCCGCAGCAGTTGTTTGGCTTGCCCCATGCGGGTTGAGGCCCCAGCGGCCAGGATGATGATGCCGGTTTGTGGTTCAGCATTTTCCATGCGAATGAATTAAGGGGCAATAAAAAAATAAGTGCTTCATTTTGCCAAAGGATTAGATAAGTAAATGCTTCATTTTAAGTTTCTTATCTAATCCTTTGGCTCAGGAAAAATGAATACTTATTTTTGCCCCACTACTAAATGCGTGGTCTTCACCTTAGTTCAACGCTTTTTTGCGTTATTTGGGGTAAATATTAGACTTTATGAATAGAAATAAAGTCTATTAACCCTGCTCAATATGTTGCGGTTTTTGATGCTCTCACTCTGTTGTGCTGTTGTATTGCTACAAAGCGTTCATGCCCAGGACCAAGCCCTGCGTTACGAAGACTTTGTTTACCAGCCACACATCAAGTCGGTCAAATTTACACAAAAAGGACTCTACCTTAGTCAACCCATCCTGGTGTTGGATGGGAGTGACCTACTGGAACTGGAATTTGACGACATGGAAGCGGATTCCAAGTCCTATTATTACCGCGTCATCCAGTGCGACATCAATTGGAAGCCCACTTCACTTTCCGAACTGGACTACATCGATGGGTATGCCAATGATTTGCTGCGGGAGTACCACAATTCTTTTAAAGCGACGAGTCCCTTTTCGCATTACCGCCTCGTTTTGCCCAACGAAAATACCCGCATTACCCGTTCGGGCAATTACATTTTACAGATTTACGAAAACCTCAATAAAGAAGTAACCGTACTGTCTCGGCGCTTCATCGTGCTGGAGAACAAAGTTTTTATCAATGCCAAATTGGTTCCACCAGCCGCGGTGGGTAAGTTCAAAACCCATCAGGAAATCGATTTTGAAGTAAGTGTTGATAAGCTCCCCATTGGCAACATGCGGCAGGAAATCAAAGCTACGATTTTGCAAAACAACCGTTGGGACAACGCGATAACCGGGATCATCCCCAATTTTAACCGGGGAAACAACCTGGTATGGGATTACCAGGACAAGGTTGTTTTCCCTGCAGGAAAAGAATTCCGCTGGTTAGACATGCGCAGTTTGTTCATCTATGGTTCGCAGATTGCCACCATCAACCGCGTCAACAATCGGTATGAAATCATCATGAAGGAGGATCAGGTTTTTGAAAGTTCACAATATTTTCAAATTTTTGACCTCAACGGTGATTTTGTCATTGGCAATTCAGACCAGCGTGGCATGCGCCTCGACGAGAACCTGCAACGCCGCAACAGCCAGGTAGAAGGAGTCAAGCCTAGCCCTACTGACTGGCGGGATTTGGCCCAGGACGATGCCAACCACTTCAACAATGCGGTGGGGAGCGATTACGCTGAAGTGCAGTTTTCCCTGAGTATGAATGAGCCCATCGAGAATCAGGATGTTTTCCTCGTTGGTCGTTTCAACGATTGGCAAATGTTGCCCCAATACAAAATGAAATTCGACGATGTGTTACAAGCCTATACCGTACGTACGCCACTGAAACAGGGGTACTACAATTATGCTTATGCAACCAAACCACGCAATACCAGCACCGCTCCCGCGAGCCTCAGTCCCATCGATGGCGATTGGTGGGAAACCGAAAATGTGTACACCATAATCATCTATTACCGAGCCTTCGGAGAACGCTACGATCGGGTCATTGGCATGGGGCAAGTGCAGTCCGGCATTCGTTGATCCGTCCCTTATCTAGAATAACCGCCTTTTTATATAAAAAAATCTGCCTTTCGCGGGTGCTTTTCTAGTATTGCAGTGTGTTAAATTTTTTAAGAAAAGCATCATGTCAAACTTCGCCAAACTGAGCTTGGGTGTAATCCTAGGATTGCTACTTTGTACAGGTCTAAGTGCTCAAAAGCGCTGGACCTTACAAGAAATTGTGGAATATGCCACTAAGAACAGCATTTCCATCAAACAAGCCCAAAACCAAATCAACACCGCTGCACTTGCGGTGAAACAAAACCAGGCCAACCGACTTCCACAAATCAATGCTTCGGTTGGTGGGAACATACAGTTCGGTCGTACCATCGACCCTACGACCAACTCCTTTAACTCACAAAACATCACCAGTAACAGTTTGTCTCTTTCGGGTGGCATTCCGGTGTACAGTGGGGGCCAAATCAAAAACAGCATCATCCAAAGCCGCATCGATATGGAGGCAATCCGGTTCGATGCCGCGACCACTACCAATACCCTTGCTTTAAACGTGGCGGCAAATTACCTGAATGTGCTGTTGGCCGAGGAGCAATTGGCCATTTCCAAGACTCAATTGGATCAATCACGTTTGCAATTGGCGCAAACCGAAAAACTGATCGAGGCAGGTTCCCGCCCGCGCAATGAGCGCCTGGATGCTTTGTCTCAAGTTGCGTTGAATCAACAAACGGTGGTTAACGCTGAAAACCAGGTTACCCTGAGTTACCTTGCACTCAAACAGTTGATGCTGCTCGATCCCGCTCAAGAATTGTTGATTGAGCGCCCCGAAATCAGCATTCCGGCCAACGCCAATCCTGATGCTTTTGTGGTTGAAGAAATTTACAATGGTGCCCTGGGTACCCAACCACAAATTCAGGCGGGACAAAAACGCCGGGAAAGTGCCCTGATCGGTATCGATTTGGCCAGAGCGGGTATGTTGCCTTCTTTGTCTTTTTTTGGCAACCTGAATTCTTACGCCTCCAGCCGCGCGTATAATTTTGCCTTCCAAAATCAAAGGATCAGCCAGACCGCTTTTTTTAACGGTCAACCCGTCACCTTTGAGATAGAATCCCAAATCCCAATTCAGTTGAGCAAACAAGCCTGGACGGATCAGATCAATCAGAACTTTGGTCAAAGTATCGGGATGCAGTTGTCGATTCCCATTTTCAACAACAACCGCAACCGCATCAATATGGAGCGGGCCAAAATCAGCGTAGCTGGCGTTGACTTAAACAACGAACAGGCCAAACAACAGCTGAAAACGGACATCCAAACGGCCATCGCCAATGCCCGCGCTGCACGTCGGTCTTATATCGCAGCTCAAGCCGCCGAGGAAGCTTCCAGGCTAGCCTTCGAAGGTGCCCAACAGCGCTTCGATATCGGTGCGGCCAACCAACTGGATTTCAATACCGCACGCAACAACTTGTCTCAGGCCCAGATGGACCTGACCCGCGCCAAGTTCCAATACATCTTCAATCTCAAACAGGTTGAATTCTACCAAGGCCGCCAAATCACCCTAAACTAAGGCAACCCACGGCTTCGGCTCTGGACGTCGATCCCCGGCAACCCACGGTTTTAACCGTGGGAGCCACCTAAAAAACCAACCCATGGCTTTAGCCGTGGGACTCAAAACACAACCCATGGCTTTAGCCGTGGGAAAAGCACAACATCCTCAACAACGAAAAATCATGGCAAAGAAAAAACGCAATAATTGGCTCATCTACGGATTAATCGCCCTCTTGGTCGCACTAGTAGTTGTTGCAGCCATCCAAGCCCGCAACAAGCCAAAAGGTGAAAAAGTGACCGCTGAAAAAGCCGAATTGCGCACCATCGTGGAAGTAGTAGCCGCCAGCGGCAAAGTTTTCCCCCAAACGGAAGTCAAAATCAGTTCCGACGTTTCAGGTGAAATTGTGGAATTGTATGTCAAAGAAGGCGACTCGGTGCGCATTGGTCAAGTTTTGGCCCGCATCGACCCCGATGTGTACCAATCTCAGGTAGAACAAGGGATGGCCTCACTCAATCAGGCCAAAGCGCAGGAAGCCAACGCCCGATCTCAAATTGAAAGCCAACGTGGCCAGAAAGAACAGATCCTGGCCAATCTGGAGAATGCGCGGGAAATACACAAGCGCAATGAAAAATTGTACAAAACCGGTGTGATCTCTGAAGCAGATTACCAAACCTCCTTGTCCAATATGCGTGCTTTGGAAGCCAATGTTAAGGCATCCGACGCTGGGATTAAATCGGCACAGGAAAGCGCCAATGGAGCTCGTTTTTCGATCCAGAGTTCGGAAGCAACCCTGAAACAATTGCGCACCAGCCTCAAGCGGACCACCATTTATTCTCCTACCAATGGCATCATCTCGATGTTGAACGTGGAGAAAGGGGAACGGGTGGTAGGTACCATTCAAATGACGGGTACCGAAATGATGCGCATCGCCAACCTTAATAACATGGAGGTGCGTGTGGACGTAACCGAAAACGACATTCCTCGGGTAAAACTGGGCGACTTGGTGGATGTAGAGGTAGACGCTTACATTGGCCGCAAGTTTTTAGGCCGGGTAACTGAAATCGCCAACTCCTCCTCCAACTCGGCGGCAGCCGCGTTGACGAGTGATCAAATCACCAACTTTGAGGTGCGCATTGGCATTGACCCAAGTTCGTATAAAGATTTGGTCGAACCCCGCAAACGTTATCCTTTCCGTCCGGGTATGTCGGCCTCTGTGGAGATCAACACCATGACCAAAAGCAACGTGCTGACCATCCCCATTCAAGCGGTAACCACCCGTGAAAAGGATGAAAACAAAAGCAAAGCCAAAGTGGTGCGCAACAGCAGTGGCGAAGATGAAGTGGTCGAGGACATCACTGAAGACGACCTTAAGGAGGTAGTTTTTGTCATTGGCAAAGGGGATTCGGTGAGTATCGCCGAAATCAAAACGGGTATCCAGGATGACAACTTTATCGAAGTGCTCGCTGGCATCAAGAAGGGCGATGAAGTGGTTTCTGGGCCTTATTCCGTGGTGGCACGCAAGCTCAAGAAGGGCGATGTGGTGCGCAAGGTGAAAGAAGATGAACTCTTCTCGGATGGGAAGAAAAAGAAAGACGAATAAGGTAAAACAGGTAGTTACCTCGAGTTTTTCAAACATGCTGCCAAAGCGATATTTTTATTATCACAAAGGATGAAAAAGAGGACACAAAGGGCACAAAGTTAGACGTTGACGACGTTTTCTTTGTGCCCTTTGTGCTGCTTTGGTGTCCTTTGTGCTCATTTTTTCGTTTGTGCTATTTTTAAAATCCGGGATGATTCATTTTTATTTGAGCAATTTATGAGTGTAATCATTTTTATCAAAAACCCGGCCCTGGGCAAAGTAAAAACCCGCCTTGCTGCCACGATCGGCGACGAAGCTGCCCTGGCCGTCTACCACAAACTCTCCCAACGCGCCCGCGAAGTGGCCCTGGCCCTGGATGTTCCCCGCCATTTGTTTTACAGCGATTTTATTGACGGCAATGATGACTGGGACAATACCCTTTTTATCAAAAAACAACAAGCGGGAGGAGACCTGGGCGAAAGGATGCACCTGGCCTTTGTGGATACCTTGCAAACTTCTTACAAAGCGGTCATCATTGGCAGCGATTGCCCGCTATTGACGCCCGGGATTGTACAACTGGCACTTGATCAATTGGAGCAACATCCTTATGTTTTAGGTCCGGCCCTGGATGGTGGGTATTACTTGCTAGGCATGCGGAAGCCTTCCCCTGAGCTCTTTGAAAACATGGAATGGAGCACGGAAGATGTAGCCAAAATCACCTTGGAGCGCATGGCTGAAAGTGGAGCTTCCTGCTATTTGTTGCCCGTCTTGCCGGATATTGATGTGGAGGAGGATTGGAGGAAGTATGGGTGGTAGATTTTGAGCTTAAATTGCAGGGCGTTCATCGAAAAATTTAACAACGCACTTGGAATAATTGAGGGTTTTTGGTATTTTAGGCAGCAAAATTATCAGCCATGAAAAAGAGCAAATTACCATTGTTAGGTGCACAAATCATTAGCATCGTTGCGGCCCTTTATGTATTCTATTACATCGTCTACCTGAAGGATCAGGCTGCACAACTCCCAGCGTTTTACGCCCTGGCTTACGGATTAAGTATGTTGTGGATTGGTTTAATTTGCCTTTTTTTAGTGTACAAAACGGTGGTGGAACGGAATAAAAAACAGGTTGAATCGGAGCAAGGGTAAGTGTTCCGGTGCTCTGCACCTTGGAAACCGCGCTTCGTTCCAATGCCTATTGACGTTTCGCGGCTAGTGCCGCTGGTCGGAGGCGCGAAGTTGGTTAACCTGGTTTGGGGCTGGGTGAGGGTGAATTTCAATTGCTACACCTGCTGATTGGGTTGTAGTACTGATTAAAGTAAGGTAAAGCTGGAGCGATGAAATAGGGCCACGGTAATAACCCAGGCTGAGCGGACTAGCGGCGCTAGCCGCGCAACGTCAATAGCGGTTCGACAGCGGGAGATGTTTAAGGTGCAGAGCACCGGAACAAAGGGGAGTGCAGGTTGAATTAACGCGAGAATCACATCCAACATCTTGTAACCCGCCGCTTTATCGGCGGGCTTAGGCGTCTCCCCTTCCTCACATCAATCATCCGTCCAAGAGCGCGCATCAAGATTTTTTTGATGGAAGCCTCTGGAAAGATGTTAGATGTGAGGGGGAGGGGTGTTTGTACAGCCCCTCGTTGAAACAAGGGGTTTCAAGATGCTAGATGCGGGTGGTGTATTGCATCCAGCATTGGGGACTACAAGCATTAATTTTTTTGCGGTGCCTTCCTGGATCTGGCCACCACTACGTGGTTAAAATGCCATGTTTCCGGCTCGTGCTATAAACCGGGCCACCGCTATGCGGTTTGAGCTTACATCCAACACCAGACACTGGGTAAACAACCAACCGCGTAGCGGTGGCCCGGTTTATAGCTTAAGAATTCCCCCTCAGGTTTTTAGCCGCGCTAGTGGCGGCTTGATGGCGGCTAGCTTTGGAGCAGCATTTCAGCCTTGATTATAACCGTTTTCGCGGTCTGCGATGACTTGACTGGTGGCCTTGGGGAAATTGATGGGGGTAAAGTTGGCGTACTCGGCGAGGAAGGTTAGGAGGGCGGTTTGGTAGTCTTTTTGGGGCATGGGAACATTATTTAGTGAGCATGGCTAGAAGGTCTTCCAAGGGTTCTTGGATGTCTAGTTCTTTGATGAGTTGGTCAAACTCGGCTTTGTTGATGGGCTGATGGCCTTGCGCTCGTTTTATGGCTTCGAGGTCGAAATGGGGGTGGATTGGCTTGATGATTTGACCAAGGGTTTTACTTTTTACCTGCACTATCAGTTCATCAATGAGTGCTTCGTCATTGATTTGCAGGATTTGGTGGATGAGGTGGAGTTTTTTGGAGTGGAGCATGATTGAAAAAAGTTTATTTCCCCAAAATTTCAACAGCTAATTATTTTAGGTTTAAATCTATCTCATTCAAAGGCTTAGCTTTTCCCATTCATCGCTACAGTATTGAATTGTTTCGGTCCAAGCGTACCTAAGAATTTCGTCAATAATATCAAAATCATTATTGTTAATCGAGCCATTACCATCAGTTAAAAGTCTCCAATCAAGATAATTCTGTTCTTTTCCAATGTTAGGCAACATAATCTTATTGTTTTTTCTAGTACTAGGTAGTACACGCCCATGTGCTATAGTGTTCCTATAATTTCTAATATCTCCTAAAGGATGATTATTGTTTTTTCGCCATTCCCTCTGAGCGTCCTCGCTCGTGTTGTTGTTCCTAGTCTGATTACCATGATTATTTGGAACCCACGGATCGTATTTATTAGGAGTGGACATCCTTTGCAAAAATTCAAAAGCGACATCTTGTGCAGCAACGACATGGAAAATACCCTCAGCCAAAGCATCAGTATCAATGATGTCTTGAACAGGTTTTGATTGAAGATAGGCAAGAATTTCAACAGCTCTCCCTAGACGTCTTAAGACCGTATAATGAAGCTGTGCTTTACAAATATCCTCAGGTAAATACCCTTCACTCAACAACTGGTGACTATTTTTAAAGTGAACATCACCTGGGGTAGATATTGATCTATTAGTTAATGGGACAATGTACTTCGACCAATATTTTTCATATGCTGGAAAATCGTTTTTCAAAAATACATTCCAGTATCTTTTTTCAAAAGAATCACCATCATTGCTTAATGTGTACATGTGGTTAAATTATTGAGATTCAAAAACTAAAAAATAAAGGCACAAGAAAAACCAATGTCTTTTGATTAAACACTTTGATCTTACTTGTGCCTCCTAACAGGAATATGTCGATAATAGTTCCTCTCACGCCAATTCCACCCTCACCTTCACCACCACTTCCTCCGGCAAATCCAGCACTTCCCCTTCAACCCCTGCTACCAAATCCAATCTCACGGCCAGTACCTCATCGCTGATGTACTGCCCAAACTGGGCTACTGCTTCCTCCACTGCCGGGTGTTTTTCCAGGTCGATTTGGATGCGGTCGGTGACGTTGAAGTCGCGGGTTTTGCGGATGTTTTGGATGCGGTTTACTAGTTCGCGGGCCATGCCCTCGGCCACCAGAGCGGGCGTGAGCGTAATGTCGAGTGCTACGGTTAGTGGGCCGTCGTTGGCGACCAACCAGCCGGGGATGTCTTCAGCGGCGATTTCGAAGTCTTCCAGGTTCAGGTCGAAGCTGGTGCCGCCGACCTCCAGGGTATATCGTTTGCTTTTTTCGATGGCGTTGATGTCGGCCTGGCTCAGGTTGTTGATGATTTCCTGGGCGGCTTTCATGTGTGGCCCCAGGCGTTTGCCGAGGGTTTTGAAGTTGGGCTTGATGCGCTTTTTGAGCAGGCCCGAAGCATCGGTCAGGTATTCAATTTCCTTCACGTTCACTTCCGACTTGATCAGGTCTTTCACTGCATCCAGTTGTTCGGTGAATGCCTCATCCAACACCGGCAGGATCACCTTTTGCAGCGGCTGGCGCACGTTGATTTTGTGCTTTTTGCGCAGCGAAAGCACCAGCGAAGAGATGCGCTGGGCATAATCCATCCTTTCCTCCAAACCTTTGTCGATCATGTCGTCGCCAGCGGGTTCGATCAGCGCGAGGTGCACCGATTCGAATGACTCGTGGCGGGTCACCTTATTGAGGTTTTTGTACAACCAGTCGGCGAAGAAGGGCGCGATGGGCGCCATCAACTTGGCCATGGTCGTGAGGCATTCGTACAAGGTTTGGTAGGCCGAGATTTTATCGTCGCTGTAGTCCCCTTTCCAGAAGCGGCGGCGGCAAAGGCGGATGTACCAGTTGCTCAGTTGCTCGTCTACAAATTGCATCATCTTGCGGGCCGCGTTGGTCGACTCGTATTGCGCCAAGTCGGCGTCTACCTCGTTGATGAGGCTATGCAGCGCGGAGAGGATCCAGCGGTCGATCTCCGGGCGTTTCCACATCGGAATATCGGCTTCCATGTGGCGGAACTTGTCGATGTTGGCGTACAGCGCGAAGAAGGAGTAAGTATTGTAGAGTTTACCAAAAAACAGACGAGTCGTTTCTTCGATGCCAGCCAGGTCAAAACGCAGGTTATCCCATACTTGTGCGTTGGAGATCATGTACCAGCGGGTGGCGTCGGCACCGTATTTGGCCACGGTTTCGAAGGGGTCTACCGCGTTGCCCAGGCGTTTGGACATTTTCTGGCCATTTTTGTCCAGCACCAAACCGTTTGACACCACGTTTTTGAAGGCCACACTATCGAACACCATCACGGCGATGGCGTGCAGGGTATAAAACCAGCCCCGGGTTTGATCCACGCCCTCGGCGATGAAGTCGGCAGGGTAACGGAACTCAAAGCCCTCCTTGTTTTCAAAAGGATAGTGCCACTGCGCGTAAGGCATGGCACCCGAGTCGAACCAAACGTCGATCAGGTCGAGTTCGCGGTACAGCGGCTCGCCGTTGTCGGCTACCAGTACGATCTCGTCAATGTAGGGGCGGTGCAGGTCTTTGGGTACAGCCTGGTTTTTGCCCAGGGCAGCATTGGCTTTGTTGACTTCGGTTTGTAATTCGGCTACTGAACCGATGCATTTTTCCAGCGTACCCTCTTTGTTGCGCCAGATCGGCAGCGGGATGCCCCAGTAGCGCGAGCGGGAGAGGTTCCAGTCTTGCAGGTTTTCGAGCCATTTGCCAAAACGACCTTCACCCGTTGAAGCGGGTTTCCAGTTGATGGTTTGGTTCAGCTCGAACATACGTTCCTTCTTGGCCGAAGCCTTGATGAACCAGCTGTCGAGCGGGTAGTACAACACCGGGCGATCGGTACGCCAGCAGTGAGGGTAGGAGTGGACGTATTTTTCGGAGACAAAAAGTTTGTTCTCCTCCTTGAGTTTGATCACGATGTCGACGTCCACAGGGCGCTCTTCCACCTGGCCGTAGTCTTTCACGAAACGGCCCGCGAAGTCGGTCACTTCTTTGACAAATTGACCGTGGCGATCCACCAGTGGCATATCGTTGCCCAATTCGTCTTTGACCATCAGCGGCACGATGCCGTACTGCTTGGCCACCTTGAAGTCGTCCGAACCAAAGGTTGGCGCGATGTGTACGATCCCTGTGCCATCCTCGGTACTCACAAAGTCGCCCAGCAGTGCGCGGAAGGCGGGGCCGTCCGGCTTCACGTAAGGCAACAACTGCTCGTACTCGGTATTTTCCAACTCGGCTCCTTTCAGTTCCGCTACAATTTCGAGGTAGGGGATGGGTTTGTTGCCAGGTTTGAGGTCTTCGGGTTTGAGCTCGGGGTTTTGCTCCGAAAAGTAGGAGCTGAAGCGGTCTTTGGCCAAAATCACCACAATGGGTGCTCCGGTGTAGCGGTTATAGGTGCGCACCTTCAGGTAGGTGATGTTGCGCCCCAGAGCCACGGCGGTGTTGGAAGGCAGGGTCCAGGGCGTGGTGGTCCAGGCCAGGAAGTACTCGTTGTCGGTACCTACTATTTTGAACATGGCCACCGCCGAAGTATCGCTGATTTCTTTGTATGCCCCGGGCATGTTCAACTCGTGGGTGCTAAGGCCAGTACCTGCGGCGGGCGAGTAGGGCTGGATGGTGAAGCCTTTGTACAGCAAGCCCTTGTTGTACAATTGCTGTAAGAGCCACCACACCGACTCGATGTAATCGTTTTCGTAAGTGATGTAGGGATTGTCCAGGTCTACCCAGTAGCCGGTTTTGCGGGTGATGTCGTCCCAGCGGTCCTTGTACATCATCACCGTTTCGCGGCACTTCTGGTTGTATTCGTCTACACTGATGCTTTTGCCGATGTCATCTTTGGTGATGCCCAGCGCCTTTTCTACACTCAACTCGATGGGCAGGCCGTGGGTATCCCAGCCGCCTTTGCGCTCCACCCGTTGGCCTTTCATGGTGTGGTAGCGACAAAAAATATCTTTAATGGTACGCGCCATGACGTGGTGGATGCCGGGCATCCCGTTGGCTGAGGGCGGACCTTCGTAAAATACATAACTGTTTTCAACATCTCTTTGCGCGATGCTCTTTTCAAAAATGCCCTCTTTTTCCCAAAATGCGAGTATCTCCCGATCGATTTCCGGTAAATTGAGTTGCTTGAATTCCTTGTACATGCCAGTTGAAAATTTTGAAGGTGCAAAGATAGGGGATTTTGTCAATGTCCAATAACCAATAATCAATGGCTCAGGTTCCAGGTGAGGGTAGTGCGGTATTTATAGCTTGATCTGGGGGGAAATGAGTAAAAAAAGCATTAAATCACACATTTGGTTCGGAAAATGTGATTTTTTTCACATTTTCCGAACCAAATGTGTGATTTAGGAACGATTATTAATCTCTACTTCAATGAAAAAAATAACCATCGTTTTTTCCATTTTAATAGCCGCAATCCATTTTGGAAGTGCCCAGCCCAGCAAATTCCCCCCTCCCAATGACCTCGGTAAAGACAAATCCCTGGCCACTTTTGTCAATCAATTGAAGGTGGCAGTGCAGAAGAAAGACAAGGCTTATGTTTTGTCGGTTTTAGATGAAAAGGTGATGAACAGTTTTGACGGAGAAGACAATCCAGCAGAGTTCATTAACATTTGGGATTGGGAAAAAGATACTGTTTCGCTTTGGCACTACCTCGGGCGAGTATTGGAGTTGGGTGGGGCTTTCAATATCCATCCCGAAGACCGTTACACTGTAGTTTTTCCATATCTGTGCAATATCGACCTTGAAAATGGTGATGAATATTTTAAAGTTGGAGTGATTACGGGGAAAAATGTGAACCTGCGGGAAAAGCCTGAGTTAAGTGCCAAAGTCGTTGGACAACTCACGCATGATGTCGTTTGGTTTGTCGAAGGAGAGCAGGTTCTTCGAAAAACTCAGGGAACCAATACTTTTGGCGATCCAGAATGGTACCAGATTGAGACAATAGACCACAAAAAGAAAGGTTGGGTATTTTGGAAATACGTATACAGCCCAGTAAATTATCGACTTTTTTTATTCAAGGACAAAAAAGGGAATTGGAAAATATCGACTTTTTTGGCGGGAGATTGAAGGTAGAAAGTCGCCTAACTGCGAAGCATGTGGTCTTTGCTAAGCACTCCCCGAAAGTTCCAAACTTTCGGGGAGTGCGGTTTTGATTGGAGGCAACATCAACGATTGGCGCCAATCATGATGCGCTCGGTGTATACTTTTTGACCTGCTTGAATGCGTAGGATGTACAAACCTGGTGTTTGTCTACTCAAATCGAGCGGCAGAGTTTGTGCAGGCACAATGGAGGTTTTAAGGGTCAATACTCGCTGACCGGAGGTGTTGAATACTTCCAACATGGCCCCAGTAAGTGGAGTAGTCAATTCTGGAAATACAATGTCTATTTTTCCTGGGCTGGGATTGGGAATCACCCGAATCGTCCCTGATTGAGGAGCATCCGTCAGCCGATCCACCAGTCCGCTGTGGATTTTGGGTGCTTTGATTGTTCCTGGATTTTTCCGGTTGTACAGCTTGATCACTGCTGACCAGGGGCTTTTGTTGCCATTGGGGCAAATCAAGCGGAATTGAAAATCGTTCATCCCGGGGTGCAGGGAAAAAGCGGTCAAATACGTATCTTCAAAAGCATCCGAAAAATACTGCACGAAATAACCATTTTCCGGCTTTGTACGCATTTGGTATCGATACCCTTTCGGTGATTTAAACTCAATCACCGGATTCAGGGTACTTTCTTGAAAGGTGATTTGGACGGATGCGGTATCGGGTTGTTCAGTACAAGGACTAAGTTGCGCATTGAAGGAAGTCTCCAGCCTGAGCGAATCTTGTGGGTAATTGGGGCAAGCGATGACTACGCTCAAATCGTATTTCTGCCCACGCAATAAATTGCTCAAGGTAAATTGTTGTTGTTTTCCGTTGGCAGGAGTGGTCCACAAGTTTTGATCCGAAGGTTTGTAACGCCAAGTGTAATTGTGTTGTGCCGGGAAGTTGAAATTGAGGTAATCAGCACTAAAAGTGGCCGCGTCCTGGGTATTGAATTGCAGCAAACTGATGTCTCCAGCCAAAGGTAGTTTGCAATTTTTGGTCGTAAAAAACAGCGATGGCGACCAAACCAAGAGGGTGTCTTCACAGACTACTCTTGCGCTTATTTCATAAGTTGTGCCGGGGATTAGTCCCTTGAGGTAGGTTCCAGTTCGAAGTTTTGTGAAGGAATAATTGGGCTGCCCCACGATTCGGTAGCGGTACTCAATCATTCTTATTTGCCCCAGTCTTAGTTCGACAAAAACGGAGGAGTCATGGACTTCTCTGATGTTGATTTTAGAAATTACGAGGCAAGATGGAGGCACCTCAATTCGCTTGAAATAGGAAACAAAATCGTTTCCACAACGCACGTCTACCCTTACTTCATATACCTTGCCGGGGCTAAGGTTCTGAATCATGATGGCACCGGTGGTACTCCGAATGGTATCAACCCAGGTAGTTTGCCCAAGTTCCCGATAATACCATTTGAAGCTGAATGGGTCGGCGCGTTGGAGCAGCAGAATGGAAATTCTTAAACTTGGAAATGCCGAAAAAGAAGTATCAAAGCGGATGTCTTTCGCATCAGGAAAAACGCAAGCAGCAAACTCAATAAATAAAGATTCCGACCACTCGCTCCACACACCTAAGTTCGGGCAATTCTGCCTTACCTGGATTTCATATTCGCCTCCACCCGATTCAAACTCAATATTGGTAAAGGGATTAGTGGTGATAAATGGATTTTTCCAGGTAGTTGCTCCCTTTTTGCGGTAGCGCCATTGCAGTGACTTGTTGTCGATTCCCTGGTAACTCAATTGAGCATTGTACCAACGATCCTGATTCACTTTGATGTTGAGGATGTTGGGGGGCGTGCAGGTATCCAGGCTGGAATAAGCGGCAATGTGGTAAACGTCTTCAGCGGAGACAATTTGCGCTAAGTTTTTTCCTTCCCCATACGCTCCTTGAAGTTCTTCCTCCCCAAAAGGTTTTAAGGGGTCGACCCAAATTGTATCCGACCAGGGACTGATGTTGCCATTGGGGCAGATGAGGCGAAATTGCAGGGCAATGGTTTGTCCCAGCGTTGAGAGGTAATAAGTAGCGAGATCGGTAGTGGGTGTGGAATAAGTAAATTCTTGATGGAATCGGCGGGTTCGGATTTGTACTTTATAATTGACTGGCAATTTGAATGAGGCTATTAGTGTTGAATCTTTGCGTAAAGTGTAACTGAGGTAAGCAAGATCGGGCTTTTGATTACATTGGCCTATTGCATATACAAACTTGGTCGTAAACCGCAAGGAATCTTGAGGTGCAAGTGGGCATTTGACCACCACTTGTACTTCGTAAGCCTGATTTAGCACCAGATTGTTCAGTGATACCCGATTAGTGCCTTTGATTAAACTCGGTTTCCATAGGGTTTCATTTACTGCTTTTATCTTCCAATGGTAGTCATAATTTATACCTCCAAGATGGTTGATGAAATCTGCGGATAGGATGACTGGCTGATTCGCATTCATCTCGACCAGGGCTATTTCACCTTCTTTAGGGAGGTTACAGGAATACGTGGTGAAATAATAGGGAGCCGACCAATCGGTTGAGCCCACACTATCCTGACCACAGATCAGTCGTGTAGAAAGCTCATACGTCGTATTGGCTTGCAAATTACGCAGGGTTAATACGTCATTGAGTACAGTGACCAGTGCTTCCTTGTACTTGATATAGGTATAAGCGGAGTCACCTTTAGGCCTGATTCGAAATTCGTAACCTACTTTTTTTCGCCCCGTTCTCATCCAGATTCTGGCATGCGTATCAGCTAAGCCCAACAAAAAAAGATCTTTGGGGCCAATCACATCACAAAACTTAGGAATGGTAACTGTGTCTAAGACCGTGATTGAGTTCCCATTAGGGCAGGCTACTATGGACTGGATTTCGTAGCTGCTTCCCACTTCAAGCCCTTCGAAAGTTCTAAAATAAGTATGAGGAGCGGGGGAATCCATCCAAGTATCGTCACCCAACTTGCGGTGTGACCATTGGTAAGTCGCATAATTTATCATGCCTCCTGTAATCGCCAGACGAACTTGAATATTCGGATGTTTAATGACTTCGTATTCCATCGCAATGGAATATGAAGTAGGTGGACGGCAACTTTCAATCAAATACACCGCTCCTGCAGACCAATCGCCCCAGTCCTTACTCTCAGGACAAAGTATTCTGACCTGAAATTCATATTCCTGGCCGGGTTCCAATCGCTCAAACCAAACTTGATTAAACCCTTCGTTTATTTTGGGAAGCCATTGATCGTCTCCTTTCTTGCGATATCTACCTTGTAGCCGGGTGCTATCATTTTCAGCCACAAAAGCAGACATTAATGTTGGTCCTAACTGATTAAACCAAATCCTTTTACCCTTTTTTGTATCACAGTTTGAAGCAATTGAAAACATTGCCCTTAACTTTTGTGGACCCAACTGAATAGTATCGCCATTGGGGCAGGTAAGGGTAGCAAAAAGCTCATAGTCAGTTCGTTCCTTTAAACCTTCAATTCTTAATGTGTCCGTTGAAACGTTTTGATAGCTTCTGCGAAAATCGCTTGGTTCGAAAAAATCCCTAATCGTCAGGAGTAAATCATAACGAATTTGGTCATTGTTTTTAAGGACTATCGTTGCGGAGGTGTAATCAGTTTTGAGGATTTGAACATACTCATCCTGATCGAACTGACATGGGGAAAAAGGCTCAGCTCTAAAATGGTAGTCCTCCATTTCAATCACCATGGCCTGCTCGCCAGTTGGTGGGCCATAGGCTTTTTTGGAGGCCAGAACACGCAGTACATAGTTTCCAGATTCGACTGCGGGCAATTTGAACGCCCCTCTGGCGATTGCGCGATTCAGCGTTTTTCCTTCCCAAACCTGTTCTCCAGCATCCTCAAAATCCTTGTCCCGGTTGAGGTCAATCCATACCCGCAAGTAGGCAGTATCCTGCACCCGAGGGTATCCGCCCAATTCCAGTTGCAAGGCATAAGTGCTGTCTGGCCTTAAGGTCAATTTTGAATCTTCAACCAAATAATACCCGTCGTTGACCCCGGAGGTGAAGTTCCAGTTGCCAATGCTCACTTTTTGCAACCAAATCGAATTGCGGATTGGTTTTTTGCCTAAGAGGGCATCACTAAATTGAGCCTGCAAAAAAGCAGGGAGCAGCAATACCAATAAAAACCAGCATAATGATTTCATAAAACGAAGGGGTTTGGTGTGTGGGCAAATAGGACTGCCCACACACCGTTACTTGATTATGGTTTTTGCAACAAAATCCGTTCGGTAAAACTTTGATTGCCTGCCAGCACTCGGACGAAGTACAGACCGCTGGCCTGGTTCGACAAATCCAGGGAAGTCTCCGCCCCTTCCAGCTTTTGGCTATACACCTTTTGACCAGAGAGGTTAAAAACTTCAATCAGATCGGAAGTCCTTGTTTCTAGTTGTAGCAATTGCACTTTTAACTGCCCGGTGCTTGGGTTGGGGCTGATGCGCAAAGTAGCCTTTGCCCCGGCTTTAGATGACGGTTGGAGGAGCATCTCAGCTGCCCCATTGTTTACTAGCGGCTGAGTGGGTCTGGTAATAATGCTGTCTGACCAGGGGCTGACATTGCCATTGGGGCAAATGACCCGGAACCAGATTACCTCAGGCGCAGAACTATTACCAAAAAGAATGGCATTATTAGCAGGGACGGGAGTACCACCAATCCAGTCTGATTGGCCCTGCCTTCTTATTTGATATTTGTAAAACTCAGGGAGTTTAACACCCAAAATCCAATTCGAAAACTCATCTGCGCGCATCCAGACAATACCTGGATCAGGAGGAAGGGTACATTGGCTGGAGTCAATGGTCAATTTGGTCTCCAGCAACAAGCTATCTCCCTG
Source organism: Haliscomenobacter sp. (assembly GCF_041740695.1). Taxonomy (GTDB): domain Bacteria; phylum Bacteroidota; class Bacteroidia; order Chitinophagales; family Saprospiraceae; genus Haliscomenobacter. The sequence goes on along the minus strand of NZ_JBGSLK010000015.1, from coordinate 27,331 downwards.
CTCGCCTGGGCATTTGATGTTTACCCTAACCTGGTAAGTAGCCCCTTTGAGTAGATTTTTCAGCACAAAAAAATTGGTTCCCCGAAAATATACCTTACTCCAGCGTGAATCCTGATCCGATTTGTATTCCCAGAAATAGTCCAGATTGGGTTCGTAATTAACTGCACCAAAATCGGTTTGCAGCAAAACCGAGTCCACGCCATAGTATTTCAAGACGGCCAAATCGCCATAAAGCGGGATCAGACAAGACTTGGTTTTAAACTCAACCGTTTCGGACCAGTCAGTTTGGCGGCTAGGGTCCGCACACTTAATGCGTGCACTCAGTTCATAAGTTGTTCCAGGTAACAGATTTTCAAGAGTGGTATGCCCATTAAACCCAAGCATGTCCGCGTAAAGGTAGGCATCGGTACCTTTTATCCGATAACGATACTCACAAAGCCGAGTATTGACAGTGCTTACAAAGACATTGATTGATTCATGGGTCGGGTCTTCAAAACCGATTGATGTCGCCTCAATCTGGAAGCATTCAGAGGGCACGGTTATGGTACGGGTGTAGGTGGCAAAGCGCTCGCCACAAAATACTTTGATCTGTATTTCATAAGTAGAATCCGGGATCAACTTTTGAAAGCTAACGGAATTCTTTTCTGTTTTGATGCTATCCTGCCAACTGGAACTACCTTTCAAGCGCTGGTAAAAATGGTAGTTATATTTGAAATTCCCCGTGTTGGCATAAAAAGCGACACTCAGCTCAGGAAATCGATAAAAATCCAAACTAATAAATACCTGTTCAGGAATGGGTAAAGCACAGTTTTGGGGGGCAAATATTTTGCTTTCCGACCAGGCTGACCAGGCATTCAAGTCCTTACACAATTTGCGTACCTGAAACTCATAATTGACGCCCAATTCCAGTTGGTAAATGATCTGCTTCGAAAGACCTTGAGTGCTTAAAGTCCGCCAAAAATCGTTTGCGTCAGCTTTGCGGTAGCGCCATTGGATGTTTTCCTGAGGCTGAATACTTTTAAGGCTCAGTTCTACCTCCTGAAATCCAAGCTGGGTAATGGTCAGGTCATCGGGAGAAATGCCCTTGCAAGGATTCGCAGCCGTGTCCGGAAGGGTATTAAAGGTAACAAACTCAGTCCAGCGCACCTCATATGGCGTACAGACCAGACCCAATCTAAGCTGGTAGGTTTGTCCTGCCTTCAGGTTGGTCAAAACCAGTGAATCCTGATTAATGGTTGAAAAATTCAGCGAGGAAAAGTCATCGGGGCTATACAAGTACCAATTGTAGCGTTTCCGGGATAGATTTTGTGCAACGACTGTTGCGCCTTTGCTTTGAATGTTGCGCACTTGGATGTTTTCCGTGGTAGGCGTTACACAATCTCCGGGAAGTTTATTCTCCAACACAATCACATCCGACCATGCACTGACATTACCAGTGGGGCAAAGGACTCGAAACTGTACCTCGTAAACCGGGCCCAGGTAAAAGCCAAAGTACAGGGTACTATTGCCGCAGATGATCTTTTGGGGTTTAGCATCATCCCATGCCTGGGGGCTAGCTGGTTTAGGGCGAAAACGAATTTCAAGGTCATACCCAGCTTTCAAATTACATCTGGCTTCAACACTGTAATTGGTTGAATCCTGTTTGATCTGCAACCAGGACAACTGCGGTTTTTGGCCACAAATGTCCGAAACAGTGCGAAAGAACTTATGCAATAAAAAACTATCACTCGCTTCCCCCAAACAACCCACACTAAGCTGCACCTCATAGTCCTGATCAGGCGTGAGTTTACCCAGTGCTACCCGAACCTCATTTTGGCCTTTAGCGGCAGTCCATCCCGGGGTATTTTTGATTCGATAGCGCCATTTATATTGTAGATTATTCAATGGTTTATCGTATTCAAAAAACTCAACCATGGCTTGTATTGAATCCGTGGCGGTGTTCAACAAAGAGATTTCACCTGCATAGGGCAATTGACAATTGGGGGTTGTGAAATAAACAGGCGCTGACCATTTAGTTTCTTTTCCACAATCAATCTGGACACCTACTTCATAATTTGTACCCGGTGTCAACTGAACCAAGTCCATCGCGTTCCAATACTCGGCAAAGCTTTTCACGGTGTAGTTTTCGCTCCCTTTACTCCGATAACGTACTTTGAAGGGGTTAATAAAAGGAAGTTTTACTTCAACTCGTGCTGATGTATGGGTTACTTTTACAATTTTGATCTCCTCTGGCTTGAGTACAAAGCACTCTTCTGGCATGCTGAAGGTATTGGTAAGTGTCTTGACCTGAGTGCTGCCACTTTCGTTACAAACCAAATCCACTTCAACCTGATAAGCTGCACCAGGTATTAAAGTTGACAAATTCAGGACGTTTTCTCCCTTGATGTTGATGGAGTTCCAGGTAGTTGCACCTACTTGTCGGTAACGCCAATCGAACTCAGGAACATACCACCCGTATATGCTGCTTTCTGCATAAAGCCGTACTTTAAAAGGACTGATTACAATGGGTACCAGGCGCATCGAATCGGGAATAGAACAGGCCAGTGTTTTGAAAGAAACACTTCCCGACCAATTTGTCCAGCTGCTTTCACCTACACAAATTTTTCTAATCTGGGCCTCGTACATTCTGTCTGGCGAAAGGGTATTCAAGCCGATCAGGTAATAGCTGGTGAAGTTGTAAGGAGTCCAGGTCGAGTCTCCTTTTAAACGATAGCGCCATTCAACCCGTGAATAGTTGAAATTGGTATAGGTCAAGGTAACGCCATAAGGTGTGATTCTGGATACACTGATTTCGCTGGCCAATGCCGTACAAGGCAGTTTGTATTCTTGAGTTACCCAGGCCGTTGCTGCGCCATTTCCGCATTGTACACTCAAGGAAAACTCGTAGCGGGTATCGGCTTTTAAGTTTTTCAACAAAAACAAGTCACTATTTCCTTCGACGGGCGTACTCCAACTGAAATTGCCTTTGATTCGATAACGCCAGAGGTATTTTGCAGCCACAATTTTAGCCTGTAAAAGTACAGCCCCCTCCCCTTCGTATTGGATACTGAAGTCATTGGCATTGATGGCTGGACAGGGTTTTACAAACAAGCGGGATCGACTCCAGGGCGTAAGTTCGTTGGTGGCAATACAAAGCCCACGTGCACTAAATTCATAGGGTGAGTCGGTATTCAAAATTGGGAGTTTGCCCGCGGAGCCAGGTAAGTTTATCCAGCCCGTATCCCTTAACGCTTTATAACGCCACTGCACATTGCGCAATTTAGTGCCTTTGTACTCATACGTAATGTCTTCTGGCCCGTGATAAGTAATGAGCAATTGGGTAGAATCAGGGGCAGAACACCGTAAGTCGGGGGTTTGAATTTTGATAACTGGACTCCAATTGCTCCAGCGCGACTCGGCACATTGCACGCGTGCCTGAAAGTCATAAGCCTGTGGAAATACGAGTCCTCGCAACAAGGTACTAGAGGAGTCTGTTTTGAGGCTATCTGCCCAGATACTGGTTCCGCTTACCCGCCAGCGCCAGTAATAAGCTATTCCCTTGCGCTTGTTGGTAAGGCGGTAACTGGCTACATCCAGGTAACTCAGCGTTAGTTCGGTGGCTAATGGAGCAATGCAGGGCTCCACCTCGGTTTTAAAGGATTTGATGGGGCTGTATCCAGATACCAATGACAAGTCGGTAGTGCAAAAAATTCGAACTCTAAACTCATAGAATGTCTCTGGTCTTAAGCCTTGTACCGTGGTGCTTGAATTGCTCACTCTTGGCAAGAAGATCCAGGTTCCAGTGCTACGAACCCGATAAGAAAATTCAAAAAATCCACCTGAGCTAGATGCTAAGCATTGTAAAACTGCACTTTGATGGGTTATTTGAGTAACTCTTAATGTAGTGGAATCAGGAGTATTACAGCCTGCCAAAGTTGTGAATTGAGCAATTTTAGAATCAGCACTGACCGTGCTCAAATTGGTATTACAATACACTTTTACCTTAAATTCATAGACTGTTGCAGGTTGTAAGCTTGAGATGTAGTCGTAATTTATGCTTCTCAGCGTGCTGTTGGTCCAGGTTTCAGTTCCCTTGATGCGATAATGAAATTGGTAATACACCGCATTGGGCTGTTTGCCACAATTCATTTGTGCAGATCGAGATCCAAGCAGGCTGACGGTCAAAGTGCTGGCATCAGGTGCAGGGCATGGAATATCAAGCGTGGTGAAAGACAAGTAGTCGGACCAATTGCTATACACTCCATTCTGGCACTGTATACGCAGGCGAGCTTGATAACGGGTATTACCTTGCAATACTGCAATGGGAAAACTATCGATGCTAAGTGCTGGTGAAGCAATCACCAACTGGCTGGTGCCAGCATCCCGCAACTCCCACTGATAACGAGATGAGGTAACCCCTTGGGCTTTGAGGGTAACCGAAGTAGACGTTAGTTTTGAGAGCGCAATGTTTCTTGAACTGGTGGCGCAAGTTTGGGAAGATTGAAGATTGATGTCATAGTCCTCGGTTTCAATTACCTGTATCGAAGTATCACAAGGCCCTTGAGCCCAATTGTTCAAAGACAGAATAATTCGCATGCGGCTTGAGCCACCGCCGAGTGTAGCAGGTAATGAAAAAGTTCCCTTATTTGCAGTCCGGTAGGCGCTTTTGCCCTGGTAAACGCGCTCTCCGGCATCCTCAAAATCCCGATCGCGATTGGCATCTACCCAAATTTCCCAGTACAAGGTATCTCTGATTCGCAATATTCCACCAGGTTCAAGTTGCAAGTTGTAATCAGTGTTACTTGTCAGGGAAAGACCACTATTCTCCCGAAGCAAATATCCTTTGTTGTCCCCGGAGGTGTACGCCCAGGAGCCCAAACTGACTCGATTAAGCCAAGACGGGTTATTTCCCCCAAAACTGGCGCAATAAACCCCTCCACAACCCTGGGTTTTGAGGTTCAAAACGCTCGTCCAGGCAGAAAACGCCCCTCCACAAGCCCGGCGCACTTGCAGCTCCAATTTGGTACAAGGTTTGAGGTTCTTCAAACTCCATACATTACTCGTGAGGTTTTGTGTTTTCCAGCTGGTGTCCCCCAAAGTCCGATAGCGCAGCTGATAGAGGCTGTCTTGCGCAAAAGCCGTCCACTGTAATTGAAGCGAATTGTAGGTAGAATCGATTTGGGTGATGGAAGGGATGGTACATACTTCAGCCGGGCATGCTTCAGGATAAATCCTAAATTGACTAAAATACTGAATTCTCGCGTATTGCCCTGGTGATAAATAGTCGCGGCATCTGCTGGGACCATAAGACATGGTATTGCGGACATCCGGTTTGAACAAATCGCCATTTTTATCCCTTACCGTACCAATGTACGTACACGTAGCACTATTTACTAAACTGGTGTTGCAGCCCAATCCTTGCAAATTGGGATCAGCAGGCGTGTCACATACATCATCCCCCGTTTTTTCGCAATTGCTTCCATTTACCAATTCATCAGTCAGGGTTTCGCAGTTGGACTTGCCATGGGTGTGGTACAGACCGTAATAATGCCCCATTTCGTGAGCGAACGTAGGCTGATTCAGGTTGGTTTTGAGCATAAAAATGGCCTCAGGAGCGTTTGTCCCCGGCAAATAAGTATAACCAGCCACACTGCCGTATTCAATACTCTCTACACAAAAAATATTGATGACTTTGGAGGCTTTAAATTCTTGCCAAAGTGCTCGTTCTTCGCTGATCAGATAACTGGCATAGGGAGAAGACAGGACATTTAAGGGGGCTTGACAAGAAAAAAATTCAATGCCCGCCGGCAAAAAGGCCTTGTTCAAAGTGCTCAGGGCCAGGTTTACGTCAGCCTGCGACAAGCCAGCAGTTTTGCCAGCGTTGAATGCCACAAAACGAAGGGGCACCCGTTTGACTTCCCGCAAACGATTACGGGATAGAGGGTCTGCCTGGAACCGAGCAATGGCGTCATGGTGATGGTTCATCCACTGGATGGCAGCTGGATCGGGTGCGAACCCACAAGCAGAACCAGGCTGTGCTGCCAATAGGATCGGAAATAAACAACCCAAGAGAAAAATGTAAAACGGAGGTTTCATAGGCTAGATTTTCTTAAACAAGCGCTTAGAGCTTATGGGGAATAGGTGCACTATTTTTTTACAAATTGAAGCGATTGATTGCCCCCCGCAGTTTGCAATTCCAATACGTACATCCCAGGATTAAAGTTCCGTACAGGAATGCTTGTGCCCGAAAAATTGTCTTGTCCTGCCATCCGCCAGACTATCCGTCCTAAAGCGTCACGGACCAGGATCGAACTGACATTCAAAGGCTGTTGCAGTCTCAGTTCCAGCTGATCTTCTGTCGGATTGGGGAATAATTGTACGGCCACTTGATCGGCCAGCGGCACTTTTAGCCTTTCGGTTCCAATTGGCGTTGGCAGCGGGAACGGCAGCTGCCCTGGAGAAGGGCGACGGGTGCTGGGAGAAAAGTCAAAGCGGGTTAGCACGGAGGAAATGTAATCTTCGGTAACCAGGATGTTATTACTCAGGCGCAGGGTATCAATGTACATGGCCCCTTCCAGGTAAAAGGTTTCACCAGGGCCAGGGCGGATAAAATGAGGGTAAAAATGATTGGCAGAATCCAGCGGGAAATCAGCGATCCACTCCAGTTTCCCGGAGGGTGCAATCCGGGCCAGCCCGCCCCATTCGTACATGGTATAGTCTTCGTCGGCGTACGTAATGGGCAATTCAATGGTTCTGTCCTCCACTTGCAGGGTAGTAGGGTCGTAAGCGAGGTAGTACAAGGGCATCAACAAACGCCCGGCTGCATCTACCGACCAACTGCGATAAGGCAGAAAGGTAGATTCCAGAATGTAATCGACGCAAAGAGGAACCACCTGAGGGAGCTGCTTTTTCCAGATGATGTTTCCATCCGGGTCGATTTTGAGGATAAAGGTCGTGAGGTCGTCTTCGGGGTTCGGATTGATTCCAATATCGCTCAAGAGCACCCGACCATTGTAGTACAAAATTTCGGAATAGCTGCCCACTACATAAATGTCTCCATTTTTTCCTGCAACCATGCGGGCGTACAAGGTTTCACTATTGAATTCACTCAACCACTCGATGTTGCCATTGGCATCGTGTTTGAGGAGGTAGGTCTGGTTAAAAAAAGGGTCGATTTCAGGCAGACTTTGTAAAACAAACCCATCTCCAAAGTCCACTTCATCGCCGAAAGAATACCCACCCAGCACCCAGAACGAACCATCTGGTTGAGCACTTACATCCAAAAGCTCCAAACTGGCATCGATCTGGTCCCCTTGACGGTACCATATTAAGTTCCCGTCCGGGTCCATTTGGCAAGTGAAAATGGCATCTTCGGGCACATTTTCAATGGTTTGATCCGCGATGTAAATGCTTTCTGCGCTATTGCTGAAAAAGGTCAAAAACAGGTTGTTTTGTTGGTCCAGGTTCAGGCGCAGGTCATAAAAATAACCTGCTGCGGTGCTCACCTGCTGTCCCCAGATCAAATCGCCAGCATTGGAAAATTTGACCACAAACAAGTCTTCACAAAACGAATCGGCCCCACAACTGGAGCTCAGGTAATCATTCCGCCCCAAATAAGTGGTATCGGCACTACTGATGCCTCCCAGTACAACCTGGCCTTGGGCGTCCAACACCATGTCAAATACATCTACCGAGCCGAACTCCGATTCCCGGATCGTTCGGTACCATTCCAATTTGCCCTTGGCATTGTATTTGGCCAAAAAATATTGATAAATGCCATCGGGGTGTTCTGCCAGGAAGGTGCGCGCATCCAACTGAAGCCCCTCCTGAAACCCGCCGAGCAAATAGGAATTGCCTTGTTGGTCGACGAGCATTTCGATCAAGGGGCCACCTTCTTCATCCGCAACATCACTATCGCTGATGTCAATTTTGGCAGCCCAGTGGTAGTTGGGCCTTTGGGCAAAAGCCGAGCTGGATACACCCAGCACAAAAAGGGTCAAGAAAATAGGGTAGTAGTATTTTTTCATAAAATGAGGTGCTTTACAATGGGTTAAGGATGCAATAAAATGAGTCGTTCACTGAAAACAGTTTGCCCAACTTGCAGGCGCAGGAAATACACTCCGGGGGCTTGTCCTGAAAGCCTGACCTGCGGTGGAAGGCCAGCGCTGAAGTTTAGCTTTGCCTGTTGTACCTGCTGACCGGTGCTGTTGAAGACCCGTACCTGGCCTTCGCCCTGGAGGGTATTCGGGACTTGCAGGGTGAACAGGCCCGCATTGGGATTCGGGATGACGCGCAACTGTGGAGTGCTTGACTCGGCAGTAAGGCCCACGGGATTCAACTGTAGATCTGGCTCAACAAGGCCAGCGGCTGGGGTTGTAATGGCCCATTCATAATCTTCGGTCTCCAGGACGATCCCTCCCTTTCCACAGGCATCTACCTGCCCGCTCTTGGAAAGGCTAATCCGCATGCGGTAAGTGCCTGCGAGGGAATCAGGAAAAGCCAGGCTTCCTTGCACAATGGCGCTTCGCCCACGGCTTTTGGCTTGAAAAACTTGTTCGCCGGGGTCATTAAAATCTTTGTCTTGGTTGAAGTCAACCCATACCCGCCAATACAAGGTATCTCTTGCGCGGGTGAAGCCTCCCGGCTGCAAGGCTAAGGGGTAGCTTTTTCCAGCAGTGATGCTCAGGTCATTGGGGGTAAAGAGGTCATAGCCACCATCGTCGCCAGTATTATTTGACCATTCACCCAAGCTCAGCTGGTTGATCCAGACACTTTCGCTGCCCCCCAGGCTGGTACAATACCCATCGTTGTTGGCACAACCCTTGGTGAACGCCAGGGTAGGGGCCGACCAGCCCGTGTAGGCATCCCCGCATTGGGCGCGAACCTGAAACTCGATGCGGGTACAGGCGCCAAGGTCATAGGCCAGCCACTTGTTGCCATAGATGGCTTTGAGGGGAACCCAGGTGGTATCTTCCCTGAGGCGATAACGCGCCTGAAAAACGGATGCGCTTCCCGCAGTCCAATCAAACTGCATCAATCCCGGACTGAGCTGGCTTGCCACCACCTGAGGAATGGGACAGATTTTTCGCCCAGAACAATCCTCCGCGTACAACCTTATATTTTCGGCAAAAAAGCGCATGCGCTCGTATTGCCCTGGTGTAAAACGCGTGGTGCAATGCTCCCAGGTATACGCCATGATGTTGGTGGGATCGGGCTGAAAAGGATTGCCTACACGATCCACTTCTGTACCGATGTATGTACAGGAAGCGGAATCGACCAGGCTTTCACTACAAAACAAGCCCTCTAAATTGGGGTCAGCGGGCGTGTCACATACGTCATCTCCAGTACGGGCGCAATTGGGATCATTGACCAATTCATCGGTGGTGCCGCAGTTGGATTTGCCGTGGGTATGGTACAAGCCGTAGTAGTGCCCCATTTCGTGCGGAAAGGTAGAGGTAAGTAGTTCTTCCTGGAGGAGGAACAATGCCTCAGGCCCATTCCGCGAGGGGAGGTAGGTGTACCCCAACACGCTGCCAAAATCAATGTTTTCAAAGCAAAAAATATTGATGATCCCGGAGCGGCCATAGGTGTTCCACACGTTGTCTTCGTCCAGATCGCTGTCAAAATCAGCGTAACGGGAGGAAATGATCCGCCGCAAGTTTTCACAGGCAAAAAACTCCACATTAACCGCTTGAAAAGTTCTATTGAGTGCGAGTAAGGCCCGGTCAAAATCGGCTTGGGTGAGGCTGGGGCTAGTGGTTCGACTGGAAAAAACCACCAAACGCACGGGGACCCGGATGGGTGCGCGCAATTCAGGGCTGGCAAGTTGCCCAAAACGGTCGATCGCTTCCTGGTATCCCTTCATGATTTCGAGCTGGCGAGGGTCTGGTTCAAAGGCGCAGTGCTTTCGCTGGGCAAAGGTGATGATGGGCAAAAATACAAGCAGGGTCAAGTAAAACAGTTTTTCCATTCGTTTTAACATTATTGATGCAAAAGCATCTTGAATGGGTGTGCTGGACGCACACCCAGGATATTTTTTGTTGAAAAAATGTCCAATTAACGATTCGTACTCAGTAGGAGTCGCTCTGTGAACACCTGCTGACCTATTTTTAAACGCAGCAAATACATTCCCGGGCTTTGATTACTCAGGTCTAAGCCCAATGTTTCACCGGCATTTACAGGCGTTTTACGGTTGAGTACTTTTTGCCCGGAAACGTTGTATACTTCCAACCAGCCTTCCGGTTGATCAGCGGGGGTTTCTGCCGGAAGCAAAATGTTGAACTGGCCATTACTGGGGTTGGGGGCGATCCGCAGATGTAAAGATTTGCTCACAGTTTTGTTAAGAACGCCAGGTTGCCAGGGTTCGTAATAATCTGACATGTAAATGGTATCCGACCAAGGACTCACACTTTGATCGGGGCAAATGATGCGGAACTGAAAGGCACTTAAACGATAAACTTCAGTTTTTTGGTTGGCAGGCATAATTAAGCCCCTATAATAACTTGGCACCCACTGCCCATTTTTGATGTCGAATTCCCGGATTCCCCAGCGGTAGGTTTCTGGCAAACGGCAAGAAATCTTTGCATGGCTACTCAAGTTTGAAGCATCAATATTCAACAAACTGGTATCCGGTTTTACGCCACATTGTGTAGGGGTGGTACTTAAATATATACTTCGTGAAAAAGAATCCAGGGCGCTTTGAGCACATTTTACAAACATTTGCACTTCGTAATTGCTTGAAGGTTTGAGACTCCGTAATATGGCTTGTTTTTGAGCTCCGGTTGAAAAAGTTACCCAATTCAAGCTGTCCCGCATACGATACCTCCAATTGTACACCAGCGCAGTAGTATCATAAGGCTGATTTCCAAAGTAGGCTTCAATCGTAGCGGAGGAATCCTGCGGGGAAATCTCAAAAACATCAATTCCACCAGAAATAGGGAGCGAACAACTTGTGGTTCGATACGTGATAGGATCCGACCAGGGCAGTTGAGTTCCATCAAAACAATATCCACGTACACTTATTTCATAGTTAGTTCCAGGTGGGAGGTTTTGGAGGTACCTTGACCATTGGCCCAAACTAAGAAGGGTATCGTAACGGGTTGAATCCTGTTGGCGAATCCTAATTTGGTAAGGTACCGAATCATCAAAATCTGGCAACTCAATCCGTACCCAGGTCTTGGTTGCAAAAATTTCAATCCTGGATTCATCAATCTCCACGCAGGAAAGGGGTAAAGCTTTTGTTTCAATCACCGTAATTGGATTTAAACTATCCTGAGTACAAAATACCTGGAGTCGGATTTCATAGGTTTTCCCGGGCGTCATGCCCCTCAATATCCCTGAAGGTCCAGTGGTTTTCAGCGGCTCAGACCAGATTTCCTGGCCTTTTTCCCGGAAGGACCAACTGTAACTTGCTTGGGATTCAACAGTAGGAGCAGCGGAGATCCAGCTGATTTGAAAGGAAGGATAAGCAGCAAAAAAATAACTAAAATGGCTGGTAGCAGCTGGGTGAACTTGTGGACAATTCGATGCCGCTAAAACTATACTTTTTGACCAGGCACTCCACTGGCCTTTTTCACACTCTAAGCGCAATTGGACTTCAAATGATTCCGCAAAAAGGGTATCCACGTAGAAAAAACTTTGATAGGTAGCATATTCTTTCCAGGCCGTTTCCCCTACGACGCGGAATCTCCATTGATAACCAATGCCATAGAACGGGTAGCTAAATTCGGTTATCTTAATAAAAATGTTCCTTTGGACACGAATGGAGTCAAAAATGGGTCCAGCACAGCGCAATGGCTCGGTTCTGAAGTTTTTGGAAGCACTCCACTCACTTTGGGTACCGTTTTGACAAAGGACTGACAACTGCGCTTCCATCTCACGGTCATACAATTCAAAATCCAGGGTATCCTTGTTGCGATTTGAAAAATAAAGCCAGTTTTGCTCACCTTTAGGGCGGAAGCGCCAGGAATAGGCGGCAGCCGAAAGGTTCGTAGCAAAAGTGTACTTAAGCCCATCAATTGATTCTATCAAAATGTTTTCCACTTTAGGGCTGTCACAAACCGGGGTAGGCGTTTTAAAAACTGCCGGTTCTGACCACGGACTGAATACATCCTGATAACATTGGAGTTGTACTCTTGCCACATAAGTATTGCGGACTTTTAGGCCGCGAACCAACACCGTATCATACAATAAATGCTCAAATAGTTGCACAACTGCACCGTACTCATCCCGCACCTCCAAATTATAGGAAAGACTGGCGGGCCGCTTGACAATGATGCGGGCACTACTGTCTGTAATGGCCTCAATGACGATGTTCTGAGGTTCAAGAGCGGAACAGGAAGGCAGGCCTTCGAGGGGAAAATCGTAATCTTCTACCTCCAGTACTTTTGAACCTTGCTCGCAGGAGCCTACAAATCCCGTTTTGGAGAGCACCAGTCTCAACCTTGACTGGCCGTTTAGTACATAATAGGGGATAACCATATTCCCTTTAGGTTGGGTCCTTTGGAGTGTTTTTGCTTGAAAAACCCGTTCATCAACATCTTCAAAGTCGCCATCACCATTGGCATCTACCCAGATTTGCCAGTAGAGCGTATCTTGAACCCGCGGAGTCCCACCCGGTTCTAACTGTAGGGGGTAAGAGGTGCCTGGACGCAGGTTCAGTTGAGCATCTGTTTTATAAAGATAGCCATTGTTATTCCCGGATTGGTGACTCCAGGCCCCAATACTGATCTTATTGATCCATACATTGGTACGGGTTCCTTTGCTCGCGCAGTAGTTTGGTCCTGTTTGAGCAAAAGACCAAAAAGGCAGACAAAATAACAACACGATGCCGTAGAATAAGGCTGAGGTGTAGATCAACTTCATGGAGTTATAATTTGATTAGTAGTCCTTAGGGAGCAAAAATAATATTAAAATTGTTAATGATCGGATACACAGGGTTATCAAAATGTAAAAAAAAGCCCTTTGGCAAGGTATTTACCAAAAGGCTTTTACAATTGTTTTTCAATTTCTTAAACAGCAGCGAACCCCTGCTCCAAATCCGCCTTAATGTCATCAATGTGCTCAATGCCCAACGAAATCCGCAGCAAATTAGGCAATACCCCTGCTGCTGCTTGCTCTGCTTCATCCAATTGAGAATGCGTTGTTGCAGAAGGTTGGATGATCAAGGTTTTGGAGTCACCTACGTTGGCCAGGTGGCTGGTCAAGGTAAGGCTGTTCACAAATGTGGTGGCTTTTTCTTTCCCACCTTTCAGGGTGAAACTCAATACCCCGCCAAAACCATTTTTCAGGTATTTTTTAGCCCGATCGTGGCTTTCGTGGCTCTTCAAGCCTGGGTACCATACTTTTTCCACTTGTGGATGTGCTTCCAGCCATTCGGCCAGGGCCTGGGCATTTTCACAAGTGCGGTCGACGCGTAAGGAAAGGGTTTCCAAACCTTGCAAGAACAGGAAGGAATTGAAAGGACTCAGGGCAGGACCCCAGTCGCGCAAACCTTCTACCCGGCAACGAATGGCAAAAGCAATGTTGCCAAAAGGCCCTTTGTCACCAAAAACATCCCAAAATACCAACCCGTGGTAGCCTTCGGATGGTTCAGTGAATTGAGGGAACTTGCCATTGCCCCAGTTGTAATTGCCTGCATCCACGATCACACCACCGATGCTGGTGCCGTGGCCGCCGATCCACTTAGTCGCCGATTCTACTACAACTGCTGCACCCCATTCGATTGGGCGGCAGAGGTAACCACAGGCACCAAAAGTATTGTCGACAATCAAGGGCAGGTCATGCTTCTTGGCCAAGGCGCTCAAACCTTCAAAATCGGGGATGTTGTAGCTGGGGTTCCCAATGGTTTCACAGTACAAAGCCTTGGTATTGCCATCGATGAGTTTTTCATAATCGGCTACACTTTCACCTGCCGCAAAGCGTGCTTCAACGCCCAGGCGTTTGAAAGACACTTTGAACTGGTTGTGTGAGCCGCCGTACAAGTTGGAGGAGGTTACGAAATTGTCGCCAGTTTGCAGAATGTTGTTCAAAGCAATGAATTGGGCAGCATGGCCCGAAGCTACCGCCAGGCCCATCGCGCCCCCTTCTAGTGCTGCTACCCGCTTTTCGAACACATCCGAAGTAGGGTTCATGATCCGGGTATAAATATTGCCAAACTCACGCAAACCGAATAAGTTGGCACCGTGCTCAGAATCTTTAAACGTGTAGGAAGTGGTCTGATAGATGGGTACTGCACGTGAGCGAGTAGTTGGGTCTACTTCTTGACCAGCGTGCAATTGCAAAGTTTCAAACTTCATGAATCTGTAGGTTTTTATGTGTGAATAAGGATACAATGCGTGTGGGTCCCTGTACAGTTACATGCACTACAGGGCGATCGTTATTAGCGAGTAAACAAGTTTAATAATCGTGAGAACGTTTGGAGCGAGTATATTTAAAATTATGGTTGGGGCTTATGAATCAAGGCCTGTAATAAATCGCCAGCCTCGTAGACCATCAAAGTTACTAAAATTCCCCAAATCGAAGCAAAGATGGACATCCAGAAAAAGATTTTTTCCTTTTTTTCACCAAAAGCATTGGCGACCAGGGTGCCACCAATCGGCGTCAACAAAAGGGGCGTAAACATGGCTACGCCGATGATTCCATACCGCCGCCACAAGGTCACCTTGCGTCGGTTAGCAGGGGTAAATACTTTTTTGGTTTTGAAAAAGCGCTGTTTGAGGTACTGTCCGAAGTAGGTGAACACCACTACGCTCAACATCATGCCTGCGGCGGTCAATGCAGCAGTTAGCAGCCAGGGTAAGCCATAGGCTTTGCCCTGCAATGGGCCAAACAAAAACTTAAAAGAACTCGATAGGAGTACAGAAATGTACTCCACAATATTTTCGGACATGTCAAGGGATATTTCAATCGTTTAAACAGTGTAAAGAGGGTTTAGGTTGCATTTTTTTTCAGGACACAAATATGCAAAAAAAACGGGGATAAAGTCAATAACGTGAATAGGGCATGGAAGGGCATTTTGGGGGCTTTGCAAGCCAATTGCCCGTAATATTGAATTGGCATGACAAATCACACCTCAATTGAGGCTCAGATACCTTATTCTTGTGCATCTTTTGTCCAAAAAAAATTGTTCATTGCTTTTGTTTTTTCATAGCCCCGATCGTTTCAGGAGCTTTTCATTACAATCATTCAGTCATGATAAAAAATGTAGCTGATTTGCGGCAAGAGTATACTGCTGCCACACTTGACATCGCCGATACCGCCGCCAACCCCATCGATCAATTCGAGCACTGGTTTGCAGACGCCATCCGGGCCGAAGTCAAAGAACCCAATGCCTTTACCCTCGCAACCATCAACGCAGCAGGACGGCCCCGCGCCAGAGTGGTTTTGCTCAAAGGATTTGACCACGATGGCTTTGTTTTTTATACCAATTACAGCAGTGCAAAAGCTGCGGAACTGTTGGCTCAACCCTACGCAGCGATGAATTTCTTCTGGTACGACCTGGAGCGCCAGGTCCGAATCGAAGGCAAAATTGAAAAGGTAAGTGTCGAAACCTCGCGGGAATACTTCCAAAGCCGCCCCAAAACCAGTCAGATTGGCGCTTGGGCCTCGCCGCAAAGCAACGTCATTACCGACCGGGCGGTGTTGGATGCCGAAATGGAACGCCTGAGTCAGCAATACGCCAGCGAAGAAGTATTGCCCCTGCCACCACATTGGGGTGGGTATTTGATCCGGCCGGATTTGATTGAATTTTGGCAAGGTCGCCGCAGCCGTTTGCACGACCGGGTACAATACCGCCTGGAGCATGGCCAATGGCTAAAAGAATTATTGGCACCTTGATCTTTTGGCGGTTATTTTTATAAAAACTAGCTATCTTTGCACCGCGAAATCAAAAATTTAATAAAAGTTAAGTACATATGTCGGTAGCAACTCAATTGAAGTACAAGGTAAAAGACATTGCTCTTGCCGAATGGGGGCGCAAGGAAATCACCCTTGCTGAGGCAGAAATGCCAGGTTTGATGGCGCTTCGCCAGAAGTATGGCCAGTCCAAACCTTTGAAAGGTGCACGCATCGCAGGTTGTTTGCACATGACCATTCAAACGGCTGTACTGATTGAAACCCTTAAGGAACTGGGTGCAGATGTAACCTGGTCTTCTTGTAACATCTTCTCGACCCAAGACCACGCTGCTGCCGCAATTGCCGCAGCTGGAATTCCTGTTTTTGCCTGGAAAGGAATGACTGAAGAAGAATACGAATGGTGTGTTGAGCAAACTTTGTACGCTTTTGAAGACGGCAAAGGGCTCAACATGATCCTGGACGATGGTGGCGACCTTACGAACATTGTTTTGGACAAATTCCCCGAATTGGTGAAAGACCTCGGTGGCATTTCCGAAGAAACGACGACTGGTGTACACCGCTTGTATGAGCGCGTAGCCAAAGGCACCTTGCCTGTTCCTGCCATCAACGTGAACGACTCCGTTACCAAGTCTAAGTTTGACAACAAATACGGCTGTAAAGAATCACTGGTGGACGCTATCCGCCGCGCTACCGACATCATGATGGCCGGTAAAGTGGCAGTAGTGGCTGGTTACGGCGACGTAGGTAAGGGTTCTGCTGCTTCACTGCAGGGTGCAGGTTGCCGCGTGATCGTTTCTGAAATCGACCCCATTTGTGCGCTGCAAGCGGCCATGGACGGTTTTGAAGTGAAGAAGATGATCAATGCGATTCCTCGCGCCGACATCGTAGTTACTGCTACGGGCAACTGCCGCATCATAGGTCCTGAGCACTTCAAAGTGATGAGAGACAAAACGATCTTGTGCAACATTGGCCACTTCGATAACGAAATCGACGTAGCCTGGTTGAAAGAGAACTACGGTCATACCAAAGATACCATCAAACCTCAGGTAGACTTGTACAACATCGATGGCAAAGACATCCTATTGTTGGCTGAAGGCCGCCTGGTTAACCTGGGTTGTGCGACTGGTCACCCATCTTTTGTAATGTCCAACTCTTTCACCAACCAGGTTTTGGCTCAACTTGAGCTGTACACCAAAGGAGACAAGTACGAGAACAAAGTATACATGCTACCCAAAGAATTGGACGAGGAAGTAGCTCGCCTGCACCTGGCCAAAATTGGGGTAGAACTGGAAGAACTGACTACCGAACAAGCTGAATACATCGGCGTTGAAAAACAAGGTCCGTTTAAGCCCGAGTACTACCGGTATTAATCGAACCCGAAATTTCGGTGCAAAAGCAGGGAGTCCATGTCGCAGTTTTGTGGCATGGACTTCTCTATTTATGGGAAAAAAATTTCCATTTTTTCTCGTAAATAGATAAATTGGACAAAAATAGAAGTGATGGCAGTTACTGTTGCATTATCAGAATACGAAATTGAACGTGGAAAACCTATGCCAGATAAGAACCATGCCCTAATTCAAGGAAATTTGAATTTCTTGATTCGTTTACTTTATGGAGAAAAATACTCTGTACTACCTGAGATAAACCTTGACCTTCCAATTCGGGAACGGATTCCCGACCTAGCCATATATCCTGTAATTCAATTCAACCCTGACGAGAATGAAATTCGGATGAAACAAGTACCGCTCTGTGCCATCGAGATTTTGTCAGCAAAGCAAGATTTATCCGAATTGATGACCAAGCGCGCCGAGTATTTCACTGGTGGGGTATTGTCTTATTGGTTGGTTCTACCTGCCTTGTACACCATCTATGTATTTCATTCAGCAACAGAATACCAGATTTTCTCTGGGAAAGACAAACTTCAAGACGCCAAATTGGGTATTGAATTGAAATTGGAAGAGGTTTTTAAATAAAGTCTATCCGTATACCGCCTTAAAAAACACCTCCAATTTCACTGGATCCAAATTACCGTTCGTCCGCACACCGCTACACAAGTCCAGCCCCCAAGGCTGCACCACATCCATCGCCGCGCGTACATTTTCAGCTTTGAGCCCTCCGGCCAAAAAAACGGGCTTGGACGATTGTTCCACGATCTGGCGACTCAGCGCCCAATTGTGGACCCGGCCAGTGCCGCCTAATTCCTTTATGGCCAAAGTTGGATTGCCCGAATCCAACAGCAGTGCATCCACCTGTGGTGCAATTTCCAAGGCCTCTTCTACACTCCGCTCATCGATCACGTGGATCACCTGCACAATGGAAATACCCGGAAGTGCCAGGCGTAAGTCGGCATAAGACCCTTTGCTCAAAGCATCCACAATCTGCACCGTATTGGTGCCCACGGCTTGCTGGTGCGTGGCGATACTGGCTGCATCAGTCCGACTGGTGAGCAAAAAACTGGCAATGGGTGGCGGCACACTGGCGGCAATTTCCTGAATGAGTGCATCACTAATGGGCCCTGGGCCACTGGGCATTTTGGCGACAAGGCCCAAGGCCGAAGCGCCATGCTCAATGGCCATTTTGGCTTCGGCGAGGCTGGAGATGCAGCAAATCTTGACTTTTGGAAACATTTTTTTAACGCTTTTGGCGCTTCAAATCACCCCTTGGGGTGAGGATATGCGCCGGGAACTAAGCTAATTTTGAGGTATTCATAAAGTCTAAAATCCAAAAAAAACACCTCAAGATTATGAAAAAGAATTGGAATATCACCGTACAACTGTTGTCGCTCGTTTGCGCCCTATTCATCTTCAATGCCTGCGGCGACGAAGAACTGGTTGATCCCGGTGGCAATGAATTGACGGCCCAAAAACGCATCGATCATACCCTGAACGTGGAAGGCAAAAGCCGCGAATTCATCGTGTTTCAACCCGCAGGTATTCAAGTGAGTTCCCCCGTTCCGGTGGTATTTATGCTGCACGGCACTTCCGGGGATGGGGAAAAGTTTTACAACATCTCCGGCTGGAAAGAGAAGGCCGCGAAAGAGAAATTTTACGCCATTTTCCCCTCTTCGCTGGCCTATTGCATCACCGAAGATGGAGTGAAATCCACCACGACCAAGTGGCGGCACTACGACTTGGACTCCATTGCTTGCCCTGGCCAAAAAATCTACGACGACGTAAAATTCTTCCGGGAGATGCTGAAGTTTTTACAATCGAAATACCCCATCGATCCCAAGCGGGTGTATGTGAGTGGATTTTCCAATGGTGGGCAGTTTACTTTTCGCCTGGCAGTAGAAGCATCAGATGTTGTTGCAGCGGTAGCTCCCTTTGGCTGTCTTTTTACCGAGCAAAACAAAACACCCCTGTCGCTCATTCCAATTTATCATGGTTTGGGGAATATGGACGACCGTTTTTTTGGACTAAATAATGGCCAGCCACTGCCCATGGGTGCTCCACTAATGGACCTTGGAGGAATGAAAAGAGGAACCAGTACGGTTTGTAATACTTTTGGCCTGACTTATGCCAATACCCTAAAAGAAACGGCCAGTTCGGCCTTTTGGACCTTTAACACGCCCACCAAAGGCAATACCAACGTGTACCACCTCCATGAATTCAAGGATATGGCCCATGAATATCCGAATGGAACCAATTACCCCATTGCAGCTACGGATTTGTTGTGGCCGTTTTTTAGCAAATACAGCAAATGAGTGAAAAGTGAAGAGTGAAAAGTGAAAAGTGAAAAGTTGAAAAAAATACATTGAGACGTGAAATCCAAGTGCTGTACCCACTTTTCACTTTTCATTTTTCGCTTTTCACTAATCAAATACAATCGTCTTATTCCCCACCACCGCTACTTTGTCGTTAAAAACCAGTTTGAGCGCGTGGGCGAGCACAATTTTTTCCACGTCGCGGCCACTTTGCATCATGTCTTGCACTGAGTAGTTGTGATCCACGGGGATGACGTTTTGCATGAGGATGGGGCCTTCGTCCAGGTCATTGTTGACAAAATGGGCGGTAGCCCCAATGATTTTTACGCCGCGCTCGTAGGCTTGGCGGTAGGGGTTGGCCCCGATAAAGGCGGGTAAAAAGGAGTGGTGGATGTTGATGATGCGATTGGGAAAATTGCGCACAAACTCCGGAGATAAAATGCGCATGTATTTGGCCAAAACCAGGTACTCCGGGTTATAACGTTTCACCACTTCCAGGACTTCCTGCTCGTGTTGCTCGCGGCTTTTGCCTTCGTGGGAGACCAAGTGAAAGTTGACCCCGAATTGATGCGTAAAAGGTTTCAAAGTATCATGGTTGCCAATGACGGCCAGGATATTGGCATTGAGTTCGTTGAACTGGTGGCGCACCAGGAGTTCTCCCAAACAGTGTTGTTCCTTGGTCACGAGCAGGACGATGTTTTTGGCGCGTTTTTGCCGCAGGCTGATGCTGGCGTCGGCGGGCAGTACTTTGCGCAATTCTTCCAGGATGTGGGCATCGTTGATTTTGCCCGAAAAATCGGTGCGCATGAAGAAGCGGTCTTGCTCGCGTTCCACAAATTCCTGGTTGCCGATGATGTTCACGTTCTGGCTGTACAACACTCCGGTGATCTTGTACACGAGGCCCTTTTGGTCGGCACAATCGATGAGGAGGACGTAGGCGGCTTGGCTCATGTTGTTTGGGTTGAAAGGGGCAAAGATAAGCAGGGATTGGATTTAAGTATTCCAATTTTTGAGCCTACCCAACTTAGGTGCCCCTTAAGTGTCTTAGGTTTCTTAGGTGGTGAAAAAGAAAAACTACGCTATTTCACCACCTATGACACCGTAGGATCACCTCAGAAGTTATCGTATCTTTTTCCGGCTCAACCAAAACAACAAAAAGCCCGAAGCAATCGTACACAAACCCATGATCGAAAACACCCGCAGCAGCACATTGCCCAGGTTGTCCCGCGACTGGTAATCCATCGTGTGCAACATCCACAAAAAGTCAAAGATGCGCCACTTTTCATTGCGGAACTTGGTCACTGCACCCAATTCCGTCGCCACATACACGGTGGTGCGACTCGGATGATCAAAACGAATGGCGTAAGCAGGCAGGGGGCTTTCGCGGTATTCGTGGTGGCCATCAGTCGTGGTGATGTACTGGATTTTGGTGACTTTGGGCGCTCCGTTGAATTGCTGGGTCGCCATCGCTACCGCTTCTTTTTTGCTCAATGCGGGGCGGATTGCACCCGTGACTGCATCGGCCAGGAAGAATAGCTTGTGGTGCATGCCATGCACAATCTCCACTCGGTAACAGGGCTTGCCCAGAACATCGATGAGCTGAATGCTGGCAACTTGATCAACGGGGTGCCGGGTCGCCAGGTTTTTCAGTACCAGATTGGGCGAAGCCAAACTATCCCGCACCTGCAACATAGGCGGTGCCTTCCGCTGGTAATCCCCGTGAATGTAGTCCATATCGGACCAACTGAAGTAGAGGCCGCCGATGGTCCAAAGCAGGAACTGGATGCCGAGGAAGAGGCCGAGGTAGCGGTGGGTGCGGCGAATGAGGTAGTGGAGGTTGTATGACATTTAACGAATACTTTTTTCAAATTGAGCAAAGATAGGGATGCTGTAAATAACTAAATTGGTATCCAGCAGCTCACCCATTGTATCGGTTTCAAACAATTCCAATCGCAGCTCCACTTTTACCCTCGAACTTACCCAGCCATAAGCCTTGACCAATTCAATATTACCATAAGTTTCATTGGTTTAGTTTCCACAAATAAAAAGAAAGTAATTGGTTTAATACGTTATTATTTAGCTCAATCTCGGATCAATTGCATTGATAAAACAATGGACAACTTCTCAGAAGTTGCCCATTGTTACCCATTTCGTAAAAAACTCACGTTTATATTACTATTCTACCGATCATTCTTCATCGTCAGCGGTGATTTCCCACCGGTCAATTCCACAACATCCCCCACTACCTTGGTTGCTTCATACAAGTAGCGGTCTTTTTTCAGGAAATTCACCCAGCGGGTATTAAAAGTCGCGCTGCTTGCCGAAGCGCTGGGATCTTCCCCTACTCGGGCCACGTCCATTTCTTTGCTCATCACGAACAACTCTCGGGCCTGCTTGGCTCTGGCTCCGACGGCTTTCTCTTTTTCCTTGTATTTATCCAGGTTCAAATCCATGGCTGCATCCTGCTGAGCGGACAACCAAGCGGAATTCTGTTGCACCTTTTGAACCAAACCCGTGCTGTCGATGCGATTGTTGAACCGTTGGCGCAACACATCC
The DNA here is from genome assembly GCF_041740695.1 of Haliscomenobacter sp. Lineage (GTDB taxonomy): Bacteria > Bacteroidota > Bacteroidia > Chitinophagales > Saprospiraceae > Haliscomenobacter. The sequence continues at coordinate 5,238 of NZ_JBGSLK010000015.1, read as the reverse complement.
ATGTTGGGCGTTTTTGCCCAGGGCTTGTAGCTCAATTTTTTGATTTCATCCCAGGCCAAGGCAGTCTCATTGTCTTTCTCTCTGAATTTGTAAGACTCGTAGTAACCTGGCAACACCAGATCGGGTACGACTCCTTTCAACTGCGTAGAAGCACCATTGACGCGGTAATATTTCTGGATGGTCAAGTGTACAGTACCCAAATCGGTGTTTGCATCTCTGGTCAGGCGGCTCAACGGGATGGGGCGTTGTACGGTCCCCTTGCCGTAAGTGGAAGTACTGCCTACAATGATCCCCCGCTGGTAATCCTGGATGGCTGCGGCAAAAATTTCGGAGGCCGAGGCGCTGAATTCGTTGACCATGACCACTAGTGGGCCGCTGTACAGTACCTTTCCGTTGTCTTCATCCGGCAGGAAGGAAGAACGGCCATCGCCGTTTTTTATTTGTACTACGGGGCCATCTGGGATAAACAAACCAACCATATCTACCACTTCGGACAAGCTACCGCCACCATTGTCGCGCAGGTCGATGATGATGCCATCCACGTTTTCAGCCTGCAGTTTCATCACTTCTTTGGCCACATCAGCGGCGCAACTGCGGCCACCTTCGTCACCCATCGGGGTATAAAACTTGGGCAGGTAGATGTAGCCCGTTTTTTGATTGCCGTCTTTGATGGTACAAGCTTTGGCAAAAGTTTCTTCCAATTTCAGCTCTTCCCGCACGATGGGCACCACTTTGATGGTTCCATCTACTTTTTTGAGGGTGAGCTTCACGGTAGTGCCTTTGTCGCCCCGAATCAGTTTGACGCCATCGGGAATGTCATAACCCGCTACGTCCACGGGCGCTTTGTCACCTTCCCCAATTTTCAGGATGAGGTCGCCGTCGTTGACTTCGGTCGTTTTCCATGCGGGACCACCTTGGGATACGGTCGCAATCTGGAGGTAACCATTTTCTTGCCCAATCACGGCACCGATGCCATAAAATTTACCCGAAAGGCGTTCGTCCCAACTTCTTTTTTCTACGGGCATAAAAAAGTCGGTATGTGGATCCATCGTGTTGGTGATGGTGGTGACAAACATGCTAAAACGATCGTCGTCGCTGGTTTTATTGATCAGTCGATCCAGTGATTTATCCAGGGTGGTTTTGGCAAATTCACGGGCCTGTGCTTCCAGTGCCTCGTCGGTTTCCTTGGGGGTTTCCGCTGTTGCTTTGTCCCTTTGGTCTTGCAGGTCGATGAATTTTTCCAGGGCCATGAACTTTACCTTTTTCTGCCACTGCTCCTGTTGTGCTTTGGCATTGTTGGCAAAAGCCCTTTTGTCGTAATCGTTTACGATGCTGTCATCTTCAGTAAAATCGAAGGCTTTTTTGGCCAGATTGGGCAAATTGGTCTTGATTTCATTGAGCCGTTGCTTGTACCGTTCGTTGACCTTGTAAAAAAACTCGACGGGAGTTTGGCGGATTTCATCATCGATCAAGGTATTGTACTTGCTGAATTCTTTCAGGTCGGATTGCAAGAAGATGACCTTTTCCGGGTCAAGTTCCTTCAGGTAAGTTTTGTAAATTTTGTTAGAAAATTGGTCATTGAGCGCCTGCGGGCTATAATGCCCTTGTTCCAATAATTGACCAACGGTATGCAAAATACGATCGTAACGATCATCGACAGGTGCCTTGCTTACATCGCTGCTGCACAACAAAAGCACTATCGGAAAACATAGAGCAGTAAAAAATACACTTTTTTTGGTGTTCATGTGTCGCTTTTTTGGATAGATCCTTGATGAAGGTAAAACTAACGCAACTAAGATAAATAAGAAATCCCCCACTTGGCGGGATTTTAGGAATTATGCTCGCTTTTGACGATTTTTAAATAAACGTATTTTTTGGGGGAGTAGTTTAGGGAGGGAGGGTTAAGGTTTTCCCAAAAGTTTAGGGGTTGAATTTGGCGTTGTACTTGGTGATCACCAACGCTACCATCAATTTTCCCCCACCTTGCTCACTTTTCTTATATTCGCAGTTCACACAACTAGATTTGGATGCGCTTTTTTTCATTCCTCATCCTGATGGCCTTGCTGAGTGCACTATTGGGATGCCAAACGCAACCCAACAGCGCTATGATAGAACTCAAGGACAACTGGACTTTTCGACAAGCCAACAAAGGCAGCTGGATGCCAGCTACTGTACCCGGCACGGTGCATACCGATTTGATGCAGAACGGAAAAATCCCCGATCCCTATTTCCGCATGCAGGAAGAGGAAGTACAATGGGTGGACAAAGCCGATTGGGAATACCGCTGTCGCTTCACGATTGAGGAAGATTTTCTGGATTTTGAGGCCATCACTTTACAATGTTTGGGGCTGGACACCTATGCCGATGTGTACCTCAATGGGCAATTGCTGATTTTGGCGGATAATTTTTTTGTGGCTTACGAAAAGGAGGTCAAACCCTGGCTCAAAGTTGGAGAAAATCAACTGCGCATCTTCTTCCATTCCCCCATTACGGTCGGATTACAGGCTTTAAGCAAAAACAAATACGGACTTCCGGCCACCAACGACCAATCCGAACGGGGTGGCCTGGGGGACAAAAAAGTGAGCGTTTTTTTGCGCAAACCCGGTTATCACTTTGGTTGGGACTGGGGCCCACGCCTGGTCAGTAGCGGCATTTACCGCCCCATTCGGCTGATGGGCTGGAACAAGGCGCGTTTGACGGATGTGTATTTTCAGCAAGATAGTTTGAGTGATGAAAAAGCGCAACTCACTGCGCGTTGCGAGGTGGAGTCGCTGGTGGAGCACGAGGGATTGATCCAAATTTATCAGGGCGACACCTTGCTGGCGACTCAGGAAGTAGCGCTGTTGAAGGGCAAAAATGAATTCCACCTACCGCTGGAGATTTACGACCCCATCCGCTGGTGGACGCATGATTTGGGCAAACCCCACTTGTACAAACTCACGGCGCGATTGTCCTATCAGCGCAAACCCATCAATGAAATTTCGCGAAAAATTGGGCTTCGCACCATCAAAATTGTGCAGGAACCCGATAAAAAAGGCAGTTCCTTTTACTTCGAACTCAACGGTCGGGCCGTTTTTGCTAAAGGCGCTAACTACATCCCCAACGACATGTTCATCCCGCGGGTGAGCAAAAAGCAGTACCAAAACCTGATCCGTTCCACCGTGGATGCCAACATGAACATGCTGCGGGTTTGGGGGGGAGGTTTTTATGAAAACGACATTTTTTATGAGCTCTGCAACGAGCAAGGGGTACTGGTTTGGCAAGACTTCATGTTTGCGTGCAGCATGTACCCCGGCGATCCCGAGTTCCTGCGCAACGTGGAGGAGGAGGCGGTGTACAACGTCAAACGCCTGCGCAATCACCCTTGTATGGCCATCTGGTGTGGCAACAACGAAATTGACGTGGCCTGGGCGCAATACAACGAATTTATGGGCTGGGGCTGGAAACAACTCTACACCATGGCGCAACGCCGGGAGATTTGGCAGGCTTACGATACCATTTTTCACAAACTACTACCCACCATCGTCGGTGCCAATCACGCGGGTATGTTTTACTGGCCCTCCTCGCCCTACAATGTGCCGGGTAGACACGCGAACAGCCATACCCCCAATGGCGACATCCATTACTGGGGCGTTTGGCATTCGGAGCATCCCTTCAGCGCCTATTACGACAACATTGGGCGTTTCATGAGTGAATACGGCTTCCAGTCTTTCCCGGAATTTAAAACGGTCAAAACCTACGCCTTGCCCGAAGATTGGAACATCGAATCTCCCGTCATGGCCGCCCACCAACGCAGCGGCATCGGCAATTTGCGCATCCGCAGTTACATGCAGCAGAACTATCGGGTGCCCGCCAATTTTGAGCACTTTTTGTACGTGGGGCAATTGCTCCAGGCCGAGGGCATCAAAATGGCCGTTGAGGCGCATCGGGCCAGCATGCCTTACTGTATGGGCTCCTTGTACTGGCAAATCAACGACGTGTGGCCAGTGGCCTCCTGGTCGGGTATGGATTATTACCAGCGCTGGAAGGCTTTGCATTATTTCATCAAAAAAGCTTTTGAACCCACCATCACCGCTGCTTTGGTCAAGGATGGGAAGCTAAGACTCAGCATCATTTCGGATGAGTTGGGCGAACGGGAAGGAGAATTGCGCCTGCGCCTGATCGATTTTAATGGAGAAACCTTGTGGAAAAAAGACACCAGCCTACAGTTGCCCCAAAACACCGCGCTTCAGGCCCTGGAATTGCCCTTGACGGAAATTTGTGATTCAAATACGGCCAAAAAAACGGTACTACTGGTTGATTTGTACAGCCAGGGCCGCCGGGTATTCCACAATCCGGTCTACCTGGTCAGTGCCAAAGTGCTGGAATTGCCCAGCGCGCCAGCCATCGAAAAACAGGTGTTTCCCGACAAGGAGGGTTTCTTGATCCGCCTGCGGGCCAGCCAATTGGCCAAAAATGTTTTCCTGGACTTTGGGGATGAGGTGGATGGCTTTTTTACGGACAATTATTTTGATCTCTTGCCGGGTGAGCTGGTGGAGGTTGTGTTCAAGCCAAAGCAGAAGGGAGTGAGTTTGACGGCGGAGGGGTTGAAGATTTTGAGTTTGGGGGAGGCGAAGTGATAAAATTTTTACAGCCATTTTATCCATCTACTAATCATTAAACTGTTGGCATTAGCTACTTGTGATATCTTTTGAGCTGTATAGCTATGGATTGGCGCTGGTCATTTAGTTAGCCATAAAATCTTCAGTTTAACAACTTCAAAACTATGATCAAAACATACGATTTAATGAATACATCAACCATGTCCGTCAAGCTTTTTGTAAAGTAGTCTCGAAATAACATCCCTTGACAAATAGCATAAACAGGAGGATTATCTCCTTCAGTGCTTTTTATAAAAAAGTAAAACTGATAATCACCTTGAGCCATACAAATTTCATCCCCTTCATAAATACCTACTGCTTCTAAATTTTCTTTTAGAAAGAGTTTAGATCGAACCATCAATTCATTGGAGTAAGTATTACCTACATTCGAATAAGAATTAAAAATGTAAAAAATATTCCGTCCTCCAATAATTAATAACTCTTTGTATGCTTGAGGTCATACTACTGGACATTTTTACAAAAAGGCTTCCTTTGCGGTTTTAACAAGCTAAAGACATGCCTTAAAAATTCAAGGAGGGAAAAACACTTTTTGGTCAAGACGCTCAATCCTTCCCTAAAAATAGAGACCTCCAGGGTC